>CALUIS010000004.1 GCA_944320765.1 uncultured Paraprevotella sp.
TCCTTTTCCATAAGGCAAAGGTCGGAATTATTAGGGATTTTGGAAAATAAATCCCCACTGAATTTCTACTGCCCCGAAGTTTGGCCTGATTTTTCCTTTTAATTTATTTGCCTAATTCCTTTGTTTCTTTTATCTTTGCAAGCAAATCATCAAACAGACAAGGCAATGAGAAATACAACGATTACCCTATTGGCCATTTTGGATATTCGACTGCGTGGAATTGTAGTGGAAAGTGTGGTCTGTGCGTAGTGGTTGTGTGTAGAGTATACGAGGCCTTTCCCACTTTCTTGGTGTGAAAGGCTTTTTTTATTGAATGATAATTTAAGAGATATGAGCGACAGGTTATTTATTTTTGACACGACGTTACGGGACGGGGAACAGGTACCCGGATGTCAGTTGAATACAGTAGAGAAAATACAAGTGGCCAAGCAGTTGGAAATCCTTGGCGTGGACGTGATAGAGGCGGGGTTTCCGATATCCAGCCCGGGTGATTTCAATTCTGTGATTGAGATATCAAAGGCCGTGACGTGGCCCACGATATGCGCCCTGACCCGTGCTGTGCAGAAAGACATCGACGTGGCCGCCGATGCTTTGCGCGAAGCCAAACACAAGCGCATCCACACGGGTATCGGCACTTCGGACCCGCACATCAAATACAAGTTCAACTCCAATCGTGAAGAAATCATCGAACGGGCGGTGGCTGCCGTGAAGTATGCCAAGCGCTATGTGGAGGACGTGGAGTTCTATGCCGAAGATGCCGGGCGCACGGAGAACGAGTATCTGGCCCGTGTGGTGGAGGCCGTGGTGAAGGCTGGGGCTACCGTGGTGAACATCCCCGATACCACCGGCTATTGCCTGCCGCAGGAATACGGCGAGAAAATCAAATACCTGATGGAACACGTTGACGGGCTGTCTGCCGGCAAGGCCATACTTTCCACGCATTGCCACAACGACTTGGGCATGGCCACGGCCAACACGATGGCCGGTGTACTCAACGGTGCACGCCAGGTGGAGGTGACCATCAACGGCATCGGCGAGCGGGCCGGCAACACTTCGCTCGAGGAGGTGGCCATGATTCTGAAGTGTCACAAAGGAATCGGCATTGACACGAACATCAATACGCAGAAGATTTATCCGACGAGCCGCATGGTGTCCAGCCTGATGAACATGCCTGTGCAACCGAACAAGGCCATTGTGGGCCGCAACGCCTTCGCGCATTCCAGCGGCATCCATCAGGACGGCGTGCTGAAGAACGTGCAGACCTATGAGATTATGAATCCCAAGGACGTGGGCATCGACGACAATGCCATCGTGCTGACGGCCCGGAGCGGGCGGGCTGCCCTGAAGCACCGTCTGAGCGTGCTGGGCGTGGAGATGGATGGCGAGCGTCTGGATGCCACCTACCAGGAGTTCCTGAAACTGGCTGACAAGAAGAAAGAGGTGAACGACGATGATGTCCTGATGCTGGCGGGAGCCGACCGTGCGGCAGCTCATGCGGTGAAGCTGGATTACTTGCAGGTAACAACCGGAATGGGCGTGAAGTCCGTGGCCTGCATCGGTCTGGACATTGCAGGCGAGAAGTTCGAGGCATCGGCCAGCGGAAACGGTCCGGTGGATGCCGCCATCAAGGCACTGAAGAACATCATCAAGCGGCAAATGGTGCTGAAGGAGTTCACGATTCAGGCCATCAGCAAAGGCTCCGACGACGTGGGCAAGGTACACATGCAGGTGGAATACGACGGACATGTGTACTACGGCTTCGGCGCCAACACCGACATCGTGACGGCTTCCGTGGAGGCTTACATAGATTGCATCAACAAGTTTAAGAAGTAACAAATACAAGATAAGATAATGGCAAATACACTCTTTGACAAGATTTGGGACAAGCACGTCGTCCAGTACGTGGAGGACGGGCCGCAACAATTGTATATCGACAGGCTTTATTGCCACGAGGTGACCAGCCCGCAGGCTTTTGCCGATATGCGGACACGGGGACTGAAATGTTTCCGCCCCGACCATATTTATTGTATGCCGGACCACAACACGCCGACGCACGACCAGGACAAGCCGATTGAAGACCCGGTGAGCAAGGCGCAGGTGGACACGCTGGCCAAGAACGCCGCCGATTTCGGGCTGACCCACTTTGGCATGATGGATCCCAAGAACGGCATCATCCACGTGGTGGGACCGGAGCGTGGACTTTCGCTTCCCGGCATGACCATCGTGTGCGGCGACTCCCACACCTCGACCCATGGTGCAGTAGGCGCAGTGGCATTCGGCATCGGCACGTCCGAAGTGGAGATGGTGCTGGCCTCGCAGTGCATCCTGCAGCAGAAACCCAAGTCGATGCGCATCAACATCGAAGGCGAATTGGCTCAGGGCGTGACGGCCAAGGACGTGGCCCTCTACCTGATGTCGCAGCTCACCACTTCCGGTGCCACGGGGTATTTCGTGGAATATGCCGGCTCTGTGGTGCGCAACCTTTCCATGGAAGGACGCCTCACGCTGTGCAACCTTTCCATCGAGATGGGTGCCCGCGGCGGTTTCATCGCGCCGGACGAAGTGACGTTCGCTTATCTGAAAGGCCGTGAATACGCGCCCAAGGGTGAGGAATGGGACAAGGCCGTGGCCTACTGGAAAACCTTGAAGAGCGGCGATGACGCAGTGTTCGACAAGGAACTCACGTTCCAGGCTGCCGACATCGAACCCCGCATCACCTACGGCACCAATCCCGGCATGGGCATCGGCATCACGGAAATCGTTCCCTCTATCGACACGATTCCGGAGGCCGGACGTGCTTCCTACTTGAAGTCGTTGGACTACATGGGCTTCCAACCCGGGCAGAAGCTGTTGGGCACGCCGGTGGATTATGTGTTCCTCGGAGCCTGCACCAACGGGCGCATCGAGGATTTCCGCGCGTTTGCCTCCATTGCCAAGGGACGCAAGAAGGCGCCGCATGTCGTGGCGTGGTTGGTACCCGGATCGTGGATGGTGGCCGGCCAGATCAAGGCCGAAGGTTTGGACAAGGTGCTGGAAGAAGCCGGTTTTGAGCTTCGCCAGCCCGGCTGTTCCGCCTGCCTGGCCATGAACGACGACAAGATTCCGGCGGGCAAGTTGGCCGTGTCGACTTCCAACCGCAACTTTGAGGGCCGCCAAGGCCCGGGGGCGCGTACCGTACTGGCCAGCCCGTTGGTGGCCGCAGCGGCTGCCGTGACGGGAGTGATAACCGATCCGCGAACATTAATGTAAATATGACTTATGAAACAGAAATTCGATATCATCACAAGCACTTGTGTACCCCTTCCTTTGGAAAACGTGGACACGGACCAGATTATCCCGGCCCGTTTCCTGAAGGCCACAACGAGAGAAGAAAGCTTTTTTGGCGAGAACCTGTTCCGCGACTGGCGTTACAATGCCGACGGCACGCTGAACAAGAATTTCGTGCTGAACGACCCGACGTATGGGGGAGAAATCCTGGTGGCCGGCAAGAACTTCGGCAGCGGTTCCAGCCGCGAACACGCGGCGTGGGCCATCGCCGGTTACGGTTTTCGTGTGGTCATCAGCAGTTTCTTTGCCGACATCCACAAGAACAATGAGCTGAACAACTTTGTGCTGCCCGTGGTGGTGAGCGAAGATTTTCTGGCCGAACTTTTCGCCTCCATCAAGGCCGACCCGAAGACGTTGGTGGAAGTAGACCTGCCTCACCAGACGGTGACCAACAAAGCCACGGGGCGCAGCGAGCGCTTTGAAATCAACGGATATAAGAAGTATTGCCTCATGAATGCCTTGGACGACATCGACTTCCTGCTTGAGAACAAGGACAAGATTGAGGCTTGGGAAGGGAAGAACGCCTGACGACGGGAGGAAAAAGGAATGAACACGAATCCCGTGAAGATAGAAATCATGGACACGACGCTCCGCGACGGTGAACAGACCAACGGCGTGAGCTTCATGCCCCATGAGAAGCTGATGATAGCCAAGGCCTTGCTGCAGGACCTGAACGTGGACCGTATTGAGGTGGCTTCGGCCCGGGTGTCCGACGGGGAGTGGAAGGCCGTGCGCAGCATCTGCCAGTGGGCGCGCCAGACCGGGCGGCTGGATCGTGTGGAAGTGCTGGGCTTTGTGGACGGCCATACCTCGCTGGATTGGATTCATAGCAGCGGTTGCCGGCACATCAACCTGTTGTGCAAAGGGTCGGAGAACCATTGCACGAACCAGCTGAAAAAGACACTGGAGCAGCACGTGGCGGACATCCGCCAGTCGCTGGCCTACGCCCGTGAGCTGGGCATAGGGGTGAACGTCTATCTGGAGGACTGGAGCAACGGCATGAAGCATTCGCCCGACTATGTGTTCGCGTTCATGGACGCATTGAAGGACGAGCCCATCGACCGCTTCATGTTGCCGGACACGCTGGGCATCCTCAATCCCTTGGACCTGCTGGGCTACATGCGCAAGATGGTGAAACGCTATCCGGGCCTGCGCTTCGACTTCCATGCCCACAACGACTACGACCTGGCCATCTCGAACGTGCTGGCCGCCGTGCTGGGCGGATGCCGTGGCATACACACCTCGGTCAACGGCTTGGGCGAGCGGGCCGGAAACGCGCCGCTGGCCAGCGTGCAGGCCATCCTGAAGGACCAGTTCAATGCCTTGACGAGCATCGACGAGAGCCGTCTGAACGAGGTGAGCCGCATGGTGGAGAGCTATTCGGGCATCTCCATCCCGCCCAACCGTCCGATTACGGGCGAGAACGTCTTCACCCAAGTGGCCGGCGTTCATGCCGATGGCGACAACAAGGCCAACCTATACTGCAATGACCTCCTGCCCGAGCGTTTCGGTCGCAAGCGGGAGTATGCCTTGGGCAAGAACAGCGGCAAGGCCAACATCCTGCGCAACCTGGAGGAACTGGGGTTGGAGCTGACGCCCGAGCAGGCGCGTCGTGTGACCGACCGCATCATAGAGCTGGGCGACAAGAAGGAGATTGTCACCCAGGAGGATTTGCCCTACATCGTGTCTGACGTACTCAAGCACGATACGCCAGAGGAGCATGTCCGGCTGCTGAGCTATGTGGTCACCACGGCATACGGCCTGAAGCCGATGGCTTCGGTGAAGCTGGAAGTCAACGGGCAGGCTTACGAGGAGAACGCGTCCGGCGACGGACAGTTCGACGCCTTCATGCGCGCCGCGCGGCACATTTACAAGAACAAGCTGTCGCGCCCCTTCCCGTGGCTGGCCAACTACAGTGTCAGCATCCCGCCCGGCGGGCGTACAGATGCCTTGGTGCAGACCGTCATCACGTGGAATTGGAACGACAAGACCTACCGCACGCGCGGACTCGACGCCGACCAGACGGAAGCGGCCATCAAGGCCACGGTGAAGCTGCTCAACCTCATTGAGACGGACTTTGCCGATGGAGAAAAGAAATAGAATTTTTGAATATAGAAAAAAGAATATTATGGATTTGAAGATTGCCGTGTTGCCGGGAGACGGAATAGGCCCGGAGATTTCGGAACAAGGAGTGGCCGTGATGAACGCCGTGTGCGAGAAGTTCGGCCACAAAGTGAGTTACCAATACGCCCTTTGCGGGGCTGACGCCATCGACAAGGTGGGCGACCCGTTCCCCGAAGAGACCTTTAAGATATGTATGGATGCCGACGCCGTGCTCTTCTCGGCCGTGGGCGACCCGAAGTTCGACAACGACCCCACCGCCAAGGTACGTCCCGAGCAGGGACTGCTGGCCATGCGCAAGAAGCTGGGCCTCTTTGCCAACATCCGTCCGGTGGAGACGTTCGACTGCCTGATCCACAAGTCGCCCTTGAAGGACGAGCTGGTGCGCGGGGCCGACTTCATCTGCATCCGCGAGCTGACCGGCGGCATGTATTTCGGCGAGAAGTATCAGGACGACGAGAAGGCTTACGACACCAACGCCTACACGCGTCCCGAGATTGAGCGCATCCTGAAGGTGGCTTACGAATATGCCATGCGCCGCCGCAAGCACCTCACGGTGGTGGACAAGGCCAACGTGCTGGCCTCGAGCCGCCTGTGGCGCCAGGTGGCCAAGGAGATGGCCCCCAAGTACCCGGAAGTGGAGACCGACTACATGTTCGTGGACAACGCCGCCATGCGCATGATTCAGGACCCGCGCTTCTTCGACGTGATGGTGACGGAGAACACCTTCGGCGACATCCTGACCGACGAAGGTTCCTGCATCACGGGTTCCATGGGCCTGCTTCCTTCGGCTTCCACCGGCGAACACACGCCCGTGTTTGAACCCATCCACGGCTCATGGCCGCAGGCCAAGGGGTTGAACATCGCCAACCCGCTGGCGCAAATCCTCTCCGTGGCCATGCTCTTCGAGTATTTCAACCTGAAGGAGGAGGGAGCACTCATCCGCAAGGCCGTCAACGCCTCGTTGGATGCCAACGTGCGCACGCCCGAAATTCAGGTTGAGGGCGGCGAGCGTTACGGCACCACCGAGGTGGGCCAGTGGATTGTGGACTACATCAAGAAGGCCTGAGAGACGGCAGTTTCAGTTTTGAGGAGAGGGCCGCAACGGGGATGCTGTTGCGGCCCTCTTTGTTTGTAAAAGCCCCACAACTGAATTGTTATGAGGCTCAAATAAATAGCATGGGGAAAAGTCCAAATTGGACATGTAAAGCCGTATCGTCTTTCAGAGAACCGCAACAGCCTTACGTATGTTTTCAAGAATGGTAGAAAGTTTGCTGTCATGCCGGGCATTTACCTGCTGACGCTGAGCGACGGGCGGACGGCGAAGACCGTCAAACTGGCCGCACGATAGGAGGACGAAACTCACATCTGTGCGCGTCACGGATATTCAGGCATCCGCCCCGGTTCCAGGCAAATACGGAATCGGGTCGGACGGCGTTTTTTGTGCGGCAAAAATGGAATTTCTTTGCTGAAAGAAATTGTTTTCTTGCCGCAAAGACGGAAATTTCTTGCCGCAAAGCGGTTTTCCGGAGGGCGGAAAGCGGGGAAAAACGGGGCCTTGCGGGGCTTTCCCTTCCTGGTTGGGGCGTTTCCGCCGGCAAAAACGGATTGACGTTTTGCGGGCGTTTCCGGCTTCGGGCTGACGCGCCGGTGACGTTTGGGCGCAAGGCGGGGCCGTGGCGGGTGCAGGATGAAAGGGAAAGTGCCGGACGGGCGGCAGATTGTCCGGGCGGGGACGCGGAATACGGGCGTTTTTCCGTCCGGGGCCGCCCGTGCGTGCGGATAAGCGATTCTCGCACGGTGTTTTTTGCCGTTTTGTCACTTTGTCTTTTTGTAAAAGGAGGCCGGCTGTTTCCGCGTATGGAGGGAATTCCGTATTTTTGTGCCGTGATATGTGACAGGAAATCATTTTAAACGGATACAGATGAAAAAGGACAGACTGATGTATGCCGCCCTCTTGTGGGGGGCGGCGGTAGCAGGGGTGCAGGCTGCACACCCGCTGGCAAGGAGAATAGGCGAGTTGCCTTCCACGGTGGGGGCGCCCAAGATTCCCGTGGTGCTGGTGCAGTTCCAGGATGTGGCTTTCAGCGAGGCGGCCCCTGCCGCAAGCTATGCCGCACGGCTGGGCGGCACGGCCACGCGGGAGGAGATCGAGCGGGGCGAGGGTACGGCCGCCCAGTATTTCGCCGACCAGAGTTACGGCAAGTTCACGCCGGAGTTCGTGGTGCTGGGCCCCGTGACGCTGGACCACGAGCGGGCCTATTATGGCGCCGACGGGGCGGCGGGGCGTGACACCCGCATGGGCGAGATGATGTCCGAGGCGGTGGGCAAGGCGGACGCGTCCGGCGAGGTGGAGGACTGGAGCGTGTTCGACAGCGACGGCGACGGCGTGGCGGACGCCCTTTATGTGCTTTACGCCGGCGAGGGGCAGCATGCCATCCCCGCCCAGACGGACCTGATATGGCCCCACACCTCGTCGATGGACGACCAGGGCTACGACCGTCCCGAGGCCGGGGGGCTGGCTTTCAACGCCTATTCCTGCACCAACGAGCTGCTCTACGGCAAGCTGGACGGCATCGGCACCTTCTGCCATGAGTTCGCCCACCAGCTGGGGCTGCCGGACTTCTACCGCACGGACGGGCAGGTGGCGGAGGAGTTCGCCATGGGCGACTGGTCGCTGATGGACCGCGGGGGGTATCCCTTGGACGGACGCCGGCCCGTGGGGATGCGTGCGCTGGAGCGCATCGCGATGGGATGGACGGAGCCGATGGAGCTGACGGAGGCCACCACGGTGGAGGCCTGGCCTTCGCTGGCCCGGGGCGGGAAGCCGCTGAAGGTGGTGAACGACGCGGATGCCAAGGAATATTACCTGCTGGAGACGATAGACGGTACGGGGTGGGACATGAGCTGCCCGGCCGCGGGGCTGCTGGTGACGCACGTGAACCTTTCGGCTGAAGACCCGATGGCGGCGGCCGAATGGCGGAACAACGAGGTGAACAACGTGGCGAGCCGGAGGGTGACCATCGTGCCGGCGGACGGCGAGAAGCCTCTGCTGGTGACGGGGGTGAACGACGAGGAGTATGAGGAGAACCTGAAGGGGGATACCTATCCTTCGCCCGGCGGGAATAATGAACTTTCCGACACGTCCGTGCCGAATTTCGGGGCGTACATAGGTTGGGGCACGTTGGGAAAGTCCATCACGGGCATCACGTATGACGCCGCGTCGGGCCGCGTGTCGTTCGACTTCAACGGCGGGAGCGAGGAGAACGTGTGGACGGACGTGCGCCGTCCGGGGATGGCCGCGGCGGAGGGGCCGGTCCGCTATTTCCGCCTGGACGGTACCCGCGCGGAGGAGCCGCTCCGTCCCGGCGTGTACGTGAGGGTGGCGGCGGACGGACGCACGGAGAAGTTCCTGCAGCGGTAAGATAAGAATGCCCGGAACTGAAAAGGCAAAAGCTGCTTCGCCTGAAAGCGAAGCAGCTTTTGCCTTTTCTTGTCGTTCCCGTCGGCGCGGCTCAGCGTGTGAGCTGCAGGCCGTAGTATTCGGACACGCTGCGCATCTGGCCGTTCATGTCGGCCATGACGGCGATGCCTTCCATGGCCGTGCCGTCGGTGAACGTGGAGTCGGCCTGGAACGTCAGTGTCTCCTTTCCTCCTTCGGAGATGGAGAAGAGGCTGCCGTAGTGCAGGGTGCGGGTTTCGCCCGGGCGCACTTCATGTGTGCCGGTGGTCCCATGCTGGTAGATGCGGTAGGTGGTGCCGCCGCGTTCAAGGAAGCCGATGAACGTGCCGGTGGCGAAGCTGAACCGCTGTCCGTCCGCATCGGCCTTCAGCGTGATGTCTTCGTAGTTCCTGTCCAGGCCGGAGAGGCTGACGGTGCCGTCGGCGGCGTTGTGCGTGAGTGTCACTTGGGCGGTCTGCTCCTGCCCGCTGTTCGTCGTGTAGGACGCTTCCCAGCTTCCCATGAGGTCGTCCACGGAATACTGCAGGAGCGACACGTGGAAGTCCTTGCCCATCGTGGGGCAGGAGAGGCTGATGTCCGCCTTGCGCGGTGCGCCGCTGAGGTTGCGCTCCACGGCGAGGCGGAGCGTCTGCCCGTCGCGGGTGCAGGTCACCCACGCGGCCGAGGGTATGGCCTCGTAGTCGAAGGCTGCGGGGACGGCGAGGTTGAGGGTGGCGGTCGAGTCGCCCGTGTGCTGCACGGAGTCGCTTTCGAGGCGGAAGTAGCCGCCGCTCTGGCTCACGGGGATCTGGCGGGACACGCCGCCGGACGCGAGCGTCAGGCTCGTGTGGCGGCTCTCGATGGAGATGTTGTCCGTGACGTTGACGATGATGCTGTCGCCGCTGCGCGACACGGTGCACCATCCGTCGGCCGCCGTGGCGGTGCAGGAGGGGTCGGAGACGAGCACGTACCCCCGCGAGGCGGGGGCGTCGAAGTTGAGGCGGGCCTCGAGGATGCCGAAGGCGGCCTCCTGCGCGTCGTCGTCGCAGCCGGCTCCCAGGAAGCCGGCCGCCAACGCGCAGAGTATGATGCGGGTTCTTTTCATCTTTTTCATTCTTCTGTATCTTCTTCTACGATTTGTCTGAGTTTGATTTCACTGAAGGTGCCCAAGGCGCCCAATTGGTTCGAGGTGCGTTCCGGGCCGTCGAAGGCGAGGAACACGAAGCCGTTGAAGTCGGAGCCGGACATGCGCCCGTTGTCGGCAAACTCCAGCACGCGCGGTTCCATCTGGCTGGTGTAGCTGACGATGCCGGCGTTGTTGGCCAGGTAGACCGTGCCGTCGAACTCGTTCCACGGGCAGAGGTGGACGTAGGCGTTCACCTGCTTGTTGTCGGTGGTGATGAGCGTGACGCGGTCCAGGAACTGGGTGCGGAACTCTATCATGCCCGTCGTGGGGTTGTAGATGGCTTTCACTTCATAGCTCATGTTCAGGGCCGTGAAGTGGGTCAGGAGCGTGTCGGTGTCTTCCACGCGGGTGAAAGTGACGGCCTCGGTGGTGTCGTTCATGCCGAAGTCGCAGTTGTAGGATGCCTCCCACTCATGTTCGGTGTAGAACTCGATGGGCAAGTAATCCGCCGGACGCTCGTATTTCAGGCGGACGTTGGCGTCGGCCGTGCTGGTGAACGTCTTGGTGGCGTTGTCCCACGTGAACTCGTCGCACGTCACGCCGTTCACCACCGTGGGCTCGAAGAAGCGGATGCCGCGGTCGGTGTAGATGAACGACACGCGCTGCTGCGTGCGTTCGCCTTCGCTGTCCGTCTCGGTGAAGGTGATGACGTTCTGCTGCGAGAAGACCGAGGGGGCGAAGGTCTGCGTGCCGTTGTAGCCCACCAGCGTGCCGTACTCGCCGCTCTCGTCATACACCTGCACGCATCCTGCGATGTAGCTGTCCCAGTCGGTGTCGGCGGGCAGGCGGGTGAGGTGCATCACCGTGCCGTACTTCTTGCCGCGGAGCGTGATGTCGTCCTGCGTGGCGGCGGTGATGACGAACTCATAGTCGCCCTCGAAACCGTCCACGTCCAGCCCCCCGCGCGGCTCGCAATAGTAGTGGAGCAGCACGTTGTAGGTGTCGAACGAGAGCACGGGGCCTTGGTCGGCGTTGATGCTGTAGGTGGAGGCCACGCGGGTGCCGGCCGGGGTTTCCGTGCGGTCGTTGAAGCCCTGCACGGTCTGGTCGGACATCATGGTGACGTTCTCGCCCTCGAACTGCATGAGCAGCACGGTGCCGCCCATGTCGTGCGTTTCCCCGCCGGGGTAGTAATCCAGTTTCCAGCCGTTCTCCGCGCCGGTGAGCAGTTCCGTGTATTTCGCCACGGAAGCCGCGGTACGGTTGGCCGAGGTGTCCTCGAAGAGGTCTTCTTCGCTGAAGAGGCAGGACTGCAGGCCCAGTGCCGCCAGGAAGAGCAAACCGGTTATGCCGTATTTTCTCATTGTCGTTTACTGTTTAAAGGTTATCCAAATCCAAGTCTTTGATTTCCGCGCTCCGCCGCAGCACGACGTCGCGCAGGTGGTCGATGTCTATCTGCCAGGAGTCCTGCAGGTAGGTGCGCACCATCTCCAGCTTCTGGGTGATCAGGCCGGCCCCTTTCTCGCCCGCGTCTTCCAGCAGGCTGTCCCAGTAGGCCTGGTCGTTGGTGATGTAGGTGGAGATGATTTCGGCCAGGTCCTCGTCCGGCTGGTCCATGGCGTAGGGCGTGACGAATCCCAGGCGGTGGGCCGTGGTGTCGGCCTGCTCGGACCATTGCGCGCCCACGTAGTCCGACTCCGTGATGGTCTGGAAGTCGGTGCTGTAGGGGCGTGTCTGGTGCAGGATGTGCGAGAACTCGTGGTGCATCGTGTGGAAGTAGAACTCGTTGAGCGCGTCGATGTTGTCGATGTAGCGGTCCAGGTCGTTCACGTTGTAGAGGATGATCTTCAGTCCGCCTTCGGCCGTGCCGAGCATGCTGGTCTGCGTGTCGGCGTCCCATGCGGCCGAGCCGACCAGCAGGATCTGCTTGGGCACGTAGGTGCGCATGAAGTCGATGCCGGCCACCTCGTCGTAGGCTTCCAGCCACACGTACTTGATGATTTGCGCCAGTTTCTCGGACTGCTCCATGCGGGCCGGCACGAGGTCGTAGCTCATGTCGCTCTCGATGTCCTCCCACTTGTATTTCACTTCGATGTTGTAGGGGTTGACGTAGTTCTTCAGCAGCCACCGGTCGAACTCGTTGCGTTCGGGGGCCGAAGTGTCGAATATGCTGCCGTCGTCTATCTCATCTTTGTTGCAGGACGGAAGGGCGAGTGCCAGTCCGGCCAGCAGGATGATGAAACCGATATATTTCTTCATTGTCTTTCTTCGTTTAATGGGTTCGCGGGAATCAGTTGTTTCTCGGGTTCGCGGGCAGGCCGGCCTGGATGACGTCGTTCGGCAGCTGGACGGCCCGGCGCGGGTCGTCGGGCAGCATCGTGTCGGTCACGGTGATGATGCGGTTGTCCACCGTGCGGCGGTACACCGTGATGCCGTAGCGCTTGATGTCGCCCCAGCGGAGTCCCTCGTGCAGCGTCGTGATGCGGCGGGCGTGGAGGATGAAGTGGAGCATGTTCTCCTGCGTGCCTTCCTCGACGGCGAAGTCGGGATGCAGCTCCTTCTTCACGGTCGGCTCCTCGGGCGTGTAGTATTCGATGGGGCCGTAGAAGTCGTTCACGGCTTCCGTCGTGAGCTGCACGTCGGAGGTGGTGAAGGCGTTCTGCCAGGCCTGCATGTCGGCCAGGGCGCGGGCGTAGTCCTTCTTCATCGTGTAGGCCTCGGCCCGCACGAGCAGCGTCTCGTCGGTGTTGAAGGCCGACTGCACGATGTTGTAGTAGCCCGTCCCGGCGGCGGGGTCCACCACCTCGAAGTAGAACATGGGATACTTGCGGAACATCACCTTCGGCACGGACGTGTAGTTGGCCGCCTGCATCCGGAGCGTGGTGTTGCACGGACCCCATACGCCGGTGGACAGGCACGTCTCGTTGTTGGCGATGGTGACGTTGTGCGTGTAGCGGCAGGTCACCGTCAGCGGGCCGTTGTAGAGTCCCCACCATGAGCGGGAGGTCACGAGCAGCAGGTTGGCCGGCTCGGCCGCGTCGATATAGGCGTTGGGCTGCAGGTCGTCGTTCAGCGAGAGTTTGCCGATGGCGTCCCAGTCGCGCAGCACGAGTGAGGGGTCTTCGCCCAGCACCACGTTGGCGCATTCGATGGCCTTGTCGTACTTGCCGTAGTAGAGGTAGAACCGTGCGGCGAAGGCGTAGGCCGCCTTGCGGTTGAAGTGGTATTTGGGCACGTCGTAGTTGTTGTCGTCGATGAGCGGCAGGCCTTCTTCTAGGTCGGCGGCGATGCGCTCGTACGTCTTGCCGATGGTCTCGCGGTCATATTGCGGGCGTACGGTGGTCTCCGGCTCCGTGGAGTAGGGGATGCCCATGTCGGTGTTCTTCCCGCTTTCCGTCCATGCGTTGCAGAACACGTAGCTCAGCATGAAGTGGCCGTAGGCGCGGCAGAGGAGTGCTTCGCCGCGCTGGGCCTGCAGGTTCTCGCCGCCTCCCAGCCGCTCGATGGCTTGCAGGGCTTGGTTGGCGGAGGCCACGGCCGAGTAGCAAGAGTTCCACAGCGTCAGGGGGCTGTCGTCGCCGGTCTCGCGGGTATCCTTCCACAGGTAGATTTCCTCGCTCAGCCGGTCGTACATCTGGTACCGGTCGCTGTTGTCGTCCGTGTTGTCCGAGTAGTATTCGGTAATCAGGTTCCAGTTGGCCGTCGGGTAGGCCGACACCAGTATCTTGGTGATCTTTTCCGGCGTGTCCAGGTCCGTGCGGTTGTCGGGCAGGGTGTCGAGGAAGTCGTCGCAGGAAGACATCGAAAGCGACAGTGCGGCCAGCGCGGCCGCTGCATATTTGATTTTCATTGTCATTCTGTTTGTTTTTTCTATAGGGTTAGATGCCGAGTCTCAGCGTCAGGGTGAACTGGCGGGGTACGGGCGAGGCCACACCGCCGGCGTTGATGAATTCCGGGTCTTGCCCGTTGAGCTTCTTGTCCGCGTAAAGCAGGCAGAGGTTGGTGGCCTGCAGCTTGAGCGAGAGGCTGGAGAGCTTCAGCGGCGAGATGAGCTTCTTGGGGAAGTCATACGAGCAGGAAATCTCCTTGAGGCGGACGAATCCGCCCTTGGCCACGCGCTCGGTGGAGTAGTTGTAGGCGTTGTAGGCGTACTGCAGGTTGGTGTCCTCGTAGTACTGCCGGTAGCTCAGGATGGCCGGGATGTTGGTGCGGTGTTCGTCGCCGGGCAGTGTCCAGCGGTTCTTGAACTCGCGCGTGGTGGCCGTCAGGTCGGTGTAGCGTGCGCTGAACACGGGGTCGAGGCGCACCACGTTGCCGCCGGAGAAGGTGAAGAACACGTTCAGGCGGAATCCTTTGTAGGTCAATGTGTTGCCCAAGCTTCCAGAGATGGTCGGGTCGGTGGAGCCTTCATACTTCAGCCAAGAGAAGTCATCGCTGTATTGGAAGCTGATGTCCGTGCTGGTGATTTCCCCGTTCTCGTTGTAGAACGTGGGGATACCGTTCTCGTCCAGTCCGGCGAACGGGATGGAGAAGAGCGAGCGCGAGGGATAACCCGGCATGGTGAATCCCGTGCCGCTCACGTAGTCCATCAGCGTGACGGTGGCATCCAGCTCCGTGACCTCGTTCTTGTAGGTGGAGAAGATGAAGTCCGTGTTCCAGGAGAAGTTCTTGTTGGCGATGTTGAGCGAGGAGACGCTCAGCTCGAACCCGTGCGACTTCATGGAGGCCACGTTGGCCAGCTTGCGGGTCTCTCCGCCCACGCCCTGGGTGTTGATGTAGCCGATGAGGTCGAAGTTGTTGCGCGTGTACCAGTCCATGGTCACGTTGATGCGGTTGTTGATGAACCCGAGGTCGAGCCCGAGGTTCAGCTCATGCTTCTTCTCGTAGGTCAGCTCGCTGTTCTCCAGCTGGTAGAGCGTCAGTCCGCTTTCCTGCACGGAGGTGAAGGGGCGGAAGGGGTTGTAGCTGGAGATGATGGCGTTGGAGTTGGTCACTCCGGCCGGCCCGCGGTCGCCCGTCAGGGAGTAGGACACCTTGAAGGCGGCGTGGGAGACGGCTTTCTTCAGCGGCTGGAAGAACTGTTCCTCGTCCAGGTTCCAGCGTCCGGAGATGTTCCACGTGGGCAGCCAGCGGGCGTTGCGGCTCTTGCCGAGGCGGTTGGTGCCTTCGTAGCGGATGGTCCCGTTGACGGAGTAGCGCGACTGGTAGGCGTAGTTGGCGTTCATGAAGAAGGCCGCGCTGCGCAGGCGGCTGTTGCCGAGCGAGTAGTAGTCCGAGCCTTGCTCGATGGCCTGCTTGAGGAACTGGTAGATGTAGAACGGCGTCTCGCCCATGCCGTACTGCATGCCCCAGCCGTTGAAGTAGGACTGGTGGTAGTCGGTGGAGTTGGTCTCCATGCCGGCGTAGACGTTGGTCAGATGGTCCTCGCCCCAGAGGCGGTTCCACGAGGCCGAGGCACGGAAGTCGAAGCCGCGCGTGCGGTAGTCCGTGCGGCGGTAGATGCCGCCTTCGGGCAGGATGGTGATGGGCAGGGCGTACGGGTCGTCCGGGTCGCTGTAGAGCTTGTCGTTCTCGTCCCGGATGATGGAGTTGCCCATGGCGCGGTAGGCGTTGGCCTGGTTGGAGCTTTCGTTGATGAAGTGCTCGTTGGAGGACATGTAGTATTTCAACGCTCCCAGTGCGCTGAACTCCAGCTCGTTGAGCGGTTTCCACTTCAGCTCGCCCTGGAACTTGAGGTCCACGATGTTCAGCTCCATGTAGTTGTTGTCCAGTTCGTGGAAGATGTTGAAGTCTGCGTAGTTGCGCGTGTAGTATTCGTTCGGGTCAAGCGTGCGCGACGTGTTGAGGGCGAACGAATAGGGGTTGATGTCGAACTCGCGGCTCACCTCTCCCGTGGAGATGTCGATGCTCTGCGCGGCCGTGCCGGGGGCACGTTGCTTGCGGTAGGAGGCGTTGGAGAGGAGGTTGAGCGAGAGGTGCTTGCTGAGGTTGAACGTGGTGTTCAGGTTGGCCGTGTAGCGGTTCACGCGGCTCTGCTTGTACCATCCCGGGTCTTTCATGACGCTCAGCGAGGCGTAGTAGGAAGCCTTGTCGGTGCCGGCGGTCATGCTGACGGAGTGGTTCTGCATCACGCCGAGGCTGAAAAGCTCGTCGAACCAGTCGGTGTTGCGGGTTTCGGCGGCCTGCAGGTAGGCGTTTCGCGCTTCCGGCGTGTTGGCCAGCCCGAACTGCCCCGTGTTGGGGTCGTAAGTGTTGATCAGGTGCCACATCTTGCCGTAGACGCCGCTGTTGGAGGCGTTGTAGACGCCGTTGTTGCCCGTGCCGGAGAGGTTGAGCCATCCTTTTTCGGCCATTTCCTTGTAGATGCCCATCTGGTCCTGCGAGTTCATGATGTTGAAGTTGTTGTACGAAGGCTTCATGCGCATGGTGAACTCGCCCGTGTAGTTGATGCGGCTCTGTCCGGCCTTTCCTTTCTTGGTGGTGACCACGATGACGCCGGCCATGGCCCGTGCGCCGTAGATGGAGGTGGCCGAGCCGTCCTTCAGGATTTGGAAGCTCTCGATGTCGTCGGCGTTCAGTCCGGCGATGGAGGAGCTGATGAGGGTCTCCACGTCACCCGTGGCGAGGGCGTCGGCACTCACGTCGACGGCATCCTCCATGATGACACCGTCCACCACCCACAGTGGCTTGCTGCTGCCGAAGATGGAGGTGGCACCGCGCACGCGGATCTTGGGTGCCGTGCCGAAGGTGCCGCTCACGTTCTGTACCGACACGCCGGCGGCGCGTCCTTCGAGGGAGCGGCTGATGTCCGCCATACCGTCTATTTTCATCTTGTCGGCGTCAATCTGCACGGTGGCGCCGGAGAAGAGCCGCTTGTCCATCTTCTGCATACCGGTGACGACCACTTCCTTCAGGTCGTGGCTTTCGGGCTGCAGGGTGACGTTGATGCCCGTCCCGATGGCCACGGTCTGCTTGACGAACCCGATGTAGGAGATTTCGAGCCGCTTGGCACTTGCGGGGATGTCCTTGATGGTGAATTTGCCGTCCAGGTCGGCTGTCGCACCGAGGGTGGTGCCTTGCACCCTTACGCTGGCCCCGATGAGTGGCAGGCCGTCCTCTCCGGAATAGACCGTACCCGAGGCTTGCCGTGTCTGCGCCCAGACTGTTTGCAAGGCCGTGCAGATGAGCAGGCCGAGCATGAGTATCCGTTGTTTCATATATTATATGTTGATTGGGTTTGATGAAAAAGAGCGTCACGCCGCGCCGCCAGTTCGCGGGGGCATGACACTCTCTTTGAAGTTCTTGTCTTATTTCATCATCACTTTTCTCACGACATGCGACTGTCCGGTGCGGACCTCCACGATGGCGATGCCTTTGTAGGTGCCGGTGTGCAGCGTGGCTTCGCCGCTGACGCGGGCCGTGGCCAGCAGGGTGCCTCCCACGGAGTAGACGTTGGCGGTGCCTTCTCCGGCCGTCACGCGGATGCCGCCTTCGGTGGCGCGTACCGTCACGTCGGCCGCGTCAGCTTCCGTGCCTTGGATGTCATCCCATGTGGGGTCGATGATGCGGGCGTGCGCGGCGTTGATGACGCGGCCCGTGTTGGCGTCGAGCAGCAGCAGGGCGGCGTGCGTGTAGTGGATGTCGTCCACGTAGCGCAATTGTTCCTCATTGAGCGTCAGTGTTCCGGTGTAGGCTTTCCCGGCCTCCACGTTGACGGGCAGGAGGTCGCCGTAGTTGGCGTAGTCGGCCTTGGCGCGGGCCACGTCGTTGAATGTGCAGACCACGGTCGCGCTGGCGTTGGCGCCGCCTTTTCCCCATTCGCCGAGGTCAGGGTCGGACACGTTGTAGAGGTTGTTGGTCTGGTAGCCCGGCAGTCCGTCCTCCGTCACGAGGAGCTGGAGGGTCACGTTCAGTCCTTTCTGGTTGAGGGCGTAGGTGATTTCGTAAGGAACGGTCAGGATCTGGGTCTGCGTGTCGTATTCGGCCGTGATGCGGATGTCCGCGTCGGCGTATTCCGACATCTCGTCCTCGGCCACGTCCATCCAGCAGCTGCGGTCGGGGGAGTTGAACATATAGTCCGCCTCGCCGTTCGTCGTGGTGCGGTACATCGGGTAGGAGACCTCGCCGCGGTTGATGAGGCCGCTGGGGGCGCCTATCAGGCCCAGTTCCGTGCTGACGAAGCTGGTGAAGTCGCCGGCATAGATGTCGCCCGGATACGTGTGGTATGCGATGGGGATGAGGCGTTCGCCGTAAATCTCCTCCATGCGTTCCAGCGCCAGGATGCCTTGCGGGCAGTTGGGGCAGTCCATTCCGGTGAACTCTTCCACCACCAGGCGTTTCTCGGGTTCGAAGGCCATGTTGCGGATGGATGTGCGCATGGTGTCGGTGACCTCTCCCATCTGCACGCGGATGGCGAAGTCGTTCACCTTTCCCGTTTCCAGGGCCAGCGGCTTTTCAAAGGCGAAGGGGTAGCTGTCGCCGTTCTTGAGCGAGAGGCCGTCCTCTTCGATGGTCTGCAGCACGTTCTCCTCCGCGTCGAGCAGCGAGATGTGGATGTCCTGGAACGTCTTTTCCTCAGAGGTGACGTTCACGCGGCCTTCTATTATAGTGCTTTCCTGGGCCACCATGGTGGGGTTGAGCGAGAGGACGATGTTGAAGTCCGTGGCGCGTTCGATGGTGAGGTCGTCCACGAAGACGGCGCTCTGGTCCTCGTTCTCGTTCACGAAGGCCACGTAGATGTGCTTCCCGGCGTATTCAGCCAGTGAGATGGTGTGGTCTTTCCAGTCGCCCACGAGGATGCTTTCATTGCGTCCCGGCGATTCCACCTCGTCGTACACCACTCGGCCTTCCGCGCGCATCTTCTCCACGATCTCTTTCGTGAGGGTGTTGTAGACGGTCTCGTCGGCGTAGACGATGACTTTCAGGCGGTCCGTCTTGTCCTTCAGGTAGCTTTGCGAGCGGAAGCGCAGCACGTATTTGTCATCGCGGATGAAGCATTGCGGCGTGCACATCCAGTCGTCCGACTTGCCGGCGGGCGTGTACATGGAGTGCGACACGGCCGCCTTGTCGGCTGTGTTGTCGTCGTCGGACACCAGGCTCCAGGGCATGTTGTCCGTGAAGTCCCATCCGGCCATCTCTTCCGTGGGAGTCAGGCGGTCGCCGTCATAGAGCATCATGTTGTTCAGCCCGTCGTTGAAGTCCTCGCTCAGCACGAGGGAGTCGGTGGAGCTGACGGTGCGTTCGTAGGCCCCTTCGTAGCGGATGTTGATTTCCGCGTTGGCGGCAAATCCGGCGACGTCGGTCAGCGAACCGGGGTATACACGCACGGTGTAGGAAGTGCCGAGGTAGAGGTATTGCGTCGTGGCGGGGTAGATGGCCACGCGGTTGCCTTCGGCCAGCATCTCCAGCTCGCATACGGCTGTGTTCTCACCGTCCTGGAAGAGGGCGGCGCGGGCCGTGTCCGTCAGGACTACCTGGGTGTCGAACTGTGCGATCACGGCATGGGTGGAGGCGTCGATCTGCACCAGGCTGCCGCCTTGTGCGGGCGAGGTGGCCGTCACTTGTACGGGCGTGTTGGCGCGTCCGGTGTAGTGCAATACGATTTCGGGGGAGAGGCGTTCCTCGTCGCCTTCCACGCAGAGCGTGCCGGCGGGGAGGGTCAGGGTGTAGTCCTTCCCGTCATCGAGCGTGGTGCCGCGGAACTGGACGATGACATCCCTTTTGTTTTCGGACACGCTGATGGAGAGGCTGTTGCGCACGGTGGTCCCGTCCTGTGCCAGGACGGCAGCGTTGCCGGCGGACAGGAGCTTCACGTCGCGGTTGAAGGTGAGGGTTACGCGCGAGAGCGGGAGGCTGTAGAAAGAGGTCCCGTCGGCGGGGCTGGCGGTGTAGTCGGCCAGCAGGTTGATGCGCGCCGTGGCTTCCTTCATGGTCTCGGGCATGTGGAGGATGTAGCTGTCTCCTTGGGCGGTGAAGGCGGCTATGGTGCGTCCGTCCACGGAAAGCGCGATGGGCGAGCCGGTGTATTCAAAGCCGCTGTGGTCGTAGAAGTCCATGCCGTAGCACTGCTGGAACAGGTTGTCGAGGGCGAACCAATAGTTGCCGCTGCGTACCAGGAAGCTGCGGAGCTGCGAGTCGTGCGGCGTGCCGCCCATCAGGCAGCCGTCGTTGTCGATGCAGATGGCTTGTATGTCGTGGCTTTCCGTCTCGTCGTAGAGGGTGAACTCGCCGGTGGGCACGTGGTAGCGGTAGGGGGTGTAGTACTCCGTCCCGTCCTTCACGATATAGGCCGACCCGCCGAGCCATTCGGCGTTGGGGCTGAAGTTGGCCTGGTCGATGAAGCTTATGCCCTCTACCTGCGGCGTGAAGGTCTTGCCGTCGGCGTCGTAGTCGAAGCCGATGGGCTGCCAGGTCTCGTTCTCGCGGTCATAGATGAACACCATGGTGTATCCCATGGTCGTGAACGAGGTGCAGCCCACGATGTAGCGGCCGTCGGCGCTGATGCCGGTGAAGCGCACCTGATCCTCGTTCTCGCCGCTGAGCGAGAGGGTGGGCAGGTTCGGCGTCTCCACGATGGCCATGGTGTTGAGGTCCCACAGCACGGCGGTCTCGTTCTGCGTGCTGGGGCTGATGTAACAGCGGCCTATGGCGAAACGCTTGTCGGGGGTCATGGCGCTGGCCAGGCCGTAGCCCCATCCGGCGGGGGAGGGGAGCTGGCGCCATCCCGTAGCCTCGGTGTAGGCGGCAGGATAGTCCTGGAAGCAGCCCACCATCATGGCGCCGTCGTCGCTCACGTCCGTGGCGTAATAAGTGCTGGTGATGCTTGTCTCGTCTCCTTTGGGGTGGTTGGGCAGCAGGGTGTATTCTCCCGTGGAGGTGTTGATGACTTTCCCGTAGCTGTCTTCTCCGTCATTCTCGTTGTAGGCCACGGCCCATTGCCCGTTGTCGGACATGCCTAAGACCAGTGTCCCGTCGCTCAGCCGCAGGGTGCAGATCTCCGGGGAGGCCGGCCCTTGCGCGTATGAACGCGGACACCACCACATTCCCATGCATAACAGGAATGCTGTAAGTAACACTTTTCTCATACTAAAACCTTGAAATATAAATTTATAAATTGTATATCCCTTGAAATCGGCTGCAAAGTTACATCAAAAAACCAAAAAAAGAGACGGAGCGGAGAAGTTTTTTTGTTAAAATGGCGGCTATTTGAGGGAAAAAGCGTATTTTTGCAACCAAAAAGGGCGAGAATATGAAACTATTGAAGATTTTTAGCGTATTTGTGCTGGCTTTGGTCGGCATGACGGCGCAAGCACAGTTGCCTTCCGTGCAGTTGAAAAACTTGGAGGGAAAGACCGTGAACACGGCTGAATTGAGCAACGACGGCAAGCCTTTTGTCATCAGCTTCTTCGCCACATGGTGCAAGCCTTGCAACCGCGAGCTGAAGGCCATCAGCGAGCAGTATGCCGATTGGCAGGATGAGACCGGCATGAAAGTCATCGCCGTCTCCATCGATCAGGCCCAGAATATAAATAAGGTAAAACCGTTGGTGGACGGTGAGGGCTGGGAGTACGAAGTGCTGTTGGATCCCAACAGTGAGTTCCGCCGGGCGATGGGGGTGCAGATGATTCCCCACGTGTTCATCATTGACGGGAACGGGAAAATCGCGGAGTCCCGTAGCGGTTATACGGACGGGGCGGAAAGCCACCTGATTGAGAAGATTCGTGAACTGATTGCTGAGAAATAGGATTTTCGCAGAGAACGATTACATGAAGAGGAAATTTGAGAAGCCGATAGCCTTGGCTTGTGCCGGGCTGTTGGCCTTTGCGGCGAATGCGCAGGAGAACCCGAGGAAAGTCGTTTTGCACGGAAGCGTGCAAAGCGACGTGCTGATTCCGGAGGAGGACAAGGACATCAACACCGGAAGCTACGACGACTGGGGCTTGACCAACACCTACGTGGACTTGAACCTCATGAGCAAGAACGTGGAGGCCGGCGCACGGCTGGAGTTCACGGAGTATCCCCTTCCCGGATTCGAGAACGACTTCAAGGGATGGGGCGTCCCCCATATATATATAAAAGGTATAAGCGACTTCGGGTTCGATGTCACGGTGGGCGACTTTTACGACCAGTTCGGCAGCGGTTTCATCTTCCGCACGTACGAGGAGCGCAGCCTGGGCATCGACAACGCCTTGCGTGGCGCGCGCCTGAACGTCACGGCATGGAAGGGCGTGCAGTTCAAGCTGCTGGGCGGACTCCAACGGCGCTACTGGGACTGGAAGCACGGCGCGTGGGTCGGCGGTGCGGACCTGGAGGTGAACCTGGAGCGGTACAGCCGCGGGATGCAGGACAAGGGCATCACGTGGATGGTCGGGGCCTCGGGCGTGCTGAAGCAGGAAGGGGATGAGGACATCCTGGTGCCGGGCACCAACTACCGCCTGAACCTGCCCCATTCGGTGAGCGCGTTCGATGTGCGTTCCCGTTTTCAGAAAGGCGATTACAGCGTGATGGCCGAATATGCCTGGAAGAGCCAGGACCCGTCCTTCGACAACGGCTATATCTACCGCCACGGAAGCGCGTTGATGCTGTCCGCCTCTTATTCCAAGCGCGGGGCGAGTGCCTTGGTGCAGGTGAAGCGGAGCGAGGACATGGCCTACCGCAGCCAGCGTTCCATGAACGGCATCTCGGCTTTTGTCAACAACATGCCGGCGTTTGCCTACCAGCACACCTACGCCTTGCCGGCCCTTTATCCGTATGCCACGCAGGCGGCGGATGGCGAATGGGCCTTTCAGGGTGAGTTCGGCTACACCTTCAAGCGGCGCACCCCGCTGGGCGGAAAGTACGGCACGAAGCTGAAGTTGAACGTCAGCCATATCCGGGGTCTGGGGAAAGACCCCGTGGCGACCTTCCATGGAGAGACGATGGGAACGGAAGGCTATCAGACGAAGTTCTTCAAGATGGGCGGCTTGTATTATCAGGACATCAACGTGCAGTTGGAGAAGAAGCTGACCAAGGCCTTCAAGCTGAACCTGATGTACATGAACCAACGCTACAACCAGACCGTCATCGAAGGCGAGGGCGGGACCATCAAGTCCAACATCGGCGTGGCGGAAGGAAAATACCAGTTCAACAAGAAGCTGACGCTCCGGGCCGAGGTGCAGTATCTGGCCACGAAGCAGGACGAGGGGGACTGGACCTACGGCCTGTTGGAGCTGTCCGTGCTGCCTTACTTCATGTTCACCGTGAGCGACATGTGGAACAACGGCGAGACCAACCTGCACTATTATATGGGTTCGGTGACTTTCAACTACAAGTCCCACCGCCTGATGGCCGGATATGGCCGTACCCGTGCAGGGTACAACTGTTCGGGTGGCGTGTGCCGCTTCGTGCCGGCCAGCCGCGGTGTGCAGGTGTCTTACAACTATAATTTCTAAGGAGCGATGAGAATGAATAAGATATTTTGCGCCCTCCTGCTGGGCGTGACGGGCTGGCTGACAGCTTGTGACGAGATAGCCGAGGGCGACCGTTATCTGGAGATGCCGGCGGTGGAGAGCCGCCGCGCCGTGCTGTTGGAGGAGTTCACGGGGCAGATGTGTACCAATTGCCCGGAGGCGCAGCGGCGCATCAGCAGCATGAAGGAGCAATACGGCGACCAGCTGGTGGTGGTGGGCATCCATGCCGGAAACTTCGGGCTGGCCGAGTCGGACTACGGAAGCTTGGGACTGATGCAGCCCGAAGGGGATGAATATGCGACCCATTGGAATATAGAATCCTATCCCGCCGGGGTGATAGACCGCACCAGTGGCGTGCTGAATGCTCCGGACTGGGCGGCGTACGTCCGGAACGAGGTGACCAAGGAGGCCAAGTTAGGCATCGGCTTGTCGGCTGTCGTGACGGAGAACGAGGCGGGAGACAGCATTGTGTCCGTATTTGCGACGTTGGAACCGTCGGTGGCTGTGAACGGCAAGCTGCAACTGTGGATTACGGAAAGCCATATCGTGGGTTTCCAAATAGACGGCGGCAACACGCTGACGGATTACGAGCATAACCATGTGTACCGTGCCAGCGTGAATGGCACTTGGGGCGAGGATGTGGCCCTGCAGGAGAATGTCTTCCAGACGGTGGAGCGTTCCATTCCCGTGCGTGAGAACTGGAACACGGCGAACCTGTCGGTGGTGGGCTTTGTCTACAACGATGCCGAAGGCGTGTTGCAGGTGGCCGAATGCGAAGTGGAGAAATAGTAAACGAATAATAACTTAAAACGAAAACAGTATGAAGAAACTTTTTACGCTTTTATCAGCTTTGCTTTGTGCTTGGAGCGTCCAGGCACAGACGTTGACGTTCCAGCATGAAGGGAAAGATATTGAGAATGGGGCAACGGTGTATTCCTCAAAGATAAATGAGGATTTGCTGCATATTGGTGACCAAATGGGTATGCCTGCCATGAATGCTTTGCAATTCATGCCGGAGATCACATTGACGAGTTCAGTAGACGCTTCAAATGTTCATGTAACGCTGGAGTCTATTGATGACCCGAAAGTTGATTTGGAATTGTGTTCTTTTGATGGAACTTGTTCATCTGGTACTCTTTGTGAGAAGAAAGGAGAGTTGGTGGCGAATGTGGCCGTTGATGCCCAGATTCATACAGCTTCTGTACGTCCTGCCGATCAGATCATTACCCGCCGTGCTTTGGTTTCCGCATGGTACGAGGGACAGGAAGCCAACAAGGTCAGCTTTACTTTGGTGATGACCAATGACGAAACAGTCCTGGGCATCGACGGCGTGCAAGCTTCCAAGGCCCATGTGTCCATGCAGGGCAACGTGATGCACTACGCATTGGACGGCGAAGGCGTGCATACCCTTTACCTCTACGGCTTGGACGGCGCGATGGTGATGAGCCGCACGTTGGCCGGCAGCGAAGGCCAGGTATCCCTTTCCTCGCTCCGCAAGGGCATCTACCTGTACCAGATTGCAGGCAAGTCCGGCAGCAAGGCGCAAGGCAAAATCATTGTGAAATAAGTTACGAATCCAATCGAAAAGAAAATGAGCAATAACCTTTTCAAGGGCGGCATGGCCACCCTCTTTATGGCTATGGCTGTGGCTGCCGGCGCGCAGGATTTCCAGCCGAAGCAACCTAAGTTCCCGTCTGCTTCAGCAGCACGCCACGCGGTGAACCCCGAAGTGCGCGTGCAGTCGTTGGCGGAGCGGTTGAATGTGAAGAACGTGAAGTTGGGGACACCCCGTCCGCAAAGCGAGGCTCTGCAGGAGCAGCAGCCCGTCGGAGGACCGCGCATCTCCACGCGTGAAGGTGGAAAGCCCGGGACGTATTACGGCGTGCAGAACGGGGTCTACACCTTGGTGCCGGGTACTGCCTTGAGGCAGATTTCCCCGACGGAATACCTTTTTGCCAACCATGGTGTATTGGGATACATCGACCGCAACATCACGTTCCATAACCAGACCACGGATGCCGAGTCCTTCTACTGGGACTTCCTGGGGCAGGACGGCATCACGGAAGACTCGGTGACCACCCGCCCGTTCTTCGTCGATGAAGGATATGTGGACACTCCGGTCCTGACGGCTACGGCCAACGGGCAGGACTCCACCTACCAGATGGGTACCTATGTCAACGCAGACGGCGAGACGGTGCCGGGAATGGTGGCGTTGAGCGGAAGCGCCTTCGTGTGGAACTGCAACGTGGAGGCGGAGCCGTTCACCAATACCGGCTACATCCCGATGGACAGCTCCGACCCTTGGGGGGTAGGCATGCTTTTCGGCACCGATAATACGGATCGGTCTGCTTATATAGAGATGTTCGATGCTCCCGTCAAAGGCGGTGCCTATATGTCCGGCACGAGCTTTATGGTGTTGACTCCTTCCACGGTGGATTTGAGCCGTAAGCCTTTCACGGTAGTGTGGGCGGAGCGGCGCAACGGGCAGTATGAGACCATCCAGGAAATCCCGAATGTCGTGCCGACGCTTTTCCAGTCTTTCCCGGACATCCAGATGCGAATTTGGGACGTGACCGCCGCCCCGGAGGATTTCGTGAAGGTGGATTCCGCCTTCTACGTGTTGATCCAGGGCCCGCAGGACGGGACGTCGTGGGCCTTGTTCGCCCAGACGGACCGTGCGCTCTACCGGGATTCCACGCGGAACACGGCCTGGTACGTGCCTACCGTGGGTGAGAACGCAGGCGTTCCCATGCAATACGTCCTTGAAGGCTATGGCCAGGACGGGGAGGTCTTGTATTCCGAGCCTTTGTGTACTTCCCTGGACATCCATCAGATGATGGTCACGCCTTATCTGCTTCTGGCCGAAGGGGAGCGGCAGACCTTGCTGGCCACCGACTCGCTGAACCTGGGCATCAACGGGCAGACCCGCAAGCTTTACCTCTCCGACTGGTACAATACGGCGGCTTCCGGCGAGGTGTCCGTCACGGCGACGGTGTCGGAGTCAACGGACGGCGATTGGTTGACGGTGACGCAGCCGGGGCAGGCCACGGGAGGCGTGTCGCTCGACTATTTTGAGTTCTCCATTCAGGCCGGCAGCCTTCCGTTTGACGTGGACGGTCGCCGTGCCACGGTGACGCTGACCGACAGCAAAGGTTTCTCCCGCGACATCGTGATTTATCAGGGTGATGCCGAGGCGGCAGACGAAGCCTTGAGCGTGGAAGAAGTGACAATGGCCGGTGAGGCCAAGGTCGTGGCCACGGGTGAAGGTTATCAAGTGACTTATCCCGCCGGTTGCCGTAGCCTGGAAGTTTACGGCATGGCCGGGCAGCTGGTGGATGCCTACACGTTGTCCGATGAAGGCGGTATCGTTTCGGTTCCCGCTTCTTCTTGGCAGAAAGGCGTGTACGTGTTCCGCCTGGCGGGCGAGCATACGCAGGCAGTGAAGGTACTGAGATAGATTTGAGACAAATATTTAGAGAAGAGGCCGCTCCCCTTTCTGGCTGGGGAGCGGCCTCTTTATGGATATGGCGGTCAGGTCCAAGAGCAGAAGAACGGCACGAGGAACGGGACGGTGAAGTCCACGCAAATGCCGTGGTAGATGGAGAGCGGGGCGTATTGCGGGCCGCAGGCGGCCGTGATGACCGGCAGGGTGGTGTCGCCGCTGGTGGCACCGCCTTGGCTGATGGGTGCCAGCGGCCCGAAAAGGCGGCGGAGGAACGGGGCGCATAAAAGGACGACCAGTTCGCGCAGGATGTTGTACACCAAGGCCAGCGTGCCCAGCGTGGAGCCGCGCAGCTCCGTGATGAGGATGCCCGAGAGGGAGTAATAGCCGAAACCCGAACTGGCGGCCAGCCAGTCGGCCATGCCGTAGTGCGGGAGCAGGACTGCCGTGACTGCCGCACCGCCCCAGGTGGCGAGAATCGTCAGCAGGGGGAGGGCCATCAGCCGTTTGTCCATCCGGCGCAGCCGGGCGCGGATCTCGCGGTTCTGCCCGATGCCCAAACCCACGCAGGCCAGCAGGAGGCAGAGGGCATAGAAGCCCGCTTGTTCCGGAAGGAATCCGCACCACCCGTTGTAGCCGGCCAGGCAACCTATGAAGAAGAAGCCCACGATGACCAGACTGTCGCGCATCTGGACGCGGAGCGGTATCGCAGCCTCTGTGGAATCGTTGCCTTCCTGCCCCTCCGCGCGGGTTTCCTTCCGTCGGAGTATTTTCCAGTAAAGTCCCGCGAGGCACGTGCAGGCGATGGCGGTGCATGCCGTCAGCACCAGGGCATCGAAGCCTATCCGCCCCAAGCCCAGCAACACTTCCGGGTTTCCGCCCACTTCCTCGCCCATGAGGAACAACAGCAGCCACACCGTCCATGCCGTCAGCCGCCCGACGCCCCGCACCGGGCGATGCCGGAGCAGGTAGCCTGCCGCGACACTGAGCCATAGGATGAGAAGAATGACAAGCGTCTGCATGGTACTTTTTTGCAAAGCTACGAAAAAAGCGCGACGTGCGGTGACAACGCATGGCTTTTCGGCGTAACTTTGCAGGCGGAAAGGATAAAAAGAATCCGCAATTATGGAAAATCAGAATATCAGCAAGATTCAAGTGAGGCCGCTGCAAATCGAGGATTACCAGCAGCTGGCCCAGTCGTTCCGCCGCGTGTATGCCGACGGCAGCGACGTGTTTTGGACGCACGAACAAATCGAGACGTTGCTGCGCATCTTCCCCGAAGGGCAGGTGGTGACGGTGGCCGACGACAAAATCGTGGGCTGTGCCCTCTCCATCATCGTGGACTACGACTTGGTGAAAGGCGACCACACGTATGCGAAGGTGACGGGGAACGAGACCTTCAGCACCCATAACCCCAACGGCAACATCCTCTACGGCATCGAGGTGTTCATCCACCCCGACTACCGCGGGCTGCGCCTGGCCCGGCGCATGTACGAATACCGCAAGGAGCTTTGCGAGAAGCTGAACCTGAAGGCCATCATGTTCGGCGGGCGCATTCCGAACTACCACAAGTACGCCGACAGGATGCGTCCGAAAGAGTATATCGAGAAGGTGGGCAAGCGCGAGATCTATGACCCCGTGCTGACGTTCCAGCTCTCCAACGACTTCCACGTGCGCCGCGTGATGACCAACTACCTGCCCAACGACGAGGAATCCAAGCACTACGCCTGCCTGCTCCAGTGGGACAACATCTACTACCAGCCGCCCACCGACGAGCCGGTGCCGGCCAAGACCACCGTGCGCGTGGGACTGGTGCAGTGGCAGATGCGTGCCTATGCCACGGTGGACGACCTGTTCGAGCAGATAGAGTTCTTCGTGGATGCCGTGTCGGGCTACAAGAGCGACTTCATCCTCTTTCCCGAATACTTCAACGCCCCGCTCATGGCCGAGTTCAACAACCTGAGCGAGTCGCAGGCCATCCGCGGGCTGGCGGGATACACGGACGACATCCGCGAGCGTTTCGTGCAGCTGGCCATCAGCTACAACATCAACATCATCACGGGCAGCATGCCGCTGCTCCGCGACGGCAACCTCTACAACGTGGGCTTCCTGTGCCGCCGCGACGGAAGCTATGAGATGTACGAGAAGATACATGTCACTCCGGACGAAATCAAGAGCTGGGGCTTGAGCGGCGGGCGGATGCTCCGCACATTTGATACGGACTGTGCCAAGATTGGCATCCTGATTTGTTATGACGTGGAGTTCCCCGAACTGTCGCGTATCATGGCCGACCAAGGGATGCAGATTCTTTTCGTGCCTTATCTGACCGACACGCAGAACGCCTATTCCCGCGTGCGCGTCTGTGCCCAGGCCCGTGCCATCGAGAACGAGTGTTTCGTGGTGATTGCCGGCAGCGTGGGCAACCTGCCGCGTGTGCACAACATGGACATCCAGTATGCCCAGTCCGGCGTGTTCACCCCCTGCGACTTCGCCTTCCCCACGGACGGCAGGCGGGCCGAGGCCACGCCCAACACGGAAATGATTCTTGTGTCCGACGTGGACCTGGACTTGCTGAGCGAACTGCATACTTACGGAGGGGTGCGCAACCTGAAGGACCGCCGGCGCGACCTTTACGAGGTGCGCTTCAAGAAGTGAAAGGGTAAGGCGGAGCAGTTCGTCTCGCTGCGCCGTCTTCGTACCAGTACTTGCCGCAGAGTACTCGAGTATTCTGTAGCAAGTACTCGAGTACTCTGCGGAGAGTACTGTGGCGCATTCCGCAAGGCGTCAGAAGCGCGTCATGACCTCGATGACGAGTTTGTTGCGTTCCGATTCCTTGATATAGGCCCCGTCGTTGTAGAAATACTGTTCGTAGTTGAGGCGGATGTCCGAGATGAACGGTTTGTCGATGCTCAAGGTGATGCCGCCGGTGATGCGCTTGCGTTCGGAATCGGTCAGCACCAGCTTGCCGTTCTCGTATTCCTTGCCGTCGCTGTGGTCGCCCATGTAGTCGAAACGGGCCAGGAAGGAAATCTTGCTGAATGCCTTCTTGAGCGGAAGGTCGTAGCAGACGAAGCCGTCGAAGGCGTTCACGGCGTCGAAGGCATCCTTGGCGTAGTGCTTGTACAGGTACTCGGCTTCCACCATCCAGCGGCCGTGCTTGAAGTTGACGCCTGCGTCATACATGTTGATGGACACCTCGGACGGCTTGATCTTCTGGGCGCTCAGCACGATGTTGAATCCTTTGGGCAACCGGAACTGCGCCTTGGCCGAATAGTTGATGTTCTTGGTCCAGAAATCTTTCTGGTCGGTCAGTCCGGAACCATTGAAGATGCCGGCCTGGAGGGTGATGGGCAGCGCGCAGTCAATCGTGTAGCCCAGTGTGGCTCCCACGTCGCGCACGTTGCCCACCTGCTTGGCGATGAACGAGCGGTTGGCAAAATACTGCTGGTGGGGCGAGCGGTGGGCGTCGATGGTGAACGGAACGCGCATCTGGCCGATGGTGAAGTCGAAGCCTTTCAGCGGGGTGATGCGCGTGTAGGCATCCAGCATTTTGATCTGTCCTTCGTCCGAAAGGTCGATTTCCGCCTTGTAGTTGACGATGGGTGCCACGTTGCCGCTGATGCTGATGCGGGCGTTGCGCACCTGGAAGCGACCGGCGTTCACTTCCGGCTGGTATTCGTACTTGGCGCGTACCGTACCGTGGATTTCCGGACGGTAGTCCACCTTTTTCTTTTCCCCTTTTTCTTCGGCCAAGGCGGCAAGAGGCAGGGCGAGGCTCAAGGCCAGGATGGCAATCTGCTTCATGTTCGTTGGTTTTGGTGCTGCAAAGGTACGGCTTTGATGTGACCGGGGCGTGACATACGTATTACAATGTGGTTACAAAAATAGCGAATTCTTCCGGAGTAAAGGAAGGAGCAGTTGGAAAATGCAGAAAAGGAGGCCGGAATATGGGAGACAAAACGGGAAAGGAACGAATAGCTCCGCCTTGCAGGGGGCTGTCGCGAAGCGACTGAGGGGTTTTACGTCCACAAAAGCATATTGTGCATGTGTTTACGTGGGTGTGAAACCCCTCAGGCCCGTTGGGCCAGCTCCCCTGCGAGGCGGAGCTATTTCTTGATTGCAGGATCCAGGTTCTTTATTCCGCTGTCAGTTCCAGCACGCAGCTGGCGTAATCGCCGCCGAGGGGCAGTTCGATGCCGGTGTTCATGAGCAGGCGGCCGGAGAAGGTCTTGCCGTCCAAGAAGCACGGGCGGTTGCCGGTCTTGACGTTCAATTCGCGTACGCGGTAGTTCTTCAACGGGTCGAGGCCGCGCAGGCATACGCGGGGTACCACCTGGTTCACGAAGTTGTCCATCTTGTAGGCGAAGAACACCGCTTTGCCCTTCGCGTCATCGGTGTACATCAGCGAGGCGATGCCCTTGCGGTCGTAGGGCGACACGAGGCGGTAGAGGTTGCCCAGCTGGATGACCTCGCGCACGGTCTTGTAATCCTTGATGGCCTGGGTGCTTTGGGCGCGTTCCTCTTCCGTCATCTTGGAGGGTTGCAGCTCCAGCCCGAGGCGGCCGCTCATGGCCACGTCACAGCGGAACTTGATGGGGATGACGCGTCCCGTCTGGTGGTTGGGGGCGGCGCTGATGTGCTGCGCCATGGCGTTGGAGGGGTAGAAGTATGAGCTGCCCCACTGCATGTAGATGCGCTGCAAGGCATCGGTGTTGTCGCTCACCCAGAATTCCTCGAAATAAGGCATCACGCCATAGTTGGCGCGTCCGCCGCCGCTGGCGCAGGCCTGAATCACCACGTCGGGATACTTGGCACGGATACGCTGCATGATTTTCTCCAGTCCGCGGTGGTAGTCGATGTAGATGTGCGACTGCTTGTCGCGGGGCAGATAGGTGGAGCCGTAGTTCCTCAATTCTATGTTGGCATCCCACTTGATGTAGGCAATCTGCGGGTGTCGGGTCAGCAGGTTGTCCACTACGCCGAAGATGAAGTCCTGCACCTCGGGGTTGCAGACATCCAGCAGGAGCTGTGTGCCCCCGCGTCCGTAGATGAGGGAGCGGCCCGGGGCCTGCAACGCCCATTCGGGATGCTTCTCGAACAGCTCGCTCTTGCTGTTCACGGCTTCCGGCTCAATCCAGATGCCGAACTTGATGCCGTTCTTCTGTGCGGTCCGGACGAGGTTCTCCAATCCGTTGGGCAGTTTCTTCTTGTCCACTACCCAGTCGCCGAGCGAGGAGTTGTCCTGCACGCGGCGGTACTTGTCGCCGAACCAGCCGTCGTCCATGACGAAAAGCTCTCCGCCCATGGCGGCGATGTCCTCCATCATCTGGGACATCTTCTCTTCGTCCACGTCCAGATAGACCCCTTCCCAGCTGTTGAGCAGGATGTCGCGCACGCGGTTGCCGTTGTGGAGCATCCCCGCGTGGCGGGCCCAGCGGTGGAAGTTGCGGCTGGCGCCGCTCAGGCCTTCCTGGGAATAGGTGAGGGCCAGCTTGGGAGTGGCGAACACTTCCTTGGGGGCCAGGTTGTATTCGGCGGTCTCGCTGTCGATGCCGGCGAAGATGCGGTGCACGAAGTTGTTGTCCGTCGCCATGCGGATGGCGTAGTTGCCGCTCCAGCAGAGGGCGGCCCCGATGACGCGCCCTTCATTCTCCTGCGGCTTGCCGTCGAGGGAGAACATCACTTCCGGATGGTCGATATGCGTGTTGCGCGCGCCGTCCACGTTCTCAATCAGCTTGATGCCCGGCGTGAGCGGTTCGGTGGTCACGCCCGCCTCGTCGCCCCAGGAGCCGTGCAGGTGCGAGATCCACACATCGCCCCGGCGAATCATGAAATGTCCCGAGTCGAACCGCTTCAGCACTACAGTTTTTTTTTCCGTGTGGGAGATTTCGCTCCACGTCTCAATCATGTCGATGTCTTTGTAGGCACGGTAGTAGAGTTTCACTTGGAAAGGATAGGCCTTGTCTTTCAGGGTGATGGCCGTAAGCTTGGCGTTGTCCTCTTCTGTGGTCTCCACCTGGTCCACCGTGAGGTCGGTAGTCCAGTTGCCGTCGGCATGGACGGCCTGCAGGGCGAACAGCTGGTTGGCCGGACTGCCGAAGGTGGGATACGCCGTGCGGTTCAGCCCGTCCCAGGCGTCATGGATCTGGTGGATCTGGTTCTCTTCGATGCGGTCGCCGAAGAAGGCGAAGCGCAAGTCCTCTCCTTCATTGGCATGGAGGAGGAGCGAGGTGTTCGGGGTGGACACCAGCACGCTGCCGCTCCATGCGAGGCTGTGGGAGGCGGGCAGCAGGCTGCAGAAAGCCACTGCCGCGCCCATCATGTAATTTCTCATTCTCTTTCTTTTTTCTGGTAAAAGTAAGATATTCTTTCCGTAATGGCAAGAATCCTTGCTGTTTTTATTCCGCCGTGATTTCCACCACGTGGCTGCTGAGCTTGTTGCCGGAGAACAGGTTCAGGCCCACGGTCATCAGGTAGTCGCCCGAAAGCACGCGGTCGTTGTCGGAGAGCCAGGAGCCTTGGCCGGGCATCAGGTTGATTTCTTTCACGCGGTATTGCTTGCCGGCGTCCAGGCCTTCCAGGCGGACGGGCAGGTATTTCTCCCCGTAGCCGGGATAGGTGTCGAAGGCGAAGACCACGGCTTTCTGCTTGTCCTTGCAGACGAACTGGGCCGCGGCGTGGGTGCGGTTGCCCTCGTAGGGCGACACGAGGCGGTAGAGGTCACCTTCCATGATGGCCGGGCGCAGCCGTTTGTAGTTCTTCACGGCTTCCTGGCAGTAGGCCAGGTCGTCGCCGCTCATGTCGCTGAGCTTGATGTCGAAGCCGAGCTTGCCCATCATGGCCACGTCGGTGCGGAACTTGACGCTGGTGTTCTTGTTCCACGAGGTGACGTGCGCGCTCATCGACTTGGCGGGGTAGAAGAACGAGTAGCCGTATTGGATGAACAGCCGCTGCAAGGGGTCGGTGTTGTCGCTGGCCCAGAATTCGGTGAAGTACTTCAACGCCTCGTAGTCGATGCGTCCGCTGCCGCCGGAGCAGAGCATCATCGGCAGGTCGGGGTATTTGGCCTTGATGCGGTCGAGCACCTTGTAGAGGCCGCGCACGTAGTCCACGTAGAGGTGGGTCTGCTTGTCCTTCAGGTAGGGCGAGTAGATGTTGGTGATGGGGCTGTTGCAGTCCCACTTGAAATAGGCGATGCCCGGGTACTTGGTCATCAGGCCGTCCACTACGCCGAACACGAAGTCCTGGACTTCAGGGTTGCTCAGGTCGAGCACCATCTGGTTGCGGAAGTAGTATTCGTCGCGGTTGGGCAGATGGATGACCCAGTCCTTGTGCTTCTCGTACAGTTCGCTTTTGGGATTGACCATTTCCGGTTCAATCCAGATGCCGAACTTGATGTGGCGTTTGGCCGCCTCGTCCACCAGTTTCTGGATGCCGTTGGGCAGCTTGTGTTCCGTCTCCTGCCAGTCGCCCAACCCTTGGGTGTCGCTGTGGCGTTCGTACTTGTTGCCGAACCATCCGTCGTCGAGCAGGAACATGTCCACGCCCAGTTTCACGGCATCGTCCATCAGGCCGACCAGTTTGTCCTCGTTGAAGTCGAAAGCCGTGGCTTCCCAGTTGTTCAGCAGGGTCATGCGGTCGCCCTGCCCGTCCTTGAGCTGGTATTTGCGGGCCCAGTCGTGGAAGTCGCGGCTGGCCTGTCCGCGTCCGCAGTCGCTGTAGGTGAAGTAGAAGTCCGGCGTGCGGAAGGTTTCGCCCTTGGGCAGCTCGTATTCCGAGAAATACGGGTTGATGCCGGCGATGACGCGCAGGTCTTTCTTGTTGTCCACCTCGAAGGTGAAACGGAAGTTGCCGGTCCAGCCCAACGTGCCGAGGATGACTTCCCCTTCGTTCTCCGTAGACTCTTTGTCGAGCGAGAGGATGAACATGGGCGGGGTGAACATGTTGGCGCGCGCCCCCAGTTTGGTGTCGAGCACCTTCTTGCCGAAGTTGAGCGGCGTGGTGCTCATGGTCGCCTCATAGATCCAGTCGCCGGAAAATTCGGTGAGATAGTAGGCCGGACGGCTGAAGTGGAGCATGGCGGAAGCGTAGCGTTCCAGCTTGAGCGGTTTCTTCTCCTGGTGGCTGATTTCGGTGAAGGTCTTGATGATGTTCTCCTGCGTGTAGGCCACGTAGTGCAGCTTCACCGTCACGGGATACTTGTCGTCCTGCAGGGTGATGACGGTCTCGTTCACTCCCGGCTGCACGCTTTTGGAGGTGTGCGACACGTATTTGAGCAGCAGCGAGGGGTTGGCGTCGTTGTGGCGCACCTCGATGGCCGGCTCGAAATAGTCTTCCATGCCGTGGGTCAGGTAGGCTTCCGTACCCTTGGGCAGGTTCTGCAGGTCGCTTTCGTGGGCGAGCCGCTTGCCCAGGTAAGACTGGTAGAGCCGTCCCCCGTCTTCGGCCCGGAGTACGAGTCCGATGCGGTCCGTGTTGATTTGGATGAACTCATCGGCGGATGCCGCGGATGCCAGCGCGAGCAGGCATAAGGATAATAAAGATTTTAATTTCATAAGGCATATCTGTTTTTATTGTTTCTCAATTACCAGTTGTCGGTCCGGAACGGAGCCACGGGCAGTCCGGACGGGGTCTGCAGGGTGCATTCCGGGTTGTCGGCCCAGCCGTAGCGGACGGCCACGGGGATTTTTACCTCCGGGGCGCTGACTATCACTTGCTGGCCGTCAGTATAGGCTTGTGCAGGATAGAATTTATGGTCCGGTCCGGCGATGGTGAAGCCCTTGATGTCGCTGTTGGCCGTGAATGGCTCTCCGATGTCCGGGAGGGTGAAGCTGACGCGAACTTTGCCGTCGGCCCCCACCGTATAGCCGTCGTAAACGGGGGCTTGCGCCGGGATGTCTTGTCCGTAGGTGTCAGCCAGCGCGATGACAGCCAGGCGGCGTGCCACCTCCTGCTTGTTCTTCGGATGGATGTCGCCCGCCTCGCCGATGTCGATGTTGCCGGCCATGCGGGTGTGCGCCAGATGCTGTGCCTTGGATTGCGCCTCACGCAGGGCGGCCCATGGGGAATCGGGCTGCACGTCCTTGCGCTCCAGATAATTGGCCAGCTGCACGAAGTAGAACGGCATGTCCGGACGGGCGAACTGTTCGCGCCAGTCCGTGATGAGGGCCTGGAACAGGCTTTCGTATTGTTCGGCGCGTCCCACGTTGGCACAGCCTTGATACCAGATGACACCCTTGATGGGGTAAGAGAGGCAGGGATGTACCATGGCGTTGAACAGCACAGACGGGAAAGAGGATGATCCGGGGGACTGGGGAACGGGAGGCATGTCGGCCGTGGAGCAGCCTACGTTGTATTTCCATGTCCCGGCGAGCGGGATGAGGGTCTTGCTCTTTCCGCACCGGATGTCCATGTCCTCGGCCTTTCCGGCGATGCCGCCTTCACCGCCCATGTCGGTCACCTTGACCGTGAGCGTGTTGTGCCCGGCCTTGACCAGGCGGGCGGGGATGGTGTAATGCCTTTGCACGTTGTAGCCCGCGCCGCTGGCGATTTGTTCGCCGTTCCAATAGATGACGTCTTCGTCATCGATGATGCCGGGATTCAGCTGCAGTTCCTTGCCGGCCCACCCGGACGGGATCTCCACCGCCTTGCGGAACCAGACGATGCCGTCGAAGCCGGGCAGCCCTTGGCCTTCCCAGTATCCGGGCAGCTCCATGTCGGCCCATCCGCTGTCGTCCACATCGTTGCTTGTCCAGCATTCCTTTCCGTCGCGGTATCCTTTGTCGATGCGGGTCATGCCGGCTTTCCAGGCATCCATTTTCGTCTGGTAGTCCTGCCATACCCGGTCGTGGTCGAACCCCATGGCTTCCAGCTGTGCCACCTGTTCCTGATAGCCCATGACTTGTTTGAGCGACTGGGAAGAGGTCCAGGCCTCGGCGGGCGTGCCGCCCCAGGTGCAGTCGATGACCCCTACGGGGACACCCAGTTTCTGGTGCAGCTCGCGGGCATAGAGGTAGGCCACTGCGGAGAATTCCGGGACGGTGGACGGAGAGCATTCCTGCCATCCGCCCATGGTGGAAGTCACCTGGTAAGCGTCGAGCGGAGCCACAGCCGTATTTTTCTTCACTTGGAAAAGGCGGATGCCGGGATAGCCGGCCGCCGCGATTTCCTGCTCGTAGTTCTTGATTTTACCCCAGCCGGCCAGCGGCATTTCCATGTTGGATTGTCCGGAGCAGAACCATACTTCGCCCGACATGACGTTGTCCAATACGGTTTTCTTCCCGTCGGAACAAGTGATGCGGTAAGGGCCGCCCGCATCGGGCGTGGAGAGTGTGACGCTCCAGTTGCCTTCCGCATCGGCCTTTGTTTCATGGCTCTGTCCGTCCCAACTGGCTTTCACGGTGACTTTTTTGTTCGCATCGGCTTTGCCGAAGAGTTCCAAGGTGGCGTTCCGTTGGACAATCATATTGTCCGAGAAGAACGCGGGGAACGTCACCTTGGCCTGCAAGGGAAAAGCGGTTCCCGCACAGAAAATGGCTGTGGAGATGGCGAGCCTTTGTTGGATGTGTCTGATGCTTTTCATTATATAATAGAAATTGGACTCTCCAGCCGATATGGGATGGCGGCTGGAGAGTTTGTTGTCAGTCTATGGCGTTATAGGGTCTCACAATCAGTTTGTACTTGCCGCCCTGCAGGAGGGATTCGTCGAAGGTGATGCGCACGTTCTTCTTCTCTCCCGGCATGAGGGTGAAGTAGTTGTCGTCCATCAGGGCGGGGAGCAGGCGTTCGCCGTCCGAGGCGCGCACGGCCTGCACGCGGACACCGAAGGCTACCGACTTGGCGGACTTGGGCAGTCCGATGGTGGCCTGTATCGTAGCTTCCCCGTTGTCGTTGCGGGTCAGCTTGGAGGATACGTCCAGTTTCACGCCCGGGAGCTGTTCAAGGGCGTTGAAGTTGGTACGCTCGTTCCCGCGCCAGTAGTTGTTGGTGGAGATGACCTTGCCGTCCTTGTCCTTGAGGGTCAGACGGAGGAAATGCACGTCGCTCAGGCCTTCCGACGCAGGAGTGCCGCCCAACACGTCCATGCTCCACAGCGAGTAGCCGAACCACCAGCCCAGCTCGATGCCCAGCATCCGGACATAGCGTGCCTTCACTTCCTTGGGGAAGAACACTTCGTTGACGCCCTCGCGGCCTTCATCGGTCTTGTAGACTTCCGTCCAGCTCTTGGCATCGTTGGACACCTGTATCTTGTAGGACTTGCCGTAGGCGGCTTCCCAGTTCAGGCGTACGCCGCCCACCATTTTCTCGCTGCCGAGGTCCACGTAAATCCACTCGTTGTCGGCACGCAGGGCGGCCCAGCGTGTGTCGTCCTTGCCATCCGTGACAAACGAAGGCTCGCCTTGGGTCGTGGATGAGGCCACGGCGGGGCAATTCAGTGAGAGGATCTCGCGTTCGGTGCTGAACTTGAGCTTGAAGCACTTGGCCACGGCGTTGGAGAGCGCATCCACGTTGGCTTTCTCGCTGTAGCGTTCCACCAGTCTGCCGTCCATGTTGTAGACTTCCGCCTCGGCAGTCAGTCCTTCGATGTCTTTGGATGAAGTGTTGGCCACCTTGACTTCTTCCGTGACGGGATTCCAGTAGATGTGTACGGGTTCACAGGCTTGCTTGCAGCCGAAATAGGCGCCGGTCAGGTCGCCGTAGTAGTCGTACGTCTGCCATACCATGCAGGGGTACGATGCGCCGCTCATCCAGAGCATCGCGCCGGAGGCGTCGTTCCACATGCGGTCGAGCCATCCCTCGAAGAGTGCCTTGTTGCTCTCCAGGTTGACCCATTGCGACTTCTCGCAGAACTCCTCGGCGTTATCCGCGCCGCCATAGCTGTTCTCGATGAGGGCGGTGTGCTGTTCCGGGCCGGCGTTGAAGGCCATGGGGCCGTAATAATGCAGGTCCCACATCTTGTTGATGGGCCACAGGTCCTTTTCGGGAATGAACTTCACGAGGCTTTCGTAGTTGGGGACCGCGGCCGTTCCGATTTCCGTGCGGAAGCCCCACCCGCGGGTGAATCCGCTGCCGGACTTGCAGTCGGGGTAGGCGGTGAAGTACCAGCGCGGGTCTTTGGCATCCCACGGGCCGCTGCCGCTCAGTCCTCCGTTGTTGGAGCAAGGTTGGAAATGGCGGTCGCCGCCGTCGAACGTGCGCACGTTCTCGGCCATCCATCCGGTGAGGGGCGGTTCGGGCGTGCCTTCGTTGTCGCCGCACCACACGGCGATGCAGGCATGGTTGCGCAGCCGCTTGATTTTCTCGATCATGTTGTGGTTGAAGGCGTTCAGGTCGTAGGGCAGGTTCGGGTTGGAGTTAATCCAGAAGTCGTCCCACACCATGATGCCCATCTCGTCGCAGTATTGGTAGAACTCGTCGTCCGTGACGGAGCCGAGCCAGTTGCGTATCATGTTGAAGTTCATCTCCTTGTTGAAGCGCACGAGCGTCTTGTACTCCTCGCCGCGCAGGCGGAGCATGTATTCGCTCATGCCCCAGTCGGCACCTTTGACGAAGACGGGCGTGTTGTTGATGTAGAGGTGGAACACACCGCCTTTCTTGTCGTAGGCATATTGGCGGATGCCGAAGCGGATGTCGCGGGTCTCGGACACCTGTCCGTCGCGCGACACTTCCAGCCGGCAGGTATAGAGGTTCGGTTCGCCGTAGCCGTTGGGCCACCAAAGGCGCGGGTTGTCCACCACGAGCTGCGGGTAGTAACGCTTGTCGAACTTGATGGTCTTGGTCTCACCGGCCTGCAGGTCCACTTCCTGGGTGAAGGTGATGTCGCCCGGCGTAATGGTGCCTTTCACGATGGTCTTTCCGGACTGTTCACCGTGGTTGGTGACTTCCGTTTGCAGGGTCAGTTCGGCCTGCGAGCGCGACACCAGCTTGGAGCGCATCCAAGGGTCGGTCAGGGTGGATTTGCCCGTGTTTTCCAGCCACACCTTGTCGGTCAGACCGGAGTTGCGTCCGGGAACGTAAGGCATCCAGTCCCATCCGCCGCTGGAAAGGTAGTTGGGGCTGCCTTGGTTGGCCAGCGGTGTCTTGGGGATGTCCACCAGTACGGCGAGGGTGTTGGTCCCCTTGCGGTCCACGATGTCCGTCACATTGAAGTGCCCGCGGTGCATGAAGCCGTCCAGCTCGCCGATGTACGTGCCGTTCAGGTAAATCTCGCCATGGCGGTTGATGCCGTTGAAGTTGAGCCAGACGATTTCCTTGTCAAAATCGCCGGGTACGCGGAACTCCGTGCGGTACCAGAACTTGCGGTCATATTTGGCGCGGTCCACGTTTTGGATGTTGTCGCCGAAATTGGGGTCTTTTTCCAGTCCGGCTTCCACATAGGACGTAAAGACGGTTCCGGGAACGACGGCCTTGACGGCTTTGGGGTGATGGTAACCTTCCTGCATGAGCGGGAGGAAGTCCTTCATGGCGGTGCCCACTTCGGCTTCGGGTACGACGGTCCATTCCACCCCTTGCGTGCCGCTGTGCAGGCAGAAGGTTTGTGCGGAGGCCTGCATGGAAGCAATCGCGCTCCAAAGCAGCAGGCTGAATAGTTTTTTGTTTTTCATCATGTTTTTGAGTTTGTTTTTTCCAATAAGAATGCCGGATTGCCTTTCATCTTTTGCAAGTCCATCCGGGGATTATGTTGCAAATATAGAATGATGAAAAGCAATCCGGCTAAACAAAGTACTCCAGAAAATGCTACGTTTGACGCATTCCGCCTTTTTTATGTCTTTTTTCTTTTTCCTTGCATTAAATCTTCTAAGTCGATGTCCTGGGATTGGCGCACCTTGTTGCGGGTTTCCGAGACTTGTTTCTCAAAATCCTTGGGTGTCATTCCGAATTGTTTGCAGAACAGTTTGCTGAAATAGGAGTGCGAGTTGAATCCCACCATGTAACAGATTTCCCCTACGCGGTATTTGCCTTCCTGTATCATCTCCGCCGCCTTTTTCAGCCGGATGATCCGGATGAAGTCGATGGGCGACATGTTGAACAGCGTTTTGATTTTGCGGAGCAGGCTGGAGCGGCTCATGGCGAGTTCCGTGGCCATGCGTTCCACGTTGAAAGTCTCGTCCTCGATGTTGGCGTTGATGACTTCCATCACCTTGTTCATGAATTCCTCGTCCTCCTTGCTCATCTGCATGTTCTCCATCGGGAAGAAGGGACGTTTGGCGAATGATTCGCGTTCCTTCCTGCGGTTGCCCAGCAGCGAGAGGATCTGGGCTTTCAGGTAATTATAGGAGAACGGTTTCTCGATGTAGGCTTCCGCGCCGGCTTTCAGTCCGTTGATTTTGCTGTCGGTGTCGTTCTTGGCCGTGAGGAAGATGATGGGGATATGGCTCAGGTTGATGTCCCTTTTTATGGCCTTGCAGAGGTCGAATCCGTTCATGCCAGGCATCATCACGTCGCTGACGATAAGGTCCACGTGTTCTTTCCGTAGAATCTCGAGGGCGGTTTTGCCGTTGGGGGCGGTCTCCACGATGAAAAGTTCGGAGAGCCGTTCTTTCATGAAGTTGCGGATGCTCTCCTCGTCTTCCACGATGAGGATGACGTTTCCTTTCGGGCATTCGTCGGTTGCGATGCCCTCGTTGAGCGGCAGGTCGGCTTCGCTGAGGGCCTGGCTTTCGTCCATGGCCGCCTCGTCCATGTTGAGAGGCACGGTGAGTACGAAAGTGTTTCCCGGGCTTTGCGTGTCAAGCATGAGCGAGCCTTTGTGGAGCAGTGCCAGCGAGCGGGCCAATGCCAGTCCGATGCCTACCCCCCGTTTGTTTTTCACTTCCTCGTTCTGGTAGAACGGCTCGAAGATTTGTTCCGCCTTGTCTGCCGGAATCTTTTCCCCGTCGCTGTACACGCTGACGGAGAAATTCCCGTCGTGGCGGGTCAGGCTGACGGCGATATGTTCCCGTCCGTATTTCAAGGCGTTGTTGAACAGGTTGCTCAGGATTTTGGTGATAGCCTCTTTGTCGATGTTGGCGAGGATGCCCTTTTCCAACTGTTCCACTTTCAGTTCCTTATGCTGGTGGGTGAAGGTCGGCTCGAAGCGGTCCACGGTTTCTTGTAGCAGTTCGGATACGTTCACGGTCTCATAATTCAGCGTGAGCTTGTTGGCTCCCATCTTTTGGAAGTCAAGAAGTTGCGATGCCAGATTGAGCAGCCGCCGCGTGTTCGTGGCGATGACGTCCAGGTTTTTGTTCAGCTTCTCGTCGCGGATATCCATTTCCTGGATGATTTCCAGCGGCCCGTTGATGAGGGTGAGCGGGGTGCGGATTTCATGTGCGATCTCGGTGAAGAACTCCACCTTGTTCTGGTTGAGTTCCTTTTCCTTTTCTATCTCGAAGAGCTTCTGCCGTTCGGCAAGCTGGTGGTTCTTGTGCCTCCGGTACCAGTAGAACCACACCGCGAAGATGCCGGCCACCAGGATAGCATAACCGGCGTAGGCCCATGAGGAACCCCACCAGGGCGGAAGGACGGTGATGTCCAATGAGCGGGTGGCGTAGCGTGCGGGGTCGGTGTTGCCGCCATGTGTGGCGGCGCGCAGGTGCAGGGTGTACTTGCCCGGCGGAAGGTTGGCGTAAGAGATGCTGTTGCCCCGGCTGACGCGTATCCATTCCTCGTCAATCGGGTCCAGTTTGTAGGCGTAGGCGTTGGTCTGCGTGGTGGAATAGGAAAGCAGGGCGATGTCGAGGCTGATGTTGGCCCGGTCGTATGGCAGGACAATCTTGTCGGTGCAGAAGATGCTTTTGTCGAGAGGGGATTCTGCCGAATGGGGAGTCACTTCCTCGTTGAAGATGGAGAGGCGTGTGATGTATATGGGCGGAAGGGTGGCGGTCTGTTCCTTGATGCGCGGATTGAAAGCCACCAGTCCTCCGATGGTGCCGAAATAGAAGTTCCCGTCACGCCCCTTCACGGCGGACTTGTAGTTGAACTGGTTGCTGCAGAGGCCGTCGTTGGTGGTGAACACGCGGATGTCCCTGGTGCCGGGCTTGAAACGCACCAGCCCGCGGTTGGTGCCGAACCAAAGGTAGCCTTCTTCATCTTCCAGCACCTTGTAGACGGTGTTGTCCGGCAGGCCTTCTTCTATGGAGAAGCGGGTGAAGTCGTCGGTTTTATGATTGTAGCGGCAGAGCCCGCCCCGGTCGGTCGAGAGCCAGATGTTCCCCTTGCTGTCTTGCATGAGCGAGCTGACGGCATTGGAGCTGATGGCGTGCCCTTCGGGTGCGCTGTCGATGGTGTAGTGCTTGAGTGCCTTTGTCTTAGGATGGTATTTGTACACGCCTTTCCCCATGGTGGCGAACCAAAAGGTGCCGTCTTTCTCCTGCAAGATGTCGAACACCCACATGCCCTGCAGTTCCGGTACGGGGGCGAAATGCAGGGAGCCTTTGGGGGCGCAGAAGATTCCCTGGTCCGAACCGGCCCAGAGCGTGCCTTGGGAATCCATGTGGAGCGAATAGACGCTGCACCCGCTCTTGCCGATGTTCATTTCTTCGTAGGAGTGGTATTCCATGCGTCCTTTTCCGTCGGTGATGGCCATTCCTTTTTTATGGAAGTTGCAGTAAGTCTTTCCGTCGAAAGAGCTGATGGCTACGGTAATGTCGGCATTTCCGTCTGTGGGCGGAAGGGTCAGGCGTGAGATGGCATGTGTGGCGGTAGACAGGATGTTGATGCCCGCGTCCTCCGTGCCGATCCAAAGATTGCCGTTCTGGTCTTCCGCCAGTTCTCTGACCCGGGGGCTGGAAAGCGTGTTTTCGGCTCGTCCCGACAAGTATTTCCTGAATGTGAAGTCATTCTGAGGCAGGTAGTCCACACCCCCGTACATGGTGCCGATCCACAGTCCTCCTTCGTGGTCGCGGTAGGCGGAATAAACAATGTTGTCCGACAGGCTGGCCGGGTCGGCGGGACTATGTGCGAAACGTTCCGTGCGGCCTTCCTCTACATTTGTAATATAAAGCCCGTCATACGTTCCGGCGAGGATGTCATTGCCGTAAACGATGGCAAAGCGGGTCAGCGTATGGGTGAGGTCGGGTGCTCCGGGGATTTCTTCCAACCGTTGGGTACGGGTGTTGAATTTCATGAGATTCCCGTTTTGCCTGCTCATGATAAGAGCGTCGCCCTGGGGGCATAGCGTGTTGATTTCCAATCCCGCCAACGGTTCTCCCGTGGCATCTTTGCGGATGAGGGTGAAACATTTCCGGCTGGGGTCGAAGCGGTACAGTCCGTCCGCGTACCAGGATACTGCGTAAATCTCTCCCCGTGGCGTGATGCAGGTGTAGTGCGGGGCGGTGTGTCCGTCATAACCTCCGATGCGTTGCAACGGTTGTCCTGGTTTGTAGCGGAATACGCCTTGGCTGGGGGCGCAAATCCAGATGTCGCCTTCCGGGTCTTGGAACATGGTGGAAATCCAAGTGTAGATACGTTCTCCTTGCGGTGTCTTCGTGTCGATGAAGGTGAAGGCATCCTTTTTCGGGTCATAGCAGAACACGCCTTCGTCCGTGCCGACCCAAAGGATATGGTCGCGGTCCTCGAAAAGGGCGGAAATGTTCTGGTTGCCGTGTTGGCATGCCGCATCGAAGCAGTTGAACTGCATCATGCGTTGTCCGTCGAAGCGGTTCAGCCCGTTCTTCGTGCCGAACCACATGAAACCGTAGCTGTCTTGCAGGATGGCTTTCACGTTGCTTTGCGAGAGGCCGTCTTCCCCGTTGATGTGTTGGAACGACATGTTGTGCGGCGTTCCGGCAAAGAGGATGGGGTTCCCATAAAGGAGGAAAAGGGTAATATGGAGAAGGAAGAGCAGTTTTTTCATGATATGTATGTTAATGGTGCAAAGTTAGTGAAATGGGATGCTTTGGCCAAAAAAGCGGCCTTGTTTTTCATGTCTTTTTGCGGAATAGGTCTTGTGTGGGGAAACAGATGCGTCAATCTTTGCGACTTTTGCTTCATCTTCGGCTTAGGCCGTGTTTCTTTTAAATAAGGAATAAGATGGACTGTGTGAATTGGATTGGAGTATGTACTTTTGCGGTAGACAAATAATCCGATAGTATGAAAAAGAAACTGTTTTTTGCTATGAGTTTTTTGGCTTGCTTCCCCGTGTCGCCGTCGTTGGCGCAGGAGACGAGCCTGTGGTATGATACTCCGGCGGAAGAGTGGATGGAATCCATGCCGATTGGAAACGGACGGGTGGGGGCCATGGTGTTCGGAGGCGTGGACGAGGAGACGGTGGCCTTGAATGAGTCCAGCATGTGGGCGGGGGAGTACGACCCGCATCAGGAGAAACCCTTCGGAAGGGCGAGGTTGGACAGCCTCCGCGAGTTGTTCTTTGCCGGTAAGCTGATTGAAGGCAACGGCATTGCCGGGCGCGAGCTGGTGGGTACGCCGCATTCTTTCGGCACTCATCTGCCCATCGGCGACCTGAAGCTCAGGTTCGACTATGCCGGGGGAGACGGCGGGGTGGAGGACTACCGCCGTGAGCTGGATTTGGAGACCGCCGTGGTGACCGTGTCTTTCAAGAAAGGCGGGGTGGCCTACAAGCGGGAGTTCTTCTCGTCCAACCCGCAGGATGCCGTGGTGATGCGTCTTTCTGCCGACAAGAAGCGGTCGGTGTCCTTTGAGATGGACATGAAGATGATTACTCAGGCCCGGGTACGCACGGAGAACAACTTGCTGGTATTCGACGGGCAGGCGCTTTTCCCCAGTCTGGGTACGGGGGGCGTGCTGTTCCAGGGCCGGGTGGCCGTGCGGGCCGATGGCGGCGAAGTGACTTGTGAGGGAAGCAAGGTGCGTGTGAAAGGAGCCGATGCCGTGACGTTGGTGGCCGACGTACGCACGAACTACAAGAACGAGGGGTTCAAGGCCTTGTGCGAATCCACGGTGGACCAGGCCGTAGCCCGGGAGTTCGGGCAGATGAAGGAGGAACACGTGGCGGATTATGCTCCGCTGTTCGCCCGTGTGTCATTGCAGCTGGCCGATGACTCGAAACGGGGCATTCCGGTGGACCGCCGTTGGAAAGCCTTGTGTCAGGGACAGAAGGACGCGGGCCTGCAAGCCTTGTTCTTCCAGTATGGGCGTTATCTGACCATCGCCTCCTCGCGGGAGGATTCTCCGTTGCCCATTGCCTTGCAGGGATTCTTCAACGACAATCTGGCCTGCAACATGTGCTGGACCAGTGATTACCACTTGGATATCAACACCGAACAGAACTATTGGCTGACGAATGTGGGCAATCTGGCGGAGTGCAACGCCCCGTTGTTCACTTATATCGCCGACCTGGCCCATCATGGGGCAAAGACCGTGCGTACGGTCTATGGCTGCAAGGGTTGGGCGGCGCACACCGTGGCCAACATCTGGGGTTACACCGCGCCATCAAACGGCATGGGGTGGGGACTGTTCCCGTTGGCCGGCTCCTGGATGGCCACCCATTTGTGGACACAGTACGAATACACGCAGGACAAGGATTACCTGGCCCGTACGGCTTATCCTTTGCTGAAAGGCAATGCCGAGTTCCTGCTGGACTACATGGTGGAGGACCCGAACACGGGTTATCTGGTGACCGGTCCTTGCATCTCGCCCGAGAATTCCTTCCGCTATCAGGGATGGGAGCTGGGTGCATCCATGATGCCCACTTGCGACCGCGTGCTGGCCTACGAGATTATGTCGGCCTGCGTCAAGGCGTCCGAGATCCTGGACGTGGACGAGGCGTTCGCCGATTCCTTGCGCCGGGCGTTGGCCCAGTTCCCGCCGTTTCGCATCAACAGCAACGGGGGAATCTGCGAGTGGTATGAGGATTACGAGGAGGCGCATCCCAACCACCGCCACACGTCCCATCTGCTTTCTTTCTATCCTTTCTCCCAGATAACCAAAGAGAAAGACCCGGAACTGACAGTTGCCGTGCAGAAGACCATCGAACGCCGTCTGGCCGCCGAGGGGTGGGAGGACGTGGAATGGAGCCGCGCCAACATGGTTTGCTTCTATGCCCGCCTGAAGGATGCGGCGAAAGCCGAAGAGAGCCTGAACATCCTGATGACGGATTTTGCCCGCGAGAACCTGCTGACCATCTCGCCTGAGGGAATAGCCGGTGCGCCGTTTGATGTGTTCATCTTCGACGGGAATGCAGCCGGGGCCGCCGGACTGGCCGAGATGCTGGTGCAGGCCCATGAGGGATACGTGGAGTTGTTGCCTTGTCTGCCCAAGGAATGGAAAGACGGGCATTTCAGCGGCTTGTGTGTGAAAGGCGGGGCGGAAGTGTCTGCCGAATGGAAGGATATGCAGGTGGAAAAGGCTTCGCTGAAAGCCACGGCGGACAATCTGTTCCGCTTGAAGGTGCCGGCAGGCCGCGAGTATGCCGTCCGCTTGAACGGCAAGAAGATACAAGCCAATCTGGACAATGACCATTGCGCGGTGCTGTATCTGAAAAAGGGAGATATCGTAGAACTTAAATAACATACCTGAATGAAAAGACAATATGTATGGGCTTTGGCCCTTTGGGGCATGTCGTGTGCCGCTGTGGCGCAGGACGTGGCCCGCTATGTGAATCCTTTTATCGGCACGGGGGCTGTGGCGAACAGCCTGAGCGGCAACAACTATCCCGGTGCGACCATGCCTTTCGGCATGGTGCAGCTCTCTCCGGACACGCGTGACGCGCCGGACTGGGCGCAGGCTTCCGGCTATGATTATAACGACAAGACGATTTTCGGCTTTTCCCACACGCGGCTGAGCGGCACGGGGGCTTCCGACCTCATCGACATCCTGATGCTACCCATCCAGGACTGGCGCACGGAGTCGCGTTTCTCCCATGCCAAGGAGGAGGCCGAGGCCGGTTATTACCGGGTGTTGTTGCAGGACGACAGCATCCAGGCCGAGCTGACGGCCACCGAGCGTACCGGCGTGCATCGCTATACCTATTATAATAAAGAGAAGCCGGCACAGATTTTCTTCGACCTGAACCATTCGGCCAACAAGGGCAGTTGGGGACGGCAGGTCATCAATGCCCAAATCCGCAAGGTCAGTCCCACGCGTATAGAGGGTTATCGTATGATTACCGGTTGGGCCAAGTTCCGCAAGGTGTATTTCTGCGCCGAGTTCTCGCAGCCCATTACGGGGGCGGAGATGTGGAACGGCGACCGTTGCAACCGTGACATAGCCGTGGTGAACGGCACCAACTTGCGGGCCGTGCTGGAGTTCGGGCCGCAGGACGTGGTGGAATGCCGTCTGGCCATCTCGCCCGTCTCCATCGACAATGCGCGGCAGAACCTGCAGGCCGAGGCGGAAGGGCGTCCCTTCGACGAACTCCGCCGTGCGGCCTACGACACCTGGAACCGCGAGCTGGGCAAGGTGCAGGTGGAGGTCGGCGAGGAGGAAAAGGAGATTTTCTATACCGCCCTCTATCACGCCATGATTCAGCCCAACCTGTTCTCCGACGTGAACGGGCAGTATATGGCGGCGGACTACTCCGTGCGCCAGCTGCCTGAAGGCGTGCGGCATTACACCACTTTTTCCTTGTGGGACACCTTCCGTGCCGCCCACCCGCTCTACACCATCCTGGAGCCGGAGCGCACGGCGGACTTTGCGAACAGCATGATGCGCCAGTATGACTATTACGGTTATCTGCCGGTATGGCAGCTGTGGGGGCAGGACAATTACTGCATGATTGGCAACCATGCCGTGCCGGTCATTGTGGATGCCATTCTGAAAGGTGTCCCGGGCATTGACGCGGAAAAGGCCTATGAGGCGGTGAAGATGAGTCTCACCACGCCTCATCTGAACTCCCCGTTTGACGTGTGGGACAAGTATGGCTATATGCCTGAGGACCTGCAGTCTCAGTCGGTGTCCATCACGCTCGAGGAGTGTTTCGACGACTGGTGTGCCGCCCAGCTGGCCAAGCATTTGGGCAAGGAGGCCGATTATGAATATTTCATGAAGCGTTCGGCCTATTACCGCAACCTGCACCACCCGGATACGAAGTTCTTCCAACCGAAGAACAGCAAGGGGGAATGGATTTTGCCTTTCGACCCTTATAAGTACGGGGCCAATGGCGGTTATCCCTTCACGGAGGGCAACGGCTGGCAGTACTACTGGTACGTGCCGCACAACGTGCCGGACTTGGTGGCCCTGACCGGCGGTGAGAAGGCTTTCTGCCAAAGGCTTGACGAGTTCTTCACTTCCGACGAGACCAGTGGGGCGAAGAACGACAATGCTTCCGGCTTTGTGGGACTTTATGCACACGGCAACGAGCCGAGCCACCATGTGGCTTATCTCTATGCCTTGGCCGGACAGCCGGACAAGACCCAGCAGATAGTGGACCACATCAAGCGCACGCTGTACAATACTTCCTCTTCCGGTTATGCCGGCAATGACGATTGTGGCGAGATGTCCGTGTGGTACGTCTTCTCCGCCCTGGGTTTCTATCCGGTGAACCCGGCTTCCGGGGAATACGTGATAGGCACGCCTACGGTGGACCGTGCCGTGCTGAGGCTGGCGGACGGCAAGACATTTACCGTCACGGCCAAGCGTAAGGGCGGGACGGAGGCCGTCTATGTGAAATCCGTGCGGTTGAACGGGCGCAAACTGGACGGCTGGACGCTGAAGCACGCCGACCTCATGGCCGGCGGCACGCTGGAATTCGAGCTGTCGGCCAAGCCCAAAGGCAAGGTGTTGGACTTGCAGTGAGGAACTTGATGCCGGACGGCTTTCGGCGCGTTAAATTAACCGAAAGCCGTCCGGCATTTTGTTATAAAGTGTCAATGCGACACCCTACTGATGGCCGACTATCGGTTGGTGGCGGGGATGCGTGGAAAAATGAAAAAACTGCGTAGAGACGGGCTTTTTAGGGCGTGCTGAAGCGCAAATCTTCATTTTTGGCGCATTTGTGTCAGGACGTTGACAGACCTTTTTCCTACCTTTGTATGTCGGAAAACCTCGCGGCGGGTGTGCCGTAAGGTTTTGAAAAGTTAAAATGGACGGACATTTAAATTAAACGAGATATGAGAAAACATAAAATGAAAAACCTGAATGCTTGTCTTTGCGCGGCATTGTGCTTGTCCTTGCTTGGTTCGTGCAAGGACGACTACATGTACGACGACAAGGCACCGGACTGGCTGGGGAACAACATCTACGAGTACCTGGAGCAGAGCGGGCGGTATTCCACTTACCTGGCCTTGGTGAAGGATCTCGGTTATGAGGAGACGCTCCGCCGTACGGGAAGCAAGACGATGTTCCCGGCCACGGACGAGGTCTTTGCCGAGTATTTCCGGGAGAAGGGGATGAACGGCAGCGGACCGGAGTTCGTGCATGGGTTGTCGACCTCAGAGAAGCGCTATTTGTTCAATACTTCCATGCTCAACATGGCCTATTTGAGCAATATGCTGGCTAATATTACATCTGGTGAGGATGGATTGGGTGAAGGTACGGCAGTGCGCCGTGTATCTTCGGCCACCTATTTGGATACCGTTCCTTATTTGGCGTATGGAGACATGCCGAAAACGGAGTTTTGGAAGCGTTTCGAGCAGAAAGGCGGCACTTACCTGGCCGACAATGGCAACCGCATGTCAGTGTTCTTCACTCCGCAGTTTTTTACTACTATTGGTTTGACCGAATCTGACTGGAATGTCATCGCCAAAGGCTGGGACATGCCGTGGGACGAGAGCGGTTTTTATGTGAACGGCATCCATGTGCAGGGGCAGAACAAGGACGTGACCTGCAAGAACGGTTATCTGCATCTGGCCGACGGGGTGGTGACTCCTCTGCCCAATATGGCGGAAGTCATCACGTCCACGCCGGAGGTGTCGCAGTTTGCCGAATTGCTGGACATGTTTTCTTTCCCGTATTATGACGGGACAGTCCACACGAACTTGGCCAACACTTACGGCGGTGTTTATGCGGCGGATTCGGCTGTGTTCGTCAAGCGGTATTTCAACCAGAATGACTTTAATGCCGACCCGGACGGAAAGGTGGACATCAACGGCTACGGAACGTTGCTTTATGACCCGGCTTCACATTCGTTCGGCGGCAATACGGACATGGGCGTGATGTTCGTGCCTACGGACGAGGCCATGACGGAATATTGGGAGTCTGGTCCCGGACAGTTCTTGGCCGACAAGTTCCCACAGTGGGACAGTGTGTACACCAAGGTGTTGGCCGCTTTCCTACAGAACCACCAGCAACGTTCGTTTAACAGTGCATTGCCCCATGCTTGGAATATTTTAGCGGACAATGCCGGGTATGAACTGGGTGTCACTCAAGAAGACATAGTGAAGACCATTCCGGCCAATAACGGCCTGATTTACGTGACCAACAAGGTGTTCGCCCCTGTAGATTATCAGTGTGTGTACGCACCGGTGCTGATTTCGGATTCAACGTCCATTATGTCGCCGGCCATCAAGAATGACGTGGATAATGAATATAACCTGAAGTTCCACTTCTACCTGCGTTCGTTGGATAACCGTTATAACTTGTTGGTGCCGACAGACAATGCACTGCAAGACTATCGTGACCCCATTACGTGGGCCATTTATGAGAATGAGGGTATCGACAACCGCGAAATCTGGTCGTTCCGTGTCTATATGGGGCGTGTGGTAGCCGATGTGTATGCTGTGAACGAGGACGGCACCAAGGGTGAGTTGCTCCGTACATTGGATGACGAGACCGGCAACGAGCGTAACGAGGTGAACGACCGCTTGCAGGATATCTTGGACATGCATATCGTGGTGGCAGACGATGAGACGGAGCCGCTTTCAGGGTATATTGATGAAAACTCCCAACCTTATTTCGTGACCAAAGGCGGAGCCATATTGAAAGCGGAAGGTGTGGGGAGTTCCCTGATGATAAGTGGGACCGGTGATGTGGAAATGAATTGGCCTTCCGCCACTGTTGTCCGGATGGAGGATGGCGATGCCGCACGGTATGAGATGACAAACGGTCGTACGTTCCTGATTGACCGTATTCTGCAGGATTCCTATAAGTCTGTGTACTATACTATGGCAGGTATTGAGGACTACGCGGCTTTCTATCAATTACTGATGGGCGACGAGCGGGTATTCACTTATTTTGAGGAAGATGAGGATGTGACACCTATTTTTGATCAGGATGTAACGACGTCTTCTTCCGGACTTGGCCCGGTAGTGACCTCATTCAATAACTACCGCTATACGATTTTGGTACCGACGAAGGAGGCTTTGGACGCGGCTTTCGCTGCCGATCCCGACCTTTGGACCTGGGACGAAATCGCAGCAGAATCCGACCCCGTGGTCAAGAAGGAGAAGACGCTCTATCTGCTGAATTTCCTTCGTTATCATTTCGTGGACGGCATTCTGCCTATGGGTGACGGTATTTCTTATTCCGGCTCTTATGCCACGGCGGCGCGTGACGCAAATGATCATTTTGTGTACCTGAATGTGTCGAGTGATGGCAATAGTCTGACTTTCACGTCGGAGAACACGGGGGAACAGGCGCATGTGGTCACTACGGACGAGGGCAGCTATAACTTGTTCGCCCGTGACTACATTGTGAACAATCCTGATTATATGAAAGCCACGCAGATTACGGCTTCCTCCCATGCCGTCATCCATCTGGTGGACCATGTAGTGAACTATCGTTAATCAAAAATAATCTGATTGGTTATGGAAAATAAGATAAAAGCAGTGGTGTTGTGGCTGGCGTTCTGCCTTATGGCAGGCGCGGTCCATGCCCAAGGCGGTGGCGGCGTGATTGTCACCGGAAAGGTCTATGCCGACGACGAGCCGGATGGTTTCATCGGGGCCACGGTCATCGAGCAGGACAAGAACGGGCGTATCTATTCGTCTGCCCTGACGGACTTCAATGGTAATTTTGCGTTGAAGGTCAAGGATCCGTCCCATACGTTGAACTTCTCGTTTGTGGGCTATGTGCGCAAGACATTGCCCATCGGCGCGCGCCGCAAGTTCGACGTGAAACTGGAGTTGCAGAACGTGATGAAGGAAGTGGAGGTGAAGGCTTCCAAACTGGTGACGGGAGGTGGTGCGCTGGCCATCCCCGAACGGGAGTATTCCGGCGCGATGCAGAAGTTCAACACGAAAGCCATCGAGGGTGTGTCGGTGCCGTCCATCGACGATGCCCTGCAGGGCCGTATCGCCGGTTTGGACATCGTGGCCAACTCCGGTGACTTGGGTAGCGGCACGGTGATGCGTATCCGCGGTATCACCTCCATCAACTCCAACTCGCAGCCGCTCATCCTGTTGAACGGCATTCCTTTCGAGAGCAACATCGACGACTCGTTCGACTTCGCATCGGCGGACCAGGAGGAGTTTGCTTCCTTGCTTTGCATCAGTCCCGACGACATCGAGGAAATCACGGTGCTGAAGGACGGTGCGGCGGCCGCCATCTGGGGGTCTCGCGGTGCGAACGGTGTCATCGACATCCGCACCAAAAAGGGTGTGACGGGTCCCACCCGCGTGAGCTATTCCGTGCGTTTCTCCGGCTATACCCAGCCCAAGGGTACGGAGCTGCTCAACGGTGACGACTACACGATGCTCATGAAGCAGGCCTACTTCAACCGCGCACAGCAGGACTGCAACATTCCGGAGTTTAGCTATGACCCTTCGCAGTTCATTTCCGCCTATGGTACGGCGCAGGACTTCGAGAACTTCAACAACAACACCGACTGGGTGGATGAGGTGACGCAGCACGGCTTCACGCAGGACCATAACCTTTCGGTGAGCGGTGGTGGCGACAAGGCCAAGTTCCGCGCCTCCTTCGGTTACTACAAGCAGTCCGGTACGGTCATCGGGCAGGACCTGACCCGTTTCTCCAACCGCATGAACCTGGACTACAACGTCAGCTCCAAGCTGATGTTCTCCGCCGACTTCTCCATCACCTACACGGACAATGACAAGAACTACAGCGATTCAGGTGATGACAACCTGTTGAATATCGCCCGCAAGCGGATGCCGAACACTTCGGTCTTCCGGCAGGATGCCGACGGCAACAACACGGACGTGTACTTCAACATCGCGCAGAACTCGCAGGTGGACGCCTCGCAGCGTGACTTGCGCAACCCGGTGGCCATCGCCAACCTGGCATCTTATAAACAGACGAGCATGCGTATCATGCCGACCCTCCGCCTGCAGTACGATTTCCTCGACCCGGCGGGTGATGCCAAGCTCCGTTATACGGGCTACATCAAGTTCGACTCCGAGAACGTGAAGGACACCAAGTTCCTCCCGCGTGAGACGACCTCCAAGCCTTGGAACGATGGTGCCGTGAACAAGAGCTACAGCAAGGAGAGCGAGGCTACCTCCATCTATACGGCGCATGACCTGACATGGCAGCCTAACTTGGGCGAGAAGCATTCGCTGATGCTTTACGGCAAGTGGGAGATGGACATGTCCACTTCCAAGCATCAGGAGTTCGAACGCTACGGCTTGGCTTCCACTTCTGCTACGGACGTGACCAATATGGGACACCTGAACAACTTCGCCAGTGCCAAGAGCGAAGGGCGCAACATGGCCTTCCTGCTGCAGGGGCACTATTTCCTGCTCGACCGTTATGTGTTCGATGTGACGGCCCGTTGGGACGGCAGCACCCGCTTCGGGCCGGGCAACCGTTGGGGCTTCTTCCCCTCCGCCTCGTTCAAGTGGCTCATTTCGGAGGAGAAGTTCTTCGACTTCGCGGACGACTGGATGGACGAGTTTGCTATCCGCTTGGGTTACGGTGTGACGGGTAACCGCCCCGACTATGAGTACTTGCACTACGCCCGTTACAACAGCTTCGGTTCGAACTACATCGACTTGCCGGCTATCAAGCCGTCCACGTTGCAGCTGACCGACCTGAAGTGGGAGCGTTCCACCTCTTATAACTTGGGTATCGACTTGAGTCTCTTTGATTGGCGTTACCGTTTGGTGGCCAATGTATATCACCGCCGTACGGACGACCTGCTCTTCAAGGACCAGTCCATCCCCTCTTCTTCCGGTTTCGGCTCCATCTCGTACATCAACGGCGGTACGATGGACAACGACGGCTGGGAGTTGGAGTTCAGCACGAACAACATGCTGAAGCGCGGCGACTGGTCATGGGACGTGAGCCTGAACTTCTCCAACTACGTGAACACCATCGTGGAGCTGGACGAGAACGTGCTGCACAACTACAACAAGGACTTCAACTACCAGAACGGTTCCTATCTGAACCGCTTCCAGGTGAACAATTCCTTCGGTTCCATCTATGGCTTCCGTTACAAGGGCGTATACCAGTACGATACTTACCAACCGGACCAACCGAACGCCACGGCTCCCGTGGTGCGTGACGAGGCGGGCAATGTGGTGCTGGACGGGTCGGGCGATCCTATCCCGATGTACTTCGCATACGGTACGACGAGCGAGTACCGCTTCCGGGGCGGTGACGCCATTTACGAGGACATCAACCACGACGGTTCCATCGATGAGTTGGATATCGTTTATCTGGGTAACTCTAACCCGAAGTTCGACGGAGGTTTCGGTACGACCGTGCGTTGGAAGCGTCTTTCGCTGAACGTGTTCTTCAATTACCGCGTGGGCGGCAAGATCATCAACTTCGGCCGGATGAACGCCGAGAACATGTACAACACGGACAACCAGTCGGTGTCCACCAACTGGCGGTGGCGCAAGGACGGCGACCTGACGGAAATCCCGCGCGCCCTTTATCAGAGCGGTTACAACTGGTTGGGCAGCGACCGGTTCGTGGAGGACGGTTCTTTCCTTCGCCTCAAGCAGGTGACGCTGAACTACTCCTTCGACCCGAAACTGCTGAAGAAGGCGCATCTGAACAACCTCAGCCTCTCGCTGACGCTGAACAACATGCTGACCTTCACCAAATACACCGGTGCGGACCCCGAAATCTCGCCCAACAACATCGGGGTGAGTGAGGACAACAACCGCACGCCGCGCTCGCGTTACTTTACGTTTGGCCTGACCATAGGCATCTAACCTTAAAAACTGAATGAGATGAGAAAGTATATATATAGAATAGGAGCTTTCCTGGCGGGCCTGCCTTTGCTGGCCGCCACGGCTTCATGCGAAGACTGGTTTGAGATTATGCCCCAGTCCGAGATGGTGGCCGAGGATTTCTGGAAGGACGAACAGGATGTGGAGAGTGCCGTGGGGGCCTGCTACCGTGCCATGCTGGAGGACGGCTTCATGCGCCGCCTGATTGTGTGGGGGGAACTCCGCTCGGACAATGTGGTTAACGGAACGAGTTCGGATACGGAAATCGGGTATATCTTGAATGCGAACCTCACGGAGAGCAACAGCTATTGCAAGTGGAATGATTTCTACACGGTCATCAACTATTGCAACACTGTGTTGCAGAATGCGCCGGCTGTGCGCGAGCGTGACGCGGACTTTACGGAGGCCGACCTGAACCATTACATAGCCGAGGTAAAGGGCATACGTGCTTTCTGCTACTTCACGCTGGCCCGTGCTTTCAAGGACATACCTTATATTGAAACCGCTTACGTGGATGACACCCAGCGGTTCCAGGTGCCGCAGACACCGTTCGAGAATGTGCTGGATACCTTGATTCGTGATTTGAAGACGGTGGAGGATCTGGCTGTGACGACGTATGGCGATGACAACATCGAATACACCCGCGGCCGGATCACGCAGAAGGCCATCTGGGCCTTGATTGCCGACATGTCGCTGTGGCGGGGAGAATACCAGCAATGTGTGGACTATTGCGACAAGATTCTGACCACTTCATCCAATCCACTGTCGCTTTTGCCGGCTGAGACTTATTTCAATGAGGTCTTTTTTACAGGCAATTCCGATGAAAGTATCTGGGAGTTGCAGTTTGATAATAATACGCAGAATGGGGCTGTCCGCACGTTCTATGGGGATGCCAATAATTCTTGCTTGTTGTCGGCTTTCAGTCTGGAAACGTATAACGGACAGGATTGGTGGAACGGTATAGACATGCGTCGGATTGGTTCTTATGCCGAGAATTCAGGAACCTATCATATCATGAAGGGTATAAGGGCTACATATAGTACCAATTATGAGAACATCGGATTCGGGAACTTCACCTCGTATAACAACGGGCTGGACAATTGGATTATCTATCGGTTGGCGGATGTCTACCTGATGAAAGCGGAGGCCTTGGTTGAAGATGGCGATGCCTCAGGTGCTGTGGATATGCTGTCTTATACTTACGACCGTGCGCATCCCAATCTGGATCCCGGAACCTTGAAGGAACAATACGGTACTTCTCCGGTAGCGACGGTTCGGGATTTGGTGTTGGACGAACGTCAACGTGAGTTCCTCTTCGAAGGCAAGCGCTATTTTGACTTGGTACGCCGTATCCTTCGTGAGGGGACCGCGACCAATGTCATCAATAATTATATCTTGCGGAAATATACTTCCGGTATGGGCTTGAGTCAAAGTACCGTGATGAGCAAGATTAATGATGTGAATTCCATCTTTATGCCTATCCATCAGGATGAATTGAGACTGAACCATCTGTTGAACCAGAATCCGTTCTATGAAATTTCGGATGACATTTCTAAAAATTGAAGATCATGGGTAAGATATATAGAATATTGAGAACAGGGTTTTGGGCGGTGGCCGCCCTTTGCCTTTCCGGTGTGCAGGTATCCTGCGACAGCGATGACATCAAGGTTGATGCCATGTATACTTTTACTGGTGAGACGGTGGCTTCCTTCTGCCAGAACACTCCGGAACTGACGGATTTTTATAAGTTGATAACCAAATGTGGGGCGGATGCCTTGCTGGAAGTGTACGGCCATTACACTTGCTTCGTACCCAGTAACGAGGCTCTTGAAATCTATTTGGAGGAAAAGGGCAAGACACTGGATGAGCTTACAGCGGAAGAGGCACAGAAAGTCGTGTACAACTGTGTGATTCGTGGCAATGCAGAGTATACTTCGCAAGAGTTTATCGCGGGTTCACTTTCTACCATGACGTTGGCTGAACGTTATCTGGTTCTTTCTTTTACGAACGACGAGGAGGGACGGCGCGTGATATGGGTGAATGATGATTCCCGCGTGACTACTCTGGACCAGGAGGTGCATAATGGTGTCGTGCATGTGGTGGACAAGGTGATAGAACCTTCCGAGATGTCTTTGTTGGAAGTGTTGCAGAATGACGACACTTTCAAGATTTGGGCCATGGCCTACGAAGCATCCGGTTGGTATAAGGAGATGGAGAAGCTGTATGATGAAAGTTATGTGAATACTTTTGCGGCCGACAAAGTGGAGTTGTCCGGTTATACAATGAAGACGATGCCGAGTCTACGTTACGGCTACACGCTGTTTTGTGAGCCGGACGAGCTGTTGCGTGAGAACGGCATCACCGGCAATACGCGGGAAGAAATTTTGGCAAGCTTGGAACAATACGCCCGGACGTATTACGGTTCCGAGGACTTGGGCAATTATGAGAGCAAGAACAATCCGTTGAACCGTTTTGTGGCTTATCACATGCTCAACCGGCAGATGGCGACCAACAACATGGTGTTCGACACGCCTGCGGAATGTATTGCACAAGGCGCGGAGGGATATTGGGCGGAATATTATGAGACGATGTATACTTACCGCATTATGGAAATCAAGATTGGGAATAAGATTAATTTGCAGAAGAATGGCCATTATGTGGGAATTGACGAGACTCATAGCAATATCGATGCCGTGAATGGGTTTGTCCATACGATTACCGACATGTTGGTGTATGATGAAGAAGTGATGTCTGATGACGTGCTACATAAACGGCTTCGTTTTGATGCCATGTCGATACCTCCGCAACTGACCAACAACAATATCCGTTGGAACAATGTGGACATCCCGGATGCGAACGGATATACGGTGACTCCTGATTATTGCGGCGAATATTTCACGTATAACGAGGCTTCCAACTGTCTGATGTGGGGAAGTCGTGGATGGGCCTCTTATCAAGTGGATGAAATCAACATGAAGGAAGGTTATGATTTCACCATTCGTTTGTTGCCCGTGCCGCCCGGTAACTGGGAAATCCGTATCGGTTATAATGCTGAAAGCTGGCGAGGTATGGGACAGATTTTTATTGACGGCAATTTGGCCGGAACACCGGTCGATTTGAAGATTGGCGATATCGAAGGTGATCCCCGATGCGGATGGGTTGCCGACTCGGAAACATCGGATGGTGGTATCGAGGTAGACAAGATGATGCGTAACTTGGGTTATATGAAAGGGCCGGCTTCTTGTTTCTTGTTGAATGGGAACATGTTGCTGCGTGATTTCTATAAGTCCTTGCGCTATATTGTGGGACAGTATCGCTTTACGGAATATGGGGCGCATACCTTGAGAGCCCGTAGCGTGGACTTCGCCGGCCGTGAGTTCTCCATCGATTATTTCGAGCTTGTCCCTGTGGATGTGATTCGTAACGAGGATATATATTAATGCTTAAAAACGAGTATATGAAACGATATAATAAAGGAATCATCTGTCTGTTGGCGGGCGCGGCCATGTTCGCGGCCTGTCAGGACGACTGGGACGCGCACTACGACCTGAACGGCAGTGTGCCGCGGGTGAGCCTGATGGATTTGCTTCACAATGATGCTTCATTGAGTACTTTCACGCAGATTGTGGAGGAAGTCGGGGTGGACAGCCTGCTTGCGTCCAGTCAGACTTATACCGTATGGGCGCCGGTGAACGAGGCTTTGGCGGATGTGGATATGACGGACCGGGACGCGTTGGTGCGTCTGGTGAACAACCACGTGGCCCGTTACACCAATCCCACGTCTACGGAACCGGGGAAGTACATCTATATGCTCAATGGCAAGCGCATGGCATACGACGGTTCCGGGCTGTTCAACGGCACGGCGATTGAGGAGGGCAACGAACGGGCGATGAACGGCGTGCTGCACAAATTGTCCGACACCATCCCTTACCGCTATAACTTCTTGGAGTATATTTCCGTCTTCCCGGAATATTCCAAGGTGTATGAGTTCATCAGCCGTTTCGTGGAGAAGCGGTATGACGCTTCGGCCAGTGTGGGGACGGACTCCGTTTTCGTGGATTACAACCCGATGCTTTATGATTGGAAGTATGGTATCGGCCACATTGACGACGAGGACTCTCTTTATACCATGATTTTGCCGGACAACGATGCCTGGGACAAGGCTTACGCCCATATCAGTCCCTACTTCGCCACGTATAATGCCGACCCGGTCTTGGCCGATTCCATCCAGATGGTGCAGACAGGGCAGGCCATCCTGAACGGGCTGACTTTCCGCGGACGGATGGACGACCCGGCCTCGAGGGATTCGCTGGTGACCATCACGGGCAATGTGATTCACGAGACCGGTCGCTACTTCGCGCCCTATACGAAAGTGGAGGGGTCCAACGGGCTGATGTACCTGGCCAAGGGCGACCTGGTGTTGGACGATACCTGCACTTGGAACCATGAGATCGTGGTGGAGGCCGAAGACCTGAACGGACGTGTCACCAACACCAGTACGAGCGTTTATGTGCGCAACACGGACGTGACGAGTGCCGTGCAAGGCGTGAGCAACAACAGTTACCTGGAAGTGAGCAACGCCAGCGGTACGGCGGAGGTGACCTTTGAGATTCCGCAGGTGCTGGCCGGCAAGTACGATGTGTATGTGGACTTCGTCCCGCCGGTCATCGACGGCGTGGCCTTGGCCGAGGAGAAGACCCGGCTGGAGTTCCGCCTGAACTATCCGCTTCTCGACAAAGACGATGAAGGTCGTGTGGAGCGTAAAGAGGATGATGACCCGGAACTGATTGTCGGAGGTGACAGCGTGGGCGACAACAAGGTGAAGAGCCTGAAGCTGTGGAGCGCGCTGCAGTTGCCTGCCGCCAACTATTACGACGGGATGTGGTGGACGGACGAGGAACATTCCCAGGATGATGTGGATGTGCGTACGACGTTCCGCATCCGGACGAATGTGAAGAACACCGAGGTAAACGTGAAGTACCGCCGCCGTTTCCGTATCGACTGCATCCGTTTCGTGCCTGTTCCTTGAATTGTTAATCCTTAAAGCAAGATGAGCTATGTATTCTATATTTGATTCTTATAGGTTGAGACTCACGGGGGCCGTGGCGGCTTTGGCGCTCTTCCCGGCTGTCCTGCAGGCGCAGGAGGCGGTTCCCGCTGATACGGTAAAGGCCGGACAGACTGAGAAGGTCCGGATGCCTTACCATGTGAAAGGCCGCGTGGTGGATGCCGTGACGGGCAAGGGATTTGCCGGTGCGCGCGTCACGACACCGGAGGTGAGCGTGTCGGCCATGACGGACGAGAACGGCGAGTTCGAAATCGGGTTGCCCGACCTGAGAGTGCCGCTTTACGTGGACGCGCCGGGTTATTCGCGGCAGGTGGTGCCGGTACGTGGACGTACGCAGGTGGACGTGTCGCTGTATATGGCGACAGGACATGCCTATTATGACGATGCGATGTCTGTGACCGACGGACGCGCCGTGGTGGACGGTTTCACTGCCGGGACGCTCAATATGGTGGACGACATGAATTCCCTTTTGGCCGGACAGCTGCGTACCTCCGCGCGTTCCGGAGAGCCGGGAGCGAGTGCTTCATATTTCGTGCGGGGGCTCAACTCCCTGAATCTGTCCTCGCAGCCTTTGTTCGTCGTGGACGGCGTGGTGTGGCAGATGCAGGAGGACGGTTCCTCTGCGGTGGACAATTATTACAACAACCCGCTGACGTTGCTTGACCCTTCTGACATTGAGAAGGTGACGGTGCTGAAGAACGGTTCGGCCATCTGGGGCAGCCGTGGCGCGAACGGAGTGGTGCTGGTCGAGACCAAACGTGGACGCGAGATGGCCACGAAAATCGATGCCAACATTTCTTTCGGGTTCCAGACTCCTTTCGAGACGACACCCGTGATGGACGCTTCCGCCTACCGCCGCTATGCCACTGATGTCATGTCGGGCATGGACCGTGACGTGGTGGAGGATTTCCAGTTCACGAACGATGACCCTTCGCGTGCCTTCTACCGTTCGGTGCATAACAATACCGACTGGATGGACGAGATCAACAAGACGGCTTTCATCCAGAATTACGGGGTGTCCGTGTCGGGTGGTGACGACATCGCCCTCTACCGTTTCTCCTTAGGGTATGCCCGCAATGCCGGCAACATGGACCACACGAATTTCAACCGTCTGAACGTGCGTTTCAACTCGGACATCAAGCTGACCGATGATTTCAAGTTGTTGTTCGACATCGCCTATTCCAAGACGGGCCACCGGGTGACTTTCGACGGAATGGACCGTATGCGCTCTCCCTATTATATGGCCCTGATCAAGTCGCCGCTCTATTCGCCTTACCAGTACAACGAGAGCGGTTCGCTGAGCGGTCGTCTGACGGACGTGGACGAATTGAACTACGGCAACCCGCTGGCTCTTGTGAACGAAGAGAACATGCCGAGCCTGGAGAAGTACCGTTTCACGCTGAACCTGCGTCCGACGTACCAGATTACCGACCGGCTGGAGGCCGCCGCCCTCTTCGGCTTCTCCTACGACAAGGAGAACGAGGACCTTTTCATCCCCGATGCGGGAGTGGCCGACGAGCCGCTCTACAACGAGCAGGGCGAGATGTATGCCACCGCACTCAACGAGGTGCGCAACTACATGGCGCGGCAGACTTCGCTCTCTTTGGACGCTTACCTGAAGTGGGACATCCTGAAGGGATACCGTCATAACCTGTCGGCCGCCTTGGGATACCGTTTCTACAACGACTTCTTCAAGTACACCTACGGGCAGGGCTACAACACCGGTTCCGATTACATGACGGCTTTGGGCAACACGACCAGTGACTTGCGTTTCCTGTCCGGGACGGAGTATACGGACCGCCGCATGGCCTGGTACCTGAATGCCGGTTACGGCTTCCTGAACAAGTATTTCCTGAACGTGGACATGTCCATGGAGACTTCCTCGCGTTTCGGCAACGAGGCCGGCGGCATCGGCTTGTGCGGTGTGTCGTGGGGGTACTTCCCGTCGGTGAGCGGCGCCTGGCTGATTTCTTCCGAGAACTTCATGCGGAACCTGGATTTCGTGAACAGCCTGAAGCTGCGCGTGGCCTATACCATGTCCGGCAACGACCGTTTGCCGGTTTTCGCCACCCGTTCCTATTTCACTTCCGGGCAAGTGGCGAACGACGCCACGGGACTGGTGTTGGCGAACATCGGCAACGAGCGGCTGAAGTGGGAAACCACGGGCCGGGCCAATGTGGGGCTGGACTTCAGCATCCTGTCCAACCGCCTGAGCATGAACATCGACTGGTTCTACGCCAAGACGAAGGATCTCGTGACGCTCCGTTCGTTGAACGAGGAGGCCGGATTGCAATACTATTATGACAATGGCGGCGAGATGGAGAACCGGGGCTTCGAGATCGGAGCCAACGCCCGTGTCGTGGACACGAAGGACTTCAAGTTCAACGTGGGCCTGACCATCGGCCACTACAAGAACGAGGTGACCTCCCTGCCCAACGGCAGCTTCACCACCGAAGTGCGCGGCGGTACGGTGCTGACCGAGGTAGGCCAGCCGGCCGGCGTGTTCTACGGCTACCAGACCGCCGGTGTATATTCCACGGCCCAGGAGGCTTCGGATGCCGGACTGGCCATCCTTTCCTCTTCCGGCCAGCGCATCCCGTTCTCGGCGGGCGACATGCGCTTCGTGGACGTGCATAAGGACGGCATCATCGACGAGAAGGACCGTGTGGTCATCGGCGACCCGAATCCGGACATTTACGGAAATTTCAACCTGAACTTCCGTTGGCGCGACCTGGAACTGGGCGCCCTCTTCACCTATTCATTGGGGAATGATGCCTACAATGCCCTCCGTGCCGACCTGGAGTCGGGCAGCAGCCTTTCCAACCAGAGCGTGGCGATGGAGAACCGCTGGATGGCGGACGGCCAAGTGACGGACATCCCGCGTGCTACTTATGGCGACCCGATGGGCAACGCCCGTTTCTCCGACCGTTGGATTGAGGATGCCTCTTATCTGAAGTTCAAGCGACTGATGCTGTCCTACCACGTGCCGGTACGTTCCACTTCGTTCCTGCAGGGTGTGTCCGTGTGGGCGGCGGTGAACAACCTCTGCACGCTGACCAGATACCTGGGACCCGATCCCGAGTTCTCTTACGGGCAGTCCGTGCTTTATCAGGGAATCGATGCCGGCCTCACGCCGCAGTCCCGCTCGTTCCAGATTGGGGTGAAACTGAGTTTGTAATGCAAAATAAAGATACAGAGACATGAAGACAAGATTCTATGACAATATGAAAGCCGTGTGGGCCGTATGCGCCTGCATGGCGGCTTTCCCGGCCTGCACGGACATGATGGAGACCGATTCCACCACCGTGGTGTTCGAGGACGGCAACCGGCTGGATTCGCCGAACGACTCCCTTTATTCGGCTCTCGGCATCCTCTCCCAGGTGCAGCGCCTGGGAGACCGTTACGTGTTGCTGGGCGAGTTGCGCGGCGACCTGATGACGGCCACTACGGACGCGGATGTGGACATTCAGGAGGTTTCCAACTTCAGCGTGTCGGCGGACAACGAGTATGCCTCGTTCCGTGACTATTACAATGTCATCAACAATTGCAATTACGCCCTCACCCGTATGGACACGTCCATCGTGTTCTATGAAGACCGTGTGATGGTGCCCGAATATGTGGCCATCAAGACGCTCCGGGCGTGGACTTACTGGCAGCTGGGACTGGCCGCCGGGACGGTGAGCTGGATGGAAGAGCCTGTGCTCGACTTGGAAGGTGCGCTTCAGGAACACCCGCAGAAGAACCTGGACGAGCTGGCCACCCTGCTCATTGACGACCTTACACCTCATATCGGGGTCCGGGCGTTGGACTATGGTACGGTGGACGGGCTGGAGTCGCGCAAGATGTTCATCCCGATAGATGTGATGCTCGGCGACCTTTACCTCTACCTGGGGCGTTATGCCGATGCCGCCACGGCCTATTACCGTTACATCGACTGGCGCAGCCTCACGCTCTCCGCCAACGGTAACTATTGGCAGAACGCCAACCGTACATCTCTCCTTATCGGATTCCAGTCCACTTATGCCTCCGCTTCTTCCTCGGAGGTGCTTGCCACATTGGCTTACAGCACACGGGCCAATGCCTGGCATCCCCGTCTGTTGGGGTGGACGATGAGCGAGACACCCGCCCTCGTTCCTTCCGCATCGTTTATGGATGACATGACCCGTGCCACCCATTATTATGCCGCCGAGAATAGCGTGTCCACCATCCAGGGATTCTTCACGGGGGACTTGCGCGGACAGATAGAGTACGCCAACGGTACCACCGCGGGCATCTCTTATGGGGAGGCTTGGATAGGCGATTATCGCGGCACGGCCATCCTGAAATTCTATAACTTGGCTTCTGCCGGCGGTGGAGCTTCCGTTTCCGACCCGGACAATGAGGCTTTCGGCAGCTATCCCGTGATACGCAATCTGCCGGTGCTGCGCACGCCGCATGTGTATCTCCGTCTGGCCGAAGCGCTCAACCGCTACGGCCGTCCGGCCACGGCCTTTGCCGTGCTGGCCTACGGGTTGAATAAAACCACGTTGGCAAACACCGCCCGCGTGCCGGCTTGTGAGCGCACGGGCGAGGCGTTCCTGGATTTCACGGAAGACCGTTGGGACGGCAACGTCGGTACCGCCACCCGTGGGCGTGGCCGTGCCATAGGCTTTCCTACTTCCGACTTCCTGATTCCGGACTACACGCCGTACGACACGGTGCAGGTGGAGAACGATGAGACGGGCGAGCTGAAGGATTCCGTGTTCATCACTCACGATGCCGGCCGTCTGGCCGCCGCCAAGGCCGATTCCATCGAGTATGTGGAGAATCTCATCGTGGACGAGATGGCCGCCGAGACCGCTTTCGAGGGCAACCGCTTCTTCGACCTGATGCGTATTGCCCGCCATCGCGGACAGTGGCCGGCATGGGCGGCCGAGAAAGTTGCCGTCCGTTTCGGCGACGGGGCTGAGGCCATACGTTCCCGTCTGCAGAATGAAGATGCTTGGTTCTTGAGATAAGCATAAAGGAAAAGCAGTTTTAGTGATTAACTGTGAATTAGGTTAGGTTGTGAGGCCCGGAAGCCTGTGAAGGTAGCCGGGCCTTTTTAAAGTTTCAATTTAAAAATCAACATGAAAGGAAAAATGAGAAAAAGTTTGTTTGGTATGGCTTTGTGGGTGGCCGGCGCGGCTTTCGCCTATGCGGACGCGGACGACACCCCGAAGTACAAGGATGCGTCGCTCCCCGTGGAGGAGCGGGTGGAGGACCTGCTCCGCCGCATGACTTTGCGTGAGAAGGTGCTGCAGCTGCAGAACAATTCCACCAGTGACATCAACGCCATTGAAAGCACCTACAAGGGCGAAAGCCCGGGCAGCGTGCACGAGATGGGATTGTCGGCCAGGGAGGCCACCTTGCTGTTCAACAAAATGCAGAAGTATTTGCGGGAGAACACCCCGTGGGGCATTCCAGCCCTGACCACGGTGGAAGGCATCAACGGCGTGACGCAGAACGGTTGCACCATCTTCCCGCAGGCCATCGCCCAGGGCTCCACCTTCAACCCGGAGCTGGTGGAGGAAATGGGCCGCGCCATCGGCCGTGAGGCGCACGTCATCGGCATCCGTCAGCTGCTGTCGCCCGTGCTCGACATCGCCCGCGAGCTTCGTTGGGGGCGGGTGGAGGAGACTTTCGGCGAGGACCCGTTCCTGATTGGCGAGATGGGCACGGCTTTCGTGCGTGGCTCGCAAGCGGAGGGCGTGGGGGCCATGCCCAAGCATTTCGTGGCCCACGGCACGCCCACGGGAGGACTGAACTGTGCCTTCGTGGCCGGCGGCGAGCGCGAGCTGCGCAACTTGTACGCCTATCCTTTTGCCAAGGTCATCAAGAATGCTGAGCCGACGGCCATCATGGGCTGCTATAGTGCCTATGACGGGATTCCCGTGGCGCATTCGGCCCATTTCATGACCGACCTCTTGCGCGGGGAACTGGGCTTCAAGGGCTTCACGTATTCCGACTGGGGGTCGGTGGACCGCCTGAAGGTGTTCCATTTTGCCGTGCCCACTTCCGAGGAGGCCGCCCGCCGCGCCCTGATGGCCGGCATCGACATGGACGTGTACGACTGGGCTTACCAGACGCTGGAGGACCAGGTCAAGAAAGGGCAGCTGGACGAGGCTTATGTGGACCGTGCCTGCCGCCGGGTGTTGACGGCGAAGTTCAAGCTCGGCCTTTTCGATGACCCTTACGGCGACCCGGACAAGGTGGACAAGGTGGTGCGCAGCAAGGAGCATGTGGCCTTGGCCAAGCGGGTGGCGGACGAAAGCATCGTGCTGCTGGAGAACAAGAACAGCATCCTGCCGCTCGACCTGGAGAAGTACAAGTCCATCGCCCTGTTGGGACCGAACAGCAACGCCAGTGTGGCGGGCGATTACGGTTGGGTGGATTTTGACAACCATGAATGCGTCACGCTGTTCGACGGCCTGAAGCAGGCCGTGGGCAAGGACGTGCAGGTCAACCAGCTGGAAGGCTGCGACTGGTGGAGCCAGAAGGAGGACGGCATCGCCGCCGCCGTGGAGCTGGCCCGCAAGAGCGATGTGGCCATCGTGGCCGTGGGCACGCGCAGTGTCTGGCTGGGCCGTGGCGCCAAGGGCAAGAACGTGACTTCCGGCGAAGGCTTCGACCTTTCCTCTTTGGACCTGCTGGGCAAGCAGCTGGAGCTGCTGAAGGCCGTGAAAGCCACGGGCAAGCCGATGGTGGTGGTGCTGATTACGGGCAAGCCGCTCGTCATGACCTGGGCGCAGGAACATGCCGATGCCGTGGTGCTGCAGTTCTACGGCGGCGAACAGCAGGGCAACGCCATGGCCGACGTGCTGTTGGGCAAAGTCAACCCCTCCGGTCGTCTGAACGTGTCATTCCCGCGCAGCACGGGCAATACGCCGTGTTTCTATAATTATTATCCCACCGACCGCGAGCAGGTGTTCGACCAAGGCGGAAGCTACGAGCAACCCAACGGGCATTATGTGTTCGAGAAGCCTTATGCCTTGTGGGACTTCGGCTATGGCTTGAGCTATACCACGTTCGAGTATTCCGATGTGCAGTTGAACGACACGGTGTTCTCGGACCAAGGCAAGTTGCGCGTGGCGCTGGACGTGAAGAACACCGGTGGGCGCGACGGCAAGGAAGTGGTGCAACTCTATGTGCGCGACAAATGGAGCTCGGTGGCCACGCCTATCCAGCAGCTGAAGGCTTTCAGGAAGGTGGAAGTGCCGGCCGGCGGCAAGGCCCGGGTGGAGCTGGAGATGCCCATCGACGAGCTGGCGTTCTACAACGAGACGCTGCACCGTGTGGTGGAGCCGGGTGAGTTCGAGATCCAAATCGGACACTCTTCGGACAATATCGTGTTCCGCAAGACGATCGTCGTGAAATAATAGGAGAGGGTGTAGCAAAATAAACTCCTCCCCTGCAAGGCGGAGCAGTTGCTTCTCGCAGGTTTTGCTACACCCTCTTTATTTTTTGCCCCTCTTTCCCGTTCTTGTCCTTCCTGAAGCATTTTTTCTATTTTTTGAGCCGTTTTTCTTGTGCCGTTCCTTGTTTTTTTTGTCTCTTTGTAACCGCAAATATGGTACTTGGAAAATTAACGTTTAAAACTTAAACCATGAGAATAGACTGGAACAAATGGTCGAAAGGCTTGTGCCTCGTGTCTGTAATGTGGGTGGCGGGAATGGCGCAGGCTGACGATATCGTCGTGACGGACGGACTTTGGAAAGTGACTTATATGGAGAGCGAGAAGGCTTTCCGCATCGATATGCTGGACGAGGGCGGGGCCGTGCGCAAGTGTGTGGTCGACCATTCGGCTTCGGCCGCGCATTACGACAATGCCGGGGGGACGGCCCGTGAGGTGACGACCGCTTCTTTCGCGACGGCCGGGCAGTCGGTGGCGGATGTGGACGACGCTTTCGGGGCCGGGAAGTGTTACACCTTTACTTTCACGGACCCGGACAACGGCGACGAGGTGACGATGCGCCAGCGTTTCTATATCTATCCCGGACTGGATTACATGCTGACGGACCTGGCTTTGATTGGGGATGCGGCCATCCGCTCCAATTATCTGGCGCCGGTATCGGTGGGCGGAAGCTATGTCCTGTTTGCCTCCAACGACAACAACCGGATGCTGAAAGTGCCGTATGACAACGACGCTTTCGGGCGGTACAACAAATATAAGATGAGCGGCGACTTCCTGTCTTACGAGGTGTCGGCGCTTTATGAGGGCGAGAGCCGCGAGGGACTCATCCTGGGTTCCGTGACCCATGACTTGTGGAAGAGTGCCGTGAGTGCCAGTCTTTCCAAGGGGGGGACGGTGAACTCGCTTCAGGTGTTTTCCGGCGTGTCCACGTCGGACACGCGCGACCTGATTCCCCATGGCAAGGTGAAGGGGCCGGAAGTGGTGTCGGCCCGGATGTTCGTGGGCTATTTTGACGACTGGCGCACTGGCATGGAGACGTTTGCCGACGCCAACAACCTGGTGGCGCCGCGCACCGAGAGCTGGACGCACGGCACGCCGTTCGGGTGGCAGAGCTGGGGCGTGCTGGCCGAGAAGAACTCCTACGAGGCGGACGTGGAGATTGCCGACTATTATGCCGAGGTGCTGATGCCGGGCGGATTCTGCAACGACCAGGGCAAGGTGGTCTTCAGCCTGGATGCCGGTGACAACATGAACGACACGCAGCATCTGAACTTCATCCTGCAAGGCAAGGCGCGTAACCAGCTCGTGGGCTGCTACAACACGCCGTTCTCCATGTGGTGCGGGGAAAAGCCCAACTGGGACGACGTGGTGGGGACGGCCGAGGACGGCACCCAATGGAAGCGCCGGGACGTGGTGCTCAAGGCGAACGGCGAACCCATCTGGCTGGACGGGGCTTACTGCGTGGACCCCACGCATCCTTACATGAAAAAGGCGACGGCGGATTTCATCAAGTGGCAGGCCGGGACCATCGGCTTCAAGTATATGAAGATGGACTTCCTGAACTGCGGCATGGTGCAGGCCGATTCCTATTATAACCCGGACGTGACCACCGCCGTGGCGGCCTACAACGAGGGCATGGCGTTTATCCGCGAGGAGCTGGACAAGTATGGTGTCTTTGCCGCCTTCTCCATCGCGCCGCTCTTCCCTTACCAGTATGCCAACTCGCGCCGCGTGGCCTGTGACACCTGGGGAAGCATCGGGCATTCGGAGTATTGCATGAATGCCATATCCGCCGGTTGGTGGACCGACCGCCTGTTCCAATACAACGACCCGGACCATCTGGTGCTGGTCGGGGCGGGCGACCAGCTGAACAACACGGAGGGCGAGAACCGCGCCCGCTTCACCACGGGGGCCGTGACGGGCATGTTGCTCGTGGCGGACAACTTCAGCCTGAGTGACCAGTCGGGGCGCGGATGGGCCAAGCTTTCGCGGGAGAGGGCGCAGAACGTCATGCTCAACAGGGACATCAACAAGATGGCGAACCTGGGCCGTTCGTTCCGTCCGGTGTATGGTTATAAGGAGTATAACGGAAACGACAATGCGGCGGAGAGCTTTTTCATGATGCACACGGACGATTATCTTTATGTGGCCGCCTTCAATTATACGGAAAACCGTGAGGTGGGCGAGATTCCCTTGGACTTGCTGGACATCGCCGCCGGCGAATTCTCCGAAGTGCGTGAGTTGTGGACCAATGAGGTGGTGGACGTGACGGACGATGCGTTGCCTTACGATGTGCCTTATGAGGATGTCCGCGTCTACCGCTTCACGAAAGGCAGCGGAAGCGGCATTGACGGCGTGGAGGATGAGGCTGTGGCCGGACTGAAGGTAGTGGCCTTGGGCGACGGCCGGCTGATGGCGTATGCCGGAAAGGACATGGCCCGGATAGAGGCGTACGATTTGCAGGGACGGCTGTTGCAGGCCGAGGGCCTGGACCGCCGCACGCAGGTGGCGTTCTCGCTGCCGCAGGACCGGGGCATGGTGCTGGTGCAGGTGCGTTATGCCGACGGAAGCAAGGACGTGTGCAAGACATTGGTTCGTTAAAAACAAACATGATACGGTAAGAATGGAAAGTAACAAGTTGAAGACTTTGGGCGGCCTGTTGTGTGCCTGCCTGTTCCCCTTGGGGGCATGGGCGGACGACGTGGCCATTCTGGCGGGTGATTTGCGCATCACCTATGTGGAGAACGGAAAGCAGTTTAACGTGGAATACAAGGAAGGCAAGGCATGGCGTCCCGTGTTCGTCGGGTCGGTGCCGGAGGCTTCCTACGACCTGAACGGAAAGGAAGGCGGAGTGGTCAGCTCGGCATCCTGTGCCGTGGCGGACTACCGGACCCGCAAGGTGTCCGACGCTTTCGGGCGTGGCACGTGCCATGAGTTCGTGTTCGCCTCTCCGGCCAACGGGGACGCGGTGACCCTCACCCAGTCGTTCTACGTGTACGACGGGAAGGACTATGTGCTGACGGACCTGGCGTTGGAAGGCGACGCCTCGCTTCGTTCTAATTATCTGGCACCGGTGGCGGTGTCCGCCGCATACGACCTGTATGCCCCGGCGCAGACCAACCGGATGCTGAAGGTGCCGTTCGATAACGACGGCTTCGTGCGCTACCACCAGAACCGCATGAGGGGCGACATGACCTCCTACGAGGTGTCGGCCCTGTATGCCGGCGAGAGCCGCCGGGGCGTGGTGCTGGGTTCGGTGAGCCACGACCGCTGGAAGAGCGCGGTGGAGGTGAAGGCTTCGGGCGACGGGCGCGTGGAGGCGTTGAAAGTGTTCTCCGGCGTGGCGAACAAGGAGACGCGCGATGAGCTGCCGCACGGCAAGGTGCGCGGCCCGGAAGTGCGTTCGGCCCTGATGTTCGTCGGCTCGTTCGCCGACTGGCGCGACGGCATGGAGGAATACGCGAGGGCCAACACGCTGGTGCAGCCCATGCGCAAGACGTGGACGCGCGGCACGCCCTTCGGCTGGCAGAGCTGGGGCGTGATGTCGGACAAGAACAGCTACGACGTGGACGTGGCGGTGTCCCGCTATTTCAAGGAGACGCTGAACCCCGGCGGGTTCCGCAACGGCCAGGGGCTGAACGTCATGAGCATCGATGCCTGGGACGGGATGGACAGCGGGCAGCGCACGGCCTTCTGCAAGGTGGTGAAGGAGAACGGCCAGATTCCAGGCTCGTATGTCACGCCGTTCTGCCTGTGGTGGAACGAGGACATGCTGTACCGGAAAATCTTCGAGGGCAGCCAGTATACGGGCTACGAGTGCGTGCTGAAGGTGAACGGGAAGCCGGCCAAGCTGGACGGCGCGTACTGCCTGGACCCCACGCATCCCGGCACGAAGGAGTTCATCAGCCGCGAGGTGCGGAACAAGAAGAAGGAGGGCTTTGAATACCTGAAGGTGGACTTCACCAGCAACGGCATGGTGCAGGCCGACTCCTATTACAATAAGGATGTGACCACGGCGGTGGAAGCCTATAACGAAGGCTTCTCCCATTTCATCGCGGAGGTGGACAAGGGCGAGCCGATGTTCATCGCCCTTTCCATCGCGCCCATCTTCCCTTACCAGTACGGCAACTCGCGCCGCATCGCCTGCGACACGTGGGGCAAGATCGGCCAGTCGGAGTACAGCATGAACGCCGTGGCCGGCGGCTGGTGGACGAAGGAGTTCTACCAGTACAACGACCCGGACCATCTGGTGCTGGTGGGCAACGACCAGGAGAAGGAGACCGAGGGCGAGAACCGCGCCCGCTTCACCAACGGGGCCGTCTCCGGCATGGTCCTGGTGTCGGACAACTACAGCCTGGAGGACCGTTCCGGGCGGGGCGACGCGAAGCTGTCCCGCGAGCGGGCCGGGAAGATTCTGATGAATGCGGACGTGAACGAGATGGCGGACTTGGGCCGTTCGGGCCGTCCGGTCTACGGCTACCGCGAGTATAACGGCAAGGCCGACGGGGCGGAGACTTGCTTCGTGCAGGAGAGCGACAAGTATCTCTACCTGTCGGTCATCAATTACAAGGACGGCCCGGCTTCCGGGACGGTGGCATTGGAGCGGCTGGGACTTTCTTCCGGCGACTTCGGCGAGGTCAAGGAGCTGTGGACCGGCGAGGCGGTGAAGGTCGGGGCCGGCGGCTTGTCCTACACCGTGCCGGGCAAGGACGCACGGATTTTCCGCTTCAGCAAGAAATAAGGACGTAAAAGATAAGACGATGAACAGAATGTGTTTTTCTTTGCTCTTGGGCGGCTTCCTGTGCGCCGGCGTTCCGGCCGGCGCACAGGAGCATATCGCCCGGGAGTATATCGAGTGGTCCGACGTGTGGCTGACCGGTGCCAACCGGACGGACAAGCCCCATGTGCTGCTATTGGGCAATTCCATCACGCGGGGCTATCATCCCAAGGTGGAGAAGCTGCTCGAGGGCAAGGCGTACGTGGGGCGGCTGTCCGGCTCGAAGAGCGTGGGCGACCCGGCCCTGCTCGACGAGGTGGCCGCCATCCTGAAGCACAACCATTTCGACGTGATTCATTTCAACAACGGCCTGCACGGTTTCGACTACACGGAGGAGGAGTTTGAACGGGCTTTCCCGGCCTACGTGGAGCTGATACGGAAGTATGCGCCCGGTGCCAAGCTCATCTGGGCCACCATCACGCCGGTGCGCCAGGGGGAGGGCATGAAGGAGTTCGCTCCCATCACCGAGCGGATGAAGGCCCGCAATGCCATCGCCCTGGAGTATGTGAAGGGGCAGGGCATTGAGGTGGACGACTTGTGGGGCGTGGTGGCGGACCATCCCGAGTACTATGCCGGAGGCGACGGCACGCATCCCGTGGATGCCGGGTTTGATGCTTTGGCCCGTCAGGTGGCCAAGGTGGTCGGCGCGGCGTTGGAAGGGTTGGAGTGAGGCTTGGGACTCCCGGCCGCGCCAGTATCGGAATGTCGCCAAATCTCTGGATTTCCTGTCAAAAAGGAAGGTCTCCCGCCTGATTCCGCGTCCGTGCGGCGGGACGGAAGGGCGGAAATAGCCCCCGAAGTGTTAAAAAACGGGCACGGGAACTGTCCGTATGGCGCATTTCTCCGCCTCGGCGACCGTTTTTGTGCGGCAAAAATGGGATTTCTTTGCTGAAAGAAATTTATTTCTTGCCGCAAAGACGCAAATTTCTTGTCGCAAAGAAATTCACGGGAGTGTGGAAAGCGGGGAAAAACGGGGCTTCGGACGGCTTTTTCTTTCTATTTGGAGATTTTCCGCGTGCAAAATCCATTTGTCCTTTTGCAAGCTTTTCCCCCCGCTTGGCTGACGCGGGGGTGTCAGCCGTCCGCACGGTGTCCCGTGGCGGGCGGCGAAGTGTCGCTGAACCGGCTTCCCGGCTTTCATCCTGCATTCCCGCATCCCCGCGAGAATCCCGTATTTCTTCCCGTCCCCGCCCTTGCGCCCGTCTGCGCGATTCTCGCGGGGGCGGTTTTGACGTTTTGACGTTTTGACAAAAGGGTTTCTACCGCCCCGTTTTCCCGTTCAAGTGCAAGTTTGGCACGATTTCTTGTAGTTTTGCGTCAGATTGGGCGTTTTTTCCATTTTTTGCGCGAATTCTTGTAACACCTTCTTCTTATATTTAGTTCCTTTGCAGTGCAGTTAGTTAATATTGAGATTAGGTTAATGATTGGTTTAATAGGTATTCTGTTTTAAGGTAGGAGGTTGTTTTTGGAATTTTGTCTCCTTTATCAGAGAAGGGAAAAGAAGAGTCCCGGACAGGCCAGGCGTGGCAGTCCGGGACGCTTCCGTTTTTTGTGCGTGCCGCAGGAGGGATCAGAACAGCATCTTGGCCGTGAACGACGGGCCGGAGGAGACGATGTAGACCCCTTTCCGGGGCAAGAGTATCTCTTCGTTGGTGACGCCCTGCGCCACGGTCCGCCCGTCCGGTGTGCAGACCCGCACGGCCTCCTCGCAAGGTGCCTTCACCTCGATGCCCGCCGTGTGGCGGATGGCCTTGAAGCCTTCGGCCAAGGGGGCGTCGATGCCGGTGGCGACCGTCACCCGGCAGGTCTTGAAGGGGCTGCCGGCGTAAGCCTGGTCCAGCGTCTGCACGCCCACGGTGTACTCGCCCGCGCCGAAAGGCTTGATGCGGTAGGTCTTCACGGCGGACGAGAGCGAGGTCTGCAGGTCCGTGCCCACTTTCAACCGTCCGGTCTCCAGGTCGGCCGGAATCATCGTGTAGGTCTCCCCTGTGTCCTCGTTCCGCAGGAAGAGGTTGTAGCGCAAGGCGGCCGTGGGAGATTCAGTGTCCGAGCCGTCGCTCCAGGTGATGACCAGCTCGTTCCCGTCCATTTCGGCGGCCACTTCCGCCGGTGCTTCGGGGAAGGTGTTGCCTTTCAGTCCGGCCTGTTCCGGCTTGTTCTCATACACGCGGAGCGGCGAGGAGTAGGTGGAGGGTGCGCCGTCGTTGAGCGTCCCCACGTAGCCACCCACGATGAGGTCCATGTTGCCGTCGCCGTTCCAGTCGCCCATGTTGATGCCCCCGTCCTGGTTCACCGGCACGACGGGATAGGAGGTGTCCATTGCGAAGGTGCCGTCTTCCTTCTGGTAATAGATGCGGTTGCGGAACCCGCTGCCGTCGCTCGGCTCGCCGTTGACGACGAGGTCCATCCGTCCGTCGGCGTTGAGGTCGGCGGCCAGGGGGTTGGCGCGGCTCACGCCGAGGATGCCGCTTTCCGCCTCCGCCACGTAGCGGTAGGCGGGTGTCCCGTCGGCACCGATGGTGTTATAGAAGATGGAGGACAGGCACACCCAGTTGTCGCCGTTGCCGGTGCTGATGATGTCCAGCGTGCCGTCGCCGTCCAGGTCGGCCAGGGTGGACTGCCCCTGGAAGGCCCCGTAGAGGTTGTCGGGCGTGAGGTCGGCGAAGGTGCCGTCTTTCCGGTTGATATAAGTCTTCAGGGCGGTGGAGGTGCGGTCGCTGTAGCCCGAGAACTCGATGTCCAGCCATCCGTCGTTGTTCAGGTCTCCGAACATGACCGACCCGTTGGTGGCCGCCTCGAACGTGATGTCCTGCCGGACGAAGCGTCCCGTGCCTTGGTCGTTGAGGTAGAGGTCTACGTGCCGCCCGTCATGGTAGCTCATCATCACCACGTCCGTGTAGCCGTCGTGGTTGTAGTCACCGGTGGAGACGGGGTTGTAGAAGCCCTCGTCGCGGAATTGCTGGAATCCGGTGTCCGTCACCGGCTCGAGGCGGAAGTCCTCTTCCGGCCCCAGGTTCCGGTAGAGCAGGACGTACTTGAGTTCGCCGCTGAAGTTCCAGTCGCCTCCCTGTCCCATGAGGAGCAGGTCCAGGTTCCCGTCGTTGTCGAAGTCGAAGAACACGGCGTTGGTGTAGGTGCTGGGCTGGATGAAGCAGTATTGCTCCAGCGTGAACGTCCCTTCATTGTCCGGACGTGCCAGGATGGCCAGCTCGTCCCATACGTGGGCTGCGGCGGGCATTCCTGCCGCCAGTGCCGTCAGCCCGGCTATGATTAGTCTTTTCATGGTTGTCGCTTATTTGGTGGATTCGCCCTCCAGCCCGCCGGGGCCGTCGAACAGATAGGTGAAGTTGTCGAAGTACACGCTGCCGGCGGTTTCCTGCGTGTTGTAGGCATACAGCCCGATGCGGCTGCCTTTCCAGTCGCCCGAACCCGACTGGAAGGCATCGCCGAAGGGGAGGAACGTCTGGCCGTCCGTGCTGTAGTAGAACTGGTGCTGGTTCTGCACCGCGTCGATTTCCAGACGGAGGTAGATGCCGGTTTCCCGGACGGCGGAGATGTTCGTGAACGTTTCCGCCGCCCCGTCGGTCTCGATGTAGAGGTTGGCCTTGGGCTGTCCGTCCTGCTCCGTCATGGCGATGCCGCCGCCCACGTGCTTGCTGCCGATGCATTCGATGCCCGTGCGCCCGCCCGCCGTCAGCGCGGCGAAGTCCACCTTGACGGTGACGACTCCCTTGTATCCCATGGTCTTCTGGGTGAACTGGTTGAAGGCCGTGCGGAGCTTCTCCGCCTGCATGGGCTTGATTTCCAGCCATCCGGGACGGCCCTCCAGCGACCAGTATTCATCGTGCGGGTTGTGGTTGAACTGCCATTGCAACCCGAGCGTCTGCGACTCGAAGTCGTCGCTGGCCTGCGGGGCGGAAGGTTTCTGGTTTACGCCCGTGGCGGGCTTTTCGCATATCTTCATCGGTTCGCCTACGCCGTTCTGGTCGTAGTCCGTCCCGATTTCGGGGAAGCCGTCCTTCCACGTCACGGGCTGCAGGTGTACCACGCGGCCCTGCGGCTCGGTGGACTGGAAGTGGTAGAACCACCATTCGCCTTCCGGCGTGTCGACCAACGCGCCCTGGTGCGGCCCGTTCACCCGTGTGCTGCCCATCTCGAGCACCCGTTTCTGCTCGTAGGGGCCGTAGATGTCCTTGCTCCGCATGACGGTCTGCCAGCCGGTGCTGACCCCGCCTTCCGGGATGCTGAGGTAATACCAGCCGTCCTTCTTGAACAGTTTCGTGCCTTCGGCCGTGGGGCCTTCGTACACTTTCTGCCCGTCATCGAGCAGCGTCTTGCCGTCCGCGCTCATCTTGTGGATGATGATGGGGCCGCCGCCCAGCTGGCTCCGGCCGAGGAACGCCTGCCCGTCGCCGTCCCACAGCGGGCAGGGGTCTTCCCAGCCCGACACGTCCTTCACCTGGTAGAGCGGCGCCCACGGTCCGGCCGGGTCGGTGGCGGTGGTCATGAACAGCCCCTCGTTGGGCGTGCAGACGTACATCCAGAATTTTCCGTCGTGGTAGCGGAGGGCAGGCGCCCAGCTGCCGTTGCCGTACTTGTCCATCTCGGAGTAGCCCGGCAGGTCGATGCGGTCGAAGATGCGCCCGATGATTTTCCAGTTCACCATGTCGTCGGACTCCAGGATGTTCATGCCCATGAAGTGGAACTCCGAGCAGGTCATGTAGTACTTGTCGCCCACGCGGATGACGTCCGGGTCGGAATAGTCCCCGTTCAGGACGGGGTTGGCGAAGGTACCGTCTCCCAGGTCGCCCCATCGGGTGTCGGTGTACCAGCCGGTGGAGCCGCCGAGGTCCTGTCCGCCGGAAAACAGCCCCATGCGTCCGCTGTTGGTGTAGTCGCCCAGGACGGGGCGTGCCCGGTGTTCGCCGGGGAAGAATTCCTGCACGGACTCTTCGCCCGAGCCTACTTTTTCAAAAGCCGTCATCTGTTGCGCCGCCAGAGGCGTGAGCGACAGGTTGCAGCACAGAAAGGTGAATGCGATGGTATTTTTCATATACTTGCATGAATTAAAATGGTTCGTTATGCAAATATACGCAAAAGGGTGGGCCGGAACGGGTACAAATGCGTCAGAAACTGCGAGCCTTGCGGCGTGCGGCTATTTCTTCAGCACGGCGCGGAGGACGAACCAGAGGTGCCGGGCCACCGTGGACGGCCAGCCGAAGTGGCGGGCCATGATGCGGAAGCGTTCCCTGAGGGAGGCCTTGTGGTTTCGGGTGGTGAGTCCCTCGCTCAGGTAGTCGGTGAGCACTTGGTGGGTGTTGAAGACGGGCTGGCGTTCCTTTTCCGCCCGCTTCAGCAGGCGGAGGCACCAGTCGTAGTCGGCCGAGAAACGGTATCTCAGGTCGTAGGGGGTCTGCCGGGCCAGGTCGGTGCGGGCGTAGAACGACTGGTGGCAGACCAGCATCCCCCAGCGGAAATCCTTCCACGTCAGTTGCCCGGGGGCCTGCAGGCGGCGGTGGCGGACGAACTTCCCGTCCGCGTCCACCAAGTCCGTCTCGCCGTAGACCACGGCGGGCAGGGGCGACGTGCCGGCCAGCGGCGCGAAGGCCTTCTGCAGCGTGTCGGGGCCGTGCAGGCGGTCGCCGGCGTTGAGGAACACGATGTAGTCGCCCGTGGCCTGCTCCAATGCCTTGTTCATGGCGTCATACAGCCCCTTGTCCGGCTCGCGCACCATGTGGATGTCGTGCGGGTGTTCCTTCCCCGTGTTGTCATCCACGTAGCGGTGGATGAGTTCCATGGTGCGGTCTTTGGAGCATCCGTCGATGATGAGGTGTTCCACGTGGGGGTAAGTCTGTGCGGCCACGCTTTCGAGGGTGGCCTGCAGGGTCTTCTCCGCGTTGTAGGTGACGGTGGCGACGGTGACGGAAGGGAGGGTATTTTCCATATATTATGAATGTATAAGACTTTGGTATAACCGGATGTATTGCCGGGCGATGACTTCTTCGGCGTATTTCTCCCTGACGGAAGCCATCATGTTTCTTTTCAGCGTCTCGTCCTGTCCGGCTGTGAGACCCCATTCGATGCCGTCGGCCAGACTTTCGGCGGACAGATAGTCGGCCAGATAGCCGTTTTCCTTGTGACGGATGATGTCGGCCTGTCCGCTGTTGCCGAACGAGACGGGGGGGCATCCGCAGCTTTGCGCCTCGATGAGCGTCTGCCCGAATGTCTCATAATGGGAGGCGGACACGGTGATGTCGGCGGCGGAATACAGGCGGGACTGCGTGGCGGGATCTGCGATCCATCCCAGATAGATGTAAGGGACGGGAATGAGCGGGAGGACTTCCCGGGGGAACTTGATGTGTCCGAACAGGACCAGGCACAGCTCGTCGGCACGGTACGCGCCCTTCCGGAGCAGATGCCGGAGTGCTTGGAGCAGGATGGGGAAGCCCTTGATGGGATTGTCAATCCGGGCGGCCCCGAACAGGATGACGCGTTTGTCCGCCGGCCATGAGAGCCGCTGGCGGCATTCCGCCTTGTCTTCCCTTTGGAATTGCGAGAGGGACAGGGTGTTGGGAATGACGGAGATGTCCTTGTCTTTCAGCAGGGTGCTTTGCCGTGCCAGTCCGGCCAGCCAATGGCTGACCGTGACGATATGGGGGGCGGTGCCTTGCAGTATGCGCTGTTTCCGCTTGAAGATTTTGTGCGAGAGGTCGTTGTCGCCGGGAAACCGGAGGAACGGGCAATTGCCGCATTCGTCCTTGAAGTGTCCGCAGGTGTAGGCGTAATGGCAGATGGCCGTGCATTCCCACATGTCGTGCATGGTCCATACGACGGGTTTCCCGGAGTGCAGGATGAGTTGTATGTCGTGCAGGGAGAGCATACCCTGGTTGATCCAGTGCAGGTGGATGAGGTCGGATTGCCTGAACGCTTCGGTCCGCGTGATGTCGAATCCGGTGTTGGCGATGGAGACGGCGAACAGGTTCTTGCGGCTGAACAGGTTGTTCGCCCAGATGACCGCCCGTTCCCACACGAAGGCGGCCTTTTTCCGCCAGCGTCCCCCGGCGGACAGCACCTTGTCTTCGGCGGATGTCTTGTGCAGCACCAGCATACGGGTGTCGATTCCCGCCTTGTCGAGCGAGCCGAACAGCCGCCGTGCGGCGATGGCCGCCCCGCCCCCCGTGTCGGATGTGTTGACAATCAGTATCCTCATGCTCCGAAATCGCCTTTTAATGTCCGTTTCAACCGTCTGATGGCTTTGGCCATGAAGGAGTTGGTGCGGGCGTAATAGTGCGCGTAGGCGGCACGGGCCTCGCGGTTTTCCGTGACGGGTGATATTTTTGTTACCGGGATGGGGGTCGTGCAGAGCCGGGATTGGTAGAGGTTTCCTCCGCCGCAGTTCGTGCCGCTTCCGTCGAATCCGGTGTTCTGCACGAGCGAGCGTCCGGTGTTCAGCGACAGTATGCCTTTGAGGAAAAGGCTGGCGTTCCAGCGGATGGCCCACGAGTTGTTCTTGCCTTCCGTTTGCTGGCGCAGCATCCGTGTGTAGCCGTATTTGCCGTCGAAGTCGAAGCGGCGCGTCAGTTTCCGCCGTTCCAGTTCGGCGAGCAGGGCTTTCCCGTCCGGGTTGAAGTGTTGCCACGCCCGCTGCCATGTGGCCCATCCCCAGCTGCCGGTCCAGAGGATGAGGAACGTGTCGGGGAGCGACGGGTCGCCGGTGAAGTCGCAGGCCTGTATGTGTCCCACCTGCGGTTCGTCCTTGTACGTCTCCAGCGCGTCGTTCATGAACCGCAGGAAATGGGGAGCCACCACCAAATCGTCCTCCAGCACGATGACCCGTCCGTATTGGTCCGTCACGCGGGTCACACCGTCGATGATGTTGCGTGCCAGTCCTTGGTTCTCGTCCCGTTCCACGATATGTACGGCTTTGAATCCCCGGGCGTCATGGATGATGCGTCTCACTTCGGCCACGGCCTCGCGGTCGGCCTCGTCGCGTGCCGCGTCGGAATAGACGAACAGTTCGCTTTCGGCGGCCAACGCGTTGCGCCGCAAGGATTCCAATGCCCGCCGCGTGTGTGCCGGACGGTTGTAGGTGAATAAGATGATGGGGGCTGTCTCCATGTGTGTCTGAATATGCCGGAATCTTTTCCGGAGGTTTGTCGGGCAAAATTAGACAAAATACCCCGAATCCCGTAGCCGCCCCGTGTGTTTGTCCATGCGCTTAACAAATTTTATCACCTTGTTCCCTCATGAACTCGTCCGCGATGTAAAGGTCGCCATGGAGGTAGGGCAAGGTGGGCTTGCCGTGCAGTACATGGCTGTGGCATCAAATCTCTTGCAGGGCTTGCCGCAAGGCTTCCAGGTATCCGCGTCCGAACTTCAAGTCCGGCTCCATGTAGTTGCCTTCGGCCCATTCGTTCCAGGATTTCAGGAACGCGATGCGGTCCTCTTCTTCTTTATGGGCGATGCTTCGGAGAGACGTTAGCGCATGTTGCTTGAATTTCTCGGGAGTGGAATGGACCAGGATATGTCCTGCCCGTCCCGAACGTGGCGAATGATCCCAATTGGGGATGAGGGTCGGATAGCAGTCGGCGGCTTTTTCTTCTTCGCCGATGAAATGCCGTGCGGCCCGCCCGTATTCGATATGCCTTCCCCTTTTCAGGGCGATGCGCTGGAATTTGGCGTTCATCCGCTCCCAGATGGAGAAATCCTTTTTGAAGACGTCAAACAACCGTACCAGGATGTTGGCGTCGAAGCCCCATTGGCGGAAGAGCGGGAGGTCTCTTTCCTGGTACGTATGCCCCACGAAATGGATGCGGAAGCCATGCCGTGAGGCCAAATCCTGCCAAAGCCCGATGAAATGGTGCGGTTCGGGCAGGCCGTGGGGCGAGTAGACCACGAACAGCGGATTGCCGTGTACCCGGATGTAGCGGGGGTCTTCGAATGCGGGCAGCACATGGTTGAAATGTGCGATATAGTCTTCGTCCCCGGGATAGAGCTGTTCCATCAGCATCTTATGGCCGCCGTCCTTGTTGAACTGCTTGTCTTCCCAACTGTGGTTGGCCCATGCCAGGCAGAACGGGAAGTCGGGCCGGCCGCTTTTCAGGACTTCTTCGAACGGGCGTTGCAGGAGTTGCCGTCCGTTGCCGAACCAGTAATGCCAGTAGCAGAAGCCTTCCACGCCGTATTCCCGTGCCATGTCGGCCTGCGCCTGCCGGGTTTCCGGCAAGCGTAAGTCGTAATAGCCCAGATCGGCCGGCACGCGCGGCTGGTAGTGCCCGCGAAAGAGGGGTTTGGCTTTTCCCACGTTGGTCCATTCCGTGAACCCCTTTCCCCACCAGCGGTCGTTTTCCGGGGTGGGGTGGAATTGCGGGAGGTAGAACGCGATGACTCTTGCTTTGGTCTTGTTATTGTCGGGTGTCATGTTGCAGGGTTTTAACGATGCGGAGTGCATCTTCCGGTGTTTGTATGGGGCGGTACAGCCCGTCGATATGGGTCCTCATTTGTGCGGGGGAAAGGTCGTCCAGCCGTATGTCCTTCACGATGGGGATGACTTCCTCGGGCAGACGGTAGCGGATGACACGGGCCGGATTCCCGCCGGCGATGGCATACGGCGGAATGCTGCGGGTGACTACGGAACCGGCCGCGACGATGCATCCTTTCCCCAAGGTCACGCCGGAGAGGATGATGGCCCCGTATCCTATCCAGACCTCGTCTTCCACAATGATGGGGCCTTTGCCAAGATTGTCTTCAGGGCATTGTGTCCCCTGTAGGACAGAGCGTAATGGATAGGTAAATAAAGTCCGGGTTTGGTGGTTCCCGTTTAAGATGAAGTGTATATTGGAGGCCATGGACACGTAGTTCCCGATGGAGAGCCTTTCGACTTCAGGAAAGTAGCTCAGAACGTGTAGCTCGCCATAGGTCCCGTTTCCCACTTCCACGCATTCCATGGGAAAGACATTCATGGCTACGGTGCGGTTGTGTGCATTCCTCTTTCGCCATGCCTTTTGGAACTTGGCGAAAGCGTATTGGCGGTAAAAGGTACGCAGTATGGGTATTTTCAGGCAGAGCTTCATCTTTTCTTGATTTTCTTGGATAGTTTTCTTAGGAAACGTTTCAGGCTGTAGCGCTTCAGTCTGCGTAGCAAGTTGTACGGCAGTGTGGCTAAGTATAATAGGATGCCTTCCTTTGCAGGGACATCCATGAGGGCCTCCATCCAGTCTTTTTGTCGGGTGATGCCGAAGCTGTTCCATGGCTTGTTGAAGCCCGCATAATGAATCTGTATGGGGTGTGCCAAAGCCTCGTTGAAAAGGGCCAAGGCCTGTGTCCTGTCACCGGCGAATTCCGTATTGCCTTGGTAGAACTCTCTGTGGCTCATGTCCAAATGGTAGAATGAGATGGGAAGGCTGTATTTGAGGGGAAGGTATTTAATGTGCGGCCAGCAGGTCAGGATGATGCAATCCTGTTCCGGGAACAGAAATCTTTGATAGTTTTTCACGTAAAAGTCCAGTGTCTCTTCCGATTTTTGGTCTTCGCGGATTTTCTTCAGGTTGATGAGCATGAAGCCGGCGGAGATTTCATGTTCCAATATGGACCTTTCCCTTGGACTGAAATGCGGCTCATAGTAGGGCATGCGGTTGTTCTCGACAGGCCCTACGCCTGCATAATAGAAATCTCCTTCGGGAAACATGAAGTAAACCGGTGAAAAGTCTCCGGTGAATACCACGTCCACGTCCGAACAGATGATTCTGTCGTATTGTGGCAAGAGGTTTGCGGCAAGAAGCTTATAGAAAATTTCTTTGGAGTAATGGGCTTTTGCTTTGAACCCTTTGATGCTTTCGTCGTATTGTGTCACATCGATGAAGTGCAATGTGGCATGGTCGAACTCTTCCAAACATTTTTCCAATGTGTGACGGTGTCCGGCATTGAGGGTGGAATGGAACACATAGAGATCATAGCGGTATGAGCGTGACGCATGGCGCAACATGGAATGGAGAGTGACATTTGCCGCCAACAGGTAATTGGAGTTGAAGGTGAAGAATACGGGTATGGTTTGCATCGTGTCCATTAAGCGTTCGGGTTTGTCGGATAGGGTTATATCTCGTTGCAAAAGTAGGAACTTTTCCGGTATCTTGAAGTCGCAGGGGCTTTTTTTTTGCTTCCTTTGACTGTTTTCCGTTGGCGGGTGTGGCCTGACGGCTGGTTGTGGCAGGCCCGGATTCATTTCCTTCCGTAGAATTGCATATTGTAGTAGGTGCAAAGGAACGGTGCGAAGAAGCCACGAAAGGCAAAGACAAGTCCTTTTCGGGTGTGTGGGTGCGGATAGATCTGTTTGCGGTATTTCATGCATGTGAGGCAGAGGCGTATGATGCCTCCCGGAGTTTTGGCTTTGAAAAGGCTGGTGATGCGGAACAGAATGGGGTGATGTTGTGGCGAGGTTCTGCGGCGCACGTTCTCATAAAAGCATTTCCAGCTTTCTGTGTCCCGGGTTTTCAGGAAATGGCTTATGCCCGCAATATAGGGCATAAGCGGATTGCTGCTTCGTCGTGATGCGAGCCTGCGTCCGGTGACCGCGATTTCGGAGGCAGCGTGTACCCGATGCCAGCTTAGCGGCTCTTCGCATTTGGTGATGCTGTCTTCCAGTGCTGCGTTCATGGCCAGCCACCAGTCGTAGTAGAACGTCATTCCGTCCCATTCCGGCAATTGCCGGAGGAATGTCTTCTTGAGAAGCATGGTATGGCCCGCTATGTTATCCCGGAACAGCAGGGATTCTGCTGTAAAGGGCAATGCTTTGTAGTCGGGAAGTTGTCGTTCGGTATAGGTGGTGGAGGAGATGACGTCGGAGAAGCAGAGGTCGTATTGTCCGGTCGTGATTTGCCGCACTTGCTTTTCTATCTTCTCGCGGAACCAGATGTCGTCCTGGTCGGAAATGGCGATAAAGTCCGTCTCTCCTTGTGCGGCACGGCACAGGATGTCATGGAAGTTCTTGTTGCAGCCTTTGTTGGGCTGGTTTTGGCTTACCTTTATGGAGGGGTACTGGGCGGCATACTCGCGCAAGATGTCCATCGTGCCGTCGGTGGAGCAGTCGTCCTGGATGATGATTTCATGGATGGGATAGGTCTGTGCCAGGATGGAGTCCAGTTGTTCCCGCAGGAATTTCTCTCCATTGTAGGTACACATTACGACGGATACGGTTGCGTGTTTCATTGGATTATGCTTTTGAGGCTGTAGGTTTGGAGAAGCGGATGATTCCCCGTCTCATTTCCTGGTCGAAATACAAGAATCCGGGGGTGGTTTCCGTGACGAAATGCTTTTCTTCCAGAGTGGCCTTGATTTCTTGGCGGGCATCATGGGTATGATAGGTCGCTATGGCACCGGATAAGTTTGTTGCGTTCTCCAAGAGGTGTCGTGCGCCTTTGAGGGTTTTCTGTTCGTAGCCTTCTATGTCCATCTTAAGGAACAAGTCTTCCGTGGACTTGCCTTTCATGAAAGTGTCTAAGGTGATTTGTCTTTCATCGTCTGTGTCGCTGACGTATTTGCGTACGATGGTGACTTTGTCTTTCCATGGTGCGAAAGTGGCTTTCAAGGATTCAATCCATTTTTCATCACACTCAAAGAGATATGCGTGTTTCACATACTCGATACAGTCTAACGTGAAGATTCCCTCGGCCGTTCCGACGTCCAGCAGTGTCTTTCCTCTCAGGTCCTCGTATGCAGTGACGTATCGATGGGCGGAACGTGGGTCTTGTTCGATGAGCAGGTGCTGGTAGGCCGTTTCTGTTTGGGCTATTCCGTTCTCTGGAGCTAAGCGTTTGAAATATAATCTTTTGTTGTGGTGTGTCACATACGGCAAGCCGTTGCTTTCATCAATTTGAACAAGATAAGTGGCTTTGTCATATTCTTGTCTCCAAGAATAGGGGTAAGCTGAGTTGCCGTGTTTCCATAGGATTTTGAGTGCCTCTTGTTCTTCTCTACTCTCTTTCCCGCAGATTATTGTACGCAACCATAATTTGTAGGGACGATAGAATTCTAAGAACCTTTTTAAGAAAGCTTTATAAATGATGTCTCTGACTTTTTCCGGTATTATTTTTCTGTAGAGGGTTGTCAGCATATTTGTGATTGACGTTTTACGTTTTCTGTTTCGATGCAAAATTAGGCATTTTTCTATAATCAAGGCTCTCCTTGTGGCTTTTTTCTTCTTTGTGGTTCTTTTGTTTGGCATCCAACCGCAGGGAGATGTGGTGGTGAAGGCCGGTGTCGACGTGACGCTGAAGGCGTTTGAAAGCACGACGCTTGAAGGGGGATTTGAATGCGAGAAAGGGGGAGTGCTGACCGTAGAACCTGCAAATTGACATCCCCTCCGTCGCCTTTTTGCAAATAAGCAAGGGGAATCTCTCTGATTTTTAAGACGAATGTGCTATCTTTGTCGATGACTATTCAATCATGGGGATTCACGGACATGGGGGAGCTGGATTTGATCGGACATATCAGGAACGGGGACTTGAAGGCCTTTGAGCGGGTCTTCAAGGACTATTATGCCCTGATGTGCAGCGTGGCCATGGACTATGTGAACGATTCGGCGGTGTGCCAGACACTGACGGAGGATGTCCTGCTGAACCTTTGGGAGAAGCGGGCGGAGCTGGACATCACGACTTCCTTGCGTGCCTATCTGCTGAGGGCGGTGCGCAACAAGTGTATCGACCATCTGAGGGCCGGCCGGCAGTCGGCGGGCGTTTTGGGTTATTATGATTCGATGGAAGGTGCTTTCGGTTATACGATGGCGGACGAGGAGGACTTGTTCGAGCGGTTGGTGTCCGATGAGCTGGAGGTCCTCCTGGAGCAGGCCATCGCAGAGATGCCCGAAGAGCGCAGGCGGGTGTTTATGATGGTGCGCATGGAGAGCAGGACCTATCAGGAGGCGGCCGATGCGTTGGGCATTTCGGTGAATACCGTGAAGTATCATATGAAAAAAGCACATGCGGAACTGCAGGCGAAGCTGAAAACTTACATTTTGATACAGATTCTTTCTTATTTGTTGCTTTCCGAGTGGGCGGGACTCGTAAAATAGGGGCGTGGCGCGCTTGCGGATGACAGCGTGTGGTTTTAATCTGTAAGTTGAGGCCCGCTTTCTGTGAGAGCCTTTATCTCTTGCGCCGTTTTTTTGAACGAAGATTGCACTTTTTGGCTTTTCAGACTACCCGAAGTTTCCTTTTGTACCGTCATATATAGAAAAAAGCGTCAAAGTGGAAACTCAAAACGATATTGATTCTTTAATCGAGAAACAGTTCGCAGGCGGTTTGTCCCCAGAGCAGGAAAGCGTGTTGCGCCGGTGGTTGCAAGAGGGGAAAGACCATCGCGAATATTACGGTCGCCGCATCCTTTTGTATCGCTGGGCGAGGATTCAAGGCCGGATTCCCATGTTTGAGAAAAAAGAAAAACGCGCTTACCGCCGTTTCCTTTCGCGTGTGAAGATGCCACGTCATCCTATGCTTCAGGGATGGAAAAAGATGGCCTGGGCGGCCATGTTGGTCTGTGCTTTGGGTACGGGGGGCGTATGGTTGTATGAGGCTTCCCAAGGGCAGTCCCCTCTCTTGGCGCAGACTGTGGAGGTACCCGAAGGCGTCAAGCAACGCATGGTGCTGGCCGACGGGACCAAGGTGTGGCTGAACTCCGGAAGCCGGCTGACGCTGGATGCCGGATTCGGGCAGACCAACCGCGGCCTGCAGCTGGAAGGCGAGGGCATGTTCGAGGTGGCCAAGGACGGGCGGTTGCCTTTTATTATCAGTTCCGGCGACATTCGGGTGCGGGTGACCGGCACGGTATTCAATTTCAAGGCTTATCCGGAAGAGCGTTTTGCCAAAGTCACCCTGTTGCAGGGCAGCCTGGACGTGTATGAGGAAAACGGAGAGGTGTCCCGCAGTGTCAGAATGGCCCCTCATGAGCAGGTGGTGGTGGACCGTGAGAAGGATGTGATGGAAAAGAGTACGGCAGAGGCCGCTCCGGACATGGCGTGGGCCTCGGTGGAACATGCCGGGGCGGACGGTGCCGGGAAGACGGTGCCGGAAGACGCGGCACGGGACTTGGTGTTCGACGAGATGTCGATGGAGGACATTGTCCGCCGGCTGGAGCAGGTGTTCGGGGTGGACATTGTAGTGAATGCGCCGGGATTGCTGCGGGAACGGTATTATGGCGACTTCCGCGGAAAGGATGACGTCTTCGACATCTTGGACGTGATGTTGCGCGGGGAGCCGATGACTTACCGGATCAAGGGAGATACGATTTATATAAAAGGAGAATAATCATTAATCATCATACTAATTTATAGAAATGTTTAACGCGAAACGTAAGAAGCTGCTGGACGGCTTGTTGGTTCTGGGTCTGCTTTGCAGTCCGGGCATGGTTTGGGCTCAGCATGGGAAAGTAACGCTGAATCTGAACCAGGCGACGGTCAAGGAGGCATTGGAGCAACTGAACGCCCAGACGTCTTACTCTTTGTGGCTGAACGTGGGCGACGTGGACTTGTCGCGGCGTGTGAGCCTGAATGTGAAGGACGGGAGCATAGATGAAGTGTTGAGGAAAATTCTGGCGGGACAACCTTTGTCCTATGAAGTGAAGGACAAGAGCATCAGTATTTTTCCGGCAAAGAAGGATGAGAACACGTCGAAAAAGAAAGTGGAAGGCGTGGTGGTGGACGATTTGGGAGAACCACTGCCGGGAGTGGCCGTGAGGTGCGTGGAGCATCCTGAGGCCATGTGCGCCACGGATATGGACGGGAAATTCGTGCTGAGCCTGCCGGCGGACGGGAAAACCTTGTCGTTTTCATTCATTGGCATGGAACCGCAGGAGGTGGCTGTGACGGGAGGTCCGGTGAGAGTGGTCATGTCGGACAAGGAAAAGGAACTGGAGGAGGTCGTCGTGACGGGTTACCAGAAGATAGACCGCAAGTTGTTTACCGGTGCGGCCGCCCGTATTTCGGGTGATGAGGCCAAGGTGGATGGTGTGGGCGACGTGAGCCAGATGCTTCAGGGAAAGGCGGCTGGCGTGGGCGTGCAGTCTGTGAGCGGCACGTTCGGCGCGGCGCCGAAAATCCGCGTGCGCGGTGCTTCGTCCATTTACGGCAACCAGACCCCGTTATGGGTGGTGGATGGTGTCGTATTGGAGGATGTCGTGGAAATCTCAGCCGATGACCTCTCATCGGGTAACGCTGCCACGCTGATCAGTTCGGCTGTTGCGGGGCTGAATCCGGACGACATTGATAATTTTCAAATCCTGAAGGATGCATCGGCTACGGCACTTTATGGAGCACGGGCCATGAACGGCGTAATCGTGGTGAACACCAAACGCGGACGTCAGGGACATACGTCCATCAGCTACACCGGTGAGTTTACCGTGCGCACGCGTCCTTCTTACCGCCAATACAACATTATGAACTCCAAAGATCAGATGTCTGTGTTATTGGAGTTGCAAGATAAAGGATGGTTCAACCATTCCCAAATGGCTCGTACGGAAAACGGCGGTGTGTTCTACCTGATGAATGATCTTATATATAAAGGTGAACTGATGAACACGTCTGCCGCTCGCCTGTCGTATTTGCAGAAGGCGGAGATGAGGAACACCAATTGGTTCAAGGAGCTGTTCCGTCCTACGATACAAAGTAACAACTCAGTGAGCATTACTTCGGGAACGGACCGCAGTCGCTTCTATGCTTCAATGAGTTTCCTGGACGATCCAGGGTGGAGCGTGTCGGACAAGGTGCGTCGCTACACGGCCAACGTGAATGCCTCGTATGATATCAGCCGTTGGCTTACATTAGGTGTGACCGTGAACGGGTCGGTGCGCAACCAGCGTGCGCCGGGCACGTTGGACCGTACGGCGGATGTCGTGACCGGCGAATACTCGCGCGACTTCGATATCAATCCTTTCAGTTATGCTCTGAACACCAGCCGCACGATGAGTCCGGACGAGACTTATATCATGAACTACGCACCTTTTAATATTCTGAACGAGGTGCGCAATAACTACATCGACCTGGACATGACGGACATGAAGTTCCAGCTGGAGCTGACCTACAAGCCCGTCAAGGGATTCGACCTGAGTGCCATCGGCGCCTTCCGCTACGTGAAGTCCACGCAGGAGAACAAGGTGACGGGCGAGTCGAACCTGGCACAGGCCTACCGTGCCGCCGGCGACGCCACCATCCGCGAGAAGAACAAGTTCCTCTACCGCGACCCGGACAACCCGGATGCCGTGCCGGAGGTGGTGATGCCCAAGGGCGGATTCTATAACACGACGGACAATATCCTGAAGAGCTATTACTTCCGCGCCTCGGCGAACTATAACCGCCTGATCGCGCAGACCCATCCGTTCAACGTGCTGGCCGGTATGGAGGTGAAGAGTGCCGACCGCCAGAGCGGCTTCAACAACGGCTACGGCTTCCAGTGGGACCGCGGCGGCACGCCCTTCGTGGACTACCGCATCATCCAGCAGCTCCTGTTGGGTGGCGACAACTACTACGGGCTTTCGCAGTATTACGACCGCTTCGTGGCCTTCTTTGCCACGGGCAGCTTCTCCTGGAAGGGACGCTACACCTTCAACCTTACCGGGCGCATGGACGGCTCCAACCGGCTGGGACGCTCCCGCGACGCACGCTGGCTGCCCACGTGGAACGTGTCCGGCGCATGGAACGTGCTGGAGGAAGAGTGGATGAAGAGCCAGAACGTGGTGTCCGCCCTCTCGCTCCGCGCCACCTACGGCCTGACGGCCACCATGGGTCCGGCGGACAACGCCCTGGCCGTGTTCCGTAACACCACGACCTACCGTGGCGACGACGGATACAAGGAGTCGCAAATCTACATCGAGTCGCTCCAGAACAAGGATCTGACGTGGGAGAAACAGTATGAGTTCAACTTCGGTTTCGACCTGGGCTTCCTGCGCAACCGCCTCAGCCTCAGTTCGGACATTTACAGCCGCCGGGGCTTCGACCTCATCGGCATGGTGCGTACCAGCGGCATGGGCGGACAGAAGTGGAAATACGCCAACTACGCCGACATGAAGTCGTGGGGCGTGGAGTTCACGCTCAACACGAAGAACGTGCAGCGCAAGGACTTCTCGTGGACCTCGAACCTGACGTTCGCCTACAACCACAACGAGGTGACCAACCTGCAGTCCATCTCCAGCATCTTCGACCTGATGACGGCCGAGGGCGCACCGCTGGAAGGCTATCCCGTGCGCGGCCTCTTCTCGCTGCAGTACAAGGGCCTGACGGACGAGGGCATCCCCACGTTCATCAACGAGAAAGGCGAGCTGACTTCCACGGGCATCAACTTCCAGAGCACGGACCCCACTTACCTGAAGTACGAAGGTTCCGTCGACCCGACGGTGACGGGCGGTTTCGACAACCAGTTCAAGTGGCGGGAGTGGACGCTGGGCCTCTACTTCACCTTCCAGGCCGGCAACAAGATCCGGCTCGACCCGGAGTTCTCTGCCTCCTACGGCGACTACTCCTCGATGCCGAAGGACCTGAAGAACCGTTGGATGAAGCCGGGTGACGAACATTACACCAACGTGCCCGTCATCCCCTCGTCCTACCAGTATGCCACCATCGAGAACCTGGACATCGCCTACAACGCTTACAACTACTCCGACATCCGTGTGGCCAATGGCGGCTTCCTCCGCCTGAAGGAGGTGACGCTCGCCTACGACTTCAAGGGCGACTGGATGAAGGCCATCGGCATGAACCGCCTCCAGCTCCGCCTGGTGGCCTCCAACCTGTGGCTCATCTACGCCGACAAGAAGCTCAACGGGCAGGATCCCGAGTTTTTCCGCAGCGGCGGCGTGTCGATGCCTTTGCCACGACAGCTGACCTTGTCTCTGCGGACCAGTTTTTAACAAGACCCAACAATACGGAAATTTAGAATGAAAACTCAACAACATATCTTGAATTACGCGGCGGCGGTGCTTGTCTCGCTGGTGGGCACGGCCTGCAATGACTTCCTTGACGAAGTGCCGGACAACCGTACGGTTATTGATACGCCAGAGGCGGTGTCGGAACTGCTTGTGTCAGCTTATCCCGATGCCAATTGCGTGTTCTTTACGGAATCGATGTCGGACAACGTGACCGATCGTGGCAACACGCTTGACCCTTATGTATATCCAGATTGGGACCGGGCCAACCGTCAGGCGTTCTATTGGGAAGACATAGACATGACCTATCAGGATAGCCCTAATTATTATTGGATGGCCTGCTATCAGGCGATTGCCGCCGCCAACCACGCGCTGGAGGCTATTGCCGAGTTGGAAGCACAAGGAGTGGACTGTTCGGCGCAGCGCGGCGAGGCGTTGCTCTGCCGGGCTTATTGCCATTTCATGCTGGTGAACGTGTTTGCCCAGCATTATAATCCTGCATATGCAGCGTCGGATTTGGGCGTGCCCTATGTGACGGAACCGGAGAAAGAGGTCTTCGGGCATTACGAGCGCATCTCGGTGGAAGATACTTACGACAAGATTCGCACCGATTTGGAAGAAGGGCTTCCGCTCGTGTCCAACCGGGCTTACGGTGAAACGCCCAAGTATCATTTTACTTATGAAGCCGCCCAGGCTTTTGCTTGCCGCTTTTACCTTTACGTAGGTGAATGGCAGAAGGCCGTGGATGCTGCAGGCGAGGCTCTCGGAAACAATCCGTCGTACCGCGACTGGAACGAGTATATCCAGATGTCTACGGCCAACCGGGAGAAGAACTATACTTCCGTACAGGAAGAGGCCAACCTGCTGCTGGCCTCCACCGTGTCGCAGTTTGCCGCGGATCAGCCTTTCTTCCGTTATGGCTATTCTACGGCGGTGAACAATTCCCTTTTCGGACAAAACGATAATCTTGTGGGCGGCACGTGGGCCTACCGTGCCGAGGCCTATAGCCTTTCGAGCGAAGCGCTGACGCTGATGAAGTGGAAGCCTTACCTGAAGCGCGACGGCGTGAATTCCAACACAGGTGTTTATTATCTCATGGTGCCGCTCTTCACGACCGACGAGGCTTTGTGCGACCGCATCGAGGCCTTGGCCATGCAGGAGCGCTACGATGAGGCTTGCCGCGACATTGAGACCTTCTTCACCAATAAGCTCCGGGGGTATGATTCTACGCAGTTGCCCGTAAGTCCGGAAATGGTGGAGACTTACTACCGGAACGAGTCTCCCTTGCATCCGTGGTATGAAAGCCAGATGAACGCGCGGCAGATGGCCTTCGTGCAGTGTGCCGTTGATTTCCGCCGCCGCGAGCTGCTGATGCAGGGCGGCCGCTGGTTCGACATCAAGCGGTTCGACATCGAGGTGGCGCACGAGGCCTACCAGACGGGAGCCACGGACGTGCTTGTGCGTCGCGACCTGCGTCGTGCCGTGCAGATTCCGCAAGAAGTGATATCTTATGGCATTGCGCCTAATCCGCGTTGAGGCGCGGCCATGTTTGTCCATTAAAAAGAACAGAAGAATGAAAATGAAGAAGATAATCCTGATGGCTGCGCTGTGCCTTCCTTTGCTGGCGGGATGCGACAAGGAAGATTTAGGCACGTCGGACATTCACGTACCTGTGTTCGACTACAATGCGCTGAGCCAAACCGACAAGTACATCTATGACAACTACACCGTGCCTTACAACATGGATGTCATCTACCGCTGGAACCAGGGCGACATGTCGTCCGACGACATGCGGCGCAACCTCGTGCCACCCCGCGAGGAACAAGTGGAGCCGTTCCTGCAGATGATCAAGACCGTGTGGGTGGACACCTACGCCTCCGAGGTGGGGGAGCAGACCCTCCGTTCCTATGTGCCCAAGGTACTCCTGCTGACGGGGAGCGCCAGTTACAACGACGACGGCAGCACCACCGAGGGTACGGCCGAGGGCGGACGGCAGATCGTGCTTTATTCGGTGAACGACTTCGATTTCCAGTTGGACCAGATCATGTCTTATGCCCACGTGATGCACCATGAGTTCGCCCACATCCTTCACCAGACGGTGGAGTACGATACGGAGTTCGAGAATATCACTCCCGCTTATTCTTCCTCGTGGATGCAGATGAACGACGAGACGGCCCGTTCGCGTGGTTTCATCACGGCATACGCCTCGTCTAATGCCAACGAGGATTTTGCGGAGATGGTCTCGCAGATGCTCATCCGTTCCGCGGAGGATTGGAACGCGCTGGTGGAAGGAGCCGGAAACGCCGAGGCCGTGGCTGCCCTCAGGGCGAAGGAGGCTATCGTGTTGTCTTACATGAAGAACAACTGGGGCGTGGACATGCCGCAGTTCCAGACCAAGGTGGTGGCTGCCATTCAGGCTGCCGCACAGGATTGACAGTAAAGGAGAGAAATGATGAAAATGCATACAGGTAAAATGTTTTTGGCGGCCGTATGGGCGGCCGGGATGTGCGTGGCGTGTGTGAACGAGGTGGACGATGTGTTCGACCGCAATGCCACTCAGCGCATAGAGGAAGCAATGGCCGAGTGTGATGCCGTGCTGCAGGATTCCGAGTTCGGCTGGCGTTTCGACTACACGCCTTCCAATGGCGCGATGGTGAATTATGTGATGCGTTTCCATGACGGGCGCGTCTCCATGGAGAATGCCGAGGGGGAGACTTCCGAATCCACCTACAAGGTGGTCAATGCCGAAGGCCCTGTGCTTTCGTTTGACACTTATTCCATCCTTCACGAACTGGCGGACCCGTCGGAGTATCCTTACGGGACCGGTCAGGGCGGCGAATTTGAGTTTGTGGTGGACCGCGTGACGGCGGACACGGTTTATGTGCGCGGGCGCAAGTCGGGCAGCAGTTTCAAGTTGTCGCGTGCTGCGGAAGGCGAGATTTATCGCGTGCGGCTCGAAGCTTCGATGGATGTGGACGGCGGGAAGGACATTGCCTTCTTCCACACCTTGCAGGTGGGCGGACAAGATGCCGCCACGCTCTTCCTCGGAACCGACAAGCGGAGTTTGGACGTGATGACGGCGGACGAGCAGGTGCAGAATGTTCCGGTGGAATTTACCACGTCCGGGTTCCGTTTCTCCACGCCGGTGACGGCCGGAGGGGTTTCCGTTTCGGAGATGGAATGGGATAATGTGCGGAAAACATTTGTTTCGGCGGACGGGAGCGCACTGGTGGCCGAGGCTTCCACCAGTCCTTTCAGCATGGGGGCCACGGTGGACCAGCTTCTCTCCTCGCCTTATTACAAGATGAACGGCGCGAGCGCGTCCATTACCCTGCAGTTGCTGGAGTTTGCCAATGATTTCCCGGAGTGGCAGCGCACGGAGTTCTTCTTTGATGCCGATGCCGTGATAGACACACTGAAATATCAGGTGGATACGCAGGATCAGGTGACGGAACTGGGGCATGCGCAGGGACGGGATGTGCTGAATTCCATGAGCTTCGTGGTGAACAACACCTACGGCTTGCCGGAATGGGGCAACTTCACCGTGAAGCGCATTGAGAGGATGGATGCCGACGAGGCGACCTTCGTGGAAGGCATACGCAACGGCGCGCCGGCCAATTCGCTCAACCGCAACATCTTCTGCAAGAACATCAAGGGCGTCTTGTTCGACTCCCGCGGCGTGACGGTCGTGCCCCGGGGCGGCATGTTCTACATCGTCTCCTCGTCCGACCCCAAGCGATGGCTGATTCTCCAGCCCCAGTCGCTTCCGCAGCCTGCCATGGTGATTCCCACCTTGGTGCGGCAATGAACGCAGAGTAAGTTTAATCATAAATAGGAAAAGATGAAGAAACAAGTATTATTGTTATGGGCATTGACGGGCGCGGCCATGTTGCCGGCCTATGCCCAGACGGGGTATGAGACCCGTCCTGTCGTGTTGGAACCGAAGAACGCGCCGGTGGCCAAACGGCAAACCGCGGCTGCCGCCGAGTATGCTTATCCGGTGGGACTCCGCAATCTGGGAATGATCAGCAGCGATGACAATGCTTGCTGCAGCTTCCTTTCGTTCAACACGGCAATCAATGGCGACGCCTACATGTGGGCTCCGATGAACGAAACCGTGACTTACGTGGACAATTCTTCGGTGTCGGCCGTGGATTACCATTGGTATCTGCCCGGGGCCGACGCCACGGAATTGGAGACGCAGGATGCCGATGCCACCTATAACACGCCGGGAATTTACGATTTCCCCACCATGACGGTGAAGGACGGAGCAGGGCAGTCTTACGAGTACACCGCTCCCGGCAAGCTGAAAGTGGGCGGAAAAGGAGAAATTTGCACCTCCAACATGCTGAAGCTCGGCACGGACATCAACGATCCGGCTACCACGGCGGTCATCGCCGAACGCCCGTTCCGCGATGGCGGCTGGTTGGGCGGCACGAACTCCATGGACCTGGTAGGCTATGGCAACCTGTTCATGATAGCCCATCCCGACGCTTCCATCACCGGTGTGCGGGCTTACCTGCCCGAAGTACCCATTTATGAGCCGGGCGATTCGCTGATCATGCAAATCTGGTATCCTTACCAGACCGAGACCAGCATCCAGCTGATGGGCCTGCCCTTGGAGGGCGTCATCCTGCGCATGAGCGAAATCAAGGAGACGTCCGACACGAAGCTGAAGAAGGCGGCCGTGGCCGAGTTCAACCTGGCCAAGCCGTTGAAGATATCGGACAAGCCTTTCTTCTTTGTGACCATAGAGGGCTTCGGCCACGACCCTTCCAAGCAGACGTTCCGCCTGAGCATCGACATCAAGCCGGTGGAGATGGACGACGCTTCACTCGGCAACCTTCTGGCCCACAATTCTTATTGCCGCCGCGAGGGATTCTCGGACTACCTGCAGCCTATCAACTATTTCGGGGGCATGCCGGGAGAATCGTTCATGATTTGCCCCGTGATAGACACGCACACTCCCGAAGGTTCGGGCATCGAGGGAACGCAAGCGTTGAAGCCCGCCCGCGCTGCCTATGAAGGCGGGGTGCTGTCGCTCTATTCCGAGGGCGCCGAACAGGCGGTGGTCTACAACGTGGCCGGAGCGCACGTGGTGGAGACCGGTTTGCAGGACGGCAGCGCCAGCGTGCCGGCTCGTTTGGGCAAGGGCGTCTATCTGGTGCGCTTCCTGAAGGGCGGCAAGGTGTCGGGCGCGGCCAAGTTGTTGTGTAATGAATAAACAAGAGTTATAACTTTAAAAAGGAATGAACATGAAAAAGTTTACTAAGTTATGTGTGGCAGCCTGCGCCTTGTTGGCCGGGACTGCTGCTTTTGCCGACGACCATGTGTGGAAGTTCGTGACGACCGGTGATGCCACGACGTATGCCATTCGCAACGACGGCACGTTGTGGGCATGGGGCTGGAATGAGAAAGGCCAAACCGGCAACAGCATCTCCGAGCGTTCGGCCGTGCCGACCCTGACCGATGCGAGCCGTGCGTGGAAAAAGGTAGTGGGCGGCAAGGCCTACGGGTTCTTCCTGGCCGAGGACGGCTCTTTGTGGGCTGCAGGCACACAGGAGCAAGGTGTGCAAGGCGTGGGCGACGGCATGGACCATAAGGTGCTGACGCGCATCGGCACCGATAACGACTGGGCCGACATGACTTGCTCCCGTTTCTAGGGCTACAGCGGCTTTGCCATCAAGACCAACGGCACGCTGTGGGCCTGGGGCGAGAATTCTGGCGCTCAGTTGGGCATCGGCAACATTCAGACACAAATAACTCCGGTCCAGGTCGGGACGGATGCAGACTGGGCGCAGGTGGCTGCCGGATGCTCTTCTGTCTTGGCCCTCAAGAAAGATGGCTCTTTGTGGGGATGGGGACGGAACCTGAAAGGTGAATTGTTCGGCTGCGAAGGCCGGCAGACAACTCCTGTCCGCCTGGGCGATGCCAACGACTGGACACAGGTGGCCGTGATAGACTACCGCGCTTATGGGGTGAAGGCCGACGGCACGCTGTGGGCCTGGGGCGACAACTCTGAGAACCTTTTGGGCTTCAACACTTCCTCGCATGAAGAGACCACGTCTGAGGGCAACCCCGTGGATGTGATAGACGAGAGCGAAGTGGCAGAACCGCGGCAGGTGACGGCTATCGAAGGAAAGGTATTTGCGCTGTCCGGCTGCGAGAACACGCTGAGCGTGGGCACGGGCAACGAAGGCGTTATCGATCAGATCTGGATGCTGGGCACTAACACGGACGGTGCGCTGGGCGACGGCGAAGGACTGGGCACCGGCAGCAAGAATATTCCGTTCGCTACCGTTCCGGTGCATCCTTCCTTGAGGAGCGGCTTGCAGTTCTCCGGCATGTCCAGCGGGCAGATTTACACGATGGTGCTCACTACGGAAGGCGACATCTGGGGCTGGGGCTGCAATCGTGGCGGCCAGTTGGGTGACGAGACCCGTTCCGACCAGTTGCAGGTGGCATACGAGGTGAAGCCCACGCTCATCAATTGCCCGCAGGATGAAATCGAGCTGTCTGTGGACGGCGTGGAGGGCAAGGCTGAAGCTGCTGTCGCTTTCGACGGCCGGACGCTGTCCCTGCAGGCTGACGGCCGTCTGACTTCCGCCGTGGTCTATGGCATGGGCGGCCAGGCCGTGATGATCCTGCCTGTGTCGGCTTCATCATGGAACGTGTCGGCCCTGTCCGCAGGCGTGTATGCGGCCCGTTTCGTAGTGGACGGCGCGGCCATGGCCTACAAGTTCGCGGTGAAATAAAGTGGGATATTAAAGATAGAAAACCATGAGAAAGATATATAAGGGAATCAGTTCCCTGATAATGACGGCATTTTGTGCGCTGGGAGCCAGCGCACAAAATGCCGTGTCCGTCCCGGCGGACGACATCCCGTCCTCGTTGAAAGACGCGACGGAGATTACGCTGACGGGCGAGTGGGGAACTTCTGAGTTCGGCCAGCTGAAGGCGGCGTTAGGTACGAATGTTATTATGGGTTCCAATACCACTTTGACAAAGCTGGATATGAGCAAGGCTACGATAGCCGAAGGCACTTCGTTGTACGTCAGTGCAGGGTTTAGCAGCAACGGTGCTTTCATCAACTGCAAGAGTCTGAAGGAAGTGGTGATGCCTGCGGCAGCGGAGGCGGCCAAATTTACCAAATTTCAAAATGCTTTCCAGAACTGTGTGGCTTTGGAGACCATTGACCTGAGCGGCCTGGCGAACGTTACGACGTTCAACATGGCGTTCTACGGCTGCGCGGCCCTGCAGCAGGCCGACCTCTCCACGAACACGGCGGCTGTGACTTCCAGCGCGTGGACTTCGGCCTTCGAGGGTTGCGCCGCTTTGACGGAAGTGAAGCTGCCCGCCGGTTTTGTTTCCACGAACGGTGTGTTTGCAGATTGTACGGCCCTGCAGACGCTGGACTGGACAGCCTGCACGGCGACGGAAGCCCCCGAACTTTATGTTGATATGTTGGAGGGCGTGGAGCTTTCCGGCGTGACGCTGAAGCTGAACCACGAGCAGTATGTGCTTTTCGCCGCCGATGCGGAAGGCTGGGCGCAGCTGAAGCTGGAGGACCAGAATCCCGAACCCGAACCTGAACCGGAGCCTTCCACGGAATATACGGTATCCGCCGACGACATCCCCTCTTCGCTGAAGGACGCCACGGTCATTACTTTGACGGGCGAATGGGGCAACTCGGAGTTCAGCCAGCTGAAGACGGCTTTGGGTATGTCCGGCTTTATGGTCTCGCCCAACACTACGTTGGAGAAGGTGGACATGACTCAGGCTACGATAGCCGAAGGCACTTCGTTACTTATTAGCGGTGGCTTGTCTTCCAATGGCTTGTTCTTCAATTGTAAGGCCCTGAAGGAAGTGGTGATGCCGGCGGCAACTGAGGCGGCCAAGTTCACCTCGTTTGAGAAGGCCTTCTCTGGCTGTGCGGCTTTGGAGACCATCGACCTGAGCGGCTTGACGAACGTGGCGACCTTCAACAACGCGTTCTACGGCTGCACGAGCCTGAAGGCGGTTGACCTCTCCACGAACACGGCGGCTGTGACTTCCGGCGCGTGGACTTCGGCCTTCGAGGATTGCGCCGCGTTGACGGAAGTGAAGCTGCCCGCCGGATTCGTCCCCACGGAGAAGGTGTTCTCGGGCTGCACGGCCCTGCAGACGCTGGACTGGACGGCCTGCACGGCCACGGAGGAAGCCCCCGTCTTCTATGCCGGCATGTTGGAGGGCGTGGAGCTTTCCGGCGTGACGCTGAAGCTGAACCACGAGCAGTATGTGCTTTTCGCCGCCGATGCGGAGGGCTGGGCGCAGCTGAAACTGGAGGACCAGAATCCCGAACCCGAACCTGAACCGGAGCCTTCCACTGAATATACGGTGGCGGCCGACGACATTCCCTCTTCGCTGAAGGATGCCACGGTGGTGACGCTGACGGGCGAGTGGGACGGCGACAAGCTGAACCTGCTTTCCATCGCTTTGGGCAACAACGGCGGTATCTTGCCCACACCGAACGCCACGCTTGAGAAACTCGACATGAGCGCGGCCACGATAGCCGAAGGCACTTCGCTCCGCCGTTCCGGCATCAAGGAGTACGGCATCTTCAACAACTGCACGGCCCTTGCGGAAGTGGTGATGCCGACGGCAGAGGAAGCGGCCAAGTTCACCGACTTCGGCCTGGCGTTCCAAGGTTGTTCCGCGCTGGCGGCCATCGACTTGACCGGTTGCTCGGGCGTCACTTCGCTGGAGAACGCGTTCTCGGGCTGTTCTGCGCTGACGGCGGCTGACCTTTCGGCCATGACGGCTTTGGAGAACACGGACGGCGCGTTCGAGGACTGCGAGGCCTTGGCTTCTGTGGTGCTTCCCGCACAGTTCCCCGTGGGCGACAACACCTTCGCCTACTGCAATGCCCTGACCGCCATCGACTGGACGGCCTTCGCGGGAACGGAAGTTCCCGAACTCGGACGGAAATTCTTCATGGGCGTGGACGACCTGAAGGCCATCTCCCTCTCGCTCACGTATGAGGCTTGGAAGCTCTTCTCCGCCGACGAAGACTGGAGCGGGCTGACGCTGGTGAACACGGAGCCGGAGAAGGTGACTGACTTTACAGTGGACGCTTCGGAGGCGGCCGACCTGAACAGCCTGAAACGCGCCGTGACCCTGACGCTGACAGGCGAGTGGGACGGCGATGCACTGAACTTCCTTTCGATGGCTTTGGGCAACAATGGCATCGGTAATCCGGTGAATGCCACGCTCGAGAAAGTGGATATGAGTGCGGCCATCATCGCTGAAGGCACGGAACTTTATCGTCATGAATACTTGGAATATGGCATCTTTAACCGTTGCACGGCCTTGAAGGAGGTTATCCTTCCGGCGGCAGAGGAAGCAGCCAAGTTCACGAACCTGACCAAGGCGTTCGAGGGCTGCACGTCGCTGGCTGACATCGACCTGAGCCTCCTGACGGGCGCCACGGACATCGAATACGCCTTCAGCGGCACGGCCATCACGAAGGCCGACTTGTCGGGCTGCACGTCGCTGGGTAGCACGGTGAGCGCCTTCGAGGGCTGCGCGGCCCTGGAGAAGGTGACGCTGCCGGCCTGCTTCGTGGCGGACAATAACACGTTCGCCGACTGCGTGGCTTTGGATTCCATCGACTTCACGGCCTGGAAGGATGCCACGGCGGCACCCGCCTGCAAGGGCAACACCTTTGCCGGGCTGGACGATCCCGCGACGGTGACGCTCAAGGTGGACGCCACGTGCCATGAGGTGTTCGAGGCGGACAGCCGTTGGGGCGACTTCAACATCGTCTACGACGGCAAACCGGACGGCGTACGGGGCGTGCGGGCCGCTGACGGCGGCGTACCCGTGACGGTCTATACCGTGGACGGTCATCTGGTGGGTACTTTCACTGCCGGCGAGGACTGGACCTGCGGTTTGAAGCCCGGCCTCTACATCGCGAACGGGCGCAAGGTGGCCGTGGGCCGCTGACGCGCCAGGCATAAAAGGCAATAAGGAAACCGTGCAGGCGGCGGGACAGTCCGCCCCTGCACGGTTTCTTTGTGCGTGGTCTGACACTTTGTCAAAATGTCACGCGGGATGCGCGAGAATCGCGTATTTCGGCCCGTCGGGGGCCACCGTGGGAAATACGGGCGTGGTTCGCAAGGAGGGAATGGCCGGAGTGTAAGCTTTCCCGCGTATTTGCTTTCGTTTGGCTGCGTCTGCGGGGAGGCGTGGCGCACAAGTCCGGAGAGGGTGCCGGGGAAAGGGCGGGGACGCTTTCTTTTTGTCATGCCGTCCAAGTGTCCGGAAGCGTCTGTTCTGGAGCGGGAAACGGCTTTCCCGCCTTCTGTTTTTCCGTTTTCCGTACATTTTTCCGCCGCTTTGCAGGACGCTTTCCGTTTCTTTGCGGCAAGAAAGAATTTTCTTTCAGCAAAGACGGACATTTCTTTCAGCAAAGAAAACCGTATTTTGGCGGGAAAATGCGCGTATATGACAGTTCTCGCCCCTGTTTTTTAACAGTTCGCCCTCTATCTCGTACCTTTTGGGCATGGGGCAGGTTACGGAAATCTTGGATTTCCTGTCTTTTTGAAAGCATTCCCTTCAAAATGGTTACATCCTGTTCTCCCTACAGCGGCTTTTTCCCCCGGTTCCGGAGGAAGGAAAGGCACTCCCTGAACATGGCCGACCCGGAGAGCCACATCAGGAGGGCGTAGGCGGCGGCCGTCACGGCAATCTTTGCGGCGAAGAGCAGCCAGAGGTTCTCCACGGCGCGGGTGGCCAGGTGTGCCACGGCGATGGAGAGCGCGGCGCAGGCGGCGTAGGGGGCCATGTCGAGGAAAGCCTCGCGCAGGCGCAGCCCTATCTCGCGGCGCACGGCAAGCATCCAGAGCAGCATCCAGAGCAGGCTGGCGCAGCCGAAGGCGCACGTCATGGCCAGGATGCCGTAGGGGTGCATCAGGCAGACCAGGGCGATTTGCGCGAGGCCGAACAGCACGGAGTTGCGCAGCACCAGCCCGCTCCTGCCCCGGGCCACCGTGAGGTTCAGGCAGAGCTGGCCCACGGGGAAGGCGATGGAGCAGCAGCAGAGCACCTGCATCAGCGGCACGCTCTCCAGCCACTTGCCCGTGACGGTGATGAGGATGAACTCGCGGCTCACGAAGGCCAGTCCCAGCAGGGCGGGGAAGCCCAGGAAGGACGTGAAGCGGAGCATCTTGCGGAACACGCGCTTCTGCCGTCCCCCTTCGTCCGCCGCGTCGTGCAGCACGGGTTGCGCCACCTCCAGTATGGTGCTTTGTATGAGGTTGCTCCCCATGGTGGTCCATTTGTTGGCCTGGTTGTAAAACCCCACGTGGGTGACGGAGTAGAAGCGTCCCAGCAGCACGGAGAGGATATTGCCGCTGATGCAGTTGCAGATGCCCGTGGCCAGGATCTTGCTGCTGAAGCCGAACATCTCGCGCAGGGGGGCGAACGACACGGGGAGCGTGGGCCGCCAGCGAGAGAACCGCCAGAAGAGGATGGTGTTGCAGAGGGAGAACATCACGCTCTGCGTGGCCAGGGACCAGTAGGAGAACCCCATGCAGGCCATGGTGATGCCCGTCAGGCCGGACAGGGTGAGGCTTGTGATGGTGATGGTGGCTTTCTGCCTGACCTGCAGGGTGCGGAAGAGGTAGGCATAATGGGCCGTGCCGATGCTGGAGATGACGATGCCCGCGAAGCAGAACCGCGCCAGGGGCGTGAGCGCGGAGAGGTCGTGGCCGGAGGCCGGGCCCGCCTTCTGGTAGAAGGCGGTGATGAGGGGCGCGCACAAGTATAGGATGAGGTAGAGGACGGCCGCGGTGGAGACGTTGAACCAGAACACGGCGTTGTAGTCCTCGTGGCGCACTTCGGGGCGGTTGGCCAGGGCCGTGCGGAACCCGCTGTCCGTGACGGTGCCGGCCATGAAGATGAAGATCTGCAGGATGCCCGTCATGCCGTAGTCCGCCGGGGAGAGCAGGCGGGCCAGCACGATGCCGAACACCAGGCCGAGGACGAGCTGGGCGCCGTTGCCGATGCTTCCCCACACCAGCCCTTTGGCCGTTCTCTCTTTTAAGGACTTACCGGCCATGGCCCAGGGACGAGATTTTGTTCTTGATGCGGGTCATCCCGTCTTTGGCTTTTTTCCTCAGGCCGGTATGCGGGAGGCCGCAATACATGCCGGCCTTTTTCCAAAATCCGGCCTCGTCATGGATGGCTTTGTCGCGTTCCAGGAGATGATACAGGTAGTGCAGGCCGAATTTCTTTTCTGCGGGCAGGTGCCACACGGCCAGCTGCTCGTCGCCCGGGCGGATGTTGCGGTAGGGCTTGTTGGTCCACATCCGTTTCACATAGCGGTTGGCGATGTCGTTGCGCAAATGAAGGCGTTCGGCCAGCAGGCTGAACATGTGGGCCTCCTCGTGCAGCCTCGGGGCATCGGGGGGCAGGTGGAAATTGTATTCCCACAAGACGGGCCGCTCGCGGCAGACGGCCGCCACCGCGTCCCCCCGCAGGGCGATGAACTCGCCGCCGTAATAGTGGACGGGGGCGGAGGGGGAGGTCCCGTAACAGCCGGTGTACACCGTTTCCATGTCCCTCAGCGTGGTGCCGTTGATCGGATAGTCTTCCGGGCATCCCATGTCGTAGAGGGCGCTGCCTTGCTCGCGCACGCATTGGAACAGCCCGTCCAGCGGATGCCGGCACAGGCAGTCCGCGTCGCAGATGAGCAGCGTGTCGTCCGGACGCATGCGCCTTTTCATTTCCGTCATCACGTCGTACACGTAGAATTGGCTCATCCAGGCTTTATACCAGTTCTTGGGCGGGCGGCAGGCGTAGGGGCGCGTGACGACCTCCGCGCCGGTGTCCCGGAACAGCTCTTTCAGGTAGTAAGGAAGCTTCTCCTCTTCCAGGTTGGTGAAGAACAGCATCTTGGCCTTCGGGTTGTAGTGCCGGAACGTGACGAAGAAGGGTACCTGTATCTGCATGTAGATGGAATGGATCAGGGATGAGTCTCCCCGCCCGCCTTGGGGGTAGAAGCTGGCTTCTTCGTGTGATTCGCGATAAAACCAAGTGGCGATGTAGTCTTGTGAAGGGGTCATGTGGTGTCTGGTTATGTATTTCTCCGGCGAAGATAAGGCTTTCTTGCCGTTTGGCCCACAGAAAGGGCGGAATATTTAGCCGCGATGACGAATTTCGGGCGGATTTTGCCCGTTCCGGCGTTTTTTCTCCCCAAGAATGGATTTTTATTCGTCAAATCTTTGTCGGATGGGAAAATACGGCTAATTTTAAGGCCTGAAAGAAAAAGATACAATAAACCTCATAATACAATGGAAAAGATTCAAGAACTGACCGACCGGCTGTATCGCGAAGGCGTGGAGAAAGGCAACGCCGAGGGGCAGCGCCTGGTGGAGCAGGCCCGCGAGGAGGCGGCCAGGCTTCTGGCCGAGGCCCGTAAGGAGGCGGAAGAAATCGTGGCCGGCGCACGCAAGGAAGCCCGGGAGCTGGATGACCATACGAAGTCGGAGCTCCGCTTGTATGCGGGACAGGCGTTGAATGCGCTGAAGTCGGAAATCGTGAATGTCGTTTCGGACAAACTGGTGAAGGACACGGTGAAGGGCCTGACGGCAGACAAGGATTTCATGGGCGGTTTCATGGTGGCCGTGGCCAAGAACTGGGCGGCAGGGGAGGATGTCGTGATTTCCACCTCCGATGCGGATGCCCTGACGGCCTATTTCAAGGCCCATGCGAAAAAAATGCTGGACAAAGGCGTGAAGATAGAGAAGGTGAACGGAAAGGCGGCCTCGTTTTCCGTGTCTCCGGCGGACGGCTCTTACAAGGTGAATTTCGGAGAGGAGGAGTTTGAGGCTTATTTCAAAGAGTTCCTTCGTCCGAAACTGGTTGAAATGCTGTTCTAAAGGGGCGGGCCATGAAGAATTATTATGCGTTGGTGGCCGGTATGCCGGATTTGTCGCCCGACGACACCAAGGCCGGCTTCACGGTGGAGGATTTCAAGGCGGAATATCTTCCGAGGCTTTCTGCCGCCGACCGTGAGACGGTGACCCTCTTCTTCCTGCAATATGACCACCGCAACCTTCTGGCGAGGTTGGCCGAGGGGGAGAATGCCGCGTTTGACGAAAGGGGGATGATTTCCCGCGAGAAACTGGACGAGGCCTTGGAAAAGGTGAAGGCCGGGGATGGGCAAGGCCGTTGTCTTCCGGCTTACGTCTACGAGTTTGTTGCCTCTTATCCTGTGTTGAAAGAAGAGGCGGAGCGGTTGCCGGAGGATGTGCTTGCCGCCGCATATTATCATTATGCCGCCTCGTCGAAAAACACGTTCGTACGCGATTGGTTCCTTTTCAACCGGAACGTGAACAACATCCTGATTGCCCTCACGGCAAGGAAGTACGGCTTCAGCGCGGCACCTTACCTGGTGGGGGAGGACGAGACGACATCCGCCTTGGCCACGTCGGGCGCACGGGATTTCGGGCTGGGTGCTGAACTGGACTACCTGGAGGAGGTGGCGCGGATCCATGAGCTGGCCGACCCCGTGGAGAAGGAGCGCAAGCTGGACCTGCTGAAGTGGGAATGGCTGGAAGAGCATACGTTCTTCCATTATTTTTCCGTGGAGCGGCTGTTTGCCTTCCTGGTGCGGCTGGACATCATCGAGCGTTGGACGCATATCGACAAGGAACGGGGCGGACGGCTGTTCCGCAGCCTGGTGGAACGGCTGAAAGACGAGGTGGAGATACCCGAAGAGTTTAAGAAATAGGAAAAACGGAAACAATAGAATATGGCAACAAAAGGTAGTGTGATTGGAATCATTTCCAATATCGTGACCATAGAGGTGGACGGGCCGGTGGCGCAGAACGAAATCTGCTACATCACCACCGGCGGCGACCGCCTGATGGCCGAAGTCATCAAGGTGACCGGCCGGAACGCCTACGTGCAGGTGTTCGAGAGCACGCGCGGCATGAAGGTGGGGGCGGAAGCCGAATTCACGGGCCACATGCTTGAGGTGACGCTGGGGCCGGGGATGCTGTCGAAGAATTACGACGGGCTGCAGAACGACCTGGACAAGATGGAAGGCGTCTTCCTGAAGCGCGGACAATATACTTATCCGCTGGACAAGGACAAGAAATGGCATTTCGTGCCGTTGGTGAAGCCCGGCGACAAGGTGGGGGCTTCGGCCTGGCTGGGCGAAGTGGAGGAGAACCACCAGAAGCTGAAAATCATGTCGCCCATCGCGATGAAGGGCGTGGCGATGGTGAAAAGCATCGTCCCCGAGGGCGACTACGTGTGCGAGGATACGGTGGCCGTGCTGGCCGGTGAGGACGGGGAAGACATTCCCGTGACGATGGTGCAGAAATGGCCGGTGAAGGTGGCCATGACCAATTACAAGGAGAAGCCGCGCCCCTTCAAGCTTCTGGAGACGGGCGTGCGCACCATCGACACGATGAACCCCATCGTGGAGGGCGGTACGGGCTTCATCCCCGGCCCGTTCGGTACGGGCAAGACCGTGCTGCAGCACGCCATCTCCAAGCAGGCGGAAGCCGACATCGTGATTATCGCGGCGTGCGGCGAGCGGGCCAACGAGGTGGTGGAAATTTTCACGGAGTTCCCCGAGCTGGTGGACCCGCACACGGGACGCAAGCTGATGGAACGCACCATCATCGTGGCCAACACGTCCAACATGCCGGTGGCGGCCCGCGAGGCGTCGGTCTACACGGCCATGACGATGGCCGAGTTCTACCGTTCCATGGGACTTCGCGTGCTGCTGATGGCCGACTCCACGTCGCGTTGGGCGCAGGCCTTGCGCGAGATGTCCAACCGCATGGAGGAGCTGCCCGGCCCGGACGCGTTCCCGATGGACTTGTCCGCCATCATCTCCAACTTCTACGGCCGTGCGGGCTACGTTTACCTGAACAACGGCGAGGCAGGCTCCATCACGTTCATCGGGACGGTGTCGCCGGCCGGCGGCAACCTGAAGGAGCCGGTGACGGAGAACACCAAGAAGGTGGCCCGTTGCTTCTACGCCCTGGAGCAGGACCGTGCGGACAAGAAACGCTATCCGGCCGTGAACCCGATAGAGTCTTATTCCAAATACATCGAATATCCTGAGTTTGAGGAGTACATCGCCAAGCGCATCAACGGGGAGTGGATCGGCAAGGTGAACGAGCTGAAGACGCGCCTGCTCCGCGGCAAGGAGATTGCCGAGCAGATCAACATCCTGGGCGACGACGGCGTGCCGGTGGATTATCACGTCATCTTCTGGAAGTCGGAGGTCATCGACTACGTGGTCCTGCAGCAGGACGCGTTCGACGAGATTGATGCCGTGACACCGCTGGAGCGACAGGAAGACATCCTGGACCTCGTGGTGGAGGTCTGCCGTGCGGATTATGCGTTCGACAACTTCCTCGAGGTGATGGACTACTTCAAGAAGCTGATCAACCTGTGCAAGCAGATGAACTATGCGGAGTTCAAGAGCGCGAAGTTCGAGGACTACAAGCGGCAAATCCGTGCGATGGTGGAAGAAAAGCAACAATAATCAGGCAGAACTATGGCAACAAAAGCATTTCAAAAGATATACACGAAAATCGGCCAGATTACGAAAGCCACCTGTACGCTGAAGGCTACGGGAGTGGGGGCGGACGAGCTGGCCACGGTGGACGGCAAGCTGGCCCAGGTGGTGAAGATTGCCGGCGACGAAGTGACGCTGCAGGTGTTCGAAGGCACGGGGGGCATCCCCACCGACGCCGAGGTGGTGTTCATGGGAAAGGCCCCCACGCTGAAAGTGAGCGACCAGCTGGCCGGGCGCTTTTTCAACGCTTACGGCAACCCCATCGACGGCGGGCCGGAGGTGGAAGGCGTGGAGGTGGAAATCGGCGGCCCGTCGGTGAACCCCGTGCGCCGCAAGCAGCCCTCCGAGCTGATTGCCACGGGCATTGCCGGCATTGACCTGAACAACACCTTGGTGTCCGGACAGAAAATCCCTTTCTTTGCCGACCCCGACCAGCCGTTCAACCAGGTGATGGCCATGGTGGCCCTGCGGGCGCAGACCGACAAGATTATCCTGGGCGGCATGGGGATGACGAACGACGACTACCTGTATTTCAAGAACGTGTTCTCCAACGCCGGTGCGCTCGACCGCATCGTGAGCTTCATGAACACCACCGAGGACCCGGCCGTGGAGCGTCTGCTGGTGCCGGACATGGCCCTGACGGCGGCCGAGTATTTCGCGGTGGAGAAGGACGAGAAGGTGCTGGTGCTGCTGACGGACATGACCTCGTATGCCGACTCCCTGGCCATCGTGTCCAACCGTATGGACCAGATTCCGTCGAAGGACTCCATGCCCGGCTCGCTCTATTCCGATCTGGCGAAGATTTACGAGAAGGCGGTGCAGTTCCCCTCTGGCGGTTCCATCACGATTATCGCCGTGACCACGCTGAGCGGCGGCGACATCACGCACGCCGTGCCCGACAACACGGGATACATCACCGAGGGGCAGCTCTTCCTGCGCCGCGACAGCGACATCGGCAAAGTCATCGTCGACCCCTTCCGCTCGTTGTCGCGCCTGAAGCAGCTGGTGGCCGGAAAGAAGACGCGCAAGGACCATCCGCAGGTGATGAACGCCGCCGTGCGGCTGTATGCCGACGCGGCCAACGCCAAGACCAAGATGGAGAACGGTTTCGACCTGACGGACTATGACAACCGTGCGCTGGCCTTTGCCAAGGACTATGCCGACAAGCTGCTGGCCATCGACGTGAACCTGAACACCACCGAGATGCTGGACGTCACGTGGGGACTGTTCGCCAAGTATTTCAAGCCGGAGGAAGTGAACATCAAGAAGGAACTGGTGGACGAGTTCTGGAAGAAATAAACCGAGTGGGAGATGGCCATCAAGTTTCAATATAACAAAACCTCGCTCCAGCAGCTGGAGAAACAGCTCAAGATGCGGGTGCGCACCTTGCCCATCATCAAGAACAAGGAGAGCGCGCTGCGCATGGAGGTGAAAAAGTGCAAGGCGGAGCTGGCCGGACTGGCGCACGGGCTGGAGGAACAGATCCAGGCCTACGAGGCGATGTTCGCCCTGTGGAGCGAGTTCGACCCGTCCATCGTGGCGGTCAAGGACGTGGACATGGGGGTGAGGAAGATTGCCGGAGTGCGCGTGCCGGTGCTGAACAATGTGGAGCTGGCCGTAAGGCCCTTCAGCTTGTTCAACAGCCCGAAATGGTACTACGACGGCATCGCCTTGCTGCAGGGGCTGGCGCGTACGGCCATAGAGAAGGAGTTCGTGCAGGCCAAACTCGGACTGCTGGAGTATTCGCGGAAGAAGACGACCCAGAAGGTGAACCTTTTCGAGAAGGTGCAGATTCCGGGTTACGAGGACGCGTTGCGCAAGATCAAGCGGTTCATGGAGGACGAGGAGAACCTTTCCAAGTCGTCCCAAAAGATATTAAAGTCACTTCAGGAGAAGAGAAAGGAGGCCGAGGCATGATCACGAGGATGAAAAAGCTGACGTTCCTTATTTATTATAAGGAATATGAGGCGTTCTTGAAACGGATTCAGGAACTGGGCGTGCTGCATGTGCAGGCTACGCAGGAAGGGGGCGTGGAGCCGACTTCCGAGCTGGAGGAAAAACTTCAGAAGCTGGCGCACGTGAGGGCGTGGCTGTCCCGGCTGGAGCTGTCGGGGGCGGCCGGTGCGGAAGCTTCCGCACCGGAGGACCGTCCGGAGGATATTCTGGCACGGCTGGACGGGATGGACGAGGTGCGGCGGAAGGCGGAAGCGGACCTTCAGCGCCTGCGCAAGGACGAGGCTGCCTTGCTGCCCTGGGGGGATTTCGACCCGGCGAGGGTGAGCGGGCTGGCCGAGGTCGGTTTTGTGATGAATTTCTTTACTTGTCCGGAGCGCCTGTTCCGTACGGAGTGGGTGGACGAATACAACGCCATGGATGTGGCGCACGAGAAGGGCAAGGTGTTTTTCGTGACCGTCACCCCCGTGGGCCAGGAGGTGGCTCCCGAGGCCGAACGGCTGAACCTGCTGCCCGTCCCGTTGCACGAGTTGCAGGCGGAAATCCGCAAGAAGGAGCAGGAAATGGCTGGAACGGGCGAAGAGGTGAAGCGTATGGCCCCGTCCGCGCTTTCCGTCTTGCGGGAATATGAGGGGGCGTTGCGTACCTCCATCGCCTTCGACCGTGTGGTTCTGGGCACGGCCCATGCTGCCGGCGACCGGCTGATGGTGCTGGAAGGCTGGATTCCGGAGGACCGGGAGGACGAGGTGAAGGCTTTCCTTGCGCATCAGGACGTGTGCTATGAGATTCGTGCGGCCCGGAAGGAGGACGACGCTCCGATTAAGTTGAAGAACAATGCGTTCGTGCGGATGTACGAGGTGCTGACCAAGATGTACGGTATGCCGGACTACGGCGAATTCGACCCGACACCGCTGGTCGCGCCTTTCTTCACGTTGTTCTTCGCTTTCTGCCTGGGCGATTCCGGTTACGGCCTTTTGCTGGTGGCTTTGGGGCTTTTCCTGAAGCGCAAACTGTCCAAGTCCTTGGCCGGCATGATGAACCTGGTGATTACGTTGGGGGCCGCCACGACGGTGTTCGGTGCCGTCCTGGGTACGTTCTTCGGGGTGAGCCTCTTTGACCTGGACCTGCCGGAGAGCGTGAAGCGGTTCATGATAGCCGGCAAGATAGAGGGTACGAACTACGACAAGCAGATGCTGCTGGCACTCGTTGTCGGCATTGTCCATATCAGTGTGGCCATGACGGTGAAGGCTATTTGCACCACCGTGCGTTATGGCTTCAAGGAGTCGTTGTCCGACTGGGGGTGGATGATTCTGGTAGTCGGGTTTGTGACGACCGGCAGCCTGGCGTTCCTGAAAGTCATTCCCGAGGACCTGTCCGCGTGGCTGTTCATCGGCATCGGTTCCGTGGCGGGCATCGGCATTTACCTGCTGAACAACCTGCACCGCAACGTGCTGGTCAATATCGGCGCGGGACTGTGGGACACCTATAATATGGCTTCCGGCCTGATGGGGGATGTGCTGTCCTATCTCCGTCTTTACGCCTTGGGGCTGGCCGGAGGGCTGCTGGGCGGCGTGTTCAACCAGCTGGCCTTCATGGTGCATGACGCGGCCGGGGGAGTCATCGGCATCCTCTGCTGCGGGCTGATTCTGGTGGTGGGCCATGCGCTGAACATCGCGATGTCTTGTCTGAGCGCGTTCGTCCACCCGTTGCGTCTGACCTTCGTGGAATATTTCAAGAACTCCGGTTATGACGGGCAGGGAAAGGCGTACGAGCCGTTCAGCGTGTATGAAAAGGATATTATGAAACAACAATAAAAAGAACGATTATGATGAACGAGATTTTAGGTTATTTGGGGTTAGGCCTGATGCTGGGTTTGTCCGGCATCGGCAGTTGCTATGGTACGACCATCGCCGGCAATGCGGCGGAAGGGGCTTTGAAGAAAGACCCGACCAAGGCGACCAGCTATATGATTCTTTCGGCGATTCCGGCTTCGCAGGGCTTGTACGGCTTTGTGGCTTTTATTATGGGCATCCTGAACCGTGACTTGTCCACGGAGGGGCCTTTGCTGCTGGGCATCGGTCTGGGCGTGGGCCTGACCTGCCTGTTTTCCGCCATCCGTCAGGGGCAGGTTTGCGCCAACGGTATCGTGGGCCTGGCGCAGGGGCATAATGTGATGGCCCAGACTTTGATTTACGCCGCCCTTCCGGAGTTGTACGGAATCTTGTCTCTGGTGGCGGCCATCATGGCGTGATAAGAGTGCGGGGAAACCGGACCAAAAGAGGAGAGCGGGACGTGGTGCAATCCACGTCCCGCTCTCCTCTTGTCGGGAAATGCCGTCTTGCGGCGGGAATGAGAGGTAGCCTTATTCCTCTTCCTCTTCCTGCGACTCTGCGTATTCCATCTCGCCTTGTACGACCCACAGCAAGTCTTCCGGCGTGAAATCGCCCATCTTGTCCTTGCGGGCCTGGCGGATGAGATAGTCCACGACTTTGTCCTGGTCAATCTCGATATATCCGTCCTGATCGGGGGCTTCGTCCAAGACCCCGCTGTTGGCGTAATATTCCACAATCACATCCAAGAAGTAGTAAAGTTCCTCGTCGGTGAACTTGTCCTTGACTTCTTGCGGCAGATAGTTTTTGATGAACTCCACGGTGCGTGCGTCGTCCTCGGCGTCCTGCAGAAGTTCTTGTTCGAAGCTGTCCATTATCCGGATTTTTTTAGAGTATGCCCTTCAGTTTGTTCTCGAATGTGCTTTTCGGGGCGGCGCCGACCTGCTTGTCCACCACCTCGCCGTTCTTGATGAAAATCACGGTGGGTACGTTGCGCACGCCGAAGCGCATGGCCAAGCCGTCGTTTTCCTCCACGTCGCATTTGCCGATGATGGCCTGGTCCTTATATTCCTCGGCCAAAGCCTCGATGTCCGGACCGATTTTCTTGCACGGCCCACACCACGTAGCCCAGAAGTCTACTACCACGGGCTTTCCTGAAGCCAACAACTCTTCGAAATTGGAATCTGTAATTGCTAATGCCATTGTATTTTCTCTTTTGTGGTTTGATTACTGCGGACAAATTTACTAATTTATTTTATATGACAAGGCAGGTTTGCTTTGAATATAGGAAATTAAATCCTTTTTAACTGACACCTTCGCCGCCTTGGATTGCAAGGTCAGGTTCATTTGTCCCAAGGGGTCCAGGATATGGAAGTAAAGGTCTGTGTTGCCCGGACTTTCTTTCACGATGTTGGAAAGCGAGAACACAAGGTCTTCATCCAGCGCGTCTAAGGCCACGCTGATGGTGATCCGTTCGATAAGCTGGTCTTTCACGTCGGCGAGGAAGTCGATGTGCCCGATGCGGAGTTCCAGTTTGGAGGGGTCCCATTGCCGGGGTTGGCACCGTGCCGTAATATATAAGGTGTTGCCGATGTCCATGAACGACCCCCACGAGGTCCAGTCTTGTCCGAACAAGGCCAGTTCGTAAGCCCCGGTGTAGTCTTCGAGGGTCGCGATGCCGTATGGCTTTCCGGCTTTCGAGATGCCTTTCCGGACGGCTGTCACCATGCCGCCGAACGTAAGTTCTTTGTTGGCCAGTGGTTCCAGCTCCTTCAGGTCTGCCATGTGGGCGTTGCATACGTTCTGCAGTATCACGGCATAATCATCCAAGGGGTGGGCTGACAGGTAAATCCCTACCAGGTCACGTTCCTTGTTCAGCCGTTCCAAGGCGCTCCATGGCTCCGCTTTCGGGATTTCCGGTTTGGCGATTTCCACCATGCCCATGTCGCCGAACAATGAGTTCTGCATGGTGTCCTTGTCTGCCTGATAGCGGGTGCCGTAGCGTGCGAGCAGTTCGATGAAGCTTTCGCCTTTGGCGTTTTCACCGAAATATTGTTCCCGTGTGAGACCCTCGAAGCAGTCGAAAGCTCCCGAAAGCACGAGGCTTTCCAGATTGTTGCGTTTCACCGCCCCGACAGGGACTCTTTGTACGAAGTCGAACACATCTTTGTAGGGGCCGTTGGCTTCCCTTTCTTTCACGATGGCGTCCACGGCCGAGTCGCCCAGTCCCTTGACCGCGCCTAACCCGAAGCGGATGTTCCCGTCCGTGTCCACGCTGAATTTCCGGCGGCTGACATTGACATTCGGTCCCAAGGTGTTGATCCCGATGCTCTTGCATTCGCTCATCAGCTTGGTGATGTCGGTGATGTTGGCCAAGCTCCGGCTCATGACGGCCGCCATGTATTGGGCCGGGAAGTTGGCTTTCAGATAAGCGGTCTGGTAGGCCACCCATGAATAGCAGGTGGCATGGCTCTTGTTGAAGGCATAAGAAGCGAACTTCTTCCAGTCTGCCCAGATTTTTTCCAGCACCTTCGGGTCGTGGCCGTTCTTCTTCCCGCCTTCAATGAATTTGGGGTACATGTGGTTCAGCTTGTCTATCAACTTCTTTCCCATGGCCTTGCGCAGCGTGTCGCTTTCGCCGCGGGTGAAATTGGCCAGCTGGCGGGAAAGGAGCATCACCTGCTCCTGGTAGACTGTGATGCCGTAGGTGTCCTTGAGGTATTTCTCCATGCAGGGAATGTCATACTCCACGGGCTTGCGTCCTTGCTTGCGGTCGATGAAGTCCGGAATGTAGTCCATCGGCCCCGGACGGTAGAGCGCGTTCATGGCAATCAAGTCCTCGAAGGTGGAGGGTTGCAGCTCGCGCAGGTATTTCTGCATGCCGGGAGACTCGAACTGGAACGTGCCGATGGTGCGTCCGTCGCAGTATAGCCTGTAGGTGGCCGGGTCGGTGATGTCCAAGGTGTCCACGTCGACCCGCAGGCCGAGGCTGTCATAGATGTTGGTCTGGCATTCCTTGATGATGGACAGCGTTTTCAGCCCCAGGAAGTCCATCTTGATGAGGCCGGTGTCCTCGATGACCGAGCCTTCGTATTGCGTACACCGCAATTTCTCTCCGGTTTCCTTGTCCTCGGCCGTGCTGACCGGTACCCAGTCGGACACATCGTCGCGGCAGATAATGACGCCGCAGGCATGGACGCCCGTGTTGCGCACATTCCCCTCAAGCATCCGGGCATAACGGATGGTGTCGCGGAGCAGAGGGTTGGGCGAAGCCTCGGCCTGTTGCAATTCCGGGATGCAGGCGATGGCGTTCCCTAAGTTCATTTTGCGCGCCTTTCCGTTCTCGTCGTCCGGCAGCTTGTCCGGAATGAGCTTGCACAATCCGTTGGAGATGTCGAGGGGAAGTTTTTCCACGCGGGCGACATCCTTGATGGCCAGTTTCGTGGCCATGGTGCCGTAGGTGATGATGTGCGCGACTTTTTCTTCCCCGTACTTTTGGGTGACCCAGCTCAACACCTTGCCGCGTCCGTCATCGTCGAAGTCCACGTCGATATCCGGCAGGGAGATTCGGTCGGGGTTCAGGAAGCGCTCGAATAGCAGGTCGTACTCGATGGGGTCGATTTTGGTGATTCCCAGACAGTATGCCACAGCGGAGCCTGCGGCGGAGCCACGCCCCGGCCCCACGGACACGTTAAGCTCGTGCCGTGCGGCGTTGATGTAGTCCTGCACGATGAGGAAGTATCCCGGAAAACCCATGGTCTTCATCACGTGCAGTTCAAAATTGAGGCGTTCGCGCACATGTTCCGGCAGCGGGTCGCCATATAGCTTGGCGGCTCCGGCGTAAGTCAGTTTGGCCAGATAGTCCGCCTCCAGTTTCAGGCGGTAGAGCTTGTCGCATCCGCCCAGTTTCTTGATTTTCTGTTCGGCATCTTCACGGCTGAGAACCACATTGCCGTTCTCATCCCGCGTGAACTCCTCGAAGAGGTCTTCGTCGGTATATTTCTTCCTATAGCCGTCTTCGGTGCCGAATTCCTCCGGGATGTCGAAGTTCGGCATGATGGGAGCATGGTCGATGCTGTAGAACTCCACTTGGTCGCAGATGTCGCACGTGTTGGACAAAGCCTCGGGGACATCGGCGAATATCTCGTTCATTTCGGCGCGGGTCTTGAACCATTCCTGCTTGGAGTACAGCATTCGTTTGGGGTCGTCCAGGTCGCGGTTCGTACTCAGGCAGATCAGGCGGTCGTGTGCTTCGGCGTCTTCTTCGTTCACGAAGTGGCAGTCGTTGGTGCAGACCAGCCTTACGCCATATTTGCGTGCCATTTCTATCAGTTTCGCGTTGGCCCTTTGCTGCAGGGGGAACGTCTCGCGGTTGGCCCGCTGGTTCGGGTCTTTCACCTCATGGCGTTGCAGTTCCAGGTAATAGTTGTCGCCGAACACCTGCTTGTACCATCGTACGGCTTCTTCGGCCCCTTCCAGGTCGCCGTCCAGAATTTTGCGCGGCACCTCGCCGGCGATGCAGGCCGAGCATACAATCAGGCCTTCGCTATGGGCTGCCAGTTCTTCGCGGTCGGTGCGCGGTCGGGAATAGAATCCATCGGTCCATGCTTTTGACACCAGCTTGACCAGGTTGTGGTATCCCGTGGCGTTCTTGGCCAAAACGATCAGATGATAACGTCTTCCGTCTTTTTCTTTCTCCATTTGGTACAGCCGTCGGGGAGCGACGTACATCTCGCAGCCGAAGATGGGCTTGAACAGCCGTTTTTGGCTGGCGTCCAGTTCTTCACGGGCCGTGTCCAGCTGTTCTTCAATGCTTGGGAACTCCGGTTCAGCCTCCGGCACGAAGTTTGCTTCGGGCGGGACCGGTTCTCCGTTTGCTTCGGCTCTCCGTCTCAGCTCTTCGGCTTCCTTTTGTTTTTGGGCTTGGCTGTCCTTCCATTCCTTTTGGGCGGCGTTTGTTCCGTCCTCCAGCATGGCGATGCGCTTTTTCCACAGTCGGATGTCGGCGTTCGTGCCGCTGTTCTTTTTCGTGACGTAATTGAAAAACTCCTTGATGGCCATCATGTTGCCGTGGTCGGTGACAGCCATTCCGCGCATCCCGTCCTTCATGGCCTTGTCCACCAGCCGCTGTACGCTGGCCTGGCCGTCGAGGATGGAATATTGGGTATGGACGTGAAGATGAACAAAATCCTGCATAAGTAATGTCTGATAAGAAACGGGAATTGGGGGATAAAGTTACGTCTCCTTCCGGAAAAAGGCAAGAAGAACCTTGTTTTTTTAACATAAAAGGCGTTTAAGGGTGGAAGTTCGTGAAAAACGGAGTACGGAATTTTGCATTTTAAAGGAATATGGCTACCTTTGTCCTCTAATAAAGAAGCCAATCCCATGGGACGCAAGTTAAACAAACTGAAAAAAATCAGAATACACAGAGAAGGGACGCATACGCTTGTGGCGGGTGCGGTGGCTTTGGTGTTGCTCAATGCCGTCTTGTATTATGCGTTTGAATGCAAGCTTCCCTTTTATATTTCCGCTGTCATCTGTACGGTTGTCTATCTTGTCGTGGTCAATTTCTTCCGTTGTCCTATACGGCGTTTCGAGGGTGACACGGAAAACGTGGTGGTGGCACCGGCGGACGGCAAAGTGGTCGTGGTGGAGGAAGTGGACGAGAACGAGTATTTCCATGACCGCCGCATGATGGTCTCCATCTTCATGAGCCTGACCAATGTACACGCCAACTGGATTCCGGTGGACGGCACTGTCCGGCTGGTGGAGCATCAGAACGGTAACTTCCATCGGGCATGGCTGCCCAAAGCCAGTCTGGAAAACGAGCGTTCCACCATCATCATCGAGACGCCGGACGGCGTGCATATCATGGCGCGGCAGATTGCCGGAGCGATGGCACGGCGCATCGTGACTTATGCGAAAGCGGACGAGGACTGCTATATCGACGAGCATCTGGGATTCATCAAATTCGGCTCAAGGGTCGACTTGTTCCTCCCCGCGGGTACTAAGGTCAATGTCAAATTAGGGCAGAAGACCGTGGGAAACGAGACCATCATCGCCAGACTTTAACCTTGATATTCATGGCACATTTCATCATACGCCAGATTCCGAACAGCATCACCTGCTGCAACCTGATTTCGGGTTGCATGGCCACGGGGGCTGCGTTTCACGGGCATTACGGCTGGGCATTCCTGCTGATTTTCATCGGAGCCGTCTTTGATTTCTTCGACGGCATGTCCGCCCGGTTGCTGAAAGTGTCCTCGCCGATTGGGAAGGAGCTGGACTCGCTGGCTGATGTCGTGACTTTCGGCGTTGCGCCTTCCGCGATGATTTTCCATTTGTTTCATGAAGTGTCCTATCCTGGCTTTTTGGAACCGCTGCGCGGTGTGATGCCCTATACGGCGTTTCTGATGGCCGCCTTTTCGGGCCTGCGTCTGGCCAAGTTCAATCTGGACACCCGTCAATCCACATCCTTTATCGGTGTGCCGACCCCGGCCAACACCTTGTTTTGGGCTTCCTTGATTGTGGGCTATCACGGTTTTCTGGTATCGGAAAACTTCAACGCGCTCTATCTGTTTCTGGCGGTATGCGTCTGCTGCTATCTCTTGGTGGCGGAAATCCCCTTGTTCGCCCTGAAGTTCAAGAACCTCTCCTGGCGGGACAACAAGGTGAAGTTCATTTTCGTGCTGACCTGCATCCCCATGATTGTCTTTTTAGGAGTGGGCTGTTTCGCGGCCATCATCGCCTGGTATATCATACTGTCCCTTTTTACCTCAAAGCGGAAGGCGCGATGAGTTTGGCACGGTTCTTGTGAGTCTACGTCCTTGTAACCATTAGAGAAGATACGAATATGGCGAATCTATTCGGATGCTTGTTGGGCATCTTTCTGTCCTTTGGGGCCGTTGTGCTGTTCCTTGTCTTTAATATAATAAGGAAGGCCAGAAACATCATGTCCGGTTTCTCTTCCCGGAAGACCGGCAGCCAGACTTCGGGCGGCCATTCCACGCAAGGGCAGGAGAGGCGTACCTCGTCATCAGCTTCCCATTCTTCGAAAAAACTGTTCGATGACGATGAGGGGGAATACGTGGATTTCGAGGAAATCAAATAGTTTCTGCCTTATCTTTTGCGGCTGAAGAACTCTTTCATCAGGCTTGCGGCTTCGTCGGCCATCACCCCGTCCGTCACCTCCGTCCGGGGATGCAAGGCTTGCGGCGCGAAACGGCGGTATCCTCTTTTCTCATCCGATGCTCCATAGACCAGGCGTTTCAATTGTGACCAGCCGATGGCCCCCGCACACATCACGCAAGGCTCCACCGTGACGTAGAGCGTGCATTCGTTCAGATACTTCCCACCTAAGGCGTTGGCCGCCGCCGTGATAGCCTGCATCTCCGCATGGGCTGTCACGTCGGTCAGCGTCTCCGTCAGGTTGTGCGCCCGTGCGATGATGCGGTCGTTGCAAACCACCACCGCCCCCACGGGTATCTCATCCTCCGCGTAAGCCTGCCGTGCCTCTTCCAGGGCCTTTTTCATATAATGTGCGTCATCCATCTTCCTATTTCTTCTTCAAGTAATCTTGTAACAATGTCTTTCCTTGCTCGGTAAGTCTGTATTTCTGTTTGGGATGCTTCGGCAGGTCTGGGTAGAGCGGCTCCACCAATCCGGCTTCCATAGATGGATTAAGGTAATTCTTCAAGAAATTCTCCCTGTTCTTCAGTTCCATCATTTCCATCAGCCCTTTCAACGAGCAGGTGTGTTCTCCTATCATCTCAATGAGCCGAATGATATTTGTCGGGGGCTTGTCGGGTACTTGTCGGGTACTTGTCGGGTACTTGTCGGGGGGCTGCCCTGCTGATTCCCTCTTGTAACGAAATACCACCCAAACAGAACTCCCGTCCGTGTGGAAGTCCGGATCTGGTATGCCTACGTTACGGCACTCGTCCATCATCAGTCTTATGCCGCGCCCCCAACTTTCCAACAGCTCGCTCTTATAAAGCACGTTGGCTATGATGAGGTTGGGTGGTTCGGAACTGTGTCCGCCAAGCAGTTTTTCAAGGGTCATGTCGGGAGGAAACGCGCCGCTGCTCTCTATTTCCACACGGTCGTCATAAATGGCGATGCCCACCGAACCGCCCGGACGGTGGTAGGCTCTGTGACAGAAAGCATTGATGCAACATTCCCTCAACGCCTTGTATGGGATACTCAGTTTTTCTTCACGGTACAATCCCTCTATTTTCCCCGACAGGGACAAGTGCTTGAAAAAAAACGACATAGCAGTATCCAACAACACGTAGATGTTCCCTTGCAGGCGTTGATTGTCTATGAATTCTTCTTTAGTCGTGCCTCTGAACCTTGCCATTCGCAACAGGCATTGAGGGTAATCATACAGGTTGCGCCCGAACAACACGGCTGCAGCATTGTTCAGCCTCCCGTCATGCAGCAGATCGAATTTTTCAAGAATAACGGGTATTTCCTCGCGGATGGTGGTTTCCGGAAGGCGTCCGCAATTGATTCCGGCACGTACCGCACCTATGATAGCGTTCTCGTCAAGGTCGCTGATGTGCAGGTCGGGATTGGGCATCGCCTCCCAACTGTATTTGCCGCCCCTCTGCATCAACAGGTGGTTGTACTTGTCCTGTGGCATGACAGATGTCACGCTTTCTATCCGCTGATAAGCCCTCCCCTTGTACGTAAACGGACGCATATAGCGTTGTTCCTCAGCATATAAAACTATGACCTGCTTGTCCGTGTCTGAAACACATGCGTATGAAACTGTTATCGTGGCAAACGGCTCGATTAGGCGGATGGCTTCTGCTATTTCCCGTTTCGTCTTGTCGCTCACTTCCTGACCGATGATTTTCCCATTGTCCATCACGCCGAACATTACCGTTCCCCCCTCACCGTTGAGGAAGGCGCACAACGTCTCCATGCCGCGTTCCAACTGCCCGGTGGTTTGTTTAAACTCAACTTTTCCACCTTCCTCTCCGGTTGTCAGGTCTTGTATGATATTGAAATTGCCAGTTTGCATCATCCCGTGCTTTGATTTACAAAAATACTAAATAGTCATTCCGGAAACGAAAGTTTCAGATGATTTTTATCAGTAGGAAAGCAAAAATAGGAGACAAGCTCTCTCTAATCGAGCCTACCTCCTACACATCCATCTCTGAAGCTTCGTTTTTCAGCCTTCCATACACAAACTGAACCGGGTCAGAATCTCAGTATCACCACAGTTGAATTTAAGCTTTTTCGCCTTATGAGCGGCAAACACGTTCTTCACGGTTTGTTCCACCATATTGCATAAAGCCACCAAACCTATGACCGTGCAATTTTCATCGGATTTCCCGGAGAAGTCGTTATCCCACTCTTGCGCAGGGAACTCAACCAATTGGGCGGAAGGATTGAATGACAAGGCAAAATGGAAATGTTGTCCGAGCTTCCTTTCTGTCGCCAATCCGAAATTATGGGCAAAAGTGTTACGCAACTGGCAGATAGCCTTGCGTACCCTTTCTTTATAATTGGAAAATAGCAGCACGCCTAAATTGTCGTTATCTCGCTTTCGGACATCCTACCCAGATGGCTTTGATGCTTTATGCTCTTCCTTTCCAGCGAACAGCAGACACAGACTTTTTGAGAGTTCGGCGTTCAAATTCTTGTAAAGTTCATTTTGTGTAATGAGTTGGCTATTGTCTTTATTACCTCTTATGGATAAAAAAGAGATTGAAAAAAGCAATAAATGCATGCTTTTAATTACCTTTGCAAAAAAAAGAATGGATGACATTTGGAATGAAATATGTTTTGAGCTAAGAACTTGTATTCAAAATAATGTTTTGGAAAAGGATTATGAGAATGCAATTTGCAGTTGTATGGTGCTTCTCGGTTGGAAGAAGTTTAGGGGTGAAATCGTAACGCAATACCCTATACAAGCTGGTCATGAGAACAAGTATGCTGATATTGTAGTTTTGCAAGGCGGCGTTGAGCAGTTTGTGATTGAAATCAAACGACCTAACCACATATTGCAAGAAGAAGATGAAAGACAACTATTTTCTTACATGCGCCTACTAAATCACCAAGTGATTTTTGGACTTTATGTGGGTGATAAAATCCGTTTATACTACGATGATGTTGCTTCCCAACAACTTCCTGAACAAGTTTTTTCTTTAGACATAGAAGAAGATACCCCTGATGGACTTAAGTTTGTAGAACTCTTTTCTAAGGATTCGTACAACGTGCAAATTTTAACGGATTTCTGCAAAAGACAAAAGGCAATATTCCAAGAACACAAACAAATGCAGGATGAAGTCGCAAAAATACTATCTGATGCAAACGGGCAAATCTTCAAGGATGCGCTAAAAGAAAAATACCTAAACGAGGGGCATTCTAAAGAGTGGATAGAGAAAGTTCTTAATCAGATCGTTTTGACAGTTTCCCCATTGATTAAAGAAAGTCGAACAGAAGTGGCAACTGTAGTATCCGATTACGAATCTGTTTCACATGTGACTAATCGCGATAAAACGAAATACGGTTTCTTAGGGAGCGGGCCATTACCTAAAAGAAAATTTGCATGGAGTGTTGTCAGATATTTTGTAAGTAAAAACCCGAAAACATATGATGAATATGCAAAAATATTTAACACTCTAAAACCTGATTCACAAGGCGTAATAAGAACTTATGATTCCTTGTCTAGAGCGCAAATGATACGTTATTTCACAAAAGAAAGAGAATGTCTGAAAGGTGTAGATGGAGTAAAATTTGTAGTTTGTAATCAGTGGGGTGATTTCAATATTGGCCCAATTATACAATTTGCAAATTCACAAGGATACAATGTTGTAGAATACAAATAGTAGTAAATTTAGAGTAGCCCAAAATAAGCCTTCGTCCCTTTCGTTAGGTAGGCATGAGTCATGATGCCGACTTGTACAATCAACCCAATGCTTCGTGAGAGGGACTAAGGTTTACCAAAGATGAAACTGCTTCGCCTTTGATGGCTTAGGTCGTTCTCTTTGCTATTTTGTTTTATATTATACTATATATTATATTTAGTGCTACTACAGTAAACGACGTGTTACTTAGCCATTTTACTTCATAATTCTGGCTTTCCCATTGTTCAGCTAAGCCATGCAAGAAACTTTCAGCGTTACAATTTGGTATTTTATCAAATTTTACCTCGTGCGGTGCGTTGATACCATCAATACATACGACTTTCTTCATAATCTATTTTATTCTTATGATTAATTTGCATTTTTGCCATTATGCTTATATGACTATAACCCACAGGGCATCTACCGTTGCCTTGTCTTGAGAAGATTAGAGTTTGCGAAGTTCCGAACTGCCAAGAACAAAGCGCTAAGTAAACGCCTTTCTCAAAATGTAGTCCCCAACACCCGCCTCCAGCGAGGCTTCTGTATGGGAACAACGCAAAGTTAAGACAAAAAAGTGAAATGAACACAAGAAAGAAGTTTGAATCCCGCGAATTTTGTCTAATTTTGCAATCATAGAGACGAAGGAAGACATGGCCGCACACAATGAACTGGGAAAGAAGGGGGAGGACTTGGCCGCCGCACATCTGCTGGCCGAAGGATACGCCATCCGACACCGGAACTGGCGGTGCGGACATAAGGAACTGGATATCGTGGCGGAAAAGGACGGGATGCTGGTGGTCGTGGAAGTGAAGACCCGCACGGACACGCTCTACGGCCTGCCGGAAGAGGCGGTCTCCGCCGGAAAGATACGGCGCATCGTGAGTTCCACCGATGCTTATCTCCGGAAGTTCGCCATTGACTTGCCGGTGCGCTTTGACTTGATTACGATTGTGACGGACGAAGATGGGGAACTGCTGCTGAACCACATCCCGGATGCCTTCTATCCTCCTCTGTCCCGATGAAAACATAAACCAAAAAGATATGATGAACGCCCTCTACATACTGGATGATTCCCCGTGGTTTGAGTGGATACGCCTCCAGGCGACCGAGTCCACCAATAAGTTCGTGAAGCATTACCGCCCCGTTTCTCCGAAAGACATGGTCTTGGTGTCGGCGGACTTCCAGACTGCAGGCCGTGGACAAGCCGGCAACTCTTGGGAGTCGGAAGAAGGCCAGAACCTGCTGTTCAGCCTGTTGCTCCACCCCCGTGACGTGGCGGCCGACCGTCAGTTCGTGTTGTCCCAAGCCATGGCCCTGGCCGTATGCGAGACACTTTCCGGTTATGCCGGAGAAGGCGTCAGCATCAAATGGCCGAACGACATTTACTGGAACGACCGTAAAATCTGCGGCACACTCATTGAGAACACCCTTTCGGGCAAGAATATAGAAGACTGCATCATCGGAGTGGGTGTCAATGTCAACCAGACAGACTTCAAGAGTGACGCGCCCAATCCCGTATCGCTCCGTCAGGTCACGGGCAAGGAACACGAGGCGGTGTTCATTCTGGCGGAAATCATCAAGCGTTTCAAAGACCGTCTCCAACAAATCCGGCAAGGAGACGCGGATGCTGTCGCACAAGACTACCGGAACCGTTTGTACCGCCGCGAAGGTTTCCATCCTTATCAGGACGGAAAGGAGGTCTTCGAGGCCGAAATCCGCAGTGTGGAACCCACGGGGCATCTGGTGCTGGCCGGACGCGACGGGACGGAACGGCGGTACGCGTTCAAGGAAGTCCGTTTCCTCATCCCCGGTGTTGAATCATAACCTTTTTAACATACTTATTTATGGCTAAATTCAAGAGAATCCTCCTCAAACTGAGCGGCGAAAGCCTCATGGGAGAGCAACGCTACGGCATCGACGAGAAACGTCTGGCCGAATATGCGGAACAAATCAAGGAAGTGCGCGACATGGGCGTGCAGATAGGCATCGTCATCGGAGGCGGCAACATCTTCCGCGGCCTCACGGGAGCCGGCAAGGGCTTCGACCGTGTGAAGGGCGACCAGATGGGCATGTGTGCCACGGTCATCAACTCCCTGGGGCTGAGCAGCGCGCTGGGAGCCATCGGCGTGAAAAGCCGCGTCCTGACCGCCATCCGCATGGAACCCATCGGAGAGTTCTACAGCAAGTGGAAGGCCATTGAATACCTGGAGGCAGGCGAAGTGGTCATCATGAGCGCCGGCACGGGCAACCCTTATTTCACCACCGACACGGGTTCTTCCTTGCGGGGTATCGAGATAGAGGCCGACGTGATGCTCAAGGGCACGCGTGTGGACGGCGTGTACACCGCCGACCCGGAGAAGGACCCGACGGCCACGAAGTTCAAAGACATCACCTACGATGAGATTTACAACCGTGGCCTGAAAGTGATGGACCTCACTGCCACCACCATGTGCAAGGAGAATCGCTTGCCCATCTACGTTTTCAACATGGATGTGTACGGCAACCTGAAGAAAGTCATGGAAGGCGAGGACATCGGCACGCTGGTGCATAATTGAGGCTGTCCCGCGATTTCGTCCGCCGTTTTATTGCAGATAAATAAAAAATCTGCTACTTTTGTTTCGTAAACTTCAAATGTATCATCTATACGAACTAATAAAAAGATAAAAATGGCAGATTCAAAGACTATCCTTGACGAAGCGCAAGAGAAAATGGACATGGCAGTGATGTACCTGGACGACGCCTTGGCACACATCCGCGCCGGAAAGGCCGACATGCGGCTGCTCGACGGCATACGGGTGGACTCCTACGGTTCGATGGTGCCCATCAACAATGTGGCGTCCGTCACCACGCCGGACGCGCGCACCATCGCCATCAAGCCTTGGGACAAGAACATGTTCCGCCCCATCGAGAAGGCTATCATTGACTCGGACCTGGGCATCATGCCGGAGAACAACGGCGAAATCATCCGCATCGGCATCCCGCCCCTGACCGAGGAGCGGCGCAAGCAGCTGGCCAAGCAGTGCAAGGGCGAATGCGAGAATGCCAAGGTGAGCGTGCGCAACGCCCGCCGCGACGCCATCGACGCGCTGAAGAAAGCCGTGAAGGATGGCATGGCCGAGGACGAGCAGAAGGATGCCGAGGCCAAGCTGCAAAAGACGCACGACAAGTACATCAAGCAGATTGACGACTTGTTCGCGGCCAAAGACAAAGAAATCATGACCGTCTGATGCGAGGGCTGGTCATCCGCAATACAGGAAGCTGGTACGTCGTCCGCACGGACGACGGCCAGCTTGTTCCGTCTAAAGTGAAGGGCAACTTCCGGCTGAAGGGCATCCGCAGCACCAACCCGGTTGCGGTGGGCGACTACGTGCGGATCGCCTGCAACGCGGAAGGCACCGCCTTCATCACCGAAATCGAGGACCGCCGGAACTATATCATCCGCAAGGCTTCCAACCTGTCCAAGCAAAGCCATATCATCGCGGCCAACGTGGACCAGGTGTTTCTGCTGGCCACCGTCGCCCATCCTGAGACTTCCACCATCTTCATCGACCGCTTCCTGGCCTCGGCCGAAGCCTACCGCGTGCCGGTGTCGCTGATATTCAACAAGACCGACTGCTATGACGCGGACGAGCTACGCTGCCTGCAAGGCCTGACGCGCCTGTATTCCAGCATCGGCTACGCCTGCCACGCCTGCTCCGCCCTGCTCTGTCAGGGCATCGGCGAACTGCGGGAAGCCCTGAAGGGCAAGACCACCCTCTTCTCCGGCAACTCCGGGGTGGGGAAGTCCACGCTGCTCAACGCGCTGATTCCCGGGCTGGAGGTCAAGACGGCGGAAATCTCCGCCGCCCACGACACGGGGATGCACACCACGACGTTCAGCGAGATGTTCGACCTGCCGGGGGGCGGATGCGTCATCGACACGCCGGGCATCAAGGGGTTCGGCACGTTCGACTTCAAGAAAGAGGAGGTGGCCCACTATTTCCGCGAGATTTTCGAGGAGTCCGCCCGCTGCAAATACGGCGACTGCACCCATACGCACGAGCCGGGATGCGCCGTGCGGCAGGCCGTGGAGGAACACCGCATTAGCGAAAGCCGTTACGCGTCGTACCTCAACATGCTGGAAGATTCCGGCGAGGCCAAATACAGGCAAGCTTATTAACCCTTTACAAAGAACCGTTCATGGATATTCTTCTCATTACCCTCTTGTTCCTCTTCTGTGCCGTGTTGATGGCCGTGGAGCTGTTCATCCTGCCGGGCACGAGCATCGCCGGCATCGTCGCGGGCTGCTGCCTGGTGGGGGCCAACTGGCTGGTGTTCGACCGTTTCGGCCTTACCGTCGGCTTGTGGGTGTTGGCCGCCTCATTGGTGGCCTGCTGCCTGATGGGGTGGTGGATGCTGCGTTCCAAGACCTTGGAGAGGTACTCGCTCCACAAGAGCATCGACTCCACCGCCGCCACGCCGGAACAGCTTTCCGTGAAGCCCGGCGACGAGGGGGTGGCCACGACGCGGCTCGCCCTCATCGGCAACGCCGACATCCACGGCAAGACGGTGGAGGTGAAATCCGCAGACGGCTTCCTGGACGAAGGCACGCCCATTGTGGTGGTCCGCGTGGAGGAGGCCCAAGTCATTGTCAAAAAGCGATAATCATTCACTCTAAACACTTTCAACCCTATGGAGACAACATTTCTTTTTCCGGTGCTGCTCGCCGTGGTCGTCCTCGTCTGCCTGGCGATATTCTTCCATTTCGTGCCGTTCTTCCTTTGGCTCAACGCCAAGGTGTCCGGCGTGCACATCTCGCTCATCCAGCTGTTCCTGATGCGCCTGCGCAACGTGCCGCCCACCATCATCGTGGAGAGCCTGATCGAGGCTCATAAGGCTGGCTTGAAGACCATCACGCGGGACAACCTGGAAGCGCATTACATGACGGGCGGACACGTGCAGCGCGTGGTACACGCCCTCGTGTCGGCCGCCAAGGCCAACATCGACCTCTCGTTCGAGAAGGCCACGGCCATCGACCTGGCCGGGCGCGACGTGTTCGAGGCCGTGCAGACCTCCGTCAACCCCAAGGTGATTGACACGCCGCCCGTGGCCGCCGTGGCCAAGAATGGCATCCAGCTGATAGCCAAGGCCCGCGTCACGGTCCGCGCCAACATCCACCAGCTCGTGGGCGGCGCCGGGGAGGACACCATCCTGGCCCGCGTGGGCGAGGGCATCGTCTCGTCCATCGGCTCGGCCGAAAGCCACGAGCAGGTGCTGGAGAACCCGGATTCCATTTCCAAGCTGGTACTCCGCAAGGGACTGGATGCCGGGACGGCCTTTGAGATCCTGTCCATCGACATCGCCGACATCGACGTGGGCAAGAACATCGGCGCCACGCTCCAGATGGACCAGGCCAACGCCGACAAGAACATCGCCCAGGCCAAGGCCGAGGAACGCCGCGCCATGGCCATCGCCGCCGAGCAGGAGATGAAGGCCAAGGCGCAGGAAGCCCGCGCCGAGGTCATCCAGGCCGAGGCCGAGGTGCCCAAGGCGCTCGCCCAAGCGCTCCGCGACGGCCACATGGGATTCATGGACTACTACCGGCTGGAGAACCTGAAGGGCGACACCAACATGCGCGAGAACATCGGCAACCTGACCAAGGGCGACATCAAGGACGTGCTGAAATAAGGGAAGCCGGGTTCGGTTAGATTTTTGGAAGGAGCCACCAGACGCGCTGCCGTCATGGTGGCTCTTCTCGTGTATGCAAAAGGAAAGAAAATCGCTCTGTTTTGCAGCAAAAAGTCCAAAAATCGGGATATTTACTGACGGATGTTCTGGTCAAGAGGCTTCAAATAGAATGTATCAGTAAATGCTTGTTTGCATTTGTTTGCGGGTTTTTACAAAAAAACCGCCGAATGGCGGATTTCTTTGCTGAAAGAAATTTTCGTCTTTGCTGGAAAAACACTTTTTTTCTCCGCATTGCGGAGGGAAGTATTCCGCACAACGTCCGGATTTTATCCGCATTCTGTCAGAATTTGTTCCGCATGGCGGAGTCCGGTGCGGCTTTTCCTGTCTTTTTCTCTCTGTTTGCCTCCTTCTGGTGTGCCATTTCGGAAAACCAGAAGGAAAGGAAAAACCTCTGTTTGCTGTCGTGCCATTTCGCGTGGTCCGCACGCTTTTCGTTTTCCGCGTGCGGGCTGTCCGGCGCAGGCCGCGTTCCGGCATTAAAACGTCAAAGCTCCGCCACGCGAGAATCGCGTATTTTTGTCTGTCCGTCTTTCTGCCCGGAAATACGCGCTTCTCGCGTCTTGGAATTGACAATCTGACAATCTGTCAATCCCTTTCCGAGGGGAGCAGCGGGATTTCCGGCAAGTCAGAAGGGAGGTATCCTCCCCGGGCAAACACATAATCCTCTCCGGCTTTCGTCGCCACATCATATTCGTAAACCTTATGCAATATGGGGCGTTGCGGATGGATTTCCTTTGATATCAAAGGGGCTTTGATGGCCGCGCGATGGAAGAAGGGATTGGGGTTCTCGCCTGTGGCCGGACGCAAACCGTTTCCGGTGAGCGGCACGTAGGAACGGAGGCGCAGGTTGCCTCCCAGACGGGAATGCACCTTCACGCCAGCCAGTTCCGTCCCGTCCCATCGCATATCCACCACAAAGCCTCCGCGTGCCACCAGCCCCCCGACCTGTCCTTCCGGCCAGGCATCGGGCAGGGCAGGCAGCAAGTGTACCGCCCCGTCATGGCTCTGCAGCAGCATCTCGGCCACCCCGGCAGCGTACCCGAAATTGCCGTCAATCTGGAACGGCGGATGCGCGTCGAACAAGTTGGGATAAGTCCGCCCCTCGGGATGGCTGCCCGCCTCCGCGTCGCAGGGCAATAGCCTCAATAGGTTGCCGATGAGTTTGAACGCATGATTGCCGTCCAGCAAACGGGCCCACAGGTTGATTTTCCAGCCGATGGACCATCCTGTAGCTTCGTCGCCTCGCTGAAGCATGGTGTTCCTGATGGCTTGGAACAGCAAGGGATGCGCATACGGGGAAATCTGGTTGGACGGGTACAGTCCATAAGCGTGCGAGATATGCCGATGACGGTCGTCCGGACGGTCGGCATCCTCCAGCCATTCCTGCAACTGGTTGTGCCTTCCCACCTGCATGGGCGGCAGGCGGTCTATCAGGCTCTGCAAGGAATCTTGCCACGCCTGCGGCTGGTTCAATATGCGGGCGGCCTGCAGGGCGTTGGACAAAACGTCGAACGCGATTTGGTTGTCCATCGTGCAGCCGGCCGTCAGCGTGGACGCCTGCCCTGCATCCTCGCCACCGGGGCCATGCTCGGGCGACATGGACGGAACTGACACCATCCAGCCATAATGGGGATGTGGCACAAGGAAATCCATAAAGAAATCGGCGGCGCCCTTCAACGCCGGATAGACCGTTCCCAAATATTCCTTGTCGCCGGTATAAAGATAATGCTGCCACAGATGAGTGGAGAGCCAAGCTCCTCCGTTGGGCCATGTGCCATAGAACGCGTTGTCTACGGGGCCCGTGCACCGCCAGATATCCGTGTTGTGGTGGGCCACCCATCCGTCCGCGCCGTACATCACCCGTGCCGTTTCCTTTCCGCTTGCCGACAAGTCCTTGACCATCTCAATGAGAGGTTCGTGGGTCTCGGACAGGTTTGTCACTTCCGCCGGCCAATAATTCATCTCCGTATTGATATTGATGGTGTACTTGCAGTCCCAGGGCGGCAGCAGCAGGTTGTTCCACTTTCCCTGCAGGTTGGCTGGTTGTCCGCCGGGCTGCGAGGAAGAAATCAGCAGGTAGCGTCCGTACTGGAACATCAGGGCCGCCAGCGAGACATCGTTGCCTTCGTTGAAGCGCCGGATACGTTCGGTGGTCTCCAACTCGGTATTTCTCCCTTCGCCCAAATCCAGCCGGACACGGTCGAACTGTTCCTTGTAAGCGGCGACGTGAGCCTCCAACAGGGTCTCATAGGGTTGCTTCATGGCTGTTTCCAACAAAGCCGCAGCTTTCCGGTGGGCGTTGCCCGACACGTCATTGTAAGCACGGAAATTCGTGGCAGCTGCAATATACAGCGTAGCCGTTGTGGCATCCTCCACCCGGAGCATGCCGTTGCCGGCCTTGCACGTCCCTCCTTCGGTCTCCACCGCAGTGCGGGTCTCCATCCGGATGGCGCCGTCCACGCCTTCGTGCGCTTCGCCCCGGCCGGTCAGCACCAGGCATTTCCCGTCGGCGCTTACCCGCTGCACCGACAACGGACACGCATAGCGCAAGGAAAAGGACAACGCCCCCGGCCGGCTGGCCTTCAGCCTCATGACTATCACGCGGGCAGGCAAGGAAGCGAAAACCTCCCTTTCATAACTCACGCCGTCCACTCGGTAAGTCGTGACAGCTACTGCACGGGAAAGGTCCAGTTCCCTGCGGTAATCCGCGAACTCCTCATGTCCGGGAAACTCCAACAGCAGACTTCCCAACGTCAAGTACGGCATCCCTCCCGGCAAGGAATAGAACGTCCGGTCAACCAACTGCTGCGCTTCCATATTTCTTCCGGAGAAAATCAGGCTGCGCACTTCCTCCAGATGGGCCAATGCCTCCGGGCTGTCGTTGCGGCAGGGGCCTCCGGCCCACATCGTCTCCTCATTGAGTTGCAGTTCCTCTGCCGGCACGCCGCCATACACCATGGCCGCCATCGAAGAGTTACCGATGGGCAGGGCCTCCACCCATTCCTTGGCCGGCTGCTTGTACCACAGCTTCAGGTCGTCTGCCTGCATGGGAGACATCGTGCCCCAAAATACACACAAGAATATCCAAATAGGTTTCATCTTATAGTTTTTCATTATTTATACTAAAAAGGCGGGAGCATGATTCCGACCGAATCATCATCTCCCGCCCCCCTATGGATCATTTAATGGTTACTTCTTGCAGTTCCAGGGCTTGATCTGCTTGAAGAAGTCGTTGCCCTTGTTGTCCACGAGGATGAAGGCGGGGAAGTCTTCCACTTCGATTTTCCAGATGGCTTCCATGCCCAGCTCGGGATATTCCACGCATTCGATGCTCTTGATGTTGTTCTGCGCCAGGATGGCCGCCGGCCCGCCGATGGAGCCGAGGTAGAAGCCGCCATGCTTCTTGCAGGCGTCGGTCACCACCTGGCTGCGGTTGCCCTTGGCCAGCATAATCATCGAGCCTCCGTGGCTCTGGAACAGGTCCACATACGGGTCCATGCGGTTGGCCGTGGTCGGGCCCATGGAGCCGCACGCCATGCCTGCCGGAGTCTTGGCCGGGCCGGCATAGTAAATAGGATGGTCCTTGATGTATTGCGGCAGGTCTTCGCCACGGTCCAGACGCTCCTTCAACTTGGCATGGGCGATGTCGCGGCCCACGATAATCGTGCCGTTCAGGGACAGGCGGGTCGCCACGGGATACTTGTCCAATTGGGCCAGAATCTCGCTCATCGGGCGGTTCAGGTCCACGCGTACCACCTCGCCTTCGCCGGCCTGGCGGAGTTCTTCCGGAATCAGCTCGCCCGGATTGCTGTCGAGCTTCTCAATCCAGATGCCGTCCTTGTTGATCTTGCACTTGATGTTGCGGTCGGCCGAGCAGGACACGCCCAGGCCCACCGGGCAGGAGGCGCCGTGGCGCGGCAGGCGGATGATGCGCACGTCGTGGGCGAAATATTTGCCGCCGAACTGCGCGCCGAGTCCGATCTTGTGCGCCTCTTCCAGCACCTGCTTCTCCAGTTCCACGTCGCGGAACGCGCGTCCCGTGGCATCGCCCGTGGTGGGCAGGTTATCGTAGTAGTGGGTGGAGGCGAGTTTCACGGTCAGCAGATTCTTCTCTGCCGAGGTGCCGCCGATGACGAAGGCGATGTGGTAGGGAGGGCAAGCCGCTGTGCCGAGGCTCTTCATCTTCTCGATCATGAACGGCACCAGCGTGGCGGGGTTCAGGATGGCCTTGGTCTCCTGATACAGGTAGGTCTTGTTGGCCGAGCCGCCGCCCTTGGTGACGCAGAGGAAGCGGTATTCCATGCCTTCGGTGGCCTCGATGTCAATCTGTGCGGGAAGGTTGCACTTGGTGTTCACCTCCTCGTACATGCTCAGCGGGGCGTTCTGGCTGTAGCGCAGGTTCTCTTCCGTGTAGGTCTTGTAGACTCCTTTCGAGAGGGCTTCCTCGTCGCAATAGCCGGTCCACACCTGCTGTCCCTTCTCGCCGTGGATGATGGCCGTGCCGGTATCCTGGCAGAAAGGCAGCACGCCCTTGCAGGCCACCTCGGCGTTGCGCAGGAACGTCAGGGCCACGTACTTGTCGTTGTCGCTGGCTTCGGGGTCGCTCAGGATCTTGGCCACCTGCTCGTTGTGCGAGCGGCGCAACATGAACGACACGTCGCGGAAGGCCGCGTTCGCCATTGCCGTCAAACCTTCGGGAGCCACCTTCAGGATGGGGTGTCCCTCAAACTCGCCGACCGACACATAATCCTTGGTCAGCAAATAATATTCAGTATCGTCCTTGCCCATCTGGAACATCGGTGCATACTTGAATTCAGGTGCATTTGCCATAATCGTTTTTGTTTAAATTGAGTATGATTCGTTTTCTGACATGTTGCAAAGATAGCGGTTTTTCCGTGTTCAAGCGTCTTCTTCCTCGTATTTCTCAAAGAGAAAGTCGTTGTAGGGGTATTTCTGCACGTGCAACTCGCGCACTTTGTCGTACAGTGTCTTTTTCAGTTCCTCTATGTGGATTTTCTGTCGGGCAGAGATGAAGATGCAGTCCTCGTTGCGGCGGGCCATCCATGTCTTCATCAGGTCGTCCAGCGACATGTTCTCTTTCGTGGCCGGCGTGAGGTCGTCCTCGTCCTTCTCCACCCATTGGTAGGCGTCGATTTTGTTGAACACGATCATCGACGGCTTCCCGCCACATCCCAGGTCGGCCAGCGTCTTCTCCACCACCTGGATCTGTTCCTCGAAATCGGGATGGGCGATGTCCACCACATGGAGGAGCAGGTCGGCCTCGCGCACCTCGTCCAGCGTGCTTTTGAAGGAGTCCACCAGGTCGGTCGGCAGTTTGCGAATGAAACCTACCGTGTCGGACAGCAGGAAGGGCAGGTTGTCGATGATGACCTTGCGCACGGTGGTGTCCAGCGTGGCGAACAGCTTGTTCTCTGCGAACACCTCGCTCTTGGCCAGCAGGTTCATGAGCGTGCTTTTGCCCACGTTGGTGTAGCCCACCAGCGCCACGCGGATCATCCGCCCGCGGTTGCTCCGCTGGGTGGTCTTCTGCCGGTCGATTTCGGCCAGCCGCTGCTTGAGGAGCGACATGCGGTTGAGGATGATGCGGCGGTCCATCTCCAGCTGCGTCTCGCCGGGTCCGCGCAAGCCCACGGAGCCTTTTCCGCCGCCCGAGCCGGAGCCTCCGCCCTGTCGCTCCAGGTGGGTCCAGAGGCGTTGCAGGCGCGGCAGCATGTAGCGGTATTGCGCCAGCTCCACCTGCGTCTTGGCGTTGGCCGTCTGTGCCCGCATGGCGAAGATGTCCAGGATGAGCGACGTGCGGTCCAGTATCTTCACTTTCAGTTCCTTCTCGATGTTCCGCAACTGTTTGGCCGAAAGCTCGTCGTCGAAGATGACCATTCCGATTTCTCGCTCGGCCTCTTCCTCCGCCTCGATATAGGCCCGTATTTCTTCCAGTTTGCCTTTGCCCACATAGGTGACGGAGTTCGGGCCGTTCACTTTCTGTGTGAAGCGTTTTACCGTGACCGCTCCCGCCGTGTGGGCCAGGAACTCCAGCTCGTCCAGGTACTCGTTCGTCTTGCGCTCGCTTTGGGTCTGCGTGATGAGCCCCACCAAGACTGCCGTTTCGGCTTGTGCCTCAGAGATTACAAATTCTTTCATTCGGAAAACTCGTTTTAAGCCAACAAAAATACACAAATCCGTGCGGGAAAGCAAGCAAATCTTTTCTGAATTTGCGAGATTTACGTATATTTGCACAAGCGGCGGACGCGCCTTGCGTATGCTTCGGGCGCGTGCGGGCCGCGGACTTAAACTCGTGGCTTATGAAAACATGGATGTTGTCTTTTCTTCTCTCCCTGTCTTTCGTCCCCATGGCGCGGGGGCAGCAGGCCCCGGTGGACGAGCGTACCGCCATCCCATACGAATATCCGGCTTTCAGGGACGCGACGGTGACGATGATGTTCGGTAGCCGGAAGCAGGTGAAGGGGAACGTGTATCTGGACGGCAGCCGTTTCTATTTCATGCAGGACGGCAAGGCGATAGAGGCCAATCTGGGCAATGTGCGCCGCGTGCAGTTCGGCGACAGCCTGTACGTGCCGGTGAACGCCACCACGGTGGGCTACGTCGTGGCGCAGGACAGCGGCAAGATGCTGGTGTGCGTCCGCACGATAGACAAATACAAGATGAAAGGCAGGAAGGACGGCTTCGGCGGGCGCGACCAGAGCGGGGAGGGGCTGGCTTTCGCCACGTTGGACGGCTTCGGGGGCGTGCTGGAGCTGGACAACCGCGAGGCGATGGAGCGGGCGAAGAGATTCCCCGTGCAGCGGGAATACCTGTTCCGAATTGACGGGCAGTGGGTGCCGGCCAAGGAGGGTACGGTCATGGGGCGGTACGACCGTGCCAAGCGGCTCATGCTCCGCGGCATGACGGAAAACCGCTATTGGAGCTGGACGGACGAAAAGTCGCTGGTGCAGCTGCTGCCGTTGCTGTGAGGCACAAAAAAAAGAGGGCCGCGGCCCTCTTTCCTCTATTCCTTTGATGGTTATCTTACCTGCACCACCAGGTATTTGCTGACGCTCCAGAACGCGTCGGGGTTCGTGATTTGCAGCACGTATTGTCCCTTGTTGTCCTTCTCCAGCCTGTAGGAGCCGGCAGGGTGGTTGGTCAGCAGCTTGGCGCTCTTGGAGTACAGCTTGATTTCCTTGTCGTAGCGGATGTCCACTTTCGTGAAGTAGTCCTTGTTGAAGTCGCCGCTTTGCAGCACGTCGCCCTTCTGCAGGATTTTCTGCTCCTTCAGTTCGGACTTCGTGCCGAACACGTACCATGCCGTGTGGATCTGCTTGTCCTGCTCGGCCACGGTCTGGCTCTTGGCCTTGTTCTCCTCGGAAAGCGCGTTCACGTTTTCGTTGAGGGTCGTGATGGCCTCTCCTTGTTGGGCGATGAGGATGTCCTTCTCGGCCAGGCGGGCTTCCAGCTCCTGCACCTTTATCTTCTGTGCGTCCAGTTGTGCGGAGAGGTCGTCCACCATCTTCTTCAGTTTCTCGCTGCCCACGGTACTGGCGCGCAGCTTCTCCTGCAGCTGCTTGATTTTCTCGCGGTTCTGTGCCATCGCGTCCTGGATGTACTGCATGTTTTCGCGGATGGTCTCTTTGGAGGATTCCGACTCCACGTCCCCGTCGTTTACCGTGATGCGGCCCTCCGCTTCGTTGATGCGGCGGAATCCTTCCTGAATCTCGCCGATCGTGCCCATGATCTCGTCCAATTCGGCATCCTTGTCGTTGATGACCTGCATCAGGGAGTCGCGCTCTTCGGCAAAGGCCTGTTCTTTCTTCTCCGCCCCGTTGTTGCACGCTGTCAGGACAGCCGCACACATTGCAAATAAAAATACCTTTTTCATACTTCTTCTATTATTCTTTGTTTCTTGTCTTTTCCTTTTTCCCTTTCTCTTCCTCGGCCCCGGCCACCACGATGACGAATTCCCCGCGCGGCTCCGTCTCCGTGAAGTGGGCCAGCGCCTCCTCCATCGTCCCGCGCACGCTTTCCTCATGCACCTTGGAAATCTCGCGGCACACGGCTACCCGGCGGTCCGCCCCGAAGACTTCCACGAACTGTGCCAGCGTCTTGACCACGCGGTGGGGAGACTCGTAGAAGACGAGGGTCCTGGTCTCGGAAGCCAGCGCGGCCAGCCGGGTGGCCCGCCCTTTCTTGACGGGGAGGAAGCCTTCGAAACAGAAGCGGTCGCACGGAAGGCCTGAGGCTACGAGGGCGGGCACGAAAGCAGTGGCGCCCGGCAGGCAGATGACTTCCGCGCCTGCCTTGACGGCTTCGCGGGCCACCAGAAATCCCGGGTCGGAAATGCCGGGCGTGCCGGCATCGGACACCACGGCCACCGTCTCTCCGGCGGCGAGCCGGGCGATGACGTTGTTTACCGTCTGGTGCTCGTTGAACTTGTGGTAGGACAGCATGGCATTCTTAATCTCAAAATGTTTCAAGAGGACCCCCGTCGTGCGGGTGTCTTCGGCTAAAATCAAATCGGCTTCCTTCAGAATGCGCAAGGCCCGAAAGGTGATATCTTCCAAGTTGCCCACAGGGGTGGGTACCAGATACAAGATTCCCATAAATCTGCTGTCAATACGGACAAAAGTAAGCATAAAACGTTATCCGTTGCGCGATGGCGGGCATTATTTAACAGAAGTTTGCGAAATTGTTTCTTTTTTCATCCTCTTATCCGCTCTTAATATGTATTTTTGCGGTGAGATAAAGTAAAACCAAAAAGATACGCACATGAGTCCGATAACCGAAGGGAACGGGGAGATGGTGCGCCGCGGGCGGATTGAGGTCATCTGCGGCTCCATGTTCTCCGGCAAGACGGAAGAACTGATCCGGCGGCTGAAACGTGCCGAGTTCGCCCGGCAGAGCGTGGAAATTTTCAAACCCTCTATCGACACGCGGTATGCCGAGGCGGATGTCGTGTCCCATGAGGGCAACTCGATACATTCCACTCCGGTGGATTCCTCGACCAGCATCTTGTTGCTCGGGGCAGACACGGACGTGGTGGGCATCGACGAGGCCCAGTTCTTTGATGACAACCTGGTCCGGGTGTGCAACGAGCTGGCCAACCAGGGGACGCGTGTCATCGTGGCCGGGCTGGACTTGGACTTCAAGGGGGTGCCTTTCGGCCCCATGCCGGGGTTGTGTGCCGTGGCGGACGAAGTGACCAAGGTCCATGCCATCTGTGTGCGTTGCGGGGCGTTGGCTTACGTGTCCCACCGCATCGTGGACAACGAGAAACAGGTCCTGCTGGGCGAGCGGACGGTCTATGAGCCGCTTTGCCGCTCTTGTTACCAGAAGGCTCTGGAGAAGGATAAGAACCAGCATTCCCATTAAACGCCTGCCCTTATGTTTGAAAAAGAAATCACTTTTGACCGGTTCATCCGCGGCCTGATGGTCGTGGCGGGGTTGGCTTTCGCCATCTATATCCTCAACCTGCTCAGTGCGGTGCTGCTGCCTTTCTTCGTGGCTTGGTTCCTGGCCTACATGATTTACCCCACGGTGAAGTTCTTCCAGTACAAGCTCCGCTTGCGAAACCGGATCTTGTGCATTATCCTGACGCTGCTGCTCATCCTGGCGGGCATCGTCGGTTTCTTCTATCTGATCATACCGCCGGCGGTGGACGAGTTCGTGCGTTTCCGCACGGTGATTGACGACCTGATACGGGTGATGGGCAATTCCGAGCTGGCGCACAGCGTGGAATCGTTCCTGACCCAGAATTTCGACCAGAACGTCGTCGTGCAGCTCATCCGGGAGAACAACGTGATGGAGGCGGTCAAGGTGGCCATCAACCAGTTGTGGAACCTGCTCTCGCAGACATTTGACCTTATCCTCACTTTGGTGGGAGTCTGCATGATGTTCCTCTATTTGTTCTTTATCCTTAAGGACTATGAGAAGATTTCGGAAGGGTGGCTCAAGCTGGTCCCCAAGCGAAGCCGCCGCTTTGCCGCCTCGCTGGCCAGCGACGTGCAGAACGGGATGGACTCTTATTTCCGGGGGCAGGCCTTGGTGGCTTTCATCGTCGGCGTCCTGTTCAGCATCGGTTTCCTGATTATCGACTTTCCGTTGGCCATAGCCTTGGGCATGTTCATCGGGGTGTTGAACCTGATTCCCTATATGCAGGTGATTGGTGTCGTCCCTACCGTGCTTTTCGCTTTGCTGAAAGCCAATGAGACGGGCGAGAGCTTCTGGCTCATTATTTTGGGCGCGGGTATAGTGTTCATCGTGGTGCAAGGCATCGAGGACGCGTTCCTCGTGCCTAAGATCATGGGCAAGATGATGGGGCTGAACCCGGCTGTCATCCTGTTGGCCCTTTCTGTCTGGGGGGCGTTGCTGGGATTTATCGGCTTGATTGTCGCCTTGCCGCTCACCACGTTGCTGCTTTCCTATTACCGTCGTTTCATTGAACGCGACGAACGGCGGGTAACGGTCATGGAGAACCGTATGCGCAGGCATCTAAAGAAAAGGCCCATGGAAGAGGGGACGGGGGCCGGAAGTCCGCAGCCGGCAGCTGGGGGGCTGCCTGTTCCATCTGGTGGCGGTTCGGGGCAGGACGCGGCTTGCCCTTTGCCTGGCTCCCTTCCGGAAGCGCAAAAGCATACTTGAGCGAGGCGTTTTGACGGAAACCGGTGGGAAAATACCGCGGCCCGGAAAAAAACGGCCAAACAATTTTGCCGTTTCCGTAAAAAGCCGTACCTTTGCACTCGCAATCAGAAATGATGCGTTCGAGGTCGATTCGTTAGCTCAGCTGGTAGAGCACAACACTTTTAATGTTGGGGTCTTGGGTTCGAGCCCCAAACGAATCACAAGGAAGCCAAGCGGTTATCTCAAAAAAGATAGCCGCTTATCTCCTTTTCTATGTCCGGCGCGTGATTTGTTGCCATTTCCTTTGTTGTTTGAAGATTAATCCGTATATTTGCAATGGTTCAGTCCCGCAAGGGTGTGGACCCCCTTCCGGCAGATTTGGCTCACGTCAGGTCTGCCGGTCGTATTTTGAATCCATCCTTCAAGACATCCTCGCGGGACACCGTTATTTGGGGAGTGAATCTAAATAGAGTGGGGAAAGAAATTTGCGCCGTCTGATTAGACGGCGACGACAATTTTGTACTCGAAGCGGGACTTGAACCCGCACAGCCATCACTGGCCAAGGGATTTTAAGTCCCTCGTGTCTACCGATTCCACCATTCGAGCAACCTTGGAGCGGAAAACGAGACTCGAACTCGCGACCCCGACCTTGGCAAGGTCGTGCTCTACCAACTGAGCTATTTCCGCAAAAATGTTGCGATATGGCTGCAAAGATAGCGCATTTCTGGGTTTGTGCCAAATTTTTTGTTTTCTTTTTATCGGTTGTTGATGACCACGGCGTTGCCTGAATAGGTGATGCGGTAGCGGAACAAGCTGATACCTGCTTCGCCCGTGCTGATTTGCCCTTGGCTGTTCAGGTTGTAGGTGCGGTGGCAGTCATCGCAGGCGGCATATCCGCCGGTTTTCAGTTGGAGGGCGCGCGAGATGTTATAGCTGGAATAGCAGTTGGGGCAGGCCAGGTCGAAACAGACGGGCATGGATACGCTGCTGCCCAGTTCGGGGATGTTGGGAAGGCCTACGATGAAGCCGGCGATGCCCATCTGTAGTGAGGCGTTGCCCGCAATGGCTGTGGCGTTGACCGGCGTGGTATTTCCCGTTTCGTCTGTAAAGAGGAACCGGTTGCGGTCGTAACGGATGGTGGTGTAGATGCCTAAGTTGTTCAGCGCGGCGTTGAGCGGCGGGACCGTTGTAACGTTCTTGCAGGCAAAATAGGCCGGATAGTTGGAATAAGTGCTTTGCACGTCCTCCTTGCAGGCGGCGAGGCACAGCGGCAGGCTTAAAAGCAAAAAACTCCGTATTCTTTTCATATATAGAATAACGGAGTTTTTTGTGTTTTATTTTGTGGGGCTTGTGCTTTTGTTTTTTTCGGCGGGTCACGGTTGTCCCTTGAGCAGATGTCTTTCTGCTTCTTCGGCTTGCGCGAAGTGGAACCCGTCCCATACTTTCTCCATCAGGGCATGTATTTCCGTGTTGCACAAGTTGCCGATGCTGCCTTCGTGGGTGTGATGGATGTGTTTGTCCGGTACGAAACGGCCGGCCTCAATGTCCAGTCCCACCTTCTTGTAAGCGTCGCGGAACGGCATCCCGGCGGCGGCCAGACGGTTCACTTCCTCCACGCTGAACATGTTGTCGTATTTCGGGTCGTCCAAGATATGCTCGTTGACTTGTATCCTGTTGATGATGTAGGCCGTCATGCGCAGGCAGTCCTTTAGCTCCTTGAAGGCGGGCAGGAAAGCTTCCTTGATGATTTGCAGGTCGCGGAAGTAGCCGCATGGCAGGTTGTTCATGATGAGGATGATCTGTTGGGGCAATGCCTGGAGTTTGTTGCATTTGGCCCGTGTCAGTTCGAACACGTCCGGGTTCTTCTTGTGCGGCATGATGCTGGAGCCGGTGGTGCAGTTGTCCGGTAGCTTGACGAACCCGAAGTTTTGTGAGTTGAACATGCAGGCGTCGAAAGCCAGCTTGCTGAGTGTTCCGGCGATACTGGCCAGCGCGAATGACACGTTGCGTTCCATCTTGCCACGCCCCATCTGGGCATAGACCACATTGTAGTTCATGGAGTCGAAGCCTAACAGCCGTGTGGTCATCGTGCGGTCAAGGGGGAAGGAGGAGCCGTATCCCGCGGCGGAGCCTAACGGGTTGCGGTTGGTCATCTTGTATGCCGCCTGAAGGAACAGCAGGTCGTCCGCGAGACTTTCTGCGTATGCTCCGAACCAGAGCCCGAAACTGGACGGCATGGCCACTTGCAGGTGGGTGTAGCCCGGCATGAGTACGTCTTTGTAGCGTTCGCTTTGGGCTTGCAGTTCTTCAAACAGGATTCTGACTTCTTCGGCGATTTCCTTGAGTTGGGCGCGGGTGAAAAGTTTCAGGTCCACCAGCACCTGGTCGTTGCGCGACCGCCCGCTATGGATTTTCTTGCCCATGTCGCCCAGTTTCCGTGTCAGGAGCAGTTCCACTTGTGAATGCACGTCTTCCACGTCTTCTTCGATGGTGAATTTTCCGGCCTCGATGTCGGCATAGATGTGGCGCAGTTCGTCGAGCAGCACAGGCAGCTCTTCCTTGCCGAGAAGCCCGATAGACTGCAGCATGGTGATATGCGCCATCGAACCCAGCACATCGTATTTGGCCAGGTATAAATCAAGTTCACGGTCCTTTCCTACCGTGAACTTTTCTATTTCTTGGTTGACTTCCGTGTTTTTTTCCCAAAGTTTGCTTGCCATATCAGTTTGAATTTTAAACGCCGTATGGAATCATGGCCAGCATGTCGGCCAGTTTCTCCACTCCTTCTTTCAGTGGCTTCTCGACCATGCCTTTGATGAAAGGGTTGAGGTCGGCCCCGACGGTCAGTTTCATCTTGCTCGTGGTGCCCGAGGTGGGGAGCAGCTGAATCCACAAGTTGAGGTGGATGGGTGAGTTGACCGTCTCGAACTTGATGCACTTGGGTTCATCCCGCTCAATGATTTGCAACGAGACCTCACCTAACGGCGGAATCTTGCAGCTGACTGAGTCCGTGTCGAACGTCATCTCCTGGATGCGTTCTTGCAGTTGTGACAGTTTGTCCTCCGGCACTTTGCCGGCCATGGCGTTCCGTACGGCCGGGTCATTGAACCGTTCCTTGATGACGGCCAGATTGTTCAGGTCCGACAGCTTGGCATAGACGCAGGGTTGTGCGTAAGGGAGCTGTTTGATGTTGCTTTCGTATTGTTGTTTCGACATGGGTTTGAATAGAAATAGTTGATTATCCGTTCCAGTGCGCGGGGTCTTTTCTCCACTCGTTCAGCACTTCCACGTCGGCGGCGTCGATATATCCGATGCGGACGGCTTCCGCCACGACGGCTTCATAGTTGGTCAGGGTGACAAGCTTGACATTCGCTTCCTTGAAGGCCTTGGCCGCCACGTCGAAGCCATAAGTGTAGGCTGCCACCATTCCGCATACCTCGCAACCGTTGTTGCGGATAGCTTCTACGGCTTTCAGGCTGCTTCCGCCCGTGGAGATCAAATCTTCCACGACTACCACCTTCATGCCCGGACGAAGCTCGCCTTCAATCAGATTTTCCAATCCGTGGTCTTTCGGCTTGGAGCGGACATAGACAAACGGGAGGTTCAGCAGGTCGGCTACTAACGCGCCTTGCGGGATAGCTCCGGTGGCTACTCCGGCGATGGCGTCCGCCTCAGGGAAACGTTCTGTAATCAGGCGTCCGATTTCGATTTTCACGAAACTGCGCAATTCCGGATAAGACAACGTCTTGCGGTTGTCGCAGTAGAATGGGGATTTCCATCCTGAAGCCCACGTGAAAGGATTGGTGGGTTGCAACTTGATGGATTTGACTTTGAGAAGCTTAGATGCGAAAATCTTTTCTAATGTTTCCATGACGGTGCTTAGTTTATGAATTACGCCGCAAAGGTAGGAAAATAGAATGAATTTTGAGGCAAAATAACCTTTTTTATGGTGAATTTCATGAATCTCCCGCCCAGGCGAGGCTGATGACGCTGAGACGGACCGGGCAGGCGCGGGCTATGGTCTCGGCGCAGGACAACATGGTGGAGCCTGTCGTGATGACGTCGTCCACCAGCAGGATATGCCGGTTTTTCAGGTTTTCCGGATGCGTCACGGCGAAGATGTTCCGTACGTTCTCCCGCCGTTGCTGGCCGTCCAGCCGGGTCTGGCTGGGGTTGGACACGATGCGTGCCACGCTTGCCGTGTCGATGGGGATGCCGGTGATGTCAGAAATGCCCCGTGCAATCCAGAGGCTTTGGTTGTACCCTCTTTCCCGCTCTTTTTGTCGCGACAAGGGAATGGGGATGATGAGGCCGATGTCGTTGAAAAAGCCTTTGCGTTTAAGTTCTTGGGCCATCATGCGTCCCATGTTCCGCCCGATTTCAGGGCGATTGTGGTATTTCAGGTCGAAAAGGATGCGGCTGTAGGGGGAATGGCGGGTGTAGTGGAAGAACGACGTGCCGTTTTCGATGGGGGCCAGTCCCCAGAAGATGCGGGTGATGTCATTGTCCGACCACGATGTATGGCGTACGCGTGGCAGGTCGGCCAGACACCGGACACACAATGTGTCTTCTGAGAGGCCCATCCGCGCGTGGCAGCAGGGGCAATAGCGCGGAAAGAAAAAATCCAATACGCTGGATGCGAAAATCCGGATATTATGTATAATCCTTTTCTTCCACATGGAGGCAGCGTGTGATGAGGGACATTTCAAAGCCATGGCTTAGGGCAAAGCGGATGAGTTTCCCGTTACGCTCGTATTCTGATTCCGCTTTTATCTGGCGGCTTTTGTTCCGCAAAAGTTTGCGGAGGCATTCGTTGTATTCTTGCTCGTCCAGGGCGTCCAGGGCGGCCCGGCAGGCCGTTTCGGGTATGCCCTTGAGCCGTAGGGATTGGGCGATTTTGATGCGCCCCCATTGGTTGTACCGTAGCTTGTCATGCGCGAAACTGCGGCTGTACCGTTCCTCGTCGATGAACCGTTCGGCGTAAAGGCGGTCGATGGTTTCTTTTCTCGCTTCGGCATCCAATCCCCACCGTTCCAGCTTCTTCTGGATGTCGGCGGGGCAGCATTCCATTCTTGAGCAGCAGGCGGCGGCTTTGTTGAAGGCTTCTTGTGGTGTCAGTTCTTTCATCTTTTTTTGCATTGAATCATTCGCGGGTTTTCGTATAAGTCTTTTCTTAAAATGATGTCTGACAGTCCAAGCTCGCGGAAGAGGCTTGATGTCTCTTCTCCGTAGGCGCGGTTGATTTCCACGTAAAGCCGTCCGTCCGGCTTGAGCGTGCGGCAGGCATACTGCCCGATGGCGCGGTAGAAAAGTAGGGGGCTGTCGTCCGGAACGAAGAGGGCTTGGGGCGGCTCGTGGCGCAGGACATTCTCCTCCATGTCAATTTTCTCGCGGTTGCAGATGTAGGGCGGATTGCTGACAATGACGTCCCATAATGGGGCTGGCGGGCATTCGGCCGAAGCTTTCAGGATGTCTTCCTGGCGGAAGTCCACGGAGGCTCCCATGCGTGCGGCGTTCTTCCGTGCGGTTTCCAGGGCTTGCGGGCTGATGTCTGTGGCGGATACGCGGGCCTCCGGCAATTCGAGGGCCAGCGTGATGGCGATGCAGCCGCTGCCGGTTCCTATGTCGAGGATGTCTGGGGGGCAGGTGCGTGGCTTCTCCTCGCGGATAATCCATTCTGCCAGTTCCTCGGTTTCCGGGCGGGGAATCAGGACGCCGGGAGACACGGAGAAGGTACGTCCGCAAAAGCCGGCCTGCCCTAAAACATATTGTACGGGTTCTTTTTGCAACAGCCTTGCCACAATATTTTCAAGGTCCTGGCGTTGTTTGGGTGAGATGGGGCAGTCTTGCCCGAGGCAGATGTCCTTCAAGGTCATGCCGAACCGTGCTTCCAGCACGTGCCGTGCTAGGGCGCGTGCCTCTCCTTGGGGGTAGGCGGCGGACAGCCTTTCATGGATATGTCTGAACAGTGTGGAGGATTCCATTTTGTTTTGGAAAGATGGATTGGTCGGACAAATGTAAGCATTTTAATTGGATTGGAAAATGACGACAGACGAAAAATACATGTCCCGTTGCCTGCGACTGGCGCGGAACGGCTTTTACGGTGCGGCCCCGAACCCCATGGTGGGGGCGGTGGTTGTGCATGAGGGGAAGATTATCGGCGAAGGGTATCATGTCCGTTGCGGGGGGCCTCATGCCGAGGTGAATGCCATCCGTTCCGTGCGGGAGCAGGCGTTGCTGAAAGATAGTACGATTTACGTAAGTCTGGAGCCGTGTTCGCATTACGGGAAGACCCCCCCTTGCGCGGACTTGATCGTGGAGAAAGGAATCCCGCGGGTGGTGGTCGGTTGCGTGGACCCGTTTGCGAAGGTGGCCGGACGGGGTGTCCGTCGGCTGCGTGAGGCGGGCATTGACGTGAGGGTCGGAGTGCTGGAGGCGGAATGTTTGGAGTTGAACCGGCGGTTTATGACTTTTCAGACATGCCGCCGTCCTTTCGTTACATTGAAATGGGCCGAGTCGGCTGACGGGTTTATGGATGTGGTTCGGAAGGATTATGTGCAAGAGAGGCCGTATGCCTTTTCTTCTCCTTACACCCAGATGCTGGTGCACCGTTGCCGGGCGTGCCATCAGGCTATCCTGGTGGGGCGTCGTACGGCTTTGGCGGACAACCCGTCGCTGACGGTCCGTCTGTGGCCGGGAAAGTCTCCGTTGCGTCTGGTGCTCGACCGTGAAGGGACGTTGCCGCAGGGTTTGCAGCTTTTTGATGGTCGGGCGGAGACGCGGGCTTACATCGACGCCTCTGTCTTGGAGGCCGCTTATGAGGGGCGGCCGGGAGTGTCTTGTGTGCGTTTGGATTTCAGTCGTGATGTCCTGCCCCAGGTGATGGATGATTTGTACGGCTTGTCTGTGCAGTCGTTGTTGGTGGAAGGCGGGCGCCAGTTGTTGGAAAGCTTCTTGACAGAGGGGATTTGGGATGAGGTGCGGGTGGAACAGGCTCCAGTGCGTTTGGGAAACGGCGTGCCTTCTCCGGTATGGCCTCATGGACTGGCGCAGACGGCGGAGGTGGACGGCCGTTTATTGGTCCGCATCTTTTCTCCGGTGTCCCGTTTCGGACGGGCTGGCGGGTGAAAGGGATGGAAAAAACTCCGTTTTATCGATTTTTTGCATAATTCAACGCTTGATGTTTCGCCAAAGTAAAAAATGTGCGTACTTTTGTACCTTGGTTATTATTATAGTATAGATTAGGTTTATGAAAAAATCCATCTGGTCGTGGTCTTTAACCTTGCTGGCCGTGTTGTGGCTCAGTTCGTGCAAGGATGCGGACGAAGTTGCGTTGGGTACGGACTGCTATATCAGCAATTTTACTTTGGGTTATGTAAAAAGGACGATTCATTCGGTCGGGTCGTCGGGACAGGACACGACTTATACGATTTCCTACAGCGGTTCTTATTATCCGATGACGATAGACCAGCTGAAGGGGACTATCACCAATGAGGACTCGCTTCCGACGAACAGTCTGGTGGGGGCGGTGTTGGCCACGGTGTCTTCTTCGGGGACGGTCGTGTATCGGAAAGCGGACGAAGGCGAGGACGCATGGAAAAGTTATTCCACTTCTGATTCCATAGACTTTACCGCTCCGTTGGTGTTCCGCGTGTATTCTCCGGACTATTCCATGACGAGGGACTATACCGTGACGGTGAATGTACACCGTCAGGAAGGGGAGGAGTTTTCCTGGACCCGGATGACGGGACAGGCGGCCGGTGCTACGGCGGAGGCTGTGAGGTTGATGGCACGTGGCGGACGCCTTTGCTTGTTTTGTCAGGAGAACGGGGGCATGAGGCTCTTTGTGTCGGAACTGTCGGACGGGCGGAACTGGACGGAATTGCCCGTCTCAGGCGGTGACCAGGCGGATGTGGCGACGTTGACGGAATGGAAGGATATGCTGTATGTTTCCCGGACGGACGGTGTGTTGCTGAAGTCCGATGATGGCACGGACTGGACTGTGGCGGACGCTTCCCGTGCTGTCCGTTTGGTGGCGGCCGATGCGTCCGGCCTGTATGCGTATTCCGACGGGTGCCTTTGGCGTTCAGAGGATGGCATGACGTGGCTGGAGGAATATCTGGATGCCGGACCTGCGTTTCTGCCTTCCAGAGATTTTGCTTCCGCGTCCTATACCCAGGAGAACGGTCTGGAACGTATCGTGCTGGTCGGGAACAGGGATATGGGGTTGTATCCTATGGACGGGTCCGCCATGGTGTGGAGCCATACGCGGATGGCCGGACAGGAATCCCGCTGGGCTTATTTCGAGACCGCGCCGGACAATGATTACCCTTGCCCGCGCCTGGAAGGGCTGGCATTGGCGCGTTATGACGATGTGTTGCTTGCCCTGGGGCGCGGGGCGCTGGACGGGGCTTCTTGCCAGCCGTTGGAGAGCCTCTATGTGAGCCGGGACAATGGGGTGACTTGGAAAGAAGATGAGGTTTATGTCTTGCCGGAAGAGCTTGCGGGACAGGATGTGCCGTTGGCCGTGGCGGTGGATGACGCATATTACCTGTGGCTTGTGGCTGGCGGGCAGGTCTGGCGCGGACGCCTGAACGAATTGGGCTTTGCCAGGCCGTGACAGCCGGAATGTGGGGGATGGAAGATGAGAAAGGTCCTGATGATATGGTCTCTCTTGCTGCTTTGTTTCCCTTATGGGGGCAGGGCGCAGGATGACATCTATCGGATGGAGCTGGGTGTAGGCTTGGGCGGATGCTTTTATGTGGGCGATGCCAACAGCAAGCCTTTCGCCCATCTGGGCGGGATGGGGAGCATCATCGCCCGTTATGTATTCAACCCGCGCATGGTCGTCAAGGGCAATCTGGCGTTAGGCCATATCTCAGGAAATACGGGGAAGACATTCTTCCCGCAGGATGCCGTCAGCGGGGATGCGGCCGGAGGCGTGCCTTCCGCGGCGCATTTCGAGCGCAATGTGATAGACATCGGCGCCCAGTTTGAGTTCAACTTCTGGGGCTATGGCATCGGGCAGGGTTACGAAGGTTACAGCCGGATTACACCTTATATGCTGGTGGGGGCAGGAGTGACCATCGCCCCGAAGCCGTTGCAGGCCGACGCGGGATTCAACATGCCGGTAGGAGTGGGGGTGAAGTTCAAGGTGAAGCCTCGTTGGAATATCGGATTTGAATGGAGTATGCGTTTTACGACGACGGACCGGCTGGACGTGTCCAACGCGGACGGGGTGATTCTCGCAGACCCGTATGGCGTGAAGAGCGGGAGCTTCAAGAACAAGGACTGCTATTCGTTCACGATGCTGTCCGTCACGTATGACCTGTTCCCTAAATGTGTAAATTGTAATAATATTAAATATGTCTTTTAATACGGAAGAAATAGACGCGACGCGGGTGCCTTGCCATGTGGCCATCATCATGGATGGCAACGGACGGTGGGCGAAGGCCAAGGGGCTGCCGCGTACGGCGGGACACCAGGAAGGAGTGGAGACTGTGAAGAAGGTCACGGAGGAAGCGGTGCGCCTGGGTGTCAAATATCTGACCTTATATACTTTCTCCACGGAGAACTGGAACCGTCCGGCTCCGGAAATCGCGGCGTTGATGGGACTTATCCTGGACCATCTGGAGGATGAGATTTTCATGAAGAACAATGTCCGTTTCCGCGTCATCGGAGATATGGGGCGCATACCCGATGCCGTTCGGGCGCGTCTGGAGGAATGCATGCAACGCACGGCGGGAAACACCAAGATGACGATGGTCATCGCCCTGAGCTATTCTTCGCGGTGGGAACTGGTGCAGGCGGCCCGCCGGATGGCGGAGGAGGTGAAGGAAGGGACCTTGTCGCCTTCCCGGATTACGGAAGAGACGCTTGCGGCGCACCTGGTCACGAATTTCATGCCCGACCCGGACTTGCTGATCCGGACGGGCGGAGAGTATCGTATCAGCAACTACCTGCTGTGGCAGTGTGCTTATGCAGAATTTTATTTTTGTGACACCTATTGGCCTGATTTCGACGAACATGAATTCCGTAAGGCCATTGCGGACTACCAGTCGCGGGAACGCCGTTTCGGGAAGACCAGCGAGCAAGTGACGACTAAATAAGCACACCGACGTATGAAAACAGTGAAGCACATCTGTCTTACCTTATTAATAATATGTATGGGCGTTCTTTCCGTACAGGCCCAGACCGGGAAACAGGTCAAGCCTACGGTGGAATACACCCGTGTGCCCCGTTCCTATGTCATTGGAGGGATTGCCGTGGAGGGGGCAAAGAATTACGATGATTACATGCTGATCGGGCTGTCCGGGCTTTCCGTAGGGCAGAAGGTGGACATCCCGGGCGATGAGATTACTTCCGCCGTGAAGAGGTTCTGGCGCAACGGATTGTTTTCCAATGTGTCGATTGAGGCGGACAGCGTGGTGGATGGCAAGGTTTACCTGCGCATCAAGCTGACCCAGCGTCCCCGGGTGTCGCAAATCAACTATACGGGCGTGAAGAAGGGGGAGCGTGAGGATTTGGAGAGCCGTATCGGACTGCTGAAAGACAACCAGCTGACTCCGAATATGGTAGACCGGGCGAAATACCTGATCAAGAAGTATTTCGACGAGAAAGGTTACAAGAACGCCGAGGTGGAGATTTTGCAGCGTGACGATGTCACCGCACCGGACCGTACCATCGTGGACATCCACATCGACAAGAAGGAGAAGGTGAAAATCCATTCCATTACGATTGAGGGCAATCAGGCATTGAGCACGAAAAAGATAAAGGGTACGATGTTCATTCCGGGCGTGTTCAAGAAGACCAACGAGAAAGGCCGTCCCGGCAGCTGGTTCCGTCCGAAGAAGTATATTGAAGAGAAGTATAAGGCGGATAAAGAAAACCTGATTAAGAAATACAATGAGCTGGGATACCGTGACGCGGTGATTTTGGCGGACAGCGTGTGGGCGCACGATGACAAGACGGTGAACATCTATGTGAAAGTGGAAGAGGGGCAGAAATATTATCTCCGCAACATTGAATGGGTCGGCAACACGATTTATTCCACCGACCGCCTGAACTATCTGCTCCGCATGAAGCGCGGCGACGTGTACAACCAGACCAAGCTGGAGGAGCGGCTTTCCACCGACGAGGATGCCGTGGGCAACCTCTATTATAACAACGGCTATGTGTTTTATAGCTTGGATCCCGTGGAGGTGAACATCGACGGCGATTCCATCGACCTGGAGCTGCGTATCTCGGAAGGCCCACAGGCCACCATCCGGCATATCTCCATCAGCGGCAACGACCGGGTGTATGAGAGCGTGGTGCGCCGTGAGCTGCGGGTCAAGCCGGGCGATTTGTTCAGCAAGGAGGCTCTTGAACGCTCTTACCGTGAGATTGCCTCGATGGGGCATTTCGACCCGGAACAGATTAATCCGGGCGTGCATCCCTCGCCGACGGACGGTACGGTAGACATTGACTGGGGGCTGGTGTCGAAGTCGAACGACCAGGTCGAGTTCTCCTTGGGCTACGGACAGACGGGCGTGATAGGAAAAATCGGTCTGAAGTTCTCCAACTTTTGTCTGGCCAACCTCTTCTCCAAGGGCGGGCTGCGGCGCGGCGTGCTGCCTCAGGGCAACGGGGAGACGTTCAGCATCAGCGGGCAGACGAACGGGCAGTACTACCAGTCGTACAGCATCAACTACATGAACCCTTGGTTCGGCGGCAAGCGTCCGAACGCCTTGTCGTTCTCGGCGTTCTTCTCCAAGCAGACGGACGTGAGCGACAACTACTATAACTCGTCGTACTATAACAGCTATTACAACTATCTGTACGGTTACGGGACGAACGGGTACAATTATTACGAGAATTTCCTCGACCCGGACTCTTACGTGAAGTTGTTCGGCGTGTCCTTGGGATGGGGCAAGCGGCTCCGTTGGCCGGACGATTATTTCCAGTTGTCGGCGGACTTGTCTTACCAGCGTTATATCCTGAAGGACTGGAATTACTTCCTCATCGCGAACGGGACGTGCAACAACATCGCATTGAACCTCTCGTTGTCCCGCAACTCCACGGACAACCCGATTTATCCGCGCCGTGGTTCGGAGTTCCAGCTTTCCGTGGGGCTGACCCCGCCTTACTCGCTGTTCGACGACAAGGACTACAAGAACCTGGCCAACAACTACCAGAGCGCCAGCTACGACCGCGAGATGCAGGAGAAATACAAGTGGATTGAGTACCACAAGTGGAAATTCAAACTCCGTACGTACACGGCCCTGAGCAGCGCGGTGAAGTGTCCGGTGCTGATGGCCCGTGTGGAGTTCGGCCTGCTGGGGGCTTATAACAAGTACAAGAAGTCGCCCTTCGAGACCTACTACGTGGGCGGCGACGGCATGTCCGGTTATTCCACGACCTACGCTACGGAGACCATCGGGCTCCGCGGCTACGACAACGGTTCGCTGACCCCCAACGGCTACACGGGTTATGCCTACGACCGTTTCACGTTGGAATTGCGCTATCCGCTCATGCTCCAAGGCTCGACGAACATCTATGCGCTGACCTTCATCGAGGGTGGTAACGCATGGTCGAGCGTGAAGGACTTCAACCCGTTCGATATGAAACGTTCGGCCGGTGTGGGTGTGCGTATCTTCCTGCCGATGGTCGGCCTGCTGGGTATCGACTGGGCTTACGGGTTCGATGATGTGTTCGGTTCCAAACAATATGGCGGAAGCCAGTTCCATTTCATTTTGGGACAGGAGTTCTAACTAAAAAAACAGAAAGAGATGAAAAAGTCATTCATGTTGTTGTGCCTGCTCATGACAATGGGCGCACAAGCTATGGCGCAGAAGTTCGCGCTGGTTGATATGGAGTACATTCTGAAGAACATTCCGGCTTACGAGCGTGCCAGCGAGCAGCTGAACCAGGTCTCCAAGAAATGGCAGGCCGAGGTGGATGCCTTGACCGAAGAGGCGCAGACCTTGTATAAGAATTACCAGAGCGAGGCCGTGTTCCTGAGCGCGGAGCAGAAGACGAAGAAAGAAGAGGAAATCGTGGCCAAGGAGAAAGAGGCCGCCGAGCTGAAAAAGAAATATTTCGGTCCGGAAGGAGAACTGTTCAAGAAACGCGAGAGCCTGATGGCCCCCATCCAGGACGAAATCTACAACGCGGTGAAGGACATTTCGGACAGCAAGGGCTATTCGCTGATTCTGGACCGCGCGTCCGACACGGGCATCATCTTCGCCTCTCCGAAGGTGGATATCAGCAATGAAGTCCTGGCGAAATTAGGATATTCCAACTAACATTCGTATTTTTGCAGACTGTAGAATTTAGAATCATAATAAAATAAGAAAAACAAAGATGAAGAAAGTTATTTTGATGACGTTGCTGCTCATTCCGATGAGCGTTCTCGCACAGAAGTTCGGCCATTTCGATTCAAGTGCCATCATCCAGCTCATGCCGGAGTACACTACGGCGCAGACCGAGCTGCAGCAGCTGCAGACCCAGTATGAGAACGACTTGAAGCGCATGCAGGACGAGTTGCAGAAAAAGACAGAGGAGTACGACAAGGAAAAGGCGAACCTGCTGGACAATGTACGCCAGCGCCGCGAGGCCGAGCTGCAGGACTTGTACAACCGCATCCAGCAGAGCTATCAGGACAACCAGCGTTCCTTGCAGGAGACCTCACAGCAGAAGATGCAGGCCATTTCCGACAAGATGCTGGGTGTGATCAAGCAGATTGGCACGGAAGGCGGCTATGTCTACATCATGGACATTTCCGCAGGCATCCCTTATATCAGCACGACGCTGAGTACGGACGTGACGGCCGAGATCAAGCAGAAGCTGGGGCTGAAATGATAAAGTAGAGACGCGATGAATCGCGTCTCTATATCGTTTTCGTGCATAATGTGATATGAGACAATTCAGCAAGCTGTTTTTTGCAGTGGCCTTTTTTTTATGGCTGGTCGCGGCGGGGGCATCGGCACAGACCGTGCAGCCCGTAGCGCAGACCGCGTCCGTCCGGTTCGGTTATCTCAGCTATAATGCCATCTTTCAGGCCATGCCGGACTACAAGGTCGCGCAGCAGAAGCTGGCGGACCTGAAAGCCAAGTACGACCAGGAGGCGCGGCGGGGCGAGGAAGAGTTCCAGCGCCTGTTTGCGGAGTTCCTGCAGGGAAGGAAGGACTTTCCGGAGAATATCCTGAAGAAGCGGCAATACGAGCTGCAGGACCTGTTGGAGAAGAACATCCGTTTCAAGGAGGAGGCGCAACAGCTCCTGAAACAGGCGGAGAAGGACTTGCAGGCCGATATGGTCTACCTGCTCAACGAGGCCATCCGGGCCGTGGGCGTGGAGCGTGGTTATGCCTGTATCATCAACACTGACGGCTATGTGTGTCCTTTCATCAGTCCGGCCATGGCCGATGACGTGACGAACCTGGTGAAGGAGAAGCTGCAGTTGCCTTTGAACGTGGAGCCTGAACCATGATGGGAACGCCCGTTGCAGACATGCCCGGCCCTATCGGGGTCTTCGATTCAGGCTATGGAGGTCTGACCATCCTGCATGAGATACGGCAGCTGATGCCGCAGTACGACTATCTCTATTTGGGCGACAATGCCCGCACGCCCTACGGGACGCGTTCTTTCGAGGTGGTGTACGAGTTCACCCGCGAGGCCGTGCAGAAGTTGTTCGGCATGGGATGCCATCTGGTGATCCTGGCCTGCAACACGGCTTCCGCCAAGGCGTTGAAGACCATCCAGCAGAACGACCTGCCGAAGATGGAAGGGCAGATGCGCCGCGTGTTGGGGGTCATCCGCCCCACGGCGGAGTGCATCGGCCAGATTACGCACACCCGCCATGTGGGCATCCTGGCCACCTCCGGGACTATCAGTTCCGGTTCTTATCCCTTGGAAATCCAGAAACTTTATCCCGACATCGTGGTGAGCGGCGAGGCATGTCCGATGTGGGTGCCTTTGGTAGAGAACTATGAGTTCGATTCTCCGGGGGCCGACTATTTCGTGCAGAAGCGCATCGGCAACCTGCTCCGGAAGGACCCGCAGATAGACACCATCATCCTGGGCTGCACCCATTATCCCTTGTTGCTGAACAAGATTCTGAAATACACGCCCCGTACCGTGCGCATCGTGCCGCAAGGGGAGTACGTGGCCTACAGCCTGAAGAGTTATCTTCACCGTCATGCCGATATGGAAGCCTTGTGCACGCAGGGCGGCACCTGCCGTTTCCTGACGACGGAAAGCCCGGAGAAGTTCGTGGAGTCCGCTTCCATCTTCCTCCGCAAGCCCGTGGAGGCCGAGCGGGTGGTGCTGGAGCCTTCTGGCTGAGGGAGGGCAGGAAAGGGGCACGGCCGGATCCTTCCGCTTTTGCGGTCTTGCGGTCCGCTGTGCGGCAGGCGGTCAGATTCCAGGCCTCGTCTGTAGGTTTCTTTGCTGGAAGAGAATGAACGGGCTGCGGTCGGGTGGGTGCGGGCGCGGCCTCATCTCTTTCCCTCTACGGCAAGTTTTTCCTGATTTTGCCTTTCAGGTGTTCACAGGCACTGGTTTCCAGCCTGTTCGGGTGAAGGGCGCGGCTGTCGGAAGTGCCTGAGGCTTTCACCTCCGCATGGGGCGGAGATTTTTTATAGAGAAAGAGTTTGTGCAGGCGTTGACCTGCACAAACTGACGGAAACCTGCACAAACCTGCACAAACCTGCGCGCCGTCCGGGGGAAAGTCCTATTTTTGCTTCCGCTAAAACAAATAAGGATGGAAAAGGTTGGTTTAAGTATGGCCGTGAGACAGGCGGCGGAACGGTGGAGACGGCGGTGGAGGCATCCGCATCCTGCCGGGCGGGCGGTGGCGTCCTTGCCGGCAGCATCGGAAAGTGAGGTGCGGACGGAAGGCGTTCGTGAGCCGGCGGCTTTGGGGATGGAGGAGCGTTTGCAGGATTTCCTGTACGGACGGTATGATTTCCGTTTCAATCTTCTGACAGAGGTTACGGAGTTCCGGGAAAAGGGCGGCGTGTTCCGTCCCGTTACGGACCGTGCGCTGAACGCCCTTTGCATCGCGGCGCACCGCGAGGGCGTCGCCTGTTGGGACCGTGACGTGAAGCGTTTCGTGCATTCCGACCTGGTGGCGGCCTACCATCCGTTCCATGACTATCTCGCGGGTTTGCCGGACTGGGACGGCGAGGAGCGTGTCGGGAGGCTGGCCGGACGGGTGTCTTCCGCGCCGTTCTGGCGTGAGGCGTTCCACCGCTGGATGCTCGGGATGGTGGCCCAGTGGTCGGGGATGGCGTGCGGGCTTCATGCCCATTGTGTCGCTCCCCTTCTGGTCAGCGACCGGCAGGGGATGGGCAAGTCCGCCTTCTGCCGCGCCATCGTGCCTCCGGAACTCCGTGCCTATTATTCGGATAATGTGGATCTGGCCCAGCCCGGGAAGGTGGAGCGGCAGTTGGGCGAGATGGCCTTGCTCAATCTGGACGAGTTCGACCGCATCACGCCGAAGAGGATGCCGTTGCTGAAGAATCTCATGCAGAGCGGGTCGCTCACCCTGCGTAAGGCCTATCACAAGCACGCGTGTGAGCAGCCCCGTACGGCTTCTTTCATCGGCACGTCCAACTCTCATGAACTGCTGACCGACCCCTCCGGCAGCCGCCGTTTCATCTGTGTGCTGGTCACCCGTCCCATCGACAGCGCGGATATCGACCACGCGCAGGTCTATGCCCAGCTGAGGGCGGAGCTTGCGCGGGGCGAGCGTTACTGGTTCGATGGGGAGGAGGAGGAGGCTCTCCGGCGTAATAATGCGGGATATTACCGGATCAGCCCGGCGGAGGAAGTGTTCCGCCGCTGTTTCCGCGCCGCCCGGTCCGGCGAGGAGGGCCAGCTCCGTTCCTTGCCGGAGTTGCTGGCTTGTCTGAAAAGGCGTTTCCCGGGTGTGACGGCCGGCGTCAACTTGTCCAATTTCGCCCGTGCGCTGGCCGCAGCCGGCGTGCAGAAGCAGCACACCCGTTTCGGCAACCGCTACCGGGTGGTGGAGGTGGAAAGGTGAGTCCGGTTTTTCGCATGAATCTTCTGTCCTCTTTCTGACTTGTTGATTTCCAGCCGGATGTTTCGGCCTTTCCTGCTGATTCTTCGTCCGGCGGATAATTTCTTTATAAAAAGTTTGTCTTGTTTAAATTTATTTCATACCTTTGCTTGCGATGTCAGTCGGAATATTGGATTTGACCTATAGCGGTTGATGTGAAATGTTTTCGTTCTGCATCCACACCTTGAACTCACGCCGTGCCTTCGACAGAAGGCGGAGGGGAGGGGAGGTGTGTACATAGAAGGCGTTTACTTGACGCTTTGTTCTTGACGGACTGGAATCTCGCAAATTACCAATTGTAGTCATGAACATGGCAACGGTAGATGACCCGGGTATGGTTTTTGTATAGCCCGAGTTGTAGAAGGTGTGTCGAAATGCACACCTTCTTTCTTTTACGCACAAAGCCCCGACTTTCACAAGCTGGGGCTTTGTTATT
>CALUIS010000005.1 GCA_944320765.1 uncultured Paraprevotella sp.
TCGTGACTCCTACAGGATTCAAACCTGTAACCTTCTGATCCGTAGTCAGATGCTCTATTCAGTTGAGCTAAGGAGCCTTAAGAGGTGTGGGCGCTGAGGGATTCGAACCCCCGACCCTCTGCTTGTAAGGCAGACGCTCTGAACCAGCTGAGCTAAGCGCCCTCTTCGGCTTGAGAACTTTGCTGCGGCAGAACCGGAAGCGTTGTTTCTCGTTTGCGGTTGCAAAGGTACGCACTTTTTTTAATCCGGCAAACTTTTGAGGAACTTTTTTTTGAGAAGATTTTAGCTTGCCGTGGTAAGTTTCTTATATTGACCGTGTTGTGCGCGGATATTTTTTTGTCGTGGAAGCCGGAGTGCGTGACATCCCGATTTTCTGGGTGGCGGTGACGGATGATTCGGTCGATTTTTATAACTTTGCCGCCGTTTTTTAAATCAAAAGTAATGAAAAGAAAGTTTGTTTATGCGGGTGCTTTGTGTCTGTTGGCCACCAAAAGCCTCGCTCAACTCAACGTCCAGTTACATTACGACCTGGGTCATGGTGTCTATGGCAACGAGATATCCTCGCGCCAGCACCTGACGGCAACCGTTGAGAATTTTACGGCCGACAAGTGGGGGAACACCTATTTCTTTATTGATGCCGATTTCGGGGACAATGTCTTGCGGGGGGCGTATGGTGAGATTTCCCGGGAAATCCAGACCCGGAAGATGCCCGTGGCTTTCCATGTGGAGTACAACGGAGGGTTAAGCTACGGAACGGGCAAGGGAGACGGGTATGCGTTCGGAGACGCTTATTTGGCCGGTGTGGCATACAATTGGAACAGCAAGGACTTCGCCAAGGGCTTTTCCGTGCAGGCCATGTACAAGTATCTGTCCAAGAAAGGGCCTTACTGTCACGCCTGGCAGTTGACGGGCGTGTGGCGTGCGCGTTTTGCCAAAGGACTGTGTTCTTTCGGAGGCTTTGCGGATTTGTGGTACGACAACACGGTGGATGGAAACCTGATATTGCTTGCCGAACCCCAGTTTTGGTTCAATCTGGCTCCGTTGAGGCGCGTGAGCGACGATTTCAAGTTGAGCATAGGGACGGAAGTGGAAATCAGCAACAATTTCATTTATAATGATAGGGGGCAGAACAACCGCTTTTATGCCATTCCCACGATAGCCTGCAAATGGGAATTTTAAGGAAGCCTTCTTCCTTTATTTGTTCTTCAGCAGCTCTTCCATGCGCAGCATCTCGTCGCGGTATTGGGCGGCTTCGATGAAGTCCAGTTTCTTGGCTGCCTCCTGCATCAGTTTGCGTGTGTGTGCGATGCTCTTTTCCAGCTGGTCGCGGGTCATGTACTCCATGACAGGGTCCGCGGCCACTGTCTTTTCTTCCGGCTCCACGTAAGCCCGCGTTTCCGTATGGGCTTCCGCATTGGCGTTGATGAGGTCGGTCATCTTCCGTCCTTTTTTGATCTGTTTCGGGGTGATGCCATGTTCCTCGTTGTATTTCAGCTGCTTCTCCCGCCGTCGGTCGGTTTCGTCTATGGTCCTTTGCATACTTTCCGTGATGCGGTCGGCATACATGATGGCTTTTCCGTTCACGTTGCGGGCTGCGCGTCCTACGGTTTGGGTCAGTGAGCGGTGGGAACGCAGGAAGCCTTCCTTGTCCGCGTCCAGTATGGCCACCAATGACACTTCGGGCAGGTCCAGTCCCTCGCGCAGCAGGTTGACGCCGACCAGCACGTCGAACCGCCCGGCCCGCAGGTCGTCCATGATTTGCACACGTTCGAGCGTGTCCACGTCGCTGTGGATGTAATTGGTGCGGATGTCGTGTTTCATCAGGTATTCCGTGAGTTCCTCGGCCATGCGCTTGGTCAGGGTGGTGACCAGAACCCGTTCGTCCCGTTCCACCCGTTGCTGTATTTCCTCCATCAGGTCGTCCACCTGGTTCAGGCTGGGGCGCACTTCGATGACGGGATCCAGCAGGCCGGTCGGGCGGATGACCTGTTCCACCACCACGCCTTCGCTCTGTTGCAGCTCGTAGTCGGCCGGCGTGGCGGAGACGTAGATGACCTGTTTGGCCAGTTGCTGGAACTCCTCGAACTTCAGCGGACGGTTGTCCATGGCGGCAGGCAGGCGAAACCCGTATTCCACCAGGTTTTTCTTGCGGGCACGGTCGCCGCCGTACATGGCGTTGATTTGAGGGACGGACACATGGCTCTCGTCGATGACGATAAGGAAGTCTTCAGGGAAGAAGTCCAGCAAACAATAGGGGCGGGTACCCGCCTCGCGGCCGTCGAAATATCGGGAATAGTTTTCGATGCCGCTGCAGTGCCCCAGCTCGCGTATCATCTCCATGTCGTATGTGACACGTTCGTATAGCCGTTTGGCCTCCAGCGGCTTGCCGATTTCCTCGAAATAGCTGACTTGCCGGTGCAGGTCGTCTTCTATCTGGTGTATGGCGCGTGCCGTGCTTTCCTTGGTGGTCATGAAGAGGTTGGCCGGATAAATGCGGTATTCCTCGAAGCTCCCCAGGCGGAGGTAGCTCACCGGGTCCACTTCCTCGATGGCGTCGATTTCGTCGTCCCAAAACGTGACGCGCAGCAGGTTGTCCGAATAGGCCAGGTAGATGTCCACCGTATCCCCTTTCACACGGAAGCATCCGCGTTCCAGGTTCAGGTCGTTGCGGGTGTACAGGCTGTCCACCAGTTTGCGGAGAAATACGTTGCGGTCCAGTATCTTCCCGCGTTTCAGCTCGATCACGTTCTCATAGAACGCGGCGGGATTCCCCATGCCGTAGATGCAGCTGACGGACGACACCACAATCACGTCCTTCCGTCCGGAAAGCAGGGCTGAGGTGGCGGCCAGGCGGAGCTTGTCGATTTCGTCGTTGATGGCCAGGTCTTTTTCTATGTAGGTGTCCGTGGAAGGGATGTAAGCTTCCGGCTGGTAATAGTCGTAATAGGACACGTAGTATTCCACGGCGTTATGCGGGAAGAAACTTTTGAATTCCCCGTAAAGTTGGGCCGCCAGGGTCTTGTTGTGGCTCAGGATGAGCGTGGGCTTGTTGACGCGGTTGATGACGTTGGCGATCGTGAAGGTCTTGCCCGACCCGGTGACACCCAGAAGGGTTTGGGCGGGAAGTCCTTGCAGTACACCTTCGGCCAGTTGCTCGATGGCTTCCGGCTGGTCGCCCGTGGGGGAGTAGTCCGATGTCAGCTCGAATTTCGGCATGTGCGGATAAAGGTTTTGAGGGTTCTTCGGACTGCAAAAATACATTTTTTTTGCATGGGATGCGGCCCGTTGTGCTTTTTTTGCATTAAAAAACCTCCTTTCTTTGCACAAGTCGCCGCTTTTCTCTAATTTTGCAGTTCAATTGTACAATATGAAACGGATTTCTTTCTTGCTGTGGGGCGCATTACTGTTGCTGGCATCGTGTAACCAGTATAATAATGTGCTGAAAACCGCAGACTATGAATATAAGTACGAGGCCGCAAAAGAATACTTTGTGAAGGGGCAGTATTCCCGTTCGTCCGTATTGTTGGGCGATGTGGTCACCATCATGAAAGGGACATCCCGTGCTGAAGAATCCCTCTACATGTTGGCCATGTCGGAGTTTTGCGGAGGCAACTACGATGTGGCGCATTCCTATTTCAAGAAGTACTACCAGTCCTATCCCCGGGGTGTCTATGTGGAATATGCCCGCTTCTATGCAGGGTGTTCCTTGTACGAGAGCGTGCCGGACACGCGTCTGGACCAGAGCAGCACGACCGCCGCGGTGAAGGAGTTTCAGGATTTTTTGGACTACTATCCTTATACGAAACTGAAAGACCGTACGCAGGATATGATTTTCGCCTTGCAGGACAAGATGGTGCAGAAGGAGTACGAGGCGGCCAAGCTGTATTATGATTTGGGTTCCTACATGGGTAACTGTTCCTATGGGGGCAGCAACTACGAGGCCTGCATCGTAACGGCACAGAATGCCTTGTTGGACTACCCGTATGCCAGCCCGGAACGCCGGGAGGAGTTCTCCATCATGATTCTGCGGGCCAAGTATCATCTGGCCCAGCAGAGCGTGGAAGCCAAGCGGCTGGACCGCTACAGGGATACGATAGACGAGTATTACGGGTTCGTGAACGAGTATCCGGAGTCCAAGTACCTGAAGGATGCCCAGCGGATTTTTGCCCAGTCGGAGAGATACGTGAACAGGAAGTCTTGACAGAAAACAAGTAAAACCAATATATAATTATGGATTATAAGAAAACAAATGCGCCTACAAACACAGTGACCCGTGACATTATGGACCTGTGCGACGAAACCGGTAATATCTATGAAAGCGTGGCTATCATTGGCAAGCGTGCGAACCAGATTTCCACAGACCTTAAAAACGAGCTGTCCAAGAAATTGCAGGAGTTCGCTTCTGTAAGTGACAATCTGGACGAGGTGTTCGAGAACCGCGAGCAAATCGAGATATCCCGTTATTATGAGAAGCTTCCGAAACCGACGCTGATTGCCACGCAGGAGTTTGTCGAAGGAAAGATTTACTTCCGCAATCCGGCGAAAGAGAAGGACGTGGTGGAGCTGGGATAATTTTTTTTGAAGGAAAGGTTAAATCCCGGATTCATGATTCAACGCATACAGTCTGTCTACCTTTTTTTGGTGACCGTTTGTGCCGTAGTCTGCCTGAGCCTGCCTGTGGGGCATTTCCATCAGGAAGGCATCAGTGTGGCGGAGTTTTATAATTTGTGGCTGTCCCTGGCGGACGGTTCGCATGTGACTTCCCCGTGGGCGATGTTCGTCTTGTTGCTTTTGGTGGCAGTGGTGTCGTTCGTGGCGATTTTCCTGTTCAAGCGTCGGATGCTGCAGGTGCGCATGTCCGTGTTCAACGGCTTGCTGCTCATTGGATACTACATCGTGTTCGGCGTTTTTGTCTATGTGTTCAAGTCCCGTTACGATGCGGATTTCACGCTGAATTGGACGGTGGCTTTCCCTGCGGTGGCCTTGATCCTGGATTACCTGGCTTTCCGCAACATCATGAAAGACGAACTGATGATACGTTCGCTGAACCGTCTCCGGTAAGGAGGCTGGCGTGCGGGACATATTGACGGTGAACCCTTGGTATCCCTTTTGGGGCGAGGGTTTACCGTAATTTGTTGTACATGAGGCGGCCTGAAGGGGGCGTCCCCTGTGTAACAAAAAGTGTAATTTCTTGGAATCTCAGGACAGTGGTTATTGTTCCGTGCGCCGTTTGGTGCGGATGATGTCGAACAGGTAGCTGGCCTTGACGACGATGGTGCCGTTGGCGGAGCGGCCGAAGACATCCTTCTTGCCGTTGCCGAAGATGTCGCTCAGGCCGTAGTAGTAGCGGCCTTCGAGCAGGAAGTGTCCGGCCCTGCGGGTGTTGACTTCTATCCCGAGACCTGCCGTGATGCCGTATTCGAATTTGTTCTTCACGGGCATGTCGTATTGCTGGTTCACTTGTCCCGGACGGAGGCGGAGGGTGGAATCGTTGAAGAGGCCGCCGCGCTGGTCGTTGTCGCCGATATAGAAACCCAGTTGCGGACCGGCCACGACATAGAACAATGCGCCTTTTTCCTCATATCCCCATCCCATGCGGGCGAGGAATGGAATCTGGATGTAGCTGATGTTCCTTTTATAGGTGTCGGTGGAAGTCTCGATGTTTTCTTCCCAGCCCAAATTGGCGTAGTTCACTTCCAACTGCACGGAGCATAAGCTCTTGAAATACTTTTCGCAGGTATATCTCATCGTGAAGCCGAAGGTGGGCGCCCCTTTGAATTTCTGTTGGATGGAAGGGTTGAACATGACCTGGTTCAGAGTGTAGCCCCCGTTGATACCGATGGCCAGGTCGTTGCGCGGTTCGCCGATTTGTCCGTAGGTGGCCACGCTTCCGGCCATGCAGGCGAAAAGGGCGGCAAGGATGGCTTTTCTCATTTCTTCAGGCGGATTAGTTCGATGCTGTGTGCCGTGGTATAGTGGATGAACTCGGTGTCCTTGTTGATGAAGCCGCTCCAGTTGCTGGTGCGCTGGAAGTTGAACTGGTGCTGGTAGGGGGTGGTCTTCACCTCTGCCAGGTGCTGTTCGAGCGCGTCTCCATACGTGGAGAGGCCTTTCAGGAAGAAGTAGGCCGTGTCGAAGCCCAACATGCCGAAGCAGGGCCAGGAAGCGATGGTCGTTTCATGGAAAGCTTTCTGATAGTTGGTGTCGAACTGGTCCGCGTGTCCGTTGAGGGGATTACGGTAGAACGTGGAGAACGCGTAGGTGTCGAACCGGTAGAAATTCTCCAGCTGGCTGCTGGTGTAGGTCTGCCATTCCGGGTAGCCTATCAGCTTGATGCGGTATTGAGGGTATTTCTTCGTGAATTCCTTCAGCTTGGGGAACATCTGGTTCAGCAGTTTGATGCTGGATGAGTTGGGGATGATGACGTTGGTCTGGAACTGGTTCATCGTCTCCAGCCATTTCAGTTCGGTGTCGTTCAGTTGCAGTGTCCCCATCTTGCGTCCGTTCTGCAGGAGGCGTCTGTTGACCGCTTCCGTAAACGCCACCGCGTCGTCATCGCTTTCCTTGCCGTCCATCAGGATGAGGTTGTCTTTACCGAAGAGTTCGGTGGTCAGGTGGGCCGCTTCGGAGAACAGGAAGGATTTGGGCGGGTTGACGGCATAATAATAGGGATTCTGGTACATTTCATCCCCTTGGGAGGAGAACGGCACGACCAGTCGGGTCTTGCTTTTTTGGCAGAAGCCGCTGAGTGCGGGGATTTGTTCCGCACGGAGCGGGCCGATGATGAAGTCCAGTTCCGTGAGTGCGTTTCTGGACAGCACGGCCTTCATGTCTGCCGCGCTTTGCCCCGCATCGTATGTGAATACATCCACGGATACGCCCGTTTTCTTGATGTCTTCCACGGCCATCAGTACGCCCCGGTAGAACTCGATCATTTTCTTATGTTCGGGCGTGTTGCCTTTGAGGGGCAGGATGACTCCCATGCGGATGTACCGTTTGGGTGCAGGCGTGCTTTTCCGTGCCAGCAGTTCCGCGTTGGACGGGGCTTCCGGGTTGACGGGGGTGAGGACGGGTTTGGGTTGCCCCGTTGCAGGGTAGGGGATGCAGATGAGGTCGCCTTTCCGTAGCTGGTAGTCAGGTGCTTTCATCTCGGGGTTGGCGTCCCGGAGTTCCGTTTCGCTGAGGCCGAACTTCTGTGAGATGCTGTAGATGGTTTCTTTCCGCTTCACCTTATAAGTTTCCTTGCATTTGGGACGGACGGGGACGGCCGGTTTTGCCGCGGTGGCGGCGGCAGGCCGGTTGGATGCCGGGATGCGGATGACCTTTCCGGACTGGAAGTTGTCGGCAGTCAGTCCGGGATTGGCTTTGCAGATGGCGTCTGCATCCACATTGTAGGTCTTGGTGAGCTGGTACAGCGTCTCGCCGGGCTGTATGGTGTGGAACTTCTCCTGCGGTGTGCCTTGCGGGATAATGAGGGTGGCGCCGGCTTTGATGCCGTCTTGTGCCGAAGGGTTCAGTTGGAGTATGGCATCCGGCGAAACCTGGTAGGTGCGGGCGATGGAATAGACTGTCTCGCCGCGTTGGATGGTGTGGACGAAAGTGTGGCTCTCTTGTGCGGAGAGCGGAGTGTGGAAGAAAAGCAGCAGGGCTGCAACGTAGGGTAATATATTCCGGTGTGACATTTCTTTTTTTCTGATACGACGGACAAAATTACATAAAAAAAGTGATTATCTCAGCGGGAAACACTATTTTTGCACAAATATTCGGGTATGAACAATCATTTGAAGTTTTGGGTGATGAGTCTGTTTTGCGCCGTTTCTTCTTCGCTTTGGGCGCAAGTCGTTTATCCTACGGTAAATCCGGAGGCCAGCTATGTCACGTCCACGGGGGAGGAGCTGGAGGATGCTTCCGAGCCGCAGTCCGCCCCCCTGGCCGGGCGCTTCACATCCAACGTGGAGAATCTGGGAGAGTATTCCGTGCGTTATGAGTGGAGGGTGTTCCGTGACGGGCAGGAAGACTCGCCCCTCATCGACCGCTTTGACGAGAACCTGGAATACACGTTCACGGAGAGCGGGACTTTTTACGTGCAGCTTTACGCCACTTTCGTGCATGGGAACGACACCATCCAATATCCGGCCGAAGGCGAGGCGGAGCCGTTTGTCGTGTCCATCAGCGAGTCTGTATTGGAGATGCCGAACGCCTTTTCGCCGAACGGGGACGGATACAATGATATATATAAGGTAAAGGAAGGATACCAGTCCATCGTGAGTTTCAAGGCTGTGATATTCAACCGTTGGGGGCAGAAGCTGTACAGCTGGGACACGTTGGACGGCGGCTGGGACGGGAAGTTCCACGGCAAGACCGTCAAGGACGGCGTGTATTTTGTGGTGGTGAACGCCCGTGGGGCCGACGGACGGGAATATAAGATCCGGCGGGACGTGAACGTGCTGACGGGGTATTCCGGTACGGGGTCGAACGGGAATGATTGATAAGAAAAATGGATAACGAGACAGATAAAACAGATAAAATTGAGGTTTTTGGTGCGCGGGTGCACAACCTGAAGAATGTGGATGTGGAGCTGCCGCGCAACAGCCTGACCGTGATTACCGGATTGAGCGGTAGTGGAAAGTCTTCTTTGGCTTTCGACACGATTTTTGCCGAGGGGCAGCGTCGTTACATCGAGACGTTTTCCGCATACGCCCGCAATTTCCTGGGCAATCTGGAACGGCCGGATGTGGACAAGATTACGGGGTTGAGTCCCGTGATTTCCATTGAGCAGAAGACCACGAACAAGAATCCGCGTTCCACCGTGGGGACAACGACGGAAATCTACGACTTTCTCCGTCTGTTGTACGCCCGGGCGGGGGAGGCTTACTCCTACCTTTCGGGGCAGAAGATGGTGCGCTACACGGAGGAGCAAATCATAGACCTCATCCTACGGGATTATGAGGGCCGGCGCACTTACCTGCTGGCTCCGGTGGTGCGCAACCGCAAGGGGCATTACAAGGAACTGTTCGAGACCATCCGCCGCAAGGGATACCTGTATGTACGGGTGGACGGGGAGATTGCCGAAATCACCCATGGCATGAAGCTGGACCGCTACAGGAACCACAGCGTGGAAATCGTGATAGACAAGCTCCGCGTGCAGACGAAGGACGACAAGCGGCTGAGGGCCAGTGTGGCTACCGCCATGCAGCAGGGCGAGGGGGAACTGATGGTCTATGACGCGGACACGGAAGAGCTGCGCCATTACAGCAAGCGGCTGATGTGTCCGGAGACGGGGCTGTCTTACCGCGACCCGGCCCCACACAACTTCTCTTTCAATTCCCCTCAGGGCGCGTGTCCCCGGTGCAAAGGCTTGGGCTTTGTCAGCCTGATAGATTTGGACAAGGTGATTCCCGACCGCAGCTTGTCGGTGTACGACGGGGCCATCCTGCCTTTGGGAAAGTATAAGAACAGCATGATATTCTGGCAAATCGACGCATTGCTGGAGAAGTATGACGCTACGGTGAAGACTCCCGTGAAGGATTTGCCGGAAGAGGCGTTGAACGAGATCCTGTACGGCAGTGTGGACCGTGTGCGCGTCAAGGCGCAGCTGGTCCATACCTCGTCGGATTATTATGTCGCTTACGAGGGGCTGGTGAAGTATATCCAGACACTGCAGGACAGCGAAGGCTCGGCATCCGCGCAGAAATGGGCGGAACAGTTCTCCAAGACCGTGACGTGCCCGGAATGCAAGGGGCAGCGGCTGAACCGGGAGGCGCTGCATTACCGCATTGCGGACAAGAATATCGCCGAACTCTCGTCGATGGACATCGCCGAATTGTATGATTGGATGCAACACGTGGAGGAACGCATGACCGACCGCCAGAAGAAAATCGCCCCGGAGATCCTGAAAGAAATCCGTTCGCGGCTGAAGTTCCTCTTGGATGTGGGATTGGACTACTTGTCACTGAACCGTTCTTCGGTGTCCCTCTCGGGCGGGGAAAGCCAGCGCATCCGTCTGGCCACGCAGATCGGCTCGCAGCTGGTCAACGTCCTGTACATCCTGGACGAACCCAGCATCGGGCTGCACCAACGGGACAACCGCAGGCTGATCAACTCGCTGAAAGCCTTGCGGGACACCGGCAACACGGTCATCGTGGTGGAGCATGACGAGGAGATGATGGAGAGCGCGGACTATATCATAGACATGGGTCCCAAGGCCGGACGGCTGGGCGGTGAGGTGGTGTTCCAAGGCACTCCGCAGGAGATGCTGAAGCAGGATACCTTGACTTCCCGCTACCTGAACCATACCTGTTCCATACAAATCCCGGCGGAGCGAAGGACGGGCAACGGGCATTCCTTGTGGCTTCGCGGGGCGCGGGGCAACAATCTGAAAGGGGTGGACGTGGAGTTTCCGTTGGGGACGCTGATTTGCGTCACGGGGGTGTCCGGCAGCGGGAAGTCCACTCTGATCAACGACACGTTGCAGCCCGTCCTTTCGCAACATTTCTACCGTTCGTTGCGCGACCCGTTGCCTTACGACAAGGTGGAAGGGCTGGAGTTCGTGGACAAGGTGGTGAGCGTGGACCAGTCTCCCATCGGCCGTATCCCGCGCTCCAACCCGGCCACTTACACGGGGGTGTTCAACGACATCCGTGCGCTGTTCGTCAGTCTGCCCGAGGCGAAGATACGCGGCTACAAGCCCGGGCGCTTCTCGTTCAACGTGAAGGGCGGGCGTTGCGAGGCGTGCGGCGGGAACGGCTACAAGACCATCGAGATGAACTTCCTGCCGGACGTGTACGTGCCTTGCGAGGTGTGCCATGGCAAGCGGTACAACCGCGAGACGCTGGAAGTGCGTTTCAAAGGCAAGTCCATCGCCGACGTGCTGGACATGACCATCAACCGTGCGGTGGAGTTTTTCGAGAACCAGCCGACAATCCTGAACAAGATCAAGGTGTTGCAGGACGTGGGACTGGGCTATATCAAGCTGGGACAGCCTTCCACCACGCTTTCGGGCGGAGAGAGCCAGCGCATCAAGCTGGCGACGGAACTGTCCAAACGCGACACGGGACAGACGATATACATACTGGACGAGCCGACCACGGGCTTGCATTTCGAGGACATACGGGTGCTGCTCGGCGTGTTGAACCGCTTGGTGGACAAGGGGAACACGGTGATTGTCATCGAGCATAACCTGGATGTCATCAAGTCGGCCGACTTCCTGATAGACATGGGACCGGACGGCGGACGCGGCGGCGGGCAGCTTCTTTTCGAGGGGACGCCCGAGGCGTTGGCCGCAAGCGGGGTGGGTTACACGTCAAAATATTTAAAGGAGGTGCTTTATGGCAAAGCAGAAAATCAATAAGACCAATGTGGCCCGGCTGTTGGACACGGCCAAGGTGGAGTATGAGCTGATTCCGTACGAAGTGGACGAGTCGGATTTGAGCGCGGTGCACGTGGCCGCCCAGTTGGGCGAGGACGTGGACCGCGTGTTCAAGACCATCGTGCTGCATGGCGACAAGGGCGGGTATTTCGTGTGCGTCGTGCCCGGCGAGCATGAGATAGACCTGAAGAAGGCCGCGAAGGTGAGCGGGAACAAGAAATGCGAGCTGCTGCCGATGAAGGAGCTGTTGCCCGTGACGGGCTATATCCGCGGAGGCTGTTCCCCCATCGGGATGAAGAAGCGTTTCCCCACCTACCTGCATGAAAGCGCGGCATCCTTTGATTACATTTATGTGAGTGCCGGGCAGCGCGGCCTCCAGGTGCGGCTCGCTCCCGGCGACCTTCTTCGCGAGGCGCGGGCGGCGTATGCCGACCTGATTGCGGACGCAGGCTGACCCTACCGGATGCGGACGGAGAGCGTGTGCGTCCCGTAGCCGCACCAGTAGCCTTTCCCTCCCCGGATGTTGGATTCCAAATCTTGGGTGTAAGGGAAGGACATGTTGGACGAGAGCTGGAGCAGGTTGGAATAGCTCCGCCAGAAACGGTAGGAGGCTTCGTCCATGTGGCAGAGCTTGACCTGCACGAGGTCTCCCTTCTTGAAATAGCGTGAGGCATGGCGGTCGGTCTCGGTGTAGACGGACGTGCCGCAGTACACGTCGGCAGAGACGGAGGAGGATACCACCTCGTCCGAGAACACTCCGAGGGGGGACAGCAGGAAGGTCTTGTCTTTACCGGTCCTCTTGCTGAACAGCCCGTAGCGGTTCTTTTCTTCCGGCGGGTCCTGGAAGAAAGCCTTGATGTAGAAAAGCGTGTCGCTCTCGCTTCGCACCACGTGCAGGGAGTCCAGCGGGACGCGGTGCGGGATGGTGGTGACGGACGTCACCTTCCTGCCTCGGTATTCGGCGGTCAGCGTATAGGTCTTTCCGGCTTTTCCCACCATGTTATAAGATGTGTATTTGTAAGGCGGGAAATAGTCCTCGTCATATCCGCCTGTCAGGATGACGCTGTCTTCTCCGTCCGATATGGTCACTTTCCCCCAGCGCACCACATAGTCGTTGATGTCCTGCATTTCCTGATTTACGGAGCGGGTCTCGCCCAGTTGCACTACGGGGTAGCCGCCGTCTTCAATCCATCCTTCCACGACCAGTTCGGCGGGCGGTTCTTCCTCGTCGTCCCGGACGCAGGACGGAAGGAGCGTGGTCAGCAGGATGGCAAGGCAGAGCTGTAGGCAGGCGGAATGTCTCATGATGGCTTTAAAATTTGATGTTGTAACCGATGGAGGGAAGCATACGGCAGAGGGAGTAGACCGACTTGAAGCCGAAATGCTCTTCTTCAAAACCCATATAGCGGAAAAGCACGTTGCGGTGGGCGTAGAGGTTGTAGACGGACAGGTTCAGGCTGTGGGCCGTTCCCCGGCGCGGCGTGAAGCGGTAGGTCAGGGCCAGGTCCATGCGGTGCGTGGCCGGGAGGTGCGCGCCGTTGTGCTTCCCGTATTGGCTCACGAGGTTGTTGTTGATGACGTAGATGGCGGAGGTCCGCGTGTAGGGCGTGCCGCTGGCATAAACAAAGTCGCCGCCGAGGCTCCAATGTCGGTTGAAGCGGTAGTGCGCCACGACGGTCAGGTCGTGCCGCCGGTCGTAGGATGAGCTGAGCCATTCGTCACGATTCAGTTCGGGAAAGCGGCGCTCGCTCCAGGCCAGGGCGTAGCCGATCCAGCCGGTCAGCCGTCCTTGGTTCTTCTTCAGCATGGCGTTGAGGCCGTAGTTGCGCCCCTTGCCGTGGATGACGGCGTTCTCCAGGGCGTACGGGCCGTTGAGGATGTCCAGGATGGAACCGTAGTGTTCGTGTTGGTGGTCCAGATGCTTGTAGTAGATTTCGGTGGATACTTCCCAGCGGCCTTGGAAGAGGCCGAGGTGGTGGCTCAGGGCGAGGGAGTGCGCCCGTCCGGGCCGCATGGTGGCGGACGAGGCGGTCCAGTAGTCCACGGGCAGTCCGCCGTTGGACACCGGAATCTGGTGCAGGTATTGTCCGTATAGCCCGTAGTGCAGGGCGAACTGCTGGCGGGAGGAGGGGGCGTAGGTCAGGGTCAGCCGGGGGGCGGGGAGGAAGAAGTTCCGGTCGTGGCTGTGGAAATAGGAGAGCCGCAGGCCGGCGTCGGCCGTCCAGCGTCGGCCCAGCAGGAGGCGGCCCTGGAGATAGGCGGACGCCTCGTGTCCGGCTTCGTTTCGGGAGGGGGAAGAATTCCGCACGAACGTTCCGTCGGCTTGCAGTGCCATGGGGCGGATGCGGTAGTAATGGCACTCCGCGCCGCCTTTCCAGGTTACGGGGCCGGTGGTCCATTCCGCCTGTCCGGCATATCCGGCCTGCAGGATGCCGGATTCCAGGTCGAGGCCTACGGCATTGAGGTCCATGGCGACCTTGCTCCCGTAGCGGCTGAAGGTGAGGCTTTGGTTGAATATGGCCCGTGGGGCGTGGTGCTGCCAGTGCAGGGCGGCGGCCGTGTTCTGCCAGTCGGCGCGGTTCCGGTTGTCGAAGTCTTCTTGCTGTAGACGGGTGCGATCCAGGCCATGGTAGAGGCTGAGGCGCAGCTTGTCCCGTTCTCCGGCCTGATGGACGAAAGTCAGGTTATAGTCTTGCAGGCCGTAGCGCAGTTCCATACGGTCTACTTCGAGCAGGCCACCGTAGAGCAGGTTCAGGTAGCTTCCCCTTCCGGACAGGTAGAGGGTGGAACGCCGTCCGGCAGGGAGGGTCAGCGTGCCTTCGCTCTCCATGAAGCTGACGGTGGCGTCCAGATGGATTTGCCGGGCCACGGAGTCGACCGGGTAGAACGACAGCCGCCCGCCCAAGCGGTTGGGGAAGCCGGCGTCGTGGCGGTTCTTGACGAGAGCCATGCCGCGGAAGTGGGAGGCGTTGAACGTGGAGAAGAGGCCCAGCAGGTGGGCGGCGTTGAACACCGGAGCGCCATCCATCTCGAGCAGGCTCTGAGAGGCCTCGCAGCCTTGGATGCGGATGCCGGAGGTGTAGTCGTTGTTGGTGGCCACGCCCGGCAGCAGCTGGAGGGCGCGGACGGGGTCGGAGCTGCCCAGCACGTGGGGTAGGCTTTCGAGCGACTCCATCTGCCAGTACAGCCGGCCGTCCTTGCCGTCTTTCAAGGCTTGTGTGGCGTAGGCGCGGATTTCCACTTCTTGCATTTGCCGCCCGCGTACGCTGTCAGCTTCCGAGGTGCGGGACGTCCCGGGACAGAGGAGAAGGCAGGATAGGATGGCCGTTGTCGTGTGCATGGGATGGAGGTCGTGTCGAAAAAGAATAGGCAGCGGATAGGGCAAGATGGAAGGATTGCTCCGCCTGAAAGGGGAGCTGGCCCGTAGGGCCTGAGGGGTCTTACAGCCAGAAATTCACGCAGGAGGCATGTTTTTGCGGGCGTGAAACCCCTCAGCCGCTTCGCGGCAGCTCCCCTTTCAGGCGGAGCAGTTCAAACTGCAACGTATTGCTTCTGTGTCGTGCGGCAGGAATGCCGCACCTCTTGACGGCCCAGAGTTACATCTCTTTGAATTGCTGGGCCAGTTCGTTGTAGACTTGGATCAGCGACTCGAAGCGGGCTACGGTGAAATATTGCTCGAAGGTGTAGGTCGCGCCGTCCGCGAAGTTCAGCACCGGGTCGTTGTACCAATATCCGTAAGAGTAGCCGTACATGGGATCGTCGTAGGTGTAGTCATCCAGCGTGGGTTGCCAGGTGACGGGCACGGTGTATTCGCTTCCGTTGAAGGCCAGTTGGGCTTTCAGGTCGCGGTTGATGATGTCCGCGGCTTGCTGCGCTTCTTGCCGGGAGGCTTCCCTCACGCTTTCGAGGCTGCCTACGGTGTCGCTTGCGGAGTAATAGTAGTAGCTTTCATAGTCGAACGCCTCTACGAAGCCGTCTTGGTTGTTGACGCCGACTTGCAGCTCTACCTCGTCCAAGAGGTTGTAGGTCAGGACGCCGTTGTGCAGGTTGCTTTCGGCATCGAAGTAGCCGGACTCAATCAGGTCGATGTCGGCCAGGTTGCTGCCGTCCACGTTGCATTCCATGCTGGCGAGCTGTTCGCGTCCGCTGAAGAGCGTGGCCGATACGGTGGCGGAGGCGTTGTTGTAGTCCATGTCGGCTTTGACGGTGTAATCGGCCGCCCCTAGGGTGGCGCTGGCGGCATATTCCTTGGCGGCATAGCTGCAGGCCGTGGTGTTCACGGTGAGGTGGAGCATGGTCTGCCCTCCCAGGGAGAGGCCGCAGGACACGTTGGCCGGAATCTTGATGGTTTCGGAACCCTCATTGCCCAGGGAATCTGTCTTGACGAAGTCAAACACCTGGCCGCTGCCTTGCAGGGTCAGCAGGGCTTCCTGCCCGTCGTAGTTGAAGCGGTAGAAGGCGGCTTCTCTTTCGCCGGGGCCGGCTATCTGTTCCCATTCCCCGGTGTTGTCATCGTAGGCCCATTCGCCGTGGAGCTGGCTGATCTCGTATACGTCGCCGATGGCGCGCTTCGAGGCCAGGCGGGCGATGTCGCCTTGCGTGCCCAGCCGCAGGGTTTGCATGAGGCTTCTCATGCCATAGGCATTTCCGTCCGATACGCCGGGTGTCATTTTTGCTTCATCTTCCATGCCGAAGATGGCCGTGCAGTAGTCGAGGAGGGAGATGACCGGTTCGAGCCGTTGCACGTCCACTTTCTGTATCAGTGCCTTGCCCACCTGGTCCAGTTTGGCCTGAGCTTGTTCCGCCGTGGCTACGGGCAGCTCGGTGCTTCCGCCCCCGCCGCCTTCTTCTCCGCCCCCGCCGCCTTCTTCTCCGCCGCCGGGGCCTTGTTCGGTGGTTTCGCCTTCCGGTTCGTCATCGCCGCATGCGGTCGTGCATAAGCCTATTCCAAGGACGAAGGCCAGCGGGTAAATCCAATGCTTTTTCATGATGTTGAATGTTTTTTGTGGGGGAGTTGCGGTGCTTTTTCCGCGTACAGGGTAACTCCCCGGTGGTAACCCCTCCATGCGGATGTCATAGTTATGCAAAGATAGTATAAAATGTAAATGGATTTTCTTCCCTTATTGTTTTTAACGTTCTTTAATGGTAAAGGGATACTTGGCGGATTGCGCCGGGAAAGTCTTTCCGTCGCGGCTGGAATCTCTATCCCGCGTCGCGGAATGTGCAAACCACGTCGGCAAATGTATATCCCACGACGTGGGATGTGGAAACCACGACGTGGGATGCAGTTTTTCTCCGCATTCCGCCGAAAAATCTTCCGCCCCCGCGCAAGTAGTCCTGCGCGGGGGCGGAAGATATGCAGGGGGCTGCTGCAGCGGTTATCCCATGTTGCGCTGTTCCAGCCCGTAGCCCTTCACGGCGTCTTCGTGTTTCAGCCCCCAGGCGATGAGGATGGCCACGAAGCCGAAGAGGGCGAAGATGCACATGGGCAGGGTATAGTCGTAGCTGACGGTGCCGTCCGGCGTGCGGATGGTGGAGTAGCGGTCGATGACCCATCCGATGAGCAGCGGCACCATGGAGAGACCGATGTTCTGGATGTAGAAGATGATGGCGTAGGCCGAACCCAGCTGCTTCATCGGGATGATCTTGGGCACGGACGGCCACATGGCGGACGGCACGAGCGAGAAGGCGATGCCGAGGATGACCATGATGAGGACGGCGAACCACCACACGTTGAGCAGCGGCAGGGCGAAAAGCACGTGCACCACCGTGAGCATCACCGAACCGATGACCATGAGCGTGGCGCCCTTGCCGATGCGGTCGTAGAGCGATCCGAAGACGGGGGTGAGCAGGATGGTGCCGAAGGGGAGCATGGCCGGGATGAGTCCGGCTATCTCTGGCTCCACGTGGTATTTGGCGATCATCAGTTTGGTGGCGAACTTCAGGAAGGGGAACACGCCGGCGTAGAACATCAGGCAGAGGATGGTGATGAGCCAGAAGCCCTTGCTGGTGAAAATCAGCTTCAGGTCCTTCATCCGGAAGCCTTCCTCCTTCGTTTCGGCCGCGGCCTCCACGGACTGGTCGAGCTTCTTGTCCATCACGCAGTACACCAGGTAGGCGATGAGGCCGATGCAGATGCACGCGCCGCCCACCAGCACGGGGAACGACACGCTGCCGGCCGCGCGGGCCATGGGCAGGCTGCAGGCCAGGGCCACGGCGGTGCCGATGCGGGCGGTGGCCACCTGGAGGCCCATGGCGAGGGCCACCTCGTGGCCCGTGAACCACTTGATGATGATTTTGGAGACGGTGATGCCCGTGATTTCCGCGCCCATGCCGAAGATGGCGAAGCCGAGGGCGGCATAGACGGCCTGCAAGTGGTAGCCCATGAAGATGCCTCCGCCGAAGTCGGTGGAGAGGGCGTACCATTTGAGCAGCACGCCGACGACCATGAACGAGCAGCTCATGGTGCCGGTGAAGCGGATGCCGCACTTGTCGAGGATGATGCCGCCGAAGAAGAGCATCAGGAGGAACACGTTGATGTAGCCGTAGGCCCCGGAGAAGAAGCCGTAGTCGGAGCTGGTCCAGCCCAGTCCGCCTTCGGCCGCGGGGGTGGTGAGGATGACCTCGAGCGAGGCCATGACGTCGGTGATGAAATAGGTGCACATCATGGTGAACGACACGATGCACAAGGCCGTCCAGCGGGCCGCCGGGCTGTCGCTCAGTTTCTTTTGTATTTTCTGTGTGACTGTCATTGTGGTAATATGGTTTTCCGGTTTGTAAATGCTATGGTTTCAGCCAGCGGTCCAGCCAGCGGAAGAAGGTGCGCTGCCAGAGTACGCCGTTCTGGGGTTGCAGCACCCAGTGGTTCTCGTCGGGGTAGAGCAGCAGCTGGGCGGGGATGCCGCGCATGACGGCCGCGCTGAAGGCCGACTGGCCTTGCGAGCTGAGGATGCGGTAGTCCTTCTCGCCGTGGATGCAGAGGATGGGCGTGTCCCACTTGTCCACGTACAAGTGCGGGCTGGTGGCGAAGGGGTTGGCCTTCTGCCCGTCCTCCACCTTTTCGGCGTTGTCCGGATCCGCGCTGACGCCCTTGCGCCACGGCCCCGCGCCGAGGTCCCAGTTGGGGAACCACATCTCTTCCGTCTCGTAGTATTGCTGCTGTGTGTTGAAGATACCGTCGTGGGCGATGAAGCATTTGAAACGCTTGTCGTGGTGTCCGGCCAGATAGTAGACGCTGTAGCCGCCGAAGCTGGCGCCCACGCATCCGAGCCGGTCGCGGTCCACGTAGGGTTCCCGGCAGATGTCGTCGATGGCGCTCAGGTAGTCCTTCATGCACTGCCCGCTGTAGTCGCCGCTGATTTCCTCCAGCCATTCCATGCCGAAGCCCGGCAGCCCGCGGCGGTTGGGGGCGACGACGATGTAGCCGTGCGCGGCCATGATCTGCAGGTTCCAGCGGTAGCTCCAGAACTGGCTGACGGGGCTTTGCGGACCGCCTTCACAATATAACAAGGCGGGATACTTCTTGGCGGGGTCGAAGTGCGGGGGATAGATGACCCAGCAGAGTTCCTTCTTCCCGTCGGTGGTGGCCACCCAGCGTTCCTTCACCTCGCCCATGGCCAGGCGTTCCTGGAAATATTTGTTCTCCTCGGTGATGCGTGCCACTTCCGCCCAGCCCTTCTTGGCCGGCGAGATGCGGTAGAGGTCGTCCGGTTCGCTGAAGCTGTGGCGGGCGGCCACAAGGCCGTCGCCGCACAAGGCCAGGGCGCCATAGTCGTAGTCGCCCGTGGTCAGCTGCCGCACCTCGCCCTTCAGGTTGGTGGAGTAGACCATGCGGCGGGCGTGCCACACGGCGGTGAAGTAAAGCGTGCGGCTGTCCTTGCCCCAGTTGAAGCCGTCCACGCCGGATTCGAGGCTTTCCGTGGCATAAGTCTTCTTTCCGCTTTCCAGGTCCAGCACGCACAGCCGGGTGCGGTCGCTTTCATAACCGTTGCGGGCCATGCTGAGCCAGGCCACGTGGCGGCCGTCCGGGGAGTAGGCGGGGTTGGTGTCGTAGCCCACGTTGCAGTCCTGCGTTTGGTGGTTCACGGCCTGCTGCTCCATGGAACGCGAGGGGTCGATTTCCGGCTCTATGTATCCGGCGGGCTTGCAGAGGTTGTCGGTCTTTCCGCTTTCCGTGTCGTAGCGATAGATGTCGCTGTCGGTGCTGATGGCATAGTCGCGCCCCGTCTTCTTGCGGCAGGTGTATACGACGTACCGCCCGTCGGGGCTCCAGTTGAACTGTTCGCTTCCGCCGAAGGGGAGCATGGGGCATTCGAAGGGTTCGCCCTCCAGGATGTCCTTGCCTTCGGTGATGCGTCCGTCCGCCATCTCCGCAAGGAAAATGTGGGGGATGGTTTTCACGTAATGGTCCCAGTGCTTGAAGTTCAAATCAGTGATGACCATGCCGCTGGCCAGCGGGAGGTCGTCGTAGGGTTTCTCGATGGAGGAGCAGGTGTCGACGGAATGCACGAGGATGACTTTCTTCCCGTCAGGAGAGAACTTGTATCCTTCCACGTCCTTGCCGCAGAAGCTCAGTTGGCGGCGCGAGGTGCCGTCGAGCGACATCTCCCAGATTTGGTTCGTCCCGGACTGGCTGCTCAGGAAGGTGAGGCGGTTGCCGTCGGGGGTGAAGGCCGGGTCGGTCTCGTTGTCCGCAGTGGTGGTGAGCAATGTGTTTTCTGTCCCGTCCGCGTTCATCAGGTAGATGACGGTGTGGCTCTTGTTCTGTTTCACGCTGTAGTAGCTCACCGTGTAGGCGATTTTCCGTGCGTCGGGCGACACGGTGAAGCTGCCAATCCGTCCCATGGCCCAGAGGGCTTCGGGGGTGAGCAGGTCGCCCGTGAGGGTGATTTGGTTTTTCCCGATGATTTCCTGCCCGTCGTTGGCACTCGCCGCGGGCGCGGCGGAAGCCAGTCCCAGGGCTGCGGTCATTACTTGTATCAGGTTCATGTTGTTCGTATAATTAAAAAAATCATTCCGGCACTGCGCAAGGGCAGTCGTCCGGAATGATTCGGTTCGTTGATAAACTTATTTCTTATGTTGTTGCGCCTGTCTTTTCTTCTGTTCTTCCAGGATGGCTTGCTGCTGCTTCTGCAAGGCTTCCAGACGCGCGGCCATGCCGGACAGTTTCTTGTTCGGGTTGGCCTTGTTGGCCTGGTAGTTGGCCTCGAGCTTGGCCAGGAGCTTCTTCTCGTCCGTGGTCTTGCGCAGGAACCACATGATGAGGATGCTGGTCAGGCCGGAGAGGAAGTAGTAGTAGTTCAGTCCGGAGGAGTAGTTGTTGAACATGAAGAAGAACACTATCGGCATGAGGTACATCATGTACTGCATGAGCTTCATCTGCTGTGCCTGTTCCGGTGTCATGGTGTCCTTCTGCTGCCGCATGCTGATCCACGTGTTGACGATGTTGGTCAGGCAGAACAGGAGGCAGAAGATGCTCAGGTGGTCGCCGATGAGCCAGATGTGCTTGTCCCAGCGGATGACGTCGTCGTATGCCGAGAGGTCCGAGGCCCAGAGGAAACTTTCGCCGCGCAGCTCGATGGCGTTCGGCACGAAGTTGAACAGCGCGATCCAGATGGGCATCTGAATCAGCATCGGCAGGCAGCCGCCCATGGGGCTGACGCCGTACTGGCTGTAGAGCTGCATGATTTCCTGCTGCTTCTTCATGGCGTCTTCCGGATTGGGGTATTTGGCGTTGATCTCATCCACCTTGGGCTTCAGCACGCGCATACGGGCCGAGGAAAGGTAGGACTTGCGGGTGGTGGGATAGACCAGAATCTTCACCAGTATGGTCAGCAACAGCAGGACCACGCCCATCGATAGCCCCCAGCTGCTCAGCCAGTCGAAGATGTAGATGATGAAGAAGCGGTTGATCCACTTGAAGAGCGGCCATCCCAAGTAGACGAGGTCTTCCAGTTCCAAGTCTTTGTCGCTGGCGCTCAGTTCGTTCGTGTGCTGCAGCAGATGGTAGTTGTTCGGCGCGAACAGCATCTGCATCCGGGTGGCTTCCTTACCCGTCGGGTCGAAGAAGGTCTTCATGTCGGCCTCATAGTTCTTCAGGTAGCCGGTTTCCTGTTGCAGGGGTGTGCTGGCCAGAGTGGCGTCCGTGAAATCCTGGTGCGCGATGAGCACGCAGCTGAAGAACTGGTTCTTGAAGGCAATCCAGTCCAGCGGTTCCGCTATCTTTTCCGATTCTGCGCTGGTCTCGCTCAGGTAGTCCGTGCCTTCGTCCTTGATTTTGTAGGTCAGCGACGAGTAGCGGCTCTCGAAGTCGAAGCCTTTCTCCTGCTGGCGTGCCATTTCGGTCCATTCGATGTCCATGTCTTTCATGGACGGGGCGAAGTGGTTGCCCAAGCCCTGTGCCTGTATGGTGAAGTCCACCATGTAGGAATGGGGGAGGAGCGTGTAGTTGAAGTCCAATGTCCCTCCGGCGGCGGACTGCAGCCGCATGGTCAGCGTGGTGTCGCTGACGTTGACGGGGGTGAAGAAGTAGTCGCCGGAGTAGATGTTCTCCGTCTTGCCGGCCAGCATGAACTGCATCCGGGCGTCCTTTTCGTCAAACAATGTGACGAGTCCGCCCTGCTGGTTCTTGTACTCTTTCAGTTCCACTTTCTGCACCGTCCCGCCGCGTGTGTTGAATGTCAGGCGCACCAGCTCGTTTTCCAGGACGACGGGGGCGGCGGTCCCGCTCCGGTGGGCGAAGAAGAGCGAGGTGCTGTCCATGGCAGCCTGCGCCTGTTTGGCGATTTCGGCTGCTTCCTTGGCTTTTATTTCCTGCTCCGCTTTTTGGCGGGCTACCGCTTCAATAGAGTCTTGCCGGAGTTGGGCTTCGATTTCCGCTTCGCTCGGCTGGCTGAAGTAACTGAATCCGATCAGTACGGCTGCGATGAGGACGAATCCTATGACCGTGTTTTTGTCCATGTCTGTCTTATTTGTCTTTAGTCGTTTGTTTCTTGCTTTTCGCGTTTTCGATGGCCGCCTTGACGAAAGAAAGGAACAAGGGGTGCGGTTTCAGCACCGTGCTGCTGTATTCCGGATGGAATTGCGTGCCGATGTACCATCTCAGCGTGGGGATTTCCACGATTTCCACCAGGTTGCTGTCGGGGTTGGTGCCCACGCACTGCATACCGGCCTTTTCAAATTCCGCGATAAAATGGTTGTTGAACTCGTAGCGGTGGCGGTGGCGTTCGGCGATGTGCTTCTGCCCGTAGGCCTCGAAAGTCTTGCTGCCTTCGCGCACCTCGCAGTCGTAGGCTCCCAGGCGCATGGTGCCGCCCATCTGGGTGATGTTCTTCTGCTCCTCCATGATGTCGATGACGTTGTGGGGAGTCTTCTCGTCCATCTCGCGGCTGTTGGCGTCCGCATAGCCCAATACGTCGCGTGCGAATTCCACCACCATCATCTGCATGCCGAGGCAGATGCCGAAAGTGGGGATGTCGTGGGTGCGGGTGTATTCGGCGGCCAGGATCTTGCCTTCGATGCCTCGCTGGCCGAATCCCGGGCAGATGACCACGCCGGCCATGTCCTTCAGTTGTTCCTCCACGTTCTCGCGGGTCAGCTTCTCGCTGTTGACGAAGCGGGCCTTGACTTTGTAGTCGTTGTATGTGCCGGCATGTGCCAAGGATTCCAGTATGCTTTTATAGGCATCCTGCAGGTCATATTTCCCGACCAATGCGATGTTCACCACTTCGGTGGCCCTGTTGCGGCGGTCGAGGAACGAACGCCAGGGGCCGAGCTGCGGGGTCTCGCCCACCGGCATGTTCATCTTTTGCAGGATGATGGCATCCAGTTTCTGGGCCTGCATGCTCAGCGGCACCTCGTAGATGGACGGCATGTCGATGCTTTGGATGACGGCCTCTTCGTCCACGTTGCAGAAATGTGCCACCTTTTTCCGGAGGTCTGCACTTAAGTCGTGTTCCGTACGCAGCACTAAGATGTCGGGCTGGATGCCAAGGCTTTGCAACTGCTTGACGGATGTCTGCGTCGGCTTGGTCTTCAGTTCCTTGGCGGCAGCCAGGTAAGGCACATAGGTCAGATGCAGGTTGATGGCGTTCTTGCCCAGTTCCCAGCGCAGCTGGCGGATGGCCTCCAGGAACGGCAGCGACTCGATGTCGCCCACCGTGCCGCCGATTTCCGTGATGACGAAATCGAACTTGTATTTCTGTCCCATCAGCTTGATGTTACGCTTTATCTCGTCCGTGATGTGGGGGACGACCTGGATGGTCTTGCCCAAATAGTCCCCCTTGCGCTCTTTCTCAATCACGCTCTGGTATATCCGTCCCGTGGTGATGTTGTTGGCCCGGGTGGTCTGGATGCCGGTGAAACGTTCGTAGTGTCCCAAATCCAAGTCGGTCTCCTGTCCGTCTACCGTGACATAGCATTCCCCGTGTTCGTAAGGGTTAAGGGTTCCCGGGTCGATATTGATGTAGGGGTCAAATTTCTGGATGGTGATGTTGTACCCCCTGGCTTGTAACAGTTTGCCGACAGAAGAGGATATGATTCCTTTGCCTAACGAAGAGGCTACTCCGCCCGTGACGAAGATATACTTAGTTTCTCCCACAATATTGTTGTTTTTGGATTAATATTCAATGATGACATCGCTATCAAGTTGCAAAATTACAAAAAACTTTGGGTTCGTTAGGGCTTTTCCTCTAAAAAAAGATATATCTTTGTGTCCGCAAAGGGAAATGAGAATGCAGAGAAGGCTTTGGGGTATATGGGTTTTGTCGTTGCTTTTGCCTTGCGTGGAGGGAGCGGCGGAGAACAGGCGTGTGTACAAGGTGGACACGTTGGCCATGAATTCCATCGTGCAAAAATATTCCGCCGCGTTGGCGGCACTGTCGCATGACACGACGGCTTTCCCTTTGGATACGGGCATGAGGTATGCCCCTCCCTTTTTCCGCCTGCTGACTCCCGGCACGCTTTACGACGCTCCAATGAGGCAGGCGTTTTCCGTTTCATGGATACCGTCTCTTCCCGCCAAGGCGGACAGCGTGCCCTCGTTGATGGGTGAAGGCCTGAAGGACAGGGGCCGGTCGGTATTGGAAGAAGGGAACCGGATGCTGATGCAGGCATACGTCCGTGTGCCGTGGCTGATAAGCCTGACCGAGCGTGATTTGGACGAGGCCGGCGGCTTGAAGGAGGAGGTGTTGCCGGAGTTGCCGGAGATTTCCCGCCTGGCCGGAAACGAAATGGACCTGGACCTGGCTCGGGACGTGGATACTGTGCGCCTGGTTGTCCGTCGTCCTAATTTTTGGAAGTTCAGGGGGGATTATTCCTTTCAGTTCACCCAGAACTATTTTTCGGAGAACTGGTACCAAGGCGGGGACAACAATTACACGATGCTGGCATTGGCCACGATGGAGGCCAACTTCAACAACAAGGAGAAAATCCAATGGGACAACAAGCTGGAGATGCGCCTTGGCTTCCAGACCTCGAAAACGGATGAGAAGCATAAGGTCAAGACCAACGACGACCTGCTCCGTTTTACGACCAAGATCGGATATAAGGCGACCACGCATTGGTTCTATACCTTGCAGGTGCAGGCTTACACGCAGTTTTACCCCAGTTACAACGCCAACAGCGACGTGGTGTCGTCGGACTTCATGTCGCCGTTCAATCTGGTCGTCTCGTTAGGTATGGACTACAAGTTGGAGCTGAAACGTTTCAAGGGTTCCGCCAACTTGTCCCCCGTGGCCTATAATTTCCGTTCTGTCAGCCGTAAATCCTTGTATGGGAATTTCGGCTTGGATCCGGGGCGGAGCATGTACAACAACTTCGGTCCCAACATTACGGTCAATTACAGTTGGGAAATCTGGAAAAACATCAAGTGGGACTCCCGCATCTATTGGTTCAGCAACATGGAGATGACCGATGTGGAGTGGGAAAACACGTTTACTTTCACGATTAACAAATACCTGAACTCCAAGCTCTTCCTCTATCCCCGGATAGACGACAGCTCGGAGAATTACCGTAATGAGGACAAGAAGTTTCCTTATCTTATGTTCAAGGAATGGTTCAGCCTGGGTGTCAATTATTCCTTTTGACCCTCCTGTCTGAGGGATTGGTTGATGCTTTCTATGTAGTCCAGCAGTTCGGCCCGTCCGGTCTTGTCTTCCGATGAGGTGACGAAGTGGGGGGGGAGTTCTTCCCACTGTTCCTCCAACGCCTTGAGGAACACGGAGACGTTGGCGCGGAGTACGGATGCGCTGGATTTGTCCGCCTTGGTGAAGACGATGCTGAACGGGATGCCGTTCTCGCCCAGCCATTCGATGAACTCCATGTCTATCTTCTGTGGCTTGTGGCGGGAGTCTATCAGGACGAACAGGTTGGTCATCTGTTCCCGCCTCAGGATATAGGACGAGATGATGCCCTTCAGTTTTTCTTGCTCTTTCTTTCCTATTTTCGCATAGCCGTACCCCGGGAGGTCCACGAGAAACCATTGCTTGTTGATAAGGAAATGGTTGATGAGCAGGGTCTTTCCCGGGGTGGCCGAGGTCTTGGCCAGTTTTTTATGGTTGGTCAGCATGTTGATCAGGCTGGATTTGCCTACATTGGAACGCCCGATGAACGCGTATTCCGGGTATGTCGTGGCTGGGCATTGGTCCACCCTGGTGTTGCTGATGACAAATTCTGCAGATTTGATTTCCGTCATAGTCTGTAATTTTGTGGGCAAATATACGCTTTTTACTCGACTTTTGGTTATCTTTGCACCCGAATTTAGGTATCTTTGACTAATAGATGAATCAACAATATCCTTCAGCATTGCTGGAAAAGGCTGTGAACGAGTTCGCCAAATTGCCGGGGATTGGTTCAAAGACAGCGATGCGGCTGGTACTCCACTTGTTGCGGCAGGACATGCCGGCGGTCGAGGCTTTCGGCCAGTCGGTCATTACGCTCAAACGCGAGGTGAAATACTGTTCGGTATGTCATAACATATCGGACACGGAGACGTGTGGCATCTGTGCGGACATGCGGCGCGACCATTCCACGGTTTGCGTGGTGGAGAACATACAGGACGTGATGGCGATTGAGAACACCCAGCAATATAAGGGCGTGTACCATGTGTTGGGCGGGGTCATCTCTCCGATGGACGGGGTGGGGCCTTCGGATTTGCAAATCCAGTCGCTGGTGGGGCGTGTGGCCGGCGGGGGAATAAAAGAGGTGATACTGGCGTTGAGCCCGACGATGGAAGGAGACACGACCAATTTCTATATATACAGGAAGCTGGAGGATTCCGGAGTGCGCATGACGGTGATAGCCCGCGGCGTGGCGCAGAATGATGAATTGCAGTATACGGACGAGGTCACTTTGGGGCGTTCCATCGTGAACCGCGTGGCTTTTAACGGACAGATTTAAGAAAGGAATATGGAACAGAAGGAAGAAAGGAAAACGGTGAGGTTTTTGCGTGTTTATTTCTGTACCCTGTTTTCAATGGTACTGGTGGGAGCTTGTGTATTGCTGAGCTTTAAAGGGATGGTTCAGGACGCGGGCGGCGATAGTCAGGAACTGGCACTTATGGATTATGTCGCAGAACTGGTGACGGTGGGCTTGACATTGTTTTGTGTGCTTTGGAGCGTGAAAGTCGTGAGGCTGAAGAAAGTACGGAAGCTGATAACCAGAGGCTGTACGGATTATTTGGAGCGTTATAAGGTTTTCTGTCTTTTGCGGTTTGGCGTCCCTTTCGGGGTGATACTTGCGGGGGCGGCGTTCTACGTGTTGTTGGGCCGCCAGACGTTCTTGTATTGCGGCTTGATAGGACTGCTTGCCGTCTTGTATGGTTGGCCGTCATTGGGGCGTCTGGAACGTGAGACGGCAGAAGAGGAGCGGGAAGAAAGGGAGACAAACGCAAGGACGGAATGAAGTTATCCATAGTCATAGTCAGTTTCAACGTCAAGTATTATCTGGAACAATGCCTGCATTCGCTCCGGCGGGCTTGCCGTGGCATGGAGGCCGAGGTTTGGGTGGTGGATAACGCATCGGCTGACGGGACGGTGGAGTACATCAAAGAACGTTTCCCGGAGGTGAAGTGGATAGGGAATGCGGAGAATGTAGGGTTCTCGCGTGCCAACAATATGGCCATCAAACGCTCGTCCGGCGAGTACGTGCTGTTGCTGAATCCCGATACCATCGTGGGCGAGAACGTGCTTTCCGGTTGTGTCCGCTTCATGGATGCCCATCCTGACGCGGGGGCTACGGGGGTGGCTATGCTGAAAGACAACGGGTGCTTTGCCTGGGAATCGCGTCGCGGCTTGCCCACGCCGTTCACGTCTTTCTGCAAAATGAGCGGTTTGGGTGCGTTGTTCCCCCGTTCAAGGCGGTTCGGACGTTACTATATGCGTTATCTGGACAAGGATGAGACGAACCGTATAGAAGTGGTGTCTGGAGCGTTTTTCATGATCCGGCGGCAGGCTTTGGATCGGGCGGGACTGCTGGACGAAGACTTCTTCATGTATGGGGAGGACATAGATTTGTCGTACCGTTTGCTGAGGTCGGGGTATCGGAATTATTATCAGCCGCTGAACATCTTGCATTATAAAGGGGAGAGCACGCACAAAAGTTCCTACCGTTACGTGCATGTCTTTTACAAGGCCATGCTGATTTTCTTTGACAAGCATTACGGAAAGACCCATTGCTGGCTTGCTCCGGTGATACGTATGGCTGTCGTTGCCCGCGGTTTCTTGGATTTGTGCCTGTACCAACGGAAACGTCTTTTGAAATGGATGGGCGGCGGGAGGGCGCGTCGTCAGGATGCGTCGTTCCTTTTCTTGGGCCGTCCCGAAGCGGTAGAGGTGGCGTGTGCCTTAGGGGTGGAGAACCGTTTGAAAATGGATTTCGTGGTGGCCGACGAGAATACGAAGCCGGACGGGCATCTTGACCCGTCGGTAGTTTTGGACGGATATGATTATGTGGTCTACGATACGGAGGCTTACAGTTATGAGCGGATCTTGGATTTGATGTCCCGTGGTTCGGAAAGGAAAAGCCTGCATTTGGGGACCTTTTCTCTGAAAACACGGAATATGATTACCATGACCCGGATTTATTCGATGGAGGAGAGTGGACATGTGGTTTGAGGATACTGATATCCGTTTGCGGGCACTTGAACCCGAAGATCTCGATTGGCTTTATACGTTGGAGAATGACGAGACGTTGTGGGGGGTAGGATGTTCCAATGTCCCATACTCGCGTTACGCGCTAAAGTCCTATATTGCAGAGTCGCGCCATGACATCTATGCTGACGGCCAGCTGCGTCTGGTGGCAGTATTGAAGGCCACAGGTGCAGTGGTCGGATGTGTGGATTTGGTGGATTTCTCTCCTCGGCATCTTCGGGCAGAGGTTGGTATTTTTTTATATCCGGACTATCGGAACCGAGGATGGGGAGGCCGGATGCTGAAGATGCTTGTTTCGTATACCCGTGAACATTTGTGCTTGCACCAGCTTTATGCCTGGGTGGCGGAAGAGAATGTGCAGGCTCAACGTCTTTTCCAAAAAAGCGGTTTTTCGCGGCAGGCTGTGCTGGAAGGTTGGCTGCGTGACAAGAAGGGCGGTTTTACTGCGGCTTCTCTCTTTACCTTATTATTATAATAGTTGAAACCTTTCGGTTTTTTCGAATAAGCGCATTTTGGTCTGAAAAAAGATACTCCATAATTTGGCCGTTTGACATAAAGTTCCTACCTTTGCACTCGCAAACGGGAAGTGTCCCGCTCGCCATTAAAAGGTGCGTTAGTTCAGCTGGTTAGAATACATGCCTGTCACGCATGGGGTCACGGGTTCGAGTCCCGTACGCACCGCAAGGCTTTAGAGACAAATGAATGCCTACGAGTAACAAAACTCACAAAATCAATGGTTTGTGGGCTTTGTTTTTTCTTTTTAGTGTCATTCCGAAGACAAACAAATATATGTAATAGGACAATATGTCACAAGTTCCTGTTGCCCCTCTTCCTTTCCTAAGCTTATTGAAAAGCCTGTGATTTAGTGCCTTAATATAAAACGTACCACTGGATTCCATTCTCCATCGCATACTTGCAAAACATGCAAACACCTTTTGCCCTCGCAGGCCGTCCCCTCCATTCGTTCCCGACACCGTTTCCGCCACCCACTGAAGTTGCCATTTTATCTTTAAAATTTGTATAAAAGACATTTTGCTTTCCAAAATTCTTTGTACTTTTATGCCCGTACTATAAAAAAGCGAAATACTTAATCAAGGATACGGATGAACAAGAAAGTGAAATGGGGCTTGGTCGCCTTTATAGCATGTGGGCTGATTGGGTGGGGGATTTATTCCCAGTTGCCTAAATTGAACGCTGATTTGGAACAGGCCGAAGATGCCAAAAAGGAAGTGGGAGAGAAGAAAAACGTGCTGAATGTCAACGCGCAGGTCATCAAGACCGGGAAGCTGACGGATGAAATCATGGTGACGGGCAATCTGCTTCCGGATGAAGAGGTGGACCTTTCATTTGAGACCTCAGGACAGGTGGTGGAGATTAATTTCAAGGAAGGAAGCCACGTAAAGCAGGGACAGTTGCTGGCCAAGGTGAATGACCGGAAGCTGCAGGCCGAACTGAAGCGGCTGGAATCCCAACTGAAGCTGGCCAACGACCGGGTGTACCGCCAACGGACGCTGTTGCAGCACGACGCGGTCAGCCAGGAGGCTTACGAGCAGGTGCGGACGGAACTGGCCACATTGCAGGCCGAAATCGATATCGTGAAGGCCGAGATTGAGCTGACGGAACTTCGTGCGCCTTTCGACGGCATCATCGGTCTGCGGCAGATCAGCGTGGGAGCTTATGCCTCTCCCACGACGGTTGTGAGCAAGTTGACCCGTATCGTTCCGCTGAAGGTGGAGTTTTCCGTGCCTGAACGGTATGTGAACGAGGTGAATCCGGGTACCGCGCTGACTTTCACCATCGACGGATCTTTACAGAATTTTCCGGCCAAGGTCTATGCCAAGGAGTCGGCCATCGACCCGAACACGCATACGTTGACCGTGCGTGCGCTGTACGACAACCCCAACGGGCGTCTTACGGCCGGACGTTATGCCAGCATCAACTTGAAAAAGCAGGAAATCCAGGATGCCATTGCCATCCCTTCCGAGGCCATCGTGCCCGAGATGGGAAAGGACAAGGTGTTCTTGTATAAGTCCGGAAAGGCGCAACCTGTGGATGTCACTGTCGGCCTGCGTACCGAAGACCGGGTGCAGGTCTTGAGGGGGCTGAACGTGGGCGACACGCTGATTACTTCCGGCACCCTGCAGCTCCGTACGGGACTTTCCGTCGTTCTCGACCATATAGACTAAGCATGGAGGAGGGACGAATATGAATATATCAGAATTGAGTATACGCCGGCCGGTGCTTGCCACGGTGATGACCGTGATCATCCTGATGTTCGGTATGATCGGTTATCTGTACCTTGGCGTACGCGAATATCCTTCCGTGGACAATCCGATTATCTCCGTATCCTGTTCCTATGCCGGTGCGAATGCGGATGTGATAGAGAACCAGATAACGGAGCCGTTGGAGCAGAACATCAACGGCATTCCCGGCATCCGCTCGCTGACCAGCGTCAGCTCGCAGGGAAGCAGCCGCATCACGGTAGAGTTTGAACTCTCGGTTGATTTGGAGACTGCGGCCAACGACGTGCGCGACAAAGTGTCACGGGCGCAACGCTACCTTCCGCGCGACTGCGACCCGCCCACGGTGTCCAAGGCCGACGCCGATGCCTCGCCCATCCTGATGGTGGCATTGCAGAGCGAGAAGCGTTCCCTGCTGGAGTTGAGCGAGATTGCCGACCTGACGGTAAAGGAGCAGCTGCAGACCATCTCGGACGTGAGCAGCGTGTCCATCTGGGGCGAGAAGAAATATGCCATGCGCTTGTGGCTCGACCCCATCAAGATGGCAGGCTACGGCATCACCCCGATGGACGTGAAGAACGCGGTGGACAATGAGAACGTGGAGCTTCCGTCGGGCAGCATCGAGGGAAACACCATCGAACTGAACATCCGCACGATGGGCTTGATGGATACGGCCAAGATGTTTGACGATTTGATTATCAAGCACGAAGGCAACCAGATTATCCGTTTCAGTGACATCGGGCGTGCGGAACTTGGCGCGGCGGACATACAGAGCTACATGAAGATGAACGGTGTGCCGATGGTGGGCGTCGTGGTCATCCCGCAGCCGGGAGCCAACCACATCGACATCGCGGATGCCGTGTACGAGCGCATGGAGCAGATGAAGAAAGACTTGCCAGATGACGTGAAATATAGCTACGGGTTCGACAACACGCAATTTATCCGTGCTTCCATCGACGAGGTGAAGCAGACCGTCTACGAGGCATTCGCACTGGTGATTGTGATTATCTTCCTGTTCTTGCGCGACTGGCGCGTCACGCTGGTGCCTTGTATCGTGATTCCGGTATCTCTTGTGGGCGCGTTCTTCATCATGTATGTGTTCGGGTTCTCCATTAATGTGTTGACGATGCTGGCCGTGGTGCTGGCGGTCGGACTGGTGGTGGACGACGCCATTGTGATGACGGAGAATATCTATATCCGCATCGAGCAAGGGATGGACCCGATGCGTGCCGGTATCGAAGGTTCCAAGGAAATCTTCTTCGCCATCATCTCCACCACGGTGACGTTGGTGGCCGTGTTCTTCCCCATCGTCTTCATGGAGGGCACCACCGGGCGTCTGTTCCGCGAGTTCAGTATGGTCATTTCCGGTGCCGTGTTGATTTCAGCCTTCGCCGCATTGACTTTCACGCCGATGCTGGCCACGAAGCTGTTGAAGCGGCAGGAGAAGAAAAACGCGTTCTACCGTATGACGGAACCGTTCTTCGAGGGGATGAACCGCTTGTACAGCCGTTCGTTGGCCGCGGTGTTGCGCCACCGGGTGTGGACCATTCCTTTCATGGTGCTGATGGTGGGACTGGTGGTTTTCCTTTGGGGGCAGATACCGTCCGAGATGGCGCCGCTGGAGGACCGTTCGATGATTACCATCAACACCCGTGGGGCGGAAGGGGTCACATACGAATACTTGCGTGATTACACGGAGGATGTCAACTTGGTGGTGGATTCCGTCATCCCGGACGCGGAGGCGGTTACGGCCCGTGTGTCCAGCGGAAGCGGCAACATACAAATCCGCCTGAAGGACATGGCCGACCGCGACTACACCCAGATGGAGGCGGCAGAGAAGCTGTCGCAGGCCTTGAAGAAGAAGACCAAGGCGCGGTCCTTCGTGCAACAGCAGTCTTCTTTCGGCGGACGCCGGTCCAGTATGCCCATACAGTACGTGCTGCAAGCCACGAACATAGAGAAACTGGAGAAAGTCTTGCCGGTGTTCATGGAGAAAGTGTACGAGAATCCTGTGTTCCAGATGGCGGACGTGGACCTGAAGTTCAGCAGCCCTGAGCTCCGCATCCACATCAACCGCGACAAGGCCAACATCATGGGAGTGAGCACACGCGACCTGGCGGAGACCCTGCAATACGGATTGAGCGGGCAGCGCATGGGGTATTTCTACATGAACGGAAAACAGTATGAGATTTTGGGGGAAATCAACCGCCAGCAACGGAACAAGCCGGCAGACCTGAAAGCCATTTATCTGCGCAGCAGCGACGGGAAGATGATTCAGATGGACAACCTCATCGAGCTGGAGAGCAGCATCGCCCCGCCGAAACTTTACCGTTACAACCGTTTCGTTTCGGCCACGATTTCCGCAGGGCTTGCGGACGGCATGACCATCGGGCAGGGGCTTGACGAAATGGACAAGATAGCGGCAGAGGTGCTTGACGACACGTTCCGCACGTCATTGTCGGGCGATTCCAAGGATTTCCGCGAAAGCTCGTCCAGCCTGATGTTCGCTTTCGTGTTGGCCTTGGTGCTGATTTACCTGATTCTGGCGGCCCAGTTCGAGAGCTTCAAAGACCCGTTCGTCATCATGCTCACGGTGCCGCTGGCCATTACCGGTGCTTTGATATTCATGTATTTCAGTGACATCACCATGAACGTGTTCAGCCAAATCGGCATTATCATGCTTATCGGCCTGGTGGCCAAGAACGGTATCCTGATCGTGGAGTTCGCCAACCTGAAGCAAGACTTGGGCGAAGATAAGGTCACGGCTGTGCAGGATGCGGCATTGCAGCGTCTGCGTCCCATCCTGATGACCAGCGCGGCCACCATCTTAGGCTTGATCCCGCTGGCTTTCGCTTCCGGAGAGGGGTGCAACCAGCGCATCGCCATGGGCGTGGCCGTGGTGGGCGGTATGCTGGTATCCACGTTCCTGACCATGTATGTCGTGCCGGCGGTATATACCTATATATCTACTAACCGAATCAGTAAAAAGAAGAAAAATGAGGAATAAGATATTGTGGCTCGCCTTGTGGTTCGGGGCGGGATTGGCCCAGGCACAGCCGGATTCGGCCCGTGTGCGGGGACATGTGACAAACCTGCAGGAGTGTCTGGCCAGAGGGCTGGAGCATAACTTCTCCATCAAGATGGTGAAGAACCAGCAAGAGGTGACGGCCAACAACGCGACTCCCGCCAATGCCGGGCTGCTCCCCACGGTGGACCTCAGCGCGTCGTATGGCGGAGATTGGGGGACCACCCGGACGACTTCCCGTCCCTCCGGTGCGGTGGCCACCGAGCGGGGGGCCTTCGATGGCACGCTGAACGCAGGCGTGGACCTGAACTGGACCGTTTTTGACGGTTTCAGCGTGTGGACCAATTACAAGCAGCTCAAGCTCCTGAAAGAGCAGGGAGAGTTGCAGACCCGTATCGCCATAGAGGATTATGTGGCTTCGCTCACGGCGGAGTATTACAATTACATTCAGGAGAATATCCGCCTGAAGAACTTCCGCTATGCCATGTCGCTGTCCCGGGAACGTATGCGTATTGTGGAAGTGCGTTACCATATCGGTAACTTTTCACGTTTGGACTATCTGCAGGCCAAGGTGGACTTCAATGCCGACAGTGCGCAATACATGAAACAGCGGGAAGTGCTGAACACTTCGCGTATCCGTCTGAACGAGTTGATGGCCAACGAGAATGTGGCCGAATGGGTCGGCATCCGGGACACGGCCATCGACGTGAATCCGGACCTCCGCTACGGCGAGCTGTGGCAGGCCACGCTGGCCGCGAACGCCTCGTTGCTCGTGGCGGGAAAGAACACGGAAGTGGTGCGGGCAGACTACAAGAAAGTCATGTCGCGGGATTATCCTTATGTCCGCCTGAACGCCGGATACGGTTATACGTTGAATCATTATGAGCTGTCGTCCACGCGGAAACGGGACAATTGGGGGCTGAATGCCGGCATTACGGTGGGATTCAACCTTTTCGACGGGAAACGCCGGATGCAGAAGCGGAACGCGGAGCTGGCCATCGAGTATGCCGAGCTGGAACGCGAGGAACTGAAGCTCTCGCTGAAGGCCGACTTGAGCGATTTGTGGCAGGCCTACCGGAACAACTGGCAGATCGTACTGATGGAGCGGCAGAACCTTGTGGCGGCGGAGGAGAACTATGAATATGCCAACCTGCGCTACATGAAAGGCGATCTCTCGGGCTTCGAGATGCGCGAGGCGCAGCAAAGCCTGCTGGATGCGGAAGAGCGTCTGCTCGTGGCCGAGTACGACACGAAGATGTGCGAGATTTCCCTGCTCCAGCTCAGCGGGAAGGTCTTGAGTTACCTGGAAGAATAACGTTTTAATCCCATGGAAATGATGTTGCACGCATGTATGCGCAAAAACCGCATACATGCGTGCTTTTTTGTTCGCCTTGCGCCGTGCCTGCCGGCTTTTGCTATCCTCTGGCGCGGATGATGCAGTCGGCCGGCGCCTTGATGTTCTCGTCAAGGGTGACGGAGCCGATGGTGTCCGCTTCGATAAGTCCCGATGTGGGGTTCTTGATGTTCGTGATGCTTCCGCGGATGTCCGCTTTCAGCGTGGAATATTCAAAGGCGCGGTCGCAGGCCGGGTCGAAGGTGCAGTTTTCCAATATCAGGTCGTGTGCGTAGCAGAGGGGCTGCTCGCCGGAGATGTGGCAGTTGACGAGGCGCAGGTTGCGGGAATGCCAACCGAGGTACTCGCCGTTCAGCTCGGAGTCGTAGATGGTGACGTTCTCCACTTCCCAGAACGCGTCTTTGGTCGTGATTTTGGCGTTGTGGATTTCCACGTCCTTCACGTATTGGAACACGTACTTGCTGTCGCTTTCCAGTCCGTCCACGTAGATGTCGTTGCTGAACATGAACGGATAGGTACCGTCATGCAGTTTCAGGTTCTTGATGCGGATATGGTTGCATCTCCAGAACACTTCGTCGGCGTCGTTCATTTGCACGTTCTCTATGTCTATCTCGTCCATCTCGCGGAACATCTTGGGGGCGTCGATGACGGTGTCTTTCATTTTCAGATGGTCGGAATACCACAAGGCCGAGCGGCCTCCCACGTCGAAATAACAGCGTTCGATGGTGAAGCCGTGAACGTGCCAAAACGGGTAGTTCCCTTCAAAGCGGCAGTCCGTGGCCACGATGTTGCTGCATTCCTTGATGGCGGATTCCCCGGTCCGGATGGTCACGTGGTCCAGATGGAGGTCGTGTGAGGCGAACAAGGGGCGTTCGCCGCCGAATTCTTTGTCTTTGATTACTTGCATGGTGATATGAGGTAATATGGTTTGTTCCTGTTGCAAAATTACATCTTCTTTGGGGTTCGCCGTGTAGACGGATTACGGTTGCTTTGACCCGGATTACGGAAGAACCAGCAAAAACAGTGCCAAAAAGCGCGTGGCGGAATGTTTTTTTGTAGTTTGGCACGGGGATGGTGGAGGGTGAATGAGAAAGCAAAGGGGGGGGAGATTGAACTGTTCCGCCTGAAAGGGGAGCTGGCCTGAAAGGCCTGAGGGGTTTCACGCCCACGGAAACATTTAATAAATATGTCCCGTGCATGTGAAACCCCTCAGTCGCTTCGCGACAGCTCCCTTTTCAGGCGGAGCAGTTTTTGGTTACCCTTTCGTCAGAGCGACTTGACGCTGCCGAAGGGGAAGTTGATACCGATGCTGAGGTTCATGTTCGCATTCCCGACGGGCAGGAACTGCGGCGTGACCTTGAAGAACTGGTGGTTGCTACCCAGGAAAAGGTTGAAGCCTCTGGTGTGGTAGTTGAGAATCCATCCGAAAGAGTGTCCGAAGGAAGACACGGCGTAGCTGATGGAAGCGTCGAAGCACTTCACCGGGGCCACGTTGGCCGAGAAGCGGCCTTCCGACCAGGAGTAGCGGCCGTTGATGCGGGTGGATTCCAGGAAACCGAACTTCAGTTTGTCGTAATACGGGAAAGTGTAGAGCGCACCGATGTTCAGTGTCGCACCCAAGGCCCGTGCATGTTTGCCCTTGCCGGAAGCTTTCATCTGGAACAAATCCTCCAAGTCATCTTCCAGGTTGTCAATCTGGTCTTCGATGGAAGGCTGTTGCGGTGTGGCGTCGTCGGAGTCGAACGGAACGTTCTGGAAACCGTTGAATTCCCACGGTTCTGCGGCCATGGTGGCTTTCGTGGCGTTCTTGTAGCTGATCCAGCCCAAGTCGAGGAGGGCGAGGGAGACTTCCAGGTCCTCACGTACCTTATAGGTGGCGCCGAGGTCGAAAGCCATGCCGAATCCGCCGATGACGTCGCCCGTCTCGATGTTGTCGAAGTCAAGCTCTTCCTCTTGTTCAACTTGCCCTTGTTCGTTGGTCCTTTCCTTGAGCTTGGTCGGAATGTCCACGATGCCTCCGGATGAGAATTCCCCATCGCCGGACACGGCCCATTTTTCATCGGACAGCACCAGCTTCATGTCGTTCACGTGGAAGTCGGCGTTGTAGATGCCCAGCAGGAACTTCACTTTGGCGCCGACCGTCAGGCCATCCATGATTTTGCGGGAGTGCCCGAGGGCGATTTCGGCATAGTTGTTGGTGAACATGCCCATGTCCTTCAGGTTGTATTCCGTGGCGCCGTTCATGCCTACCTTGGCGAACTCGAACAGGTCCTTGGGCAGGTTCATGCGTGTGCCGCTCTTGATGGAGAGGTCGAAGGTGTTGAAGCCGCCCCATTTATGGAATCCGAAGGACAGGAGCGTCATGTCGAAGTCCAGGTTCATGCGGTTGCGGTTCTTCAGTCCGCCGAGGAAGTCGTTGGCATCCACGGCATCGTTGAGGAACGTGGTGAGGCTTCCGTCCGGCAGCTTGTGGATGAAGTCTTTCACGCCCACTGTGGATTGCAGCCCTATGTTGAAATTACCCAGTCCGAGCAATGGCATACTGACGTAGTTGCGCTCGTTCGCAAAGGCCGGGTTCATGTGGTGGCGGTAGGTGTAGCCTTCGGTGAAATAGGCCGACCGCAAGGTGTTCTGCGCCATGGAGGCCGTGGGGGCAGCCAACGCGAGGAGGAGGGCTGCGGCTATCTTGTTTCTCTTGTTCATGATGTTTCTTGCTTTTTAAAGTTCGTTTAATTCATGTCTACAGTCACTCCTCCCTCGATGCGGATGCGGATGTTGTCGAGCTTCAGGGTCATGCCCTTGTTGAGTGTGGCGTTCCGCTGTTCGGGCGTCAGGTTTTTGGCATCTGCCTCGAAGTTGATGATGAGGCCGTCAAGGTCAGCCATTTCTCCGCTTTTGCAGGCGATTTTCAGCACAACCTTGCTGGTAGTGGGTTCAGATACGGTGGCCGTTCCGTTTCCGTCCGTGATTTTCAGGCCGGCGGCGATGGTGCCTTGTTCGGGAGTGACGGTCACATTGGGATATACATAGCCGTTCACGTCGATGGCTTGTGCGTCGAGTTTGAAATTGAGCGGAATGCCGTTGATGGCGTCCATCTCTACCACAGCCGAATCAATGGTGATGTCCTCCAAGTCGCCGCCCCAATCGTTGATGGTGTCCTTGTAGGCGATGTGCAGCTGTTCGCCGAACTGTAGGGCCGCGTTGATTTCGTAGTCCGTGTTGACCACATATTGTGCGCCGTCTTCGCCGAGGGATACGGTATATTCCTTGTCCAAAGCTTTGGCTTCGATGTTCTCCAGCTTGATTTCGTCCGGGATGGTTTGAATCAGGCGGTAGATGTCGTCGCCCATCTCAATGTTGTAGATGTGGTTCGATGGGTTGTCGTACTCCGGCATGGCTTCGCGGGAGAGATAATAGGTGGAAACCGTAGGACGGTTTTCAGCTCCGGCATAAAGGACGATGCTGTCGCGGTCGGCTGTCGTGCTTCCGATTTTGATGGGGGTGTCTTCTTGCCCGTCTTTTACGCGGATGATGTCTGCCGTCAGGTTCACGTCAAGCGGTGTTTCGTTGCTGATGGTGAGCTTGATGTAGGGGTTCTTCAAGTCCAGGTTGTTGCCGTCCTCGTCCAGGAAGTCGGGTACATCGTTCACGGTGACGGGGTCTACGGTGATGTCCACGTCCGGATCGAAGATACCGGTCACCTCTTGCAGGGTGAATGAAGGCACTTCTGCATCGTTGACCAGGTTCACTTGGACGTTTCCGACTCCCACATTGGCGGTGGAGGCCTTACCTTTGGCGATGACATTGGTCTTCATCAGGAAATGCCCCGGCTCATAGAGTCCTTGGCCTTCCGGGAAGTTTTGGATGCCGAGGAAGCGGACGGGGACTCTCAGGGTTTCACCCTTTCTGATGGTCTGGGCGTTTTTGAATGTGATGGTCTGCCCGTCCAATTCATAGTCGTTATTGTTCAACAACACCAAGTCCATGTTGTTGGCTTCGGTCTGGCCTTCCATCCGCATCTCGATGGTGAATCCGCTTTTGAGCGTGATTTCGTCCACATTCTGGCTCAGCTCGTCGAAGCGGAGCGTGAGGTTGGCCACGAAATCCACGCCGGCGGAAGAGATGGAGACGATGTCCGTGGTCACGTCGGTTTTCTCGAACGTGAAATGCATGGTCACGTCTTCCACTTCGGCTTCCAAGTCCGCAGTGCCGGCCACCGTGGTGAAGTCCAGCGTGGTGGTGGTGGGTTCGCATACCGGATTGTCGATGTCGACCGGGTCGATGCTTACGTCGGTCGGGTCGCTGCTTTCCTTCTGGAGCAGGCGGTAGTCGCCGTTGGCATCCACGCGGATGACGCTGTCTTCGGGGTTGTCGCTATGGTCTTCCAAGTCCATGATTTGGTCCAGGGTGAATTCTTCCGTGTTGCTGCCCGGGATGCTGAGGTTCCCGCCGATGGTGACGGTCATGTCAATGTCTTTGGACAAGTCGTAGCTGTCGTCCACGCATGATGCGAAGAAAAGCGGAGATATGGCGGTAACCCATAAAGCCGCTGGGATGAGTCTTCGTTTGTTCATAATGTCTTTGTTTTGAAAGTTATCTTTGTATTCGTTGAGTACGTTGAATTGTAAGATGAACTGTTTAGCTTAGCTCGCCACAAAGATATTTAAATTTGATTTAAATGTGTAGCATTCTCTAAAGAAAAAGCTCCCTCCTCTGTCTTTTTCTTCTTTATACCTATTTATATATAGCACAAATCATATTTTTCTTCTATGTCACGAGGCGCAATCGGGCTATTTTGTTTAACTTTGCAACCAAAGTATTTATTCTCATCATTACAAATAGTAGTTATGTCTGTTTTATTCTTTAAAACTCCCGCCGGAAGTGTCATCGCCACAGAGGCCGACCACCGGCCGGATGCGGAGGAAACCGGAAAATTGTGTTGGCTTTACGGCGGTGCCGTTTGGGTAGAGGGAGACACCCTGGACGGCTTCTTCATCGGGCCGCGCCGCGAGATGGTTACGCCTTGGAGCACGAATGCCGTGGAGATTACCCAGAACATGGGGCTTTGCGGCATTTCGCGTATTGAGGAATATTTCCCGGTGAAGGACGAGAACGCCGACCACGACCCCATGTTGCAGCGCATGTACAAGGGACTGGACCAGAATATCTTTACGGTGAACATCAAGCCTGCGCCGATCATCTATATCGACAACTTGGAGGAGTATAACGAGCAGGAAGGGCTGGCACTTTCTCCCGCCGAAATCGAATACCTCCACCAGGTGGAAGGCCAGCTGGGCCGCAAGCTGACGGATTCGGAGGTGTTCGGCTTCGCGCAGATTAACTCCGAGCATTGCCGCCACAAGATCTTCGGCGGCACGTTCATCATCGACGGCAAGGAGATGGAGTCGTCCTTGTTCCAGCTCATCAAGAAGACTACCAAGGAGAACCCGCATAAAATCATCTCAGCCTACAAGGACAACGTGGCCTTCGCCCAAGGCCCGGTGGTGGAGCAGTTCGCCCCGAAGGACCATTCCACGTCCGACTATTTTGTCATCAAGGACATCGAGTCCGTGATTTCCATCAAGGCCGAGACGCATAACTTCCCCACCACCGTGGAGCCTTTCAACGGCGCGTCCACCGGTACGGGCGGCGAAATCCGCGACCGCATGGGCGGCGGCGTGGGCAGCTGGCCGATTGCCGGGACGGCGGTGTACATGACTTCTTATCCCCGCACGGACGAGGACCGCGACTGGGAGGACATCCTTCCGGTGCGCAAATGGCTGTACCAGACGCCGGAACAAATCCTGATCAAGGCGTCCAACGGCGCTTCCGATTTCGGAAACAAGTTCGGGCAGCCGCTGATTGCCGGTTCCGTGCTCACCTTCGAGCATCAGGAGAACGGCGAGCGTTACGGCTACGACAAGGTCATCATGCTGGCCGGCGGCGTGGGCTACGGCACGAAGCGCGACTGCCTGAAAGGCACGCCCAAGAAGGGGAACAAGATTGTGGTGGTCGGCGGCGACAACTACCGTATCGGGCTGGGCGGCGGTTCCGTTTCGTCGGTCGATACCGGGCGGTACTCGTCCGGCATCGAGCTGAACGCGGTGCAGCGGGCCAACCCGGAGATGCAGAAGCGCGCCAACAACCTGGTGCGCGCGCTTTGCGAGGAGGACGTGAACCCCGTGGTGTCCATCCACGACCACGGTTCGGCCGGACACGTGAACTGCCTCTCCGAGCTGGTGGAGGATTGCGGCGGACTGATTGACATGACGAAGCTGCCCATCGGCGACAAGACTTTGTCTTCCAAGGAAATCATCGCCAACGAGTCGCAGGAGCGCATGGGCTTGCTGATCCAGGAAGAGCATCTGGAGCATGTGCGCAAGATTGCCGAGCGCGAGCGTGCGCCGATGTACGTGGTGGGCGAGACGACGGGCGATGCCCATTTCGCCTTCCAGCAGGGCGACGGCGTGCGCCCGTTCGACCTGGACGTGGCGCAGATGTTCGGCCACAGCCCCAAGACGTACATGCACGACAAGACGGTGGAGCGCAAGTACGAGGATGTGGCTTACGACGAGTCGAAGCTGAACGAATACGTGGCCCGGGTGCTCCGTCTGGAGGCCGTGGCCTGCAAGGACTGGCTGACGAACAAGGTGGACCGTTCGGTGACGGGCAAGGTGGCCCGCCAGCAGTGCCAGGGCGAGATCCAGCTGCCGCTGAGCGACTGCGGCGTGGTGGCGTTGGACTATCGCGGAAAGGCCGGCATCGCCACGGCCATCGGCCATGCCCCGCAGGCCGGACTGGCCGACCCCGCTGCCGGTTCGGTGCTTTCGGTGGCCGAGTCGCTGACCAACATCGTATGGGCGCCTTTGGCCGAAGGGCTGGACAGCGTGTCGCTGTCGGCCAACTGGATGTGGCCCTGCCGTTCGCAGGAGGGCGAGGATGCCCGCCTGTACCAAGGCGTGCAGGCATTGTCCGACTTCTGTTGCGCGTTGGCCATCAATGTGCCGACGGGCAAGGACTCCCTCTCCATGAGCCAGCAGTATCCGGGCGGCGAGAAAATCATCTCCCCGGGTACGGTCATCGTAAGCGCGGGCGGCGAGGTGAGCGACGTGAAGAAAGTCGTGTCGCCCGTGATGGTGAACAAGGCCAAGAGCACGTTCTACCATATCGACTTCAGCTTCGACGACCTGCGCCTGGGCGGTTCCGCCTTTGCCCAGTCGTTGAACAAGGTGGGGTCGGACGTGCCGACCTGCAAGAACCCGGAATATTTCCGTGATGCGTTCAACGCCGTGCAGGAACTGGTGGACAAGGGGCTGCTTCTGGCCGGACACGACATTTCCGCCGGCGGCTTGATCACCACGTTGCTGGAGATGTGCTTTGCCAACACGGACGGCGGCATGGAAATCAACGTGGACAAGTTCGGGCATCATGACATCGTGAAGATCCTCCTGGCGGAGAATCCCGGCGTGGTGGTGCAGGTTGCGGACAAGGACAAGCATGAGTTCAAGAAAATCATGGACGAGGCCGGCGTGGGTTATGTCAAGTTGGGGCATCCCACGGACGAGCGTCTGATCCAGGTGACGAAGGACGGGGCGGAATACCAGTTCGGCATCGATTACCTGCGCGACGTGTGGTTCAGCACGTCTTACCTGCTCGACCGCAAGCAGAGCATGAACGGCTGTGCCAAGGCCCGTTTCGAGAATTACAAGAAGCAGCCGCTGGAAATGGTGTTCAACAAGGATTTCAGCGGGAAGCTGTCGCAATACGGACTGAATCCCGACCGCCGCGAGCCGTCGGGCATCAAGGCCGCCATCATCCGCGAGAAGGGGACGAACGGCGAGCGCGAGATGGCCTATTCCCTCTACCTGGCCGGTTTCGACGTGAAGGACGTGATGATGACCGACCTCATCAGCGGGCGCGAGACGCTGGAGGACATCAACATGATTGTCTTCTGCGGCGGCTTCTCCAACTCGGACGTGCTGGGTTCGGCCAAAGGATGGGCCGGGGCGTTCCTCTACAACCCGAAGGCCAAGGCCGCGCTCGACCGGTTCTATGCCCGCGAGGACACGCTTTCGCTGGGCATCTGCAACGGTTGCCAGCTGATGGTGGAACTGGATTTGATCAACCCGGAGTTCGGGAAGAAAGCCCGTATGCTGCACAACGATTCCCACAAGTTCGAGTCGGAGTTCGTGGGGCTGACCATCCCGATGAACCGCAGCGTGATGTTCGGTTCGCTCAGCGGGAACAAGCTGGGCATCTGGGTGGCCCACGGCGAAGGCAAGTTCTCGTTGCCCTATCCGGAGGACAAGTACAACGTGATCGCCAAATACAGCTACGACGAGTACCCCGGCAACCCGAACGGGTCGGACTACAGCGTGGCCGGCATTTGCAGCGCCGACGGCCGCCATCTGGCCATGATGCCCCACTTGGAGCGTGCCATCTTCCCGTGGCAGAACGCCTGGTATCCGGCCGACCGCCGCGAGGACGAGATTACCCCGTGGATGGAGGCGTTCGTGAACGCCCGCAAGTGGGTGGAGGCCCATAAGAAGTAAGAATACAGGGGACGGTATGCGCGGGGCTGTGCCTGTATCAGGCGCGGCCCCGTATGCCGTCGGCCAGTGAGCAAGGAGGATTGAATGATGAATGTGTATTGGGACAGTTTCCGTACGTTTTTCCGCATCGGCTTTTTCACCATAGGGGGCGGTTACGCCATGATTCCCCTGATAGAGGCCGACGTGGTGGACAAGAACAAATGGGTGGCGCGGGACGAGTTCCTCGACCTGATGGCCATCGCGCAGAGCTGCCCGGGCATCTTTGCGGTGAACATGAGCATCTTCATCGGCTATAAGCTGAAGGGGGTGCCGGGCAGTGTCGTGTGTGCCTTGGGGACGGTGTTGCCCTCGTTCCTGATCATCCTCGGCATCGCCTTGTTCTTCCAGCGGTTCCAGGACAACGGGACGGTGCAGAGCATCTTCAAGGGCATCCGTCCGGCCGTGGTGGCCCTGATAGCCGCACCGACGTTCAAGATGGGGAAGAGCGCGAAGATCGGGATGACGAACATCTGGATTCCGGTGGCCGGCGCGTTGCTGATATGGCTGCTGGGCGTTTCTCCTATTTATATTATCATCATTGCCGGGTTGGGCGGATACCTTTACGGGCGTTACATCCGGCCGTCAGAAGAAAAGTAAGACTATGTGGTGGTTGTTTTTGAATCTCTTTTACAGCTTCTTTAAAATCGGATTGTTCGGCTTTGGCGGGGGGTATGCCATGATATCCCTCATCCAGGGTGAGGTGGTGAACCGCCACCACTGGCTGACGAGCGGGCAGTTCACGGACATCGTGGCCATCAGCCAGATGACCCCCGGGCCGATTGGCATCAACTCGGCCACGTATGTGGGGTACACGAGCGTGGTGAACGCCGGATACGGCCACGGATGGGGCGTATTAGGCAGCGTGACGACGACCTTCGCCGTGGTGCTGCCTTCGTTCATCCTGATGCTGCTCATCAGCAAGTTCCTCATGAAGTTCAAGGACCATCCCGTGGTGGAGCATGTGTTCCAGGGGCTGCGCCCGGCCGTGGTCGGGCTGTTGGCGGCGGCGGCCTTGCTGCTGCTCACGCCCGAGAACTTCGGCACGCCGGACAACCCGTGGCAGTTCTACATCAGCATTTTCCTTTTCGCCTTCGCCTTTATCGGCAGCATGGTATATAAAATCAACCCCATCAAGCTGATTTGTTTTTGCGGCGTGGCGGGATGGTTGCTGTTCTGATTTTATAGTATATATGGAGGAATAGGATATGATGGAAACCGTGTTGCCATTTGCCTTATTGTGCTTCACGTCGCTCTTTACGATTACCAGCCCGTTGAGCACGATGCCCGTGTTCCTGACCATGACCCAGTCTTTGGAGGAGAAGGAACGCCGGGCGGTGGCTGTCCGTGCCACGCTGGTGGCTTGTTGCGCTTTGCTTCTGTTCACGTTGGGCGGACAGTTCCTTTTCAAGTTTTTCGGCATTTCCACCAACGGGTTTCGCATCGTGGGCGGCATCATCATCTTCCGCATCGGTTTCGACATGCTGCAGGCCCGCTACACGCCGATGAACCTGCGGAAGGAGGAAATCAAGGAATACACGAAGGATGTTTCCGTGGCTCCCTTGGGAATTCCTTTGCTTTGCGGTCCGGGCGCGATAGCCAATTCCATTGTGTTGATGGAGGAGGCCGGGTCGTTTGAGCTGAAGACCGCGCTGATTCTGGCCATCATTCTGGTTTATGTGATCACCTATTGCCTGTTGCGTTGGGCGGGACAGCTAGTGAAGTTCATCGGCGAGACGGGCAACAACGTGATGATGCGCCTCATGGGCCTGATTTTGATGGTCATTGCCGTGGAGTGCTTTGTCAGCGGCGCACGGCCCATTTTGGAAAGCATCGTGCATTCCTGAGCGGGTTCTACTGCCCGTCATTTTGTCAAAACGTCAGAACCTGTCTCACGAGAATCGCGCGGACGGACGCAAGGACGGGAACGGACGGAAATATGCGAGTCTTGCGAGTTCCCGGAAATGCGGAATGAAAGCCGGAACGCGGTTTCCGCGACACTTTGCCGCCCGCCACGGAACGCAGTGCGGACGGATGCCGCCCCCGCGTCAGCCCATGGAGGGAAAGGGTTGCAAAAGGACAAAGGGGTTTTGCACGCAGACGGCCTCCATTTAGAAGGAAAAAGCCGTCCGAAGCCCCGTTTTTCCCCGTTTTCCACACTCCCGAAGATTTCTTTGCGGCAGGAAATTTGCGTCTTTGCGGCAAGAAGAAAATTTCTTTCAGCAAAGAAATTCCGTTTTTGCCGCACGAAAACGCCCGCCAAGGCGGAGAAATGCTCCATACGGACAGTTCCCGCCCCCGTTTTTTAACAATTCGGGGTCCATTTCCGTCCTGCCGCTCCTGCGCGAGGATGCGGAAGATGGCGGGAATCCTTACTTTTTGACAGAAAACCCCGGGATTTGGCGACATTTTCGTATTGGGGCAGTAGGAATTCGGTGGTGATAGGCATACTCATCTGTGGTTTTTACTGCTTGAACCCCCGGAGAAAGAAAGAGATGAGGAAAGAGAATGGAAAAAGAGGAAGCGACAAGCGAATATGTCGGTACGCCCCCTGTCCTCCCTTTTTCAGACGGAACAGAGGCGTACCGACACAATGAAGTTGGTCAACTCAATGTTCAGTTGAAGTAGTAGATGAAGATGGCCGTGCCTTCGAGGGCTTTCTTGCCCGTCTCCTTGATGTCCATGGTGAACTTGATCTCGGCTTTCACCGCGCCGCGCAGGTTGGCCAGCGACTGCAGCTTGGTGCTCAGGCGCACGCTCTGTCCGCTCAGCACGGCCTGGCCGAACTTCATCTTGTCCAGCCCGTAGTTGATCATCATCTTCAGGTTGTGTACCTCGATGATTTGGTCCCACAGGTAGGGCAGGACCGAAAGCGTCAGGTAGCCATGCACGATGGTACTCTTGAACGGGCTTTCCGTCTTGGCGCGTTCCACGTCGGTGTGAATCCACTGGTGGTCCAGGGTGGCATCGGCGAACAGGTTGATGCGGTCCTGGTCGATTTGCAGGTATTCCGATTCTCCCAAGGGTTGTCCCACGTATTTCTCGAAGTCTTCGTAAGACCCGATGATTAGTTTGCTCATTTTGTTTAGGATTTAAGTTTGACTTCTTCTCTTTGTTCCGGCAAATGTACGACTTTCTCCGCTTCCGGGCAACATTTGTCCCCGTTTTTGAAGCGTCCGGAGGAATCGTGGCCTCACTTGCCGGGAAAAAGCGGCGGTTGCGGGCCGGATTCCATTCAAAAGCGTCCTTCCTTTCCCTTTTGGTGGCAGAATCTTACCATGGACGGGGGCTTTTCTTCTTTTTTTTCGTATATTTGCGCAAGTGTATCATTAAAGACTAATGGGAATGAAACCTATCATTATCGCAGGGCCGTGCGTCATCGAGTCCGCAAGTTTGCTGGACGAGGTGGCCGCCGAACTGGCCCGTTTGCGCGAGAAATTCGACATAGAAATCTATTTCAAGGCGTCCTTCGACAAGGCGAACCGGACCTCGATACGTTCCTTCCGCGGTCCGGGGCTGGAGAAGGGGCTGCAGATGCTGGCCGACGTGCGGGAGAAGCACGGGCTGAAACTCTTGACCGATATCCATGAAAGCTGCCAGGCCGCCCCGGCGGGCGAGGTGGCGGACGTGCTGCAGATTCCGGCCTTCCTCTGCCGGCAGACCGACCTGCTGGTGGCGGCCGCACGGACGGGCAGGGTGGTGAACATCAAGAAGGCGCAGTTCCTCTCCGGGCTTGACATGCAGTTCCCCGTGGAGAAGGCCCGCGAGGCCGGGGCCTCGGAGGTGTGGCTCACCGAGCGCGGGAACATGTACGGCTACAACAACCTGGTGGTGGACTTCCGCAACATTCCGGACATGAAGCGGTTCGTGCCACGGGTGATTATGGACTGCACGCATTCCGTGCAGCGTCCAGGGGCCGCCGGCGGGAAGACGGGGGGCAATCGGGAGTTTGTGCCGGCGATGGCCTTGGCCGCCAAGGCTTTCGGGGCGGACGGCTATTTCTTCGAGACACATCCCGACCCGGAGAGAGCCTTGAGCGACGGTCCGAACATGCTCTACCTGAAGGATATGGAGAACGTAATCGCATCGCTGTTATGAGTAAGGTGAAAGAGATTGCAGCCAAGTGCTTCCGCGACGAAGCGCAGGCCATATTGGATTTGATACCGCAGCTGGACGACCATTTCGATGAGGCGGTGGACTTGATCCTGCACTGCAAGGGCAAGGTCATCATCACGGGCGTGGGCAAGAGCGGCCACATCGGGGCCAAGATGGCGGCCACGCTGTCCAGCACGGGGACTCCGGCCTTTTTCATCAATCCCTTGGACGTGTTCCACGGCGACTTGGGCGTGATGACCGCCGCCGACGTGGTGGTGGCCATCTCTAATTCGGGGCAGACGGACGAGCTGCTCCGCTTCGTGCCATATCTGCTGGAGCATCATATTCCCTTGATTGGGATTTCCGGGAATCCCGACTCGTTGCTGGCCAAGTATGCCACGTGCCATCTGAACGTGAAGGTCAGCCGGGAGGCTTGCCCGCTGAACCTGGCACCGACTTCGTCCACTACGGCGACTTTGGCGATGGGGGACGCGTTGGCCTGCGCCCTCATCGAGATGCGCCATTTCCAGGCCAAGGACTTCGCGCGGTTCCATCCCGGAGGCACGTTGGGCAAGCGCCTGCTGACCACGGCCCGCGACGTGATGCGCACGAGCGACCTGCCCGTCATCCCGCCCGGGATGAAGTTGGGCGAGGCGATTATCCACGTGAGCAAGGGGAAGCTGGGGCTGTGCGTGGCCGAGGTGGACGGCAAGGTCGTGGGGCTGATCACGGACGGCGACGTGCGGCGGGCCATGGAAAGCCTGCAGGACAAGTTCTTCAACGTGCCGGTGGAGCAGGTGATGACACGCACTCCGAAGTGCGTCTCGCCGGACACCAAGATTACACAAATACAAGATATCATGCACCGCAACATGATCCACACGGTGTTGGTCGTGGACGGTGAGCGGCACCTGCTGGGCGTGGTGGACCACTTCAGTTGTATGTTTTGACCCCCTTTCTGCGTCGGAGGAGATGTGAAACCCCTCAGTCGCTCCGCGACAGCTCCCCTGCAAGGCGGAGCGGTGGGTGTATTCTCTTATTTCGAGGAATGAAAAAGTCTTATGTGATAATATTGTTATGTCTGATGCCGGCGTTCTGTCCCGTGCAGGAGGCGCGGGCCGGGGAGGCCGATTCCCTGACGGTGGCAGAGCTGAGGGAGAACGGCGTGCTGTTCACGGACAGCAACAGCGTGACGTTGCTGCCGAGCGGGACGGAGAAGTTCGATGACCTGTTCAAGGCCATCAGCCAGGCCCGCCAGTACGTCTATCTGGAATATTTCAATTTCCGCAGCGACTCCGTCGGACGGGCGTTGTTCACCTTGCTGGACCGCAAGGCACGCGAGGGCGTCAAGGTGCGGGTCATCTACGATGATTTCGGGAACTTCAGCAACGACCGCCCCTTGCGCAAGCGCCATCTGCGTCAGCTGAAGAGCCGGCATATCGACGTGGAGGTGTTCGACCCCATCGTGTTCCCCTGGCTGAACCATGCCTTTCATCGCGACCACCGAAAGATTGTGGTGATAGACGGCAGGATGGCCTATACGGGCGGGATGAATGTGGCGGACTATTACATTCACGGCAAGCCGGAACTCGGGCCGTGGCGTGACATGCACCTCAGGGTCGAGGGGGAGGCCGTGCCGCTGTACCGTGACATCTTCTGCCGCATGTGGGAACGGTGTACGGGAGAGCGGATAGACAGTGTGGAGTACCAACCGGACAGCCTGACGCTCCATGCCCCTTTCGTGGGACTGAAGAAGAGCGGTTGCGGCGGGCGGGTCTTGTTGGGAGTGGCCAACCGTGAACCCAAAAGGAGTCCGAAGGTCATCCGGCATTCCTATATCGATGCGATAGACAATGCCCGGAAGTGCATACAGATTGTGAATCCTTACTTCACGTTGGTGCCCAGTGTGAAGAGAGCCTTGTACCGCGCGTTGAGGCGGGGGGTGAGGCTGGAGGTCATGCTGTCCACGAAGTGCGACGTGAAGGTGTCGCCGGACGTGGCGGCCAGCCATGCCCGGCGGCTCATGAAACGGGGGGCGGACATTTATTACTATGAGAAGGGATTCCATCATTCCAAGGTGATGATGGTGGACAGCTCGTTCTGCACGGTGGGGTCCGCCAACCTGAACAGCAGGAGCCTGAAGTATGACTATGAGGTGAACACTTTTATCATGGATTCCTGCACGACCCGTCAGCTACAGTCTGTGTTTGAGGCGGACAAGGACAGTTCCACCTTGCTGACTTCCGAGAACTGGAAAAAGCGGCGTTCTTTCGGACGCCGCTTCATGGGATGGTTCTATCGTCTTCTGGTGCCTCTCATCTGAGAGGCCGTGCCGGCCCCTCTTATGCCGGTCTTTGCAGGATGTCCCGCATCAGGCTGATGTCCAGCCCGTCGATGCCTTGTGCCAGCAGTTCCTCGCGGTCCTCGTCGAACGGGGCGAGCGGCGGTCGGGCCTCGTCTTTCTTCTTGCTGCAGTAAGCCTGGACGTAATGTTGGTAGAGTCCGATGGCTTCCGCCGTGTTCCCCCTGCACCAGGCCGTATGCCCTGCATTGAGCCAGTCCTCCCACGTCACCTTGTCCTGTTGCAGGATTTTCTTATAGTATCTGTCGGCCTGTTCCAACCGTTTCATCTTGAAGTTGCACCAGGCGATGGCCCGCCATGAGGGAATCACCCTTTCCCCCTTGTATTCCAGTTCATAGAACCGTTGGGCCGCCTCTTCATACCGTTTGAGCTGCATTAGGCACAAACCGGTTTCCGAAATCAGGCGGGCGTCTCCCGGGTTCATGGCTTCCAGGCTTTTCAGGCAACCCAGTTCCTGCTCGTAGCGCCCCATGGCGGAGTAGCAGATATACATTTGCTTCAGGATCCATTCGTTGTCGGGGTTGAGCAGGTCCGCCTGTTGGTAATAGTATATAGCCTTGTCGGGCAGGTCCAGCTGCTGGTGGCAGAAGGCCATTTTCTCCAGCATCTCCGCGTCGGCCGGCTCTTTTTTCAGCACTTCCTCGATGTAGCCGATGGCATCCTGGTAGCATTCCCGCCTGATGAGGAAGGAAGCCATTTCCCGCAGGTAGCCCGGACTTTTCGTCATTTGTTCCAGGATGGGATAGCGGGTGAAAAGCAGGTCGTGCCTGAACGGGTCGTCGAATTGTGCCTTGCGCGGATGGAGCTTATAGAAACGGTAAAGGTCTTGCAGGTAGTTCCGGTAGACCGAAGTGATGTCTGTGCTTCCTTTTGCGGCCTCTTTGAGATGTTCCTCGTTTCCGCCCATTTGCGCCCCTATTTGTGCCACCATCATTTCGCGCTGTGAGGCGGGAATCTGGCTGAGCATGAGGCAAAGGGAATATTTGTCGGAGTCGCAGAAGTTGCCGGCGTCCATCAGTATTCCGATGGGGTGGCCGGCCAGCCCTTCGGGGAGGACGGCCCTGATTTCCGGGCGGGCGGGGTTGAACGGAGCAAACCAATGGGGCAGGCTTTGGAAGAAAGAGAAGCCTTTGAGGCCGGAGAACGTTCCGAGGTTGATGTCGATGCCTTCCTGTCCCATGGCGATGATTTTCTTCATGTTGTCGGCCAGATGCCTGTTGCCTTGCATTTGTTCCCATTCGGCGTTCGGCTCTCCCCGCAAGGCTTTGGCCAGATCTTCCTCCATCTGTTCCAGCCCAATCTTGTTGCGTTGGTAGTTCCGGTTCTTCAGCAAGTCGGGGAATATCTCGTTTTGCAGTTTCTTTTCCGCCTTGGCCGCTTCCAGGCTCAGCAGGAGCTGGCGTTGCAGCAGGGCCAGTTCTTCTTTCAGCCTTTCGTCTTGGCTGAGGAGGGACAGTCCGTCCTTCAGGTCCGGATATTGGGCGAAGCGGGTTGTGAACCGCATGTAGGCCCATACGGCGGCGGTCAAGGCCCGTGCGCGCACCTCATTTGTCTCCGACTTGCAGAAATGGAGTAATATGCGGTATTTCTGCGGGTCGAAATATTGCAGTACGGCGAGTGTCACGGCACTGATGAGGAGTGCCTGCCCGGCCGGTTCCTGCCGTTCGATGAATGATTCCAACTCTTCCGCGTCGGAAGGGTGGAAGAGCGGAGCGGTCCAGACGTGTTCAAACAGCTTGTCATACGTGGCATAGAGCAGGCTTTCTTCTTCGTCCGTCAGGGAATGGCTACGGGTTTCCGCTCTTTTCTCGCGTAGCAGGTCGGCCCTGGCGGCCAGCATCTCGTAGGGTTCGGCTTCCGTGCCGTGATGGCGGGCTGCAATGTCCGCATATAAGTCTTTTATGTGGCGGAGACGGTAGAGCCTGGCCCCCCTGTCGAGCAATGCGAAGGCGCGGTTGGTCAGGCTGCGGTGGACCAGGGCGCGTTGCGGGTCGACGCCCCCTTGGGCCATGAAGGTGAGCATCATGCCGTAGTCCTGCCGCAAGGATTCGGCTTCACGGTTCATTTCGGGACTTTCACAGTCGGACAGTATGCCTTGTATGCACGACAAAGCTTCTTGCAGATGGTCTTGAAGGAGGGCTTGTTCGGCATCGTGGTAAAGGAGTTCAAAACTTTTGGAGTCCATGTCCTATTGAATGAATTTGTGGGTGACGAGTGTGTCTCCCGTGTATTGTGGGGAAATAAGGTTGCGGTAAGACAGGAAGCGGAGTGCGGTGGATATGTTTTCCGGTCTCACCTCCTCCGCTTGCTTGAAGCTCGGAAGCTTGAGGGAGTCGATGGTGGCGGTATTCACGGGATACCGGAGGAGAATCCGGCGGATGCTGTCGCCGTTTTCCTTGCGGTTGATTTGTTCCACGGCCTGGTTATAGCTTTGAATCAGCAGGCGTACTTGTTCCTGTTTCCGCTTGTCGGTCGCCGTTCCGGCCGAAAGCATGAAGGCCATGAGCTGCAGGCGTTGCTTCCGGCTGTCGTAAATGACAGGGTTGCCTTCCGCTTTGGCTTGTGTGGCATACGGTTCCGGCAGGAAGGCCGCGTCGATGGTGGCGTTCCGCAGCATGTCGCACCGCAAGGCGATGTCGTTGATTTGAGGGTGGTATACGGTGGACGGGTCCAGTCCGGCTTGGGCGATGACGGTGTCCAGCAGCAGGTCTGTGACGGAGTGGCGTGCCATGGCCACCATCCGTTCCTTCAGATGCCGTGTTTGCCGGATGCGCTTGCTTTTGGCTGTGACCAGTTCGTGGTGTCCGTCAGCCTGCATGAAGACGTACAGTCCGGTGCCTTTGCTTTGCAGGAGGGCGGCACGGATCAGGTCGGTGTAGCAGACATCGGTGTGGCGGCGGGCGAAGGAGGTGTCACAGTCCATCTGGGCCTTGAACGTCTGCAGGCGTACGTCCAGCCCGGCGGCCTTGAACAGCCCGCATTTTTCGGCATAGTAGAACGGCAGGCAGTCCAAGGTGGGCATCAGGGCCACTTTGAGTGCCAGCGAGTCGGCTTTCCGTTGGCTTTCGAGGTTTGCGGACGTTTGGGCCTGGCGTGAGCCGCAGCCGCAGATGACACCGCATAAAAGCAGCAAGAGCGTGATTTTTTTCATTGGGGTAGAGAATGAAGAAGGGCAACCCGCATACACAAGTCGCCCTTCGTATTTCAGAAAGTCCGTCAGGACGGATTAACCTTTGATGGCTGCGATACCCGGCAGGATCTTGCCTTCGATGGCTTCCAGCAACGCACCGCCGCCGGTGGAGATGTAGGAAACCTGGTCGGCCATGCCGAACTTGTTGATGCAGGCCACAGAGTCGCCGCCGCCGATGAGAGAGAACGCGCCGTTCTTCGTGGCTTCAGCGATAGCTTCGGCGATGGCGCGGGAACCGGCCGTGAAGTTGTCGAATTCGAATACTCCGGCAGGACCGTTCCACAAGATGGTCTTGGCACCCTTGATGGCCTCGGCGAAAGCCTTCTGGGTCTCGGGACCTGCATCCAAGCCTTCCCAGCCGTCGGGAATGTCATTGGCCGGAACGACTTGCGTGTGGGCGTCGTTGGAGAACGCGTCGGCAGCCACGCAGTCAGAACCCAACACCAGGTTTACGCCTTTGGCTTTGGCCTTGGCGATGATGTCGAGTGCCAGGTCCAGCTTGTCGTCCTCGCAGATGGAGTTGCCAATCTTTCCGCCCTGGGCCTTGGCGAAAGTATAGGTCATACCGCCGCAGAGAATCAGGTTGTCCACCTTGTCCATCAGGTTCTCGATGATGCCGATTTTGGTGGAGACCTTGGAACCGCCCATGATGGCTGTGAACGGACGCTTGATGTTGCTCAACACATTGTCCACGGCCTGCACTTCCTTCTCCATCAGGTAGCCCAGCATCTTGTTGTCGGCATCGAAGTAGTCGGCAATTACAGCAGTGGAGGCGTGCTTGCGGTGAGCGGTGCCGAAGGCATCGTTCACGTAGCAGTCGGCATAAGAAGCCAAAGTCTTGGCGAATTCCTTCTGCTTCTCCTTCATCTCTTTCTTGGCGGCCTCATAACCGGGGTCTTCCTTGTCGATGCCCACAGGCTTGCCTTCCTCTTCGGGATAGAAACGGAGGTTTTCCAGCAGCAACACCTCGCCCGGCTTCAGGGCAGCGGCGGCGTCGGCGGCCTTGGCGCAATCGGGGGCGAACTTCACGGCTACACCCAGCTTCTCGGATACGGCATCCACGATCTGGCTCAAGGAGAACTTGGGGTTCACCTTGCCCTTGGGCTTGCCCATGTGGCTCATGATGATGAGCGCGCCGCCGTCGGCGAGAATCTTCTTCAGCGTGGGCAGGGCGCCGCGGATACGCGTGTCGTCCGTGATTTTACCATTCTCATCCAAGGGGACATTGAAGTCCACACGCACGATTGCCTTTTTGCCGGCAAACTTGTAATTGTCAATAGTCATCATTTTTAGTTTTTATTTTAAAGGTCTTTTAGTTAGAAACGTTCCGACACAATGCTTTTCAGCCTTGCAAAGTTATATTTTTTGGTTTACATCTCCAAGAAAGCCGCACTTTATTTTAAGGAAAAGGACGGAGCTTCCCGGCAGGATGTCGCGGGCCTGTTCACGATTCCGGCGCGGGGGAAGGATTTCCGTGCCCGCGGAGGTAATGGCGGCAGAGCATCTTCAGTCCGCAGCTGTCACATTTCGGGGATCGGGCCGTGCAGGTGTAGCGGCCGTGCAGGATGAGCCAGTGGTGGGCCTTGGGGATGATGTCCGGCGGGAAGTGGGCCGTCAGTTGCTTTTCCACGCTGTAAGGCGTGGTGCAGCTGGCCGGAACGAGGCCGATGCGGTGGCTCACGCGGAACACGTGGGTGTCCACGGCCATGGCGGCCTTGTCGAAAACCACGGCTTGGATGACGTTGGCCGTCTTGCGGCCCACGCCCGGGAGCTTGATGAGTTCGTCCAGGCCGGACGGGACCTGGCCGTGGAAATCTTCCACCAGCATACGGGCCATGCCCACGAGGTGTTTGGCTTTGTTGTGGGGATAGCTCACGCTTTTGATATATTCGTAGATGACCTCTGGCGTGGCGGCGGCCATGGCTTCCGGAGTGGGGTAGTCATGGAAGAGCGGCGGGGTGACCATGTTGACCCTCTTGTCCGTACATTGGGCGGAAAGGATGACGGCCACTAACAGCTGGAAGGGGTCGTGATAGTGCAGTTCGGTTTCGGCCACAGGCATCGCCTGCCCGAAGTAGGCGGTGACGCGGTCATAAAGTTCTTGCCTTTTCATTTCAAAATCCTTAGTATTCTGTCTTGTCTTCTGTATCCCGCCACAGCCTGAAGGCGGCGATGGCTTCTTCGGGCAGCAGTTCTTCCATGGCCTTCTTGCGGTTCTCGCGGGGAAGGGCCAGTTCGTCGTAGATGAAGGAGTCGTCGAACCCGATGGCGGCGGCATCCGCTTTGTTGTTGCCGTAATAAATCCTGTCAAGATGTGCCCAGTAGATGGCCCCGAGGCACATGGGGCAGGGTTCGCAGGAGGTGTAAATCTCGCACCCGCTCAGGTCGAAGGTGTCCAGTTTCAGGCAGGCTTCGCGGATGGCACTGACTTCGGCGTGAGCCGTGGGGTCGTTGTTGGCCGTCACGCGGTTTGTTCCGGTGGCGATGATCCGGCCGTCCTTCACAATGACGGCTCCGAACGGGCCGCCTCCGTTTTTCACGTTCTCGATGGAAAGCCTGATGGCTTCGCGCATGAATTCCTTGTTTCCCATATCTCTTCTGTTGTCAGTTTGTTTTAGGGTCTTGTGGCGGCTGGAGGGGGCGGGACTTTCTCCACTTCTTGGGGACGAACAGCCGGAACATGTCCCGCCAGCTGCCGAAATCCCGCTTCACGGCGATGCCGATGCCCTGTGTGGTGAGGGTGGACTTGGTGAAGTAGCGGTCATTGGTCTTGCTGTAGGCTTTCAGGCTCACGTTGCCGTTCCGTGTCAGCAGCCATTGCAGGTCGAAGTCGCCGATGAAGTTGCCGTTCGACGTGGCGTTGTTGTCGCGGTAGCCGAAATTGCCGTTGATGAGCAGGCGGTTGTTGAGCAGCCGCCCGGAGAGCAGGCCTTCCACATCCATGTCGCTCCATCCCACGTCGCCTGTGCTGAGGTTCGTCCCGATGTTCCAGTTGCTGTTGGTCCCGATGATGTTGGACAGCATCTGGTTGAGCTGGCTGCTCAGGGTGGAAGAGAGCAGCGACTTCATGGCCACGGAAGACTGGCTTTGCTCCGTGTTGGTGTAGTCGTAGGTGTAGAACCGCCCGATTCCCAGCAGGTAGATGACTTGCATGTTCTTTTCTTCTTCCGTGCTGATGAGGCTGCGCACCATCTGTTTTTCGTCTTCGTTGACGTTGGGGATGTCGAAATCGAAATTGATTTGGGGAGACATGGCTTTCCCGCTCAGGTTCATCAGGCAGTTCACCCGCACGTTGTTCTGGCTGAAAGTGGAGCGTGCGCTCAGGTCGTTCAGGGAAACGGACGGCACGGTGTAGACGGCCTGCAGGTTCAGGTCGGCCTCAGTGGGTATTCCGCTGAACACGATGGTCCCGCCGGGATTGAGTATGAAATCTTTCCTTATGACATCTTGCAGCGAGAGTTTGTAAATGCCGTCGTCAATGGTATAGGTGCCGTACATGGTGAAATCTCCCTTATTATAATAGGTGGCGCGGATGTTGCCGTGGCCGTTCAGGGCGATATAGTCTCCGGCCTTGGGGTCCATGAGGATTTTCATGGTGGCCTCCGGGGCCAGGTCGAGCTGGAAGTTGATGCGCATGTCGGTTTCAGGTTGGCTCGGGGTTGGCTGGGGCGAGGTTTGGACTTTGGCTTTTACGCTGTCGGCCGGATTTTTGTATGTGATGAACTGGTTGTCGGCCAGTGTGGCGGGTGAGGAAAGGTTGTAGGTGAACACCGTGCCGGCTTCCGGGCGTGCGTCTATATTGATGTTCAGGTCTCCGGTACGTCCGTAGAATCCGACCTTCCCGGTAGCGTATGCCGTTCCGCAGAACATCTCATCGCCGAAGTCTTTCACGTCATATCCCAGTATATTGTGGGCTTCGATGTCGAAATCGTAGCTCATGCGTGAGAGATGGGTGTGTCGGAGCACTCCGTTGACTTTGGCGTAATGTCCGTCCGTGCCAGGACCGCCATACCGGTCGTATACAATGGCATTGCGGAAATAGATGTTGTCGGGGCGGAGGATGACAGAGTCGTTGATGAGTTTGTATTCCACTTCTGTGGAGCTGACTTTCAATCCTCCTTCGTGGACGAGCATGTCGCCTTCCAGGTTGATGCCTTTGAACGGGCCGAACACGCGAACCCATCCAGACGCCCTGCCGTTCAGCCCGCTGAAGATGTTGGCCGTGTAGTGGTTCAGGAATGACAAATCGATATTCTCCGTGTTGATGGTCAGGTCGATTCCGCCTTTCGGAGGTGCGCCGATGCGGATGTCGCCGTCCACACGGGTCATGCTCCGGTTGGCCGGGTCGGCGATACGGGCGTTCAGGAAGACGGCGCTTTTCTCCTTTCCCCATCCTCCGTGTACATTCATCTCTCCCAGGTAGGCTTGGTTGAAGGTGAAGTCCTGCACGTGCAGGTAGGCGTCCACTTCGGGGGATTTCATCAGTTTCGTGGCATAGACCCGTCCGGTGGCTTGCCCGGCAAACTCTACGGTATGGAAGTTGATGATGTTGAAGATATATTCCAGGTTGATGTCTTTCAGTTCAGCAATCAGTGAGTCTTCGGGATGGTTCGATACCTTGCCGTTGAGTATGAGGTGGCGGTCGCCTTGTTCGATGGTGAACCCGTTGACACTCAATGTCCCGGGGGCGGCATGGACGTGTGAGGCGCGTACGTCCCAGATGGAATCGTTGACGATGATGCGGGTAGGGAGGAATTCGATGTCGGTCTGGAGCTTTTGGTCCTCGTCCCGTGAGAAGCGTGTGCTGGCCGTGATGGCTCCTTGGTAGGATTTCCCCGTGTGGTTGGTCCAATATAGTCCGGCGGAGATTTGGTCTTGCAGGGCACGTGTCGAGAGGTTGAAGTCCACCGGGGCTTTCCCTACCTGTTTCTTGAACCCCAGGAAGCACGAGAGGGAGTCGTTGATGGTTCCGGCAGACAGGACGATGCCGTCGAGCCTCTGCCCGTTGTATTCCAGTGCGGGCAGGTTGGCGTTGAGCCTGATTTCCTTTGTCCGGCTGTTGAGGTATCCGTCCAGTTTCCCGGGTTGGTGGATACGCAGCGGTATTCCCGTCAACTTTTCGATAGGTTCGGTGTGGTTGACTTCCACGGAGAGCGTGGCTTCGTCGGAAGTGTCCCTTTTCATGTGCGGCTTTTTGATGAAAGAAGGGAGATAGTCGTGCATTAACTCACGGCTGTGTGCGATTAGGGTGGTGAGTTTGAAGTCGCCGGCCATTCGTACGTGCAGGAAGTCGCTGTCCAGAAGGAGCAGCCGTTGTCCGGCATTCCGTGTGGCTTGGAACTGGATGGGGCTGACGTTGTATTCTTCTTCCGCCGAAACCATACGGATGGGGCCGACTTTGAGATTTCCTTCCATATCTTCTATGTCCCGTCCTTGGAATTCCACGTCCAGTTCCCCTTGGAACATGGTTCCGGGATATCGGGCCGTGAGATTCAATGCGTGCGGGTTGAAACGACGGACGGATGCCTTGCCCGTTATGTAGGGGATGCAAGTCCGCAGGTTGAATTTCCCTTCGGCCGTGAGGGCTACGTTCGGGTCGTTGACGGAAAGCTTCCCGTCGAAGCCGCCATCCTTGTAGTCGGCGTTGAAGATGATGTCGTGGTAGGCATATCCCTTGTAGTCCAACTGTTGGACGGTTCCGTTGAATGTGAGCGCAGGATAAGTTCCCTGGCGGAGATTCCCTTTGCAATAGAAGTCGAATGAGGCTGTCCCGACCGGATGTTTGGGCTGTGCCAGAATGCCGAAATCGAATGCCCGGCTGTGAATGGAGGCCACAACCTTGTCGTTTTCGGTAAGGGAGCCGGTCAGCGAGACGGAGCCTGGGCCGGCTTGCAGGTTGAGGTCGCATTGGATGCGCCGTCTGTTGTAGGAAACGTGTCCGTCGGCTTGGAGCGGTCCGACGGAAGATAGGAGGGGGTGCAGCTTGCTTTTGGCGGACGGATTCCATGAAGCCAGTTGCCGGAGGCTGGTGGAGCTGGCTTGCAGGTTTAGGATGCGGGCATCCAAAGTAAGCCAGTCTTTGTTTTGCAACTGGCTGACGGTCATGTTGGTTTCGAGTGTGATGTCCTGCCCGTCCGAACAGACTTTCAGCCGGTCTGCCGAGATTTGTTTGCTGTCTCCTTGGAACCGGGCTTCGAGATGTAAGGGAAACAACTCCTTGAAATCTTCCGCTTTTTTCAGTTGGGGCAAGAAGGGATACCAGTCTTCCGGCGAGAGCCGGATGTTCCGTGAGCTGCCTTGGAAGACGGGATTCCGGTAGCGCCGATGCCCGTTTGCGTCTTGGAACGGTTCATAACGGCAGGTGACAGTGTGGAGCTGCAGGGAGGAATGGGGCATCTCCAGCGTGAAGTCCTCTAAGCGGGCTTCATGCTCGTTGGCGGTCAGCCTGAATCCCAGCTGCCGCAGTTGCAGGCCGGACTGTTCTTCAAAGCTGATTTTCTTGACGTTCAGATTCAAGGAGTCTTTCGTGTATTGTTTCAGGGATAGGGTGGCGCTGACTTTGTCCAACACGATATGGTCGGGATTGAAGCGGCCCGGTGTGGCGGGGCGGTCCAGGCGATGCCACGAAAGCTTTCCGCGGCGGATTAAGACCGAGTTGACGCGCAGGTTGGGGTCGGACGGTCCGCCGTCTTTTTTGGAAAATGCGTCTATCAGGAACTGGAAATTCGGCTGTCCCCCCTTTTTTTCCTGGTAGAGGCGGATGTCGAATCCATAGAACTGAACGTTTGAGATGGATATTTTACCTTGTAGCAAGGGGCTTATCTCTATCTTGGCGGACAGACGGGAGGCCGTCAGCAATTCTTTGTCTTTTTGGTCCTTGACCCGCACGTCATCCATGATAATCCGGTTGAAATGCCTGATGTCCACCCGTCCGACAGATACTTCCGTATGTAACAATTTAGTCAAGCTGCTTGAAGCGAGGTCCGTAAGACCTTTCTGCACTGCCGGAATATGGAATAGTGCAATCTGCAGCAGGTAGAGGCCGATGACTATACCTACGAGGATTCTGAATATTTTTCTTAGTCTCTTGATAAGCTCCCAGATTTATCGACAAAATTACTATTTTCTTTTTAGATTTCTTCACTTTGTCATATTTTTAATGTAATTTTGCCACGTTTTAAAACAGAACCAGTTTATTTAATCCTTTTATAATGGCAAATGTAATTAAATTACGTAAGGGCCTTGACGTGAATCTCAAGGGCAAAGCTGCCAAGGAACAGTTCCAGGTGAAGAAGCCGGGCGTCTATGCGTTGATGCCGGATGACTTCACGGGGGTGAAACCCAAGGTGGTGGTCAAGGAGAACGATGTGGTGAAGGTCGGGGATGCCTTGTTCGTGGACAAGAACCATCCTGAAGTCAAGTTCGTCTCTCCGGTGAGCGGTAAGGTGACGATGGTGGAGCGTGGCGACCGCCGCAAGGTGTTGAGCGTGCGCGTGGAAGCCGATGCGGAACAGCAGTACGTGGATTTTGGCAAGAAGAGTGTGGCGCAGATGACGGCCGATCAGGTGAAAGAGACCTTGTTGGAGGCCGGATTGTTCGCGTTCTTGAAGCAGCGTCCGTATGATGTGGTGCCCGATCCGGCGGTAGCTCCGAAGGCTATCTTCGTCTCAGGCTTTAACTCCATGCCGCTTGCGGCTGATTTCGAATACGTGCTGCAGGGGCGCGAGGCTGACTTCCAGACCGGACTCGACGTGCTGGCCAAGATGGCGAAGACCTATCTGGGCGTGAGCGCGAAGCAGAGTGCCACGGCGTTGACCGCTGCCAAGAACGTGACGGTAAACGTGTTCGACGGCCCGGCGCCTGCCGGTAACGTAGGCGTGCAGGTCAACCACGTCGATCCTGTGAACAAAGGGGAGACGGTGTGGACGCTCGGCGCGGAAGAGGTCATATTCGTTGGCCATCTGTTCAATACCGGCAAGCTGGACTTCACCCGTGTGATTGCCTTTGCTGGTTCGGAAGTGAAGAAGCCGGCTTATTGCCAGATGACGGTAGGGCAGCAGTTGTCCACATTGGTGGAAAACCGTGTGGCGGAAGGACGTACCCTGCGCATCGTGAACGGCAACGTGATGACGGGCGTGAAGACAACGAAGGACGGCTTCCTGGCGGCCCACGCGACGGAAGTGAACGTGATTCCCGAGGGTGATGACGTGCATGAGATGTTGGGTTGGATCATGCCCCGTTTCAACGACTACTCCAACAGCCGCGCCTATTGCAGCTGGCTTTCCGGCAAGAAGGAATATGCGCTGGATGCCCGTGTGAAGGGCGGCGAACGCCACATGATCATGTCGGGCGAGTACGACCGGGTGTTCCCGATGGACATTTTCCCCGAGCAGTTGGTAAAAGCCATTATCACTGGCGACATCGACCGGATGGAGGCGTTGGGTATCTATGAGGTGGCCCCCGAGGACTTCGCCTTGTGCGAGTTCGTGGACTCTTCCAAGCTGGAAGTGCAGCGCATCGTACGCGAAGGGCTGGACATGCTTCGCAAGGAAATGGCTTAAATATGTTTCATCGCAATTAAATAACAGATTATAATGAATGCGTTAAGAAAATATCTGGATAAGATAAAGCCTTCTTTTGAGGAAGGGGGCAAGCTTCACGCCTTCCGGTCGGTGTTCGAGGGGTTCGAGTCGTTCCTGTTCGTACCCAACACCACGTCGACATCGGGCGTGAATGTACACGATGCGATTGACAGCAAGCGCATCATGATATTTGTGGTCATCGCGTTGATGCCGGCTCTGCTGTTCGGCATGTACAACATCGGCTATCAGAATTATGCGGCTGCCGGCGTGGACGGCACGTTTTGGGAGATGTTCGGTTTCGGTTTTCTGGCCGTGCTGCCCAAGATTATCGTGTCTTACGTGGTAGGGTTGGGCATCGAGTTCATCGTGGCCCAGTGGAAGCATGAGGAAATTCAGGAAGGTTACTTGGTCACGGGTATGCTTGTCCCGATGATTGTGCCGGTGGACTGCCCGTTGTGGATTATCGCCATTGCTTGTGCCTTTGCCGTGATTTTCGCCAAGGAGATTTTCGGTGGTACGGGTATGAACATTTTCAACGTGGCTTTGATTACACGTGCGTTCCTTTTCTTTGCCTATCCTACGGCCATGAGCGGCGACGCTTGTTGGGTGGCCAAGGAAAGCATCTGCGGCTTGGGGAACAATCTGCCCGACGGCTTCACGATGGCCACTCCGCTCGGCGAGGTGGCTACGGGTACGGTGCCTGCTTTCTCTTGGGATCAGGTGTGGGGCTTCATTCCGGGATCCATCGGTGAGACCAGCGTGGTGGCCATTGCCATCGGTGCGGTTATCCTCCTTTGGACGGGCATCGCCAGCTGGCGTACCATGCTGAGTGTGTTTGTCGGCGGCGCTTTGCTGGCTTGGATCTTCAACCAGTGGGGACCCGAAGGCAACGCCGGTGCCATGATGCCTTGGTATCAGCATCTGGCGTTGGGCGGCTTCTGCTTCGGTGCCGTGTTCATGGCCACCGATCCGGTGACTTCAGCGCGTACGGCTCCCGGCCAGTTCGTCTATGGCTTCCTGATTGGTGCCATGGCTATCATCATCCGTGTGCTGAACCCCGGTTATCCCGAGGGCATGATGCTGGCCATCCTGCTGATGAACTTGTTCGCCCCGCTGATTGACTATTGTGTAATCCAGAGTAACATCAACAAGCGCGCGAAACGTGCGATTAAAAAATAAGGAACTATGGCTACAAAGAAATTCAGATGTAAAGTATGTGGCTACATACATGAGGGAGATGCCGCTCCCGAAAAGTGTCCGCAGTGCCAGGCTCCCGCTTCCGAGTTTGAGGAAATCACGGAGGGGGGGGCGGAGAAGCCTGCCAAGAAAGGGTTGAACACGGACGGCAACACCTATACTATTATATATTCCTGCATCGTCGTCGTCATCGTGGCGTTCCTGCTGGCTTTCGTTTCCAAGGTGCTGGAACCGCAGTCGATGGCCAACGTGCGGATTGACAAGAAGAGCCAGATTCTGGCCGCCTTGAACCTCCGTGACGTGGAGAAGAAGGATGTGGAGAAGACATACGCCGAGGTGATTGTGGCCGACGAGGTCATTGACAAGGACGGAAACGTGGTCAAGGATGGCAAGTCCAAAGACCAGGACGGATTTGCCGTGGAAGACAAGAACATCTCTGACGAGTGCCTTCCTTTGTATGTCTGTCAGGTGAACGGCGAGACGAAATATGTCATTCCCGTAACCGGAAAGGGCCTGTGGGATGCCATTTGGGGATATGTGGCCTTGAATGCGGACAAGAACACCGTGTATGGCGTGTATTTCACGCATAAAGGTGAGACGGCCGGTCTGGGCGCGTTGATTACGGAATACGAGAAATTCCAGAAGCAGTTCGAGGGCAAGAAGCTGCTCAGTGCAGACGGTTCCGCCATAGCTTTGAGCGTGGTGAAGAAAGGCAAGACCGTGGTGGGATTAGACGAGGCGAACCGCTGCGATGCCCTGACAGGTGCCACGCTGACCACCAATGGCGTACACAACATGCTTCAGGAATGCTTGTCCCGTTACATGACTTTTTTAACTACTAACGAATAAAAGGAGGCAAGATATGAGCAAGTTATTTTCTAAAGAGAACAGGGCGGTCTTTTCCGCACCCCTTAACCTCGACAACCCGATTGCCGTCCAGGTCTTGGGTATCTGTTCGGCCTTGGCTGTCACCTCGCAGATGCAGCCTGCCATCGTCATGGGGCTTTCCGTGGCAGTGATTACGGCGTTTTCCAACCTGATTATTTCCTTGATCCGAAAGACGATTCCCAACCGTATCCGTATCATCGTGCAGTTGGTGGTCGTGGCGGCGCTGGTGACCATCGTGAGCATGGTGCTCAAGGCTTTCGCTTACGACGTGAGCGTGCAGCTTTCGGTCTATGTGGGCTTGATTATCACTAACTGTATCCTTATGGGACGTTTGGAGGCTTTCGCCATGATGAACGGTCCGTGGGAGAGCTTCCTCGATGGTCTGGGCAACGGTTTGGGCTATGCCCTCGTGCTGGTTGTGGTAGGTACCGTGCGTGAACTTCTGGGCAACGGCTCTTTGCTGGGCTTCCAGGTTATCCCCCAGAGTTTCTACGACATGGGCTACATGAACAACGGTATGATGACCATGCCGGCCATGGCCTTGATTCTCTTGGGGTGCGTGATTTGGGTACACCGGGCCTATAATGAGAAAAAGGAAAAGAAATAAACGAACCACGACCTAAATATAGAAAGACAATATGGAACATTTCTTAAGTTTGTTTGTCCGTTCGATTTTCGTGGACAACATGATTTTCGCTTTCTTCTTGGGTATGTGTTCTTACTTGGCCGTATCCAAGAATGTAAAGACCGCCTTCGGGCTGGGTATCGCCGTGACGTTTGTCTTGGTGGTGACCGTCCCCGTGGACTATTTGCTGCAGACCAAGGTGCTGGCTGAAGACGGCATCCTCGGCATAGACCTGACTTACCTCTCGTTCATCCTGTTCATTGCCGTGATTGCGGGTATCACTCAATTGGTGGAGATGGTAGTGGAGCGTTTCTCTCCGTCGCTGTACGCAGCGTTGGGTATCTTCCTCCCGCTGATTGCCGTGAACTGTGCCATCATGGGTGCGTCGCTCTTCATGCAGCAGCGCATCTCGATGGATCCGGCCACGAGTACGCAGGCTATCTCTAACGTATGGGATTCCATTGCCTACGCCTTGGGTTCCGGTATCGGTTGGATGCTGGCCATCGTGTCTTTGGCTGCCATCCGTGAGAAGATGGCCTATACCAACGTGCCGAAGCCGTTGCAGGGATTGGGCATCACGTTCATCACCGTGGGGCTGATGGCCATGGCCTTTATGTGTTTCTCAGGTTTAAGTATTTAAAAGGAAAGGAATAGAACAATGGATATGAATTTTATTTATGCGAGCATTGGCGTATTCCTCGTTACAATCCTCCTCTTGGTCATCATCCTGCTTGTAGCCAAGAAGTATTTGTCTCCGAGCGGAAACGTGAATATCACCATCAATGGCGACAAGGTCATCTCTGTGGCTCAGGGCAGCAGCTTGCTTTCCACGCTGTCCGAACAAGGCATTTATTTGTCTTCGGCTTGCGGCGGAAAGGGTTCTTGCGGCCAGTGCAAGTGCCAGGTGGTGGAAGGCGGTGGCGAAATCCTCGACTCTGAGAAGGGACATTTCACCCGCAAGCAAATCAAGGACCATTGGCGTTTGGGCTGCCAGTGCAAGGTGAAGGGTGATTTGGCCATCAAGGTGCCTGAATCTGTCATGGGCGTGAAGGAATACGAATGTACCGTCATCAGCAACAAGAATGTGGCTACGTTCATCAAGGAATTCAAGGTGCAGTTGCCTAAGGGGGCACACATGGACTTCCTTCCCGGTTCGTATGCACAGATTAAAATACCGACGTTCACCATCGATTACGACAAGGACATCGACAAGAGCCTCATCGGCGACGAATACTTGCCCGCTTGGCAGAAGTTCGGTCTCTTCCCGTTGAAGTGTGTCAATACGGAACCGACTGTCCGTGCCTACTCTATGGCCAATTATCCGGCCGAGGGCGACGTGTTCATGTTGACCGTGCGTATCGCCACTCCTCCGTTTAAGCCGGATCGCAGTGGCTTCATGGACGTGAACCCGGGTATCGCTTCGTCTTATATCTTCACCCTCAAGCCTGGAGACAAGGTGGTGATGAGCGGTCCTTACGGAGACTTCCATCCGCATTTCGACAGCAAGAAGGAGATGATTTGGGTCGGCGGTGGTGCCGGTATGGCTCCCTTGCGTGCGCAAATCATGCACATGACCAAGACGTTGAACACGCGTGACCGCGAAATGCACTATTTCTACGGCGCACGTGCCTTGAACGAGGTGTTCTACTTGCAGGACTTCCTGAGCTTGGAGAAGGAGTTCCCCAACTTCCATTTCCACTTGGCTTTGGACCGTCCGGACCCCGCAGCCGATGCCGCAGGCGTGAAGTACACTCCGGGTTTTGTGCATAAGGTGATGTACGACACCTATCTGAAGGACCATGAGGCCCCCGAGGATATCGAGTACTACATGTGCGGTCCCGGCCCGATGTCGAATGCCGTGGTGCAGATGCTCGACGGTCTCGGCGTAGATTCCGAATCCATTATGTACGATAACTTCGGCGGATAGTCCCTTATCCAAAGAAGAGCTATCGAAAGTAATAAGCCCCCGAGGATCGCATTCCCGGGGGCTTATTACTTTTTCACGTTGCACGCTTGTGTGCCTGCCGCCGCAGGTACCAGAAGCATATCAACAGCGACACGGTGGTGGCCAGTGGCGGTGCGAAGCCCATCCAGAAGAGCGAGGTGGGGGCGATGTGGCTGAACGCCCACGACAGCGGGATGCGGAACAGGAAGGTCGCAATCAGACTGTGTACCATGGGAAACCAGGAGTTGCCCTGCCCGCTGAAGTAGGAGTTGATGCAGAACACGAAGCTGACAATGATGCAATCGATGCTGTAGCCGCGCAGGTAGTCTGCTCCCATGGCCACCACGGCAGGATCGTGGGTGAAGATGGCCGTCAGCGTCTCCGGCAGGAACTGGGAGTAGACGCTGACGCTGATGCCGAACACCAGTGCCATGCCGATGCCCGAGCGCAGGCAGAGGTTCATGCGGCGGATGAGGCCCGCGCCGTAGTTCTGTGCCGTCATGGCGGCCACGGCGGAGGAGATAGCCATGGGCGGGAGCATGGCGAACGTGATGATTTTCTCCACCACGCCGAGCGCGGCCGAGGCAATGACTCCCATTTGGTTGACGATGACGGTGATGAGCAGGAACGACACATTGATGAGCGCGTCTTGGAGGGCGATGGGGGCACCCAACTTCACGATGCGTTGGGACAGCGGACCGTCGAGCCGGATGTCACGGCGGGAGAAGGCAAAATGGAACCCGCGTCGGTGAAGGAACCATAAGGCGGTGGCGAAACTGATGCCTTGCGAGGCTACGGTGGCGATGGCCGCTCCGGCTGCCCGCAGGTGGAAGCCGCCCACGAGAAGGAAGTCGAGGATGATGTTGATGGCGCAGGCCAGCCCCACGAAGTAGAGCGGTGTGCGCGAGTCGCCCAACCCGCGCAGGATGCCGCACACCACGTTGTAACCCATGATGAACGGAATGCCCGCCGAGCAAATCAGCAGATAGTGCCGTGTGTCGGCCATGGCTTCAGCGGGAGTGTGCATCAGCCGGGCGATTTGGGTATGCAACGCCACCATGACGAGCGTGAGCGCGAATCCCACGAAGGCGAAGAGCCAGACGGACGTACCGATGGTGCGTGCCGTCTGACGGTCGTCCTTCGCTCCTGTGGCGATGGCGATGAGGATGGTGGTGCCTGTGGTCAGTCCCAGGATGATGCCCGTGACGGTCTGCATCACCTGGCTACCGATGGCCACGCCCGCCACGCTGGCCGCGTCGTCGTAGAGTCCCACCACGAACAGGTCCGCCCCGCCGTAGAGGGCTTGCAGCAGGTTGGCCAGTAGGAACGGCAGCGCGAACCGCAGCAATACTTTGGGTACGCTTCCTTGCGTCAAGTCGAGTTCTTTCATATACCTATTATATAATATTATTAGTCGTTGCCTGCAACCGGAAATGCCGGGCAAGCTGATTGGTTTTACCCAGTCATCTTGTCCGGCATTTCGATTGCCCCCCGATGAGGATTACAAAACGTCTCTTCTTTTGCGGGTGCAAAGATGGGTAAAAAATCGGTGTCGCCAAATATTTTCTCTTTTTTTGTAGAGGGGGAAATTGGTTATTGACAGGAAGAAGGTGTATTATACTTTAGGCGGCATCAAAATGTGCATTTTCTGAGTTTAGGATTTGAAAATTTAGTGCCAATAAGCTCTCCGGTTCATTTTGTGGCTTGCTGTTTATTTCTCTTATTAAATCTTTGATGGCTTGATGGAACTTCCACAATCTTTCAATGATGTTCAGATTCGGCGGATAAGGCGGAAGGAAGAACAGTTCATACGATTTGTTTCGGATTGATGTTGCGGCTGAGGCCGCCGGGATACCGGGGCTTGGTAGCGGGGTGTCAGGGGCTGGTAGGAGCGGGCCAAACCATAAGCGAGCAATTGTGCGGCAGGAATGCCGCACCTCCTAATGCACAAATTCATGCCGCGCGCAGTATAAAATAAACTCCCCTACAAGGCGGAGCAGTTGCTTCTCGCAGGTTTTGCTACACCCTCCTCCTGATAATGGGAATGATATATGAACATACAAAGGGATTTCTATTTGAACCGGCTAATCGCTGCCGTCAAAGGACGAAACAGGGGGAGGCTATAAACCTTGCTTCTCATTATCACTTTTTTCCTGTATGTCAAAGAACACTTTGTATATTGGTTTTCTATAATTTGGCTTGTTACAGCCCTGTCAGGTCTGTGCCTTCATGAAAGTATAAAGGATAGACCATGTTGGTACGATGGTTCGTCCTATCAGGGTGGTGTAATTTAGGGTGATTTTGAGGTTTAGTAGAGAAACGAATCATCCCCTGAAACACGGTTTCGGTCGTGTTCAGGGGACGAAAGAAAAAGGTAAAAGTTCTGCTCTGGTACGCTGTGCGATGCAGGAAGCATGGCAGGCACTGTCTCAGATAAGGTTCACGTCGAGCCTGAGCATGATGCCCAAGGCTGCGGCAATGCGGATGAAGGAGGACAGTTGCAGGTCGGTTTCGCCTTTCTCCAGACGGCTGATGTAGGAACGGTCGCGCCCGACGCGCTCCGCCAGTTCTTTTTGGGTGATGCCGAGTGCCTTGCGGCGGTCGCGCAGCACTTCGCCATAGTACCATGCCAATGCCTTGGCGTTGAACTCGGCGCGTTCTTGGCTTCCTGCTTCGCCGACTTCGCGTGCTAACATGGCTTCTGCCGTTTCGAAGCCGGGCTTCTTGCCAAAGTCCGTCTGACGAAGTTTCTTCACTTCTTCCGCTGTCAGTCTGTTGTTCATCGTTGTCATAATACACTCCTTAAAATGTTAATCGCCTTTGTTATTTCCTTGTCGTAATCCTTGGTGCTTTTCTTCACAAAACCGTTCAGCAGGATGACGTTTGTCGCCAGATTGATGTTGTCGTTGTCCACGGTAAACAGGATGACCCGTATCTCGTTGTCCACGGACACCCGCAACTCGAAGAAGTCTGTCCCGACTAGTTTCTTGACGAACTTGGTAGGTATTGGATATACTGTTTCCAATATGGATATGGCATAGCACAACTTTTCGCGGGTGCGGGGATTGGCATTTTGCTCAAACTCCTTGAATGCGGGGGACAATATCAGATTCCGTTTCATGTTTATCTCGAATTATGTCGTAAAGGTAACTAATTAGTCACGCCCAGCCAAATCTTTTGCCAACAAACTGCTTGCTTTTGTTTCTGTTTCAGTCTGTCAAAGAACGCTGTTGTTTATAGTTACAGATTATAAATCTTGATACTTATTGCCATCGATTACTAAATCCGGGATGGGTGTCAAGTCGAGTTCTTTCATATACATATTATATTATTAGTCGTTGCCTGCAACCGGAAATGCCGGACAAGCTGATTGGTTTTACCCAGTCATCTTGTCCGGCATTCCATGTTGCCCTCCGATGAGGATTACAAAACGTCTCTTCTTTTTCGGGTGCAAAGATGGGGCAAAAATTCGGTGCCGCCAAATATTTCCTTTTCTTTTTATTGGGCAGCCCCCTTAGCCCCTACGGCCAGCCCCCTTTCAGGTGGGGCTGTCGCTTCTTGCTGGTTTTGCAACACCTGCAAAATGGAGCAGTTGGATGGGATATTGCGGATATTCACATTATTTTATGAGTATCTTTTTTACGGTCCCGTCACTCATCCGTATAAGATTCAACCCCTTGAACGGGGTGTCATGCCTTTGTCCTCCGAGGTCATAGCGTCCCGTTTCTTCTGCATCCGTTTCTTTTGTCATCTCACCGACGGATAGACCAGAGGCTGCGATGAAAGAGCCAATGGCCTGTGCCAACGTTGTCCCCGTTTCGGAATAAGCTGTCAGTTTATAGTAATATTATGTCCCTTCGGTCAGCCCGCTTACCGTCAGTTCTTCGGCGGTTCTGCGCATGGTGCTTGAAGAAGCACTTTGGAACAGGTCGGTCATGCTTTCATCCTTATAAATGTCCACCACATATTCGGTGGCGTGTTGTCTTCCATCCATCGAATACATAGCCAGAGTGTGCGACCGCCTGCAATTCGGCTTCATCGCCCAGTTGATATTCTCTCAGGCCATAAATGACTCCGCCGTTTTCGATGGCTTTGGTTACGTTGACCGAAAGCGGTGCCTCTTCTTCAAAGTAATAGAAATCTTTCCACCCCGTGCTGCGGCGGTAGAGGTCTTCTGTGTTATAAGTTTTGCTTTACAGTACTTGGTATGGATGTCGGGAAAATGAATAAGTGTGGATAAAATCTTCGGGCGGCAGTGTCATCTGTAAAAAATGGCACTGTCGTCCGGAGTTCCTGTGTGCAAGGCAGGACGTTGGGATGCGGCTTGTGATGTGACGGAATCTTGTCAATCAGAACTGGAAGTAGATGAACGGCTGCATCTCGGCCGTGACGAACTGGTAGAGGACGAACACGGCGGCCACCACGATGAGGGCCATCAGCGGCAGCGGCGTGCGGGCGAACCAGATGCGGTAGCGGCGTTTCCAGTTGTCCGGCAGCCAATGGATGACCATGCCCAGCAGGAAGAGGCCGAACACCTTGTCGTAGGCCAGGATGATGTCGCCCACGTTGGCGTTCCAGGCCGAGCCTATCTGGTTCACCATCTCCGAGGCGATGCGCCATGCCGTCTCGTTGGCCACGGCGGGGTCGAGGTTGGAACCCGAACGGAAGAACAGGCGGGTGAAGCTGATGAACACGAACGTGACCCACACGGCCCACGCATGGCCTATCCAGCCCACGCGCCAACGCGCTTTGCTGGCCGTGTAGAGGAACTTGATGAGTGCGCTGCCCGCGATGAAGAGCATGAACACGAGGAACAGGTTCCACACCGGTGCCGGGATGAACACCGAGAACGCCCAGACCAGTGCGAGGAAGAACAAGGCCCAGAGCAGCTGGTGGAACGGGCGGAAGTCGCGCCAGAACTTGTAGACAATCATGCCTACGCCGTTCAGGCCGCCCCACACCATGAAGTTGCAGCTCGCGCCGTGCCAAAGCCCGCCCAGCAGCATGGTAATCATGGAGTTCAGGTTGGCCCAGATTTTCCTCCGCCGGTCGGGATAGCGCAGTCCGGTGTAGACCACGGCGGCGGCCAGCAGCAACACACCGACGGCGATGTAGGGGTTGCCCGACAGCACCAAGGCGGCCAGCGTGATGGTCAGAATCCAGAAGTACGTGCCGAAGGTGGAGTTGCGGTTGCCGCCCAAGGGGATGTAGAGGTAAGTCTGTAGCCAGCGCGAGAGCGAGATGTGCCAGCGTTTCCAGAAGTTGCTGCAGTTGGGGGCCTTGTAGGGCGAGTTGAAGTTGCGCGGCAGGTGGAAGCCCATGAGCAGCGAGAGGCCGATGGCGATGTCCGTGTAGCCCGAGAAGTCGGCATACACCTGCAGCGAATAGGCGAAGAGGGCCATCAGGTTCTCGAAACCGGAGAAGAGCATCGGGTTCTCGAACACGCGGTCGATGAAGTTCACCGCGATGTAGTCGCTCAGGATGATTTTCTTGAGCAGGCCGTTGAGAATCCAGAATACGGCCATGCCGAACTGTAGCCGGCTCAGGCAGTACTTGCGGTAGAGCTGGGGGATGAAGTCGCTGGCTTTCACGATGGGGCCGGCCACGAGCTGGGGGAAGAAGGTGACGTAGAACCCGAAGTCGAAGAAGTTGCGTACGGGTTTCACCAGCCCCTTGTACACGTCCGCCGTGTAGCTGATAATCTGGAACGTGTAGAACGAGATGCCCACCGGCAGGATGATGCGGTCGATGCTGAACACCGGTTCGCCCACGGCCCGGTTGAAGCCTTCGGCCAGGATGTTCGTCACTTGGAAGGAAGTGCCGCAAAGCGTGTTGACCAGGTCGGCGAAGAAGTAGGCATACTTGAAGTAGCACAGGATGGAGAGGTCGATCGTCACGCTCAGGATGAGGAACAGTTTCTTTCCCCACCGCGCCCGGCAGGCGTAGATGAGCTGGGCGATGATGAAGTCGCTGAGGGTGACGAAGAGCAGCAGGCCGAAGAACAGCCCGCTCGTCTTGTAGTAGAACAGGACGCTGATGAAGAACAGGTACGTGTTGCGCAGCAGCCGCTTGTTGCGGAAGAGTGCGAACACGGCGAAGACGATGGCGAAGAACGCCCAGAATTGGAACTGCGTGAAGAGCAGCGGGCTTTCGGGGTCGAAGGAGAACACCGTCTTCAGGTATTCCCACAGCATCGTCAGGTTTTCTTTAATTTCCATTGGTTTCCAAGTAATCTGTAATCAGGGCGTTGTAGAGCAGGTCGCCGATGAGGCGGTAGCCTTCGGCGGTGAAGTGTATGCGGTCGGGGCGCATCAGGCCTTTCCCGCGCCACAAGGCCGAGGAACGCGAGCCGCCCATGATGGCGTATTGGTCCCACACGGCCGCGCCGTATTCTTCGGCCAGCTCCTTCATCGCCCGGGCCACGCGGGCCGTGTTGGGGTTGGTGCGCTTGCCGTAGCGTTTGCCCAAGTTGAGCAGGCAGTCGTTGTTGGTGACGAAGAGCAGGGCGCAGTGCGGGTTGGCGGCCTTGAAGAGGGCGATGAGCCGGCGGTAGTTGGCTTTGAACTCTTCCGGGTCGAAACGGTCGGGCGGCACGTTGGCATCGTTGATGCCGATGCCGAATATGGCCAGGTCCGGACAGACGAGCCGCAGGTCTTGGGGCAGGTGGACGCAGCGCAGCCAGGCCGGCACGTCGGCCCCGTTGATGCCCGTGGCATGGTAGGTGATGCCGTCGCATCCGTTCTCGGGGATAATGCCCGTCAGGGTGAACCGTCCGCCGGAGGGGAGGCGGAAGCGGATGTCCGCCTGTCCGCAGGGTTCGGGGAAATCGATGAGATAACTGTGGGTGGCCTGTTCATGCCGTGCCGCCAGCTCTTTTCCTTTATATAATATGTAGGGCATGGCCGTGGTGTCGGTGGCGTATCCCAACAGGCGCAGGCGGGTGAAGTGGAACGGGACGGAGTCGCGCAGGTTGAGCGTGAGCGAGAGGGAGGCCGTGTGGTCGCGTGTGCTGACCGCCGCGCCGGCCAGTCCGAGGGTGTCCGTGCCGTTCGGTTTGATGCATCGTGTGCCTTCCCAGTGGCCGGTGTAGGTGATGCGGTAGTTTTGCGGCGCGTTGGTGCGCAGGATGCGGAAGGGGAAGAGCAGGCCGCGTTCCGTCATGACGGAGTCGCCCAATGTGGCGAAGTCCGTGCGCAGCTGGTGGCTCAGGTAACCGGCCTGCACGTGGCTTCCTCCGATGTGTACGATGGAGATGCGCCCTTTCCCGGTTCGCAGCAGGGTGTCCAGCTTCTGGTAGAGGGTGTCGAACGGCTGGTGTCCGCCGGGGAACTGCAATGCGTTTTCCTCATACCGGATGAACGGGTAGGTGGGCAGGGGGCGGAGCATGGCTTGCCGTTCCCCTTGTGCGGCTTCCGGCCTCACGAGGCAGGAGGACAGCAGGACGAATGCCGCGAGGCATGCGGCGACGAGGTCGTGTTTCTTCATCATGTTATATTGAATCGTCAGAATGTGTGTGCAGTGTGTCCGTTTCTTCCACCACCAAGGCCGTGCTGTCCGCGTTCAGCTTCAGCCGGTCCTTTCCCGTGCGGAAACGGTAGAACTTGTGATAGAACTCCAAGGTCTCGTAGAGGATGTTGCCCACGTGGCGCGCGCCCTTCGGCGTGAAATGCACATAGTCCGGGCCGGCCAGGTGGCTGTCCACCCACTTCATCATGGAGTTCCGTCCGCCCATGGCCGCGTACAGGTCCCAATAGGCGATGCCGCTTTCTCCGGCCATCCGTTTCAGTGCCTCCACTGTTTGGGGCAGGACGGGGTAGGTCTGCATCTCCCCTTCGATGGACGTGGACATGTCCGACGGCCCGATGAAGAGGAAGCAGGCTTCCGGCAGCAGTTTTTTGAGATAGCTGATTTGCCGTTTCAGTCCGTTCATGTAGCCCGCGATGTCCCGGTCGTCCTTCAGGTAGGGTACGGAGTTTCCGCCATATTGCAGGATGACGAGGCGTACGTTCCCGCGCCGGAAGAAGGGGGTGAGGGTGGATTGGCCGATAGAGGTGAAGACCGTGCCCGAGCAGCCGCGCATGGGAATGTTGTCCACCGACACGCCGTCCGCTCCGTCGAGCAGGATGCCGTAGAGGTCCGCCTGTCCGCTGACTGTCAGGCTGACCGTGGAGCGGGAGCCGAGCCGGGCGGTGTAGAAATACAGGTTTTCGCTGCCTTGGGCTTCATCCATCTCCAGCGTATCCGTCCCCGCCACGACACAGGCCTTGACCGAATCGCCGGCCAGTAGCGTGACGCGGCTGAAGCGGGAGGCATTGGGATAGGTGTCGCGCATTCGGGTGGTGAAACTGAAGCTGGCTGTGCCGTCCACAGTGGTTGTCTGCCCCATGGGGCCGTAAAGGTTTCCTTCCAGCCGCATGGTTTTCGGGCCGTACACCAGATGGCGGGCCAGGTCGGACGGTTCGGCGGTTTGCGAGAGGGTGTAGGTCGGTACGGTCTGTATGAGGGGAATCATGCCCACGCCGCTTCCGCCGAATTTCCCTTGGAACGCTTCGCGCAGCACGGAGGTGATGCGGTCGCCCTCCAGCTGCGAGTCGCCGTAGTGCAGGATGCGCATGGGGTGTTTGCGGGCCGCTTCGAGGGCGTCGAAGAACGGGTCAAGGTAGCCGATGCTGTCGCCCGGCATGTAGATGCGGGCCGGATTGGTCCGGCAATACGTGAGGAATTCGCTTTCCTTTTCTGCTTTGAGTGCGTCCATGCGCAACTGCATCAGCTCTTCCGTGGTGAGGGTGTCTTCGGGGATGGTGTCCGCCGGGATTTCCTCTTCCTCTGCCTGAAGCACTTCAGCGAGGGTGGGGAAGCGCAGTTGCATTCCGCCCAGGGCGACTCCTTCTTGTGGAAAGAAGTAGGCCACGAGGGCCAGCAGGCCGATGACGGAGAAGATAAAGCAAACGATGTGTCCGATTTTCATCTCGTTGTCTTTTGTGTTTGTAACAAAACGGGTGCAAAGTTACGCATTATCGCTGGAATAATCGAACAAAATCAGCTGATTGGCATTTTATTTGAGACAAAAGTGAAAGATGCGGCCGGGCCGGAGCCGTTTGGCCGCATCTTTCGGGGGAAAGTATAAATGTAATATTGGTGTTTTTGTGTCTTCGGGGGATTACAGGCCGGTGCATTCCAGCATCCGGTCGAGTTCTTCAGGGATTTCCGTGCGGGTCCATACTTCGCTGAATTCCACGCCGTCCCAAAGGAAGGTGGTGGTGAACGTGTCATCCCCGTCCCATTGCAGGCGGTGGTCGCCTCCGTTCTTGCGGAGATGGTTTCCGTCCACATACTCAAAAGTGCCGCCATTACCGCTGAACTGGTAAAGGGGATTTCCTTCCATGTCTGTCATGGTTTGTACGAGTACGGTAAAATAGTGGTCTTTCCCAAAGAACTTGTATTGGGGCGGATTTTGCGGAACTTTCTCTCCCGTGTTCCGGTCTATGTAAGCGCTCATTTTCCATGCGCCTTTCAGCCGGTCCTTCCGTTCGCGGCATTCTTTGTAGGCTTGCATGATCCGTCGGGACTCCCCTGCGGGCGTATGGCGTACCCACTGTTCTGTCTTCCATAATCCGGGGATATTGGAGACCCCGTTGGGGTCATACCACGAGAGGTTGAACGAGGCGGAATCCACTCTTTGCACGGGGCATTCCAAACCTTGCTCGACGGCCACGCTGTCTGAGGACATACGGAAAGAACCCAACTTGCCGGAGAAGAAAGTGGGGCCGTCGGGCGCTTTCCTGCCCGTCACGGCTACTGTGAGGACATTTTCTTTTCCGATAAATTTGTAGTGCGGGACGATGTCTGTCGTTCGGGTGGTCCGGAAAGCGGAATCTCCGATGCACTGCATGGCCCAACAGCCTTGCAGGTCGAAGGGTTCCGGAGAGGCCGGAGCTTCTTTTTTCGTATCCATACATCCGCATACGCTAAGGCATAAAGCCATACATCCGGCAAATGTCAACCGGGCATTACTGTTCTTGATTTTCTTGTTCATAAAAATAATACGTGATTTAAGGGTTGAATGGTTGTAGTTCGAGCGGACGGGTATCCATTCCCGGTGTTCCTTGCACGTCAGCACCAGGTGTATCTGGTATTGTTCGCGGTCAGCCCCTTGGTCCAGCACGTCGCGGTCGGCTTCCATCTCCTGCTGCTCGCGCATGGCCCGGTAGAACAGGTAGGCGAAGGGGTTGAACCAGTTGAGGGCCGTCAGGCATTGCAGGGCCAGCAGCTTGTAGAAGTGTCCCCGCCGGATGTGGCTCGCCTCATGGTTCAGGATGAATGCGGCCTTTTCTTCGTCCGTGTCAGCAGGGATGAAGATGGAACGGGCGAAAGAGAAAGGCATCTCATAATCCGTGTGGTAAAGTGTGGCCCCCTCGTGTTGTCCTGCCTTTACGGCGTAGCGGCGGATGTGGAGCAGGCTGGCCAGTTGGCCGGCGAGATAAAGCAGGTATAGCACCCCGCCGACTATGTACCATGGAAGAAGCCTTCCGCCCCATTGCGTCCAGGAAGTCCCGGTTGGTTCATGGGAGCTTGCGACACCGGAAGAGGGCCGGGGGACATCCAAGGCTTGTTTGAAGCGGTCTCGGGGGAAAGCCGGGAATCCCGGAGTGGTAGAGGGGATGGCGTGGGATACGGCTTGGCGGGCAACTTCGGTGGGGGGAGAGGTGGCCGCCTTCTCCGTGACGAAGGTCAGGCGCAGGAACAGGCTGGCGGCCATGAACACCATTCCCGCCGCGATGAATCCTTGTGCCGGTCGGCTCTTGCATTTCATGCGCACCAGCAGCATGTAGCACAAATAGGCCGCGCCGCCCGTGAGCAGGGCGGCCAGCGGGAAGAAGCCCGGCGTCAGTTGCACGTGTGTCAGTACGGGGAGCGGCATGTCGGGCTTGGGCTATGATTTGTTTTTCTTGATGAGCCGGATGAGTTCGTCGGCTTCCTCGTCCGTCAGCTTTTCCTTTTCGGCGAAGAAGCTGACGAGCGACACGAGGGAGCCGCCGAAATAGGTGTCCTTCACGCTGTTCATGAAGTACCGCGTGTATTCGTCCCGGCTGATGAGCGGGGTGAAGCGGTGCATCTTGTTCACCATGTCCGAGTCCACGAAGCCTTTCTTCTTCATGATTTTCAGGAAGGTGGCCAACGTGGTGTAGGCCGGTTTGGGATAGGGGATGGCGTTCAGGATTTCGCTGATGAAGCCGCTTTGCCCCGGCATGTTCCACAGCACGTCCATGATCTGGTATTCCGCTTTGGTCAGAGGTCTGTTCTTTTCCATCGTTCGTAAGTTTAGTGATGCAAAGATACAGCTAAAAATATAGTAAACAAACTGCGCGGCGCGAAATAAGCCGGAATTATGGATTATTAACTGTCGCGTGTATGATAAAAGAGGGCGTGCAGTCATTCAGGCAGGCACGCCCTCTCATGGAGTGAAATGAAAAACAAGGGTTTGCGGGGACGTTGTGGGCAGTTCCGCAGCGGGCGGAGGATTCGTGCCGGTCGCGGGTTTCGTCCATACCGTCAGGCGGAGGAACAGCGCGGCGATCATGAGGGCACATCCCGAGAGGCAGGAACGCCTGCGCCAGTCGGCTTCGGCATCTCATGCGGATGAAGAGCCGGTAGAGGACGTAGAGGGCCGCGCCGGTCAGCAGCGAGGCGAGCGGGTAGAAGCCCGGGACGAGTTGCAGGTTGTCGAGGTATGTCTGGTTCATGGTATCGGGGGATAAGTTAATGTTTGCCTTTTTGGATGATGTCGATAATCTGGTCTATTTCTTCCTGCCTTAGGTTCTCTTCCTTAAGTAGAAGATGCTTGTTTTTATAGAATATTTAACGCTTGGCGTAGTCGGTTCAGGCTTCCGTGCGGACTGCCAAAATGGCAGGAATGGGAGGGTTTTCAGGACTGCCAATGTGGGAAATAGGCATGAAATAGGACGCGGAATGTGCGGATTTTTCAACGGAATGCGGAAAACGGGCGGATTTTTGGCGCAAAAACGGGTGTTTTGGCGCGGCAAACTTTGTATTTCTTTGCGGAAAGAAAAAAATTTCTTGCCGCAAAGACGGAATTTTCTTGCCGCAAAGCGGAAAATCTGTCTCTCCACGGCGGGGAAAAGGGCGGCTTTCCGCCGTTTTCGTTTCTATTTTGAGCGGTTTTCCGTTCAAGGGCGGGCTGACAGATTGTTGCGCGGAAGCGGGGCGGGGCTTTCGGGAGAGGGTGCGGCTGGCGCAAGGGAGAGGGGCGGGCGGCGCAGGATGACAGGGAAAAGGGGCGTACGGCTGTCTTTCTGACTTCCGGGCATCTCACGAGAATCGCGTGTTTCCGTCCGAGTCCGGCAGCGGACGGAAACACGCGATTCTCAGAGGGGAAAATACTGTCATTCTGGCAGGGCGGAAGGCTGTCCCCCTTCTTCTTCCGCCAAAAGGTTCTTGGCGGCCTCGTCCCCCATCTGGGCGGCCTTCCGCAGGTTGGCCAGCCCTTCCTCGCGCTGCTTCGCGCTGATCTGGCAGAGGCCCATCAGGCGGTAGCCCTCGGCGTAGTCCGGGTCCAGCTCCACGCTCCGTTGGGCGGCCTTGGCGGCTTCCGCCGGCTCTCCGATGCGGTAAAGCACCACGGCCCGTTCGGCGTGGTAGAGCGGTTCGTCGGGGTCGATGCGGATGGCGCGGTCGATGTCGTCCATGGCCTGCTGGAACATGCGGCACTGCATTTCGGCCTGCTCGCGCCGGTAATAGAAGTTGGCGTTCAGCTCGCCGCCCATCAGCCGCCCGTAGTCGTTCATGTCCTGCACGGCCTCGCGGTAGCGTTCCAGCGACAGCAGGGTGGAGGCGCGTTCCAGCAGGGCGGGTGCGGCTTCCTTGGGGTAGGGCTTCGTGAAGCAGGCCACGGCGCTGTCCTGCAGCGCGAGCACCTGCAGGGTGTCGGCCCCGGCCATGCGCTTGCATTGCGCGGCGTAGAGGAAGATGTCGGCCGAGCGCATGTTGGTGTTCCGCAGGGAGAGGTATTTGCCGCAGGCCTCGTCGTACTGCTTGAGGGCGTAGAGGATGTTGCCTTCCTGCTGCACGTAGACGGGCAGCGGGTTGAGGGCGTGGGCTTCCCGGATGAAGGCGAGGGCCTTGTTGAAGTCCCAGTCCTTGTACACCTGGTAGCCCTGGCGGAGGTTCAGCTCGTAGAGCAGGCGGCTGAACGAATAGTAGGCCTCGTCCTTCTTTCCGGCCACTTCCAGCCCTTTCTCCATGTCCTTCTCGGCTTCGGCGTAGTTGCCGCGGGCCATGTAGAAGTCCGCCCGTTGCGTGTAGGCGTCGGCGCTTTGGGGGAACTGCGCGGCGTAGTCGTCCAGGTATTGTCCGTAGGTGGCCGAGTCCGCGCGGGCGGCTGTCATGAAGAGGAAGGTGCGCGCGTCGTCCTCTTCCGCCGGGAGGGCCTTGCGGATGCCGATGGCGTTCAGGTCGCCGTCTCCCGCCGACATGCCGTCGGTGGCCAGCGAGCGGGCGTAGGCCACGCTGACGGCGTAGGAGGTGGGGGCGGACTCGTCGGCCTTGCGCTGTATCATGCCCAGCACTTCGCCCTCCTCGTCCATGACGGGGCTGTTCAGGTATTTGCCGTCCAGCGGGCGGCCCAGCGTGTAGTAGCCGTATTCGCCGTCGAACTTCTGGATGTCGTGCAGCGTGTCGTTCAGGCACACCTTCTTCTCCTTGGTGGGGTAGGGCAGGACGTAGACATGCTCGTGCTTCACGCCCGTGCGGTCGGAGACGGTCAGGGCCGGCGTCTCCTTGTCGGTCCTGACGCGGAACTTCACCACGTCGTAGAGCGAGCTGGCGCCCAGGATGGCGTCCACCTCGTATTCCTTGCCTTCCGCGCTGACTACCTTGGCCTTTTGGGCCTGTTTGAACAGCTGGTAGTCGGCCACGGCGGTGCCGTCCTCGCCGATGAAGAAGCCGTTGCCGGACTGGAGCATCTGCCCTTGCCCGTCCATGGTGACGATGGTGATTTGCGCCTTGGCCGCCTTCTTGAACCATTTGGGGTTCTGGGCGGACAGTCGGATGCCGGCGGCGAGCAGGCCGGCCAGTATAAGGATGGTTTTTTTCATATTCAGATGTTTTTGGAGTGGCGGAGTAGTTCTTTGGCGTTGCTGACGGCGGCTTCCGTCAGGGTGCTGCCGCTCAGCATGTGGGCGATTTCCTCTATGCGCCCCTGTTCGTCCAGCCGGACGATGTGGCTGGTGGTGCCGTCGGCGTGGTCTTCCTTGTAGACCTTGTAGTGCGCGGTGCCCATGGCGGCGATTTGCGGCAGGTGGGTGATGCTGATGACCTGCCGGTTGCGGCTGCCCATCTCGTGCATGATGCGGGCCATCTTCTCGGCGATGCTGCCGGACACGCCGGTGTCGATTTCGTCGAAGATGATGGTGGGCAGCTTGACCGCGCCGGAGATCATGGCTTTCAGCGAGAGCATGACGCGGGCGACCTCGCCTCCGGAGGCCACCTGCGAGATGGGTTGCAGCTGGCCGCTCTTGTTGGCGCTGAAGAGGAAGTTGATGCGGTCCGCCCCCGTCCCGTCCGGCGCGTCCTTGGGCGTCAGCTCCACCTTGAACCGCACGTTGGGGATGCCCAGCGGCACCAGTTTCTCCTTCATCTGCCGCTCGGCCTCCAGGGCGGCTTCCCGGCGGAGGGCGGTGAGCCGCCCGGCTTGTGCGGACACTGCCGCGTATGTCTCTTCCTTCCGTGCCTGGAGGGCTTTGAGATGCTCGTCGCTATGGTTGATGGCTTCCAGCTTGCCGCGGTATTCCTCCTCGATGCGCAAGAGTTCACCCACCGAGTCCGTGCGGTGTTTCTGCTGCAGGTCGTAGAGCGTGTTGAGTCGCTCGTTGACGTATTGCAGCCGTTCGGGGTCGAACTCGATTTGTTCCGCCCGTGCGGCGATTTCCCCGGCCAGGTCTTTCAGCTCGATGTGGCACGACTCCAGCCGTTGCGCCCATTCCCCGGCGTCGGGGTAGATCCGCTGCAGGTTGTCTATCAGGTGGTGCGCGTCTTTCAGCACGTCCACGAGTCCCTGTTCGCCGTCCAACATCCGGTCGGCCTGATAGAGCGTCTGCTTGATGTCCTCCGCATGGGCGAGCAGCTCGGCCTCCTGTTCCAGCTCCTCCTGTTCGCCCTCTCTCAGTCCCGCCTTTTCCAGCTGCTCCAGCTGGAAGGCGATGTAGTCCTCCTCCTCCTTGGCCTTTTCCGTCTCTTTCCGTGCGGCCTCCAGTGCCTTCTCCGCCTGGCGGTAGTCGGCGTACAGCGCCTTGTACCTCAGGAGTTCCTCCTTGTCGCCTGCCAGGATGTCGATGACGTTGAGCTGGAAGTCCTCCTGGTTCAGCAGCAGGTTCTGGTGCTGGGAGTGGATGTCGATGAGCATACTCCCCAATTCCTTTAGCAGCCCCACCTGCACGGGCGTGTCGTTGATGAAGGCGCGGCTCTTGCCGGAAGGCATGACCTCGCGGCGGATGATGCATTCCTGGCCGTCGAACTCCAGGTCGTTCCGCCGGAAGAAGTCCTCCATGCCGTAAGGACCCAGGTCGAAGCGGGCCTCGATGACGCATTTGGCCGTCCCGTTCTTGATGGCCTTGCTGTCGGCCCGCTGCCCGAGCAGCAGGCCGATGGCCCCGAGGATGATGGATTTTCCGGCCCCGGTCTCGCCCGTGATGACGGAGAAGCCCGGCTGGAACTGTATGTCGAGGGTGTCTATCAGTGCGTAATTCTGGATGAATAAAGATTGAAGCATGTCTTATTTCTTGAGTTTTTCCCAATAGTTGCTTTGCGAGGCGTTGATGGCAAAGACGATGTCGTACACCTTTTCCCGCTCTTCCGCCGTGCCTTTCCCGCTGTAGATGTTGACCAGCTCGTCGCGCTTGATGTCCGTGAAGATGACGGGGAGCGCGCTCATGGTCTTCTGGTCGCGGGCCTGCTTGAGCAGTTCGATGGAGGCCGTGATGGCGGCGCGGGCCGTGTCGGTGTTCTCGACCATGCGGTCCAGCCCCTGGCGGTGGTATTCGTATTCCATCTGCCGGAACGGCTCCATGGCCCCGTCCAGGTAGTCGTTGATGAGGGCGAAGCGGTTGCGGTCGTCCTCGAAGGCTTTCCAGCCCGGATAGCCGAGGTTCTGCGAGTTGTTGGCCACGTCCATGGCCATCTGCAGCACGTCCGTGCCGCCGAGCGGGGCCATCGTGTCCATGTCCAGCCCGATGATGAGGTAGGCGTAGTAGGCGATGACGGCCGTCAGGTTGTTGTCCACCTGTTCGGGGCGGAACTCCAGCTGGTCGAACTGCTGGAAGTTGAAGTTGAAGTTCTCGTCCTGGAAGTTGAATACCGTGGTGGAGTAGTTGGAGTTGTATACAGGGCGCGTGCTTTGCACCTGCACCGAGCCGGTGAAGGAGTTGTCCGTCTCGCTGTACGTCTTCAGCGTGATGCTGAACGTGCAGTTGATGCGTTCCTCTTCCTCATATTGCATCCCCGTCCATTGCTGCTCGTTGACGAAGGCCGTCAGCGAGTTTTCCAAGGCTTCGAACACGGCTTCCGTCGTGTTGGAAATCTGCTGGCGGTTGATGGTGATCCGGGCGTTGAGTTCCTGGGCGTTGGCGGGCAGGACGGCCAGGCAGCACATGGCAGCTGCCGCAGCCTTCAGTCTCTGGGCGATGTGGATGGATGGATGTCGCATGGGGATGGGGATTAGAGGAAAGATGCCAGTCGGTCGATGATGTCGGCGGCCACCTCTTTTTTGTCTTTCAGCGGATAAGGGATGGCTTCCGTGCGGGTGATGATGGTGATTTTGTTGGTGTCGTGCCGGAATCCGGCGCCTGCGTCGTTCAGTGAGTTGAGTACGATGAAGTCGAAGTTCTTGCGTTCCAGCTTCTCGCGGGCGTGGGCCGACTCGTCGTGGGTCTCCAGCGCGAATCCCGCCAGGATCTGGCCGTCGCGTTTCATCTGCCCGAGGGTCTGCGCGATGTCGCGTGTCGGTTTCAGGCGTAGCACAAGGTCGTCCTTCTCCCGCTTGATCTTGCGGTCAGCAGGCTGTTCCGGCGTGAAGTCGGCCACGGCGGCGCAAAGGATGGCCGCGTCCATGCCCGCGAAGCGTTCTGTGGACTCGCGGAACATCTCTTCGGCCGATTCCACGTCGACGCGGCGGATGGACGGGTGGGGCGTCTGGAGCGGCGTGGGGCCGCACACCAGGGTCACCTCGGCCCCGCGCCGGGCGCATTCCCCGGCCAGGGCCATGCCCATCTTTCCCGAAGAGTAGTTGCCGATGAACCTCACGGGGTCGATTTTCTCGTAGGTGGGCCCGGCGGTGATGAGCACTTTCTTCCCGCCCAAGTCCTGTGCGGAGGCGAAGAAGTCCTCCAGCACGCGGATGATGTTTTCCGGCTCTTCCATGCGGCCTTTCCCTTCCAGGTGGCTGGCCAGCTCGCCGCTCGTAGGCTCGATGATGTGGTTGCCGTAGCTGCGGAGCTGCCGGAGGTTCTGCTGGGTGGAGGGATGGGCGAACATGTCCAGGTCCATGGCCGGCGCGACGAACACCGGGGCTTTCATGGATAGGTAGGTCGTGACCAGCATGTTGTCGGCGATGCCGTGGGCCATCTTCCCGATGGTGGATGCGGTGGCCGGGGCGATGACCATGGCGTCGGCCCATAGGCCGAGTGCCACGTGGCTGTGCCAGCTGCCGTCCCGCCCGGAGAAGAACTCGCTGACGACGGGCTTGCCGGTCAGCGCGGAAAGCGTGACGGGCGTGATGAACTCCTTGCCTGCCGGGGTGATGACCACCTGCACCTCCGCGCCTTTCTTGATGAGGCCGCGGATGAGCAGGCAGGCCTTGTAGGCGGCGATGCTGCCCGTGATTCCCAAAACTATCTTTTTGCCTTTCAGTGTGTCCATGCCGTATGTCATTTGTTCATGTCCAGGCGGATCTGGGTCAGAATCTGTTTGGTGTTGCGGGCGAAGTCGCCTTGCAGGATCCAGCTGTAGTAGCCCGGGTCGGCGCGGAGCACGTCGGTCACTTTCTTTCCTTTGTACTTGCCGAAGTTGAACACGATGTCGCGGTTCTCGTCGTACACCATGCGGCCGGCGAAGTCCACGTTGTCGGTCATGCGGGAGAAGTCGGCCAGGAAACTGACGTCGTTCTGCAAGTCGTCGGGGTAATGGTCCAGCTGCGCCATCAGCACCTCATAGGTAGCCTGCGTGTCGGCCAATGCGGAATGTGCGTTCTCCAAGTCCTTCCCGCAGTAGAACTTGTAGGCCGCACTGAGCGTGCGGCGCTCCAGCTTGTGGTAGATGTTCTGCACGTCGATGAACTTCCGCTTGCGCAGGTCGATGTCTATGCCCGCCCGGAGGAATTCCTCCACCAGCACCGGCACGTCGAAGCGGTTGGAGTTGAACCCGGCGAAGTCGCAGCCTTTGATGGTGTTCGCCAGCTCCTGGGCAATCTGCTTGAAGGTGGGGCAGTCCGCCACGTCCTTGTCGTAGATGCCGTGGATGGCCGATGAGCTTTCCGGAATGTGCATTTCCGGATTGACGCGCATACTTTTCGATTCCTCGTTGCCGTTGGGCCAGACCTTGATGTAGCACAGTTCCACGATGCGGTCCGTGGTGATGTTGATGCCGGTGGTCTCCAGGTCGAAGAAGACCAAGGGGTTCTTCAGGTTGAGCTTCATCCTTTTTCCGTTAGTCGTTCAACATCATGGGCATCAGCAGCATGAGCAGGTCCTCGTTCTCTTCCTGTTCGGCGGGCTTGATGACTCCGGCCCGGCTGGGGTCCGCCAGCTCTATCACCACGTTCTCCCCGCTGAGGTTGTTCAGGATGTCGATGAGGTACGTGCCTTTGAACCCGATGTTCAGCGGTGCGTCCGCGTAGTCGCAGGGGATGTATTCCTCGGCCGAAGTGGAGTAGTCGATGTCCTGCCCCGACACCACCAGGCGATGGTCTTCCAGGTGCAGCTTGATGAGCGCGATGCTTTGGTTGGAGAAGACCAGCACGCGCTTGAGCGCGCTCAGCAGCGTCAGGCGGTCCACCGTCACCCGGTAAGGATTGTTGGCCGGGATGACGGAGTTATAGTTGGGGTAGCGTCCTTCGATGAGGCGGCAGATGAGCTTGGATGACTCCATGTGGATGACGGCGTTGCGCCCGTTGAACTTCAGGGTGACGTCGCCCTCCTCCTTCGGCAGGAGGTTCTTCAGGAGCGTGGCCGGCTTTTTGGGAAGGATGAACGATGCGGGCTGGTTGCCGCTGACGCTGTAGACCTTGTCGCGCACCAGCTGGTTGGCGTCGGATGAGACGAAGGTCAGGTTGTCTGCCTGCACGTCGAAATAGATGCCGGTCATGATGGGGCGCAGGTCGTCATTGGCCGTGGCGAAGAGGCAATGGTTGATGCCGCCCAAGAGGGTGGACGCCGGCATGAGCAACGTCTCAGCCTCGTCCAGTGCGGCGTTCATGTTGGGGTATTCGTCCGCGTTCTGTCCCATGATGCTGAAATGCCCGTTCTGGTAGCTGGCCCGGATTTCCATGTTGTCGGTGTTGACATCGAACGCGAGCGGCTGCTCCGCGATTTCCTTCATGGAGTCCTGAATGGTCTTGGCGTTGATGCAGAAGCGGGCATTGGCGTCGCTTTCCACGAGTTCCATGCTTGTAATCAGGGTGGTCTCACTGTCCGATGCGGTAAGGGTCAGTGTGTTATCCTGGATTTCAAACAAGAAGTAGTCTAATATGGGGAGCGTGTTCTTGGAATTTATGACACGTCCGATCATCTGCAGGCGGTTGAAAAGCGCTGAGCTCGATACGATGAATCTCATAATGCGGTATTTTTAGGATTATAATCAGCAAAATTACGCAATTCGGGAGAACGGAACAAAAAAAACAATCTAATAATTCGGGGAAGTAGAAAATTAGTTGTAATTTCGCGTCACTAATCATACTATATAGGTTTATGGAAATTACAGGAAAGATCATCGCCGTGCTGCCCGAGCGTGGCGGCGTGTCGCAGCGTACGGGTTCGGAATGGAAAGTGCAGGAATATGTGTTGGAGACGCAGGAGCAGTATCCGCGGAAGATGTGTTTCGACGTGTTCGGGGCCGACAAAATCGCCCAGTTCGCCATCAAGATAGGCGAGCAGCTGACGGTGTCGTTCGATATTGACGCGCGGGAATATAACGGGCGTTGGTTCAACAGTATCCGTGCCTGGAAGGTGGAGCGGGTGGCCGCGCAGCCAGCGGCGGCCCCGGTGAACGACGTGCCGTTCCCCCCGGCTTCCGATGCCGCCCCGGTGGATTTCTCCGAGGGCGACTCGAAGGACGACCTGCCTTTCTGAGGAAGCTTCCCGGACAGGAGAGTGTGGCAAAATGAACTCCTCCGCCTGAAAGGGGAGGTGGCGGGTCTCACAGGTTTTGCCGCACCCACGTTTCTTGCTTGTTTTGCCCTCTCTTCGGGGATATGCAAAAATGAAATCCGCTTCAGGCTGCAAAGCCGGAAGCGGATTTCGCTTATGTTAAAATAGAGGGGGTCAGTCTGTGTATCCGCCGCCCAATGCCTGGTACAGCTCGATGACGGCCTGGATCTGGCTGAAACGGTTGCTGAGTTCGGACATCTGTGCGCTCAGCAAGGTCTGTTGGGCCGTCAATACCTGCAGGTAGTTCGTCGAAGAGTTCATCATCAACGCCTGTGTGCTTCTGACGGCTGTTTCCAGAGAGTTGATTTGCTTGTCGTACAAATCCTTCTTCTCACCGGTGGCCTGGATTTTAGTCAGGGCGGCATTGACTTCCGTTCCCGCGTTCAGCAAGGTCTGCTGGAACGAAAGCTTGGCCTGTTCCTGTTGTGCTTTTGAGATTTTATATTGCGCGCGCAACTTCCCGTTCTGCAGAATCGGCTGGGTGAGCGAGGCCATCGCGTTCCAGATCCATTTGCCCGGGTTGACGATTGCCGCTCCCAGGTCGTTGGACCATCCTATCGTTCCGCTCAGGTTCAAGCCCGGATAGAAGGCCGCACGGGACTCGTTCGTGGCATAGTAGGCCATGGCCAGTTGGGTCTCGGCCTGTTTCACGTCGGGGCGGTTGCACAAGGCCACGGCCGGAATGCCTGCGGAGAGACGGCCGGGAACCTGCCAGCTGTCCATCGTGCCGATGTCGTATTTCTGCGGGGCTTCACCCAAGAGCGCGGAGAACTCATCCTCCAGGTCGCTGATTTGCTGTTTCAGGTCCGTGATCTGCGTGCAGATGCTGTAGTAGTTCGCCTCTGTCTGCGAGACGGCGGCCATGTTGCTCTGGCCTGCCTCCATCAAGGCGCGGGTCGTCTCGACATTGGCCTTCCAGCTCTTTTCCGTTTCCATGCTGATGCGAAGCTGGTCGTTCAGCATGGCCAGAGAATAGTAGTAGTTGGCGATGGCCGCGATGAGTTGCGACTGTACGGCCTGCTTGTAGGCCTTGCTGTTTTCAATCTGCACTTGCGAACGCTTCTTGGCGTTGTGCAGGCTGCCGAAGATGTCAATCTGCCAGGAGGCCGTCACGGGAATCGTGTAGGTCTGCGTGGCCTTTCCCCAGTCCACGCCGGCCAGCGAGCCTTGCGGCGCGAAGACCAGGCTCGGGACATAAGCCCATTTGGCGGCTTTCAGTGAAGCCTCGGACTGCTCAATCTGCAGTTGCGCGCTCCGCAGGTCGGTGTTTTGGGCCAATCCTCTTTCGATGAGAGACTGCAGTTTCGGGTCGGTGAAGACTTCCTGCCAATCCAATGCGGCCAGACCCAGAGAGTCACCGCTCACGGTGCTGGCGTTGCTGTACAAGTCGTCCGTCTGGATGTCGGCCGGACGCTCATAGCTTCTGTATAGGCCGCAGCTGCTCAGCAGGGCAGCCGCGGTCATGGTCATGATTATCTTTTTCATTTTTTATCCTTTCCTTTGTTTAATGCACTCAATTCCTGCATGTTCCTCTCGTGTTCGGCGCGGATTTGCGGGTCCATCTCCTCATGCAGGGCCGGACGGATCTTCTCTTGCAGGTATTGCAGGATGATGAAGAACACCGGCGTGATGAAGAGCAGGGCGATGGTTCCGATGGTGATACCACCAACGACACCCGTACCCAACGAACTGTTACCGTTGGCACCGGCACCTGAGGCGAACATCAACGGCAACATACCGAAGATCATCGTCAGCACCGTCATCATGATAGGACGGAAACGGGCTTGCGCGGCCGTGTAGGCGGCCTCGACGATACCCATGCCGCGACGGCGGCGTTCCGAGGCGAACTCGGTAATCAGGATGGAGGTCTTGGCCAACAGACCAATCAGCATGATCACACCCGTCTGCAGGTAGATGTTGTTCTCCAACCCGAATAGCTTGGCAAAGAGGAACGAACCCATCAGACCGCACGGTACGGACAGGATGACGGCCCAAGGCACCAGGAAGCTCTCGTAGAGGCAGGACAGAATCAGGTAAATCAGCACGACGCAGAGCACGTAGATGAACACCGTGTCGTTGGAACCGGCCGTCTGGCGTTCCTCACGGGAGATGCTACCGTACTCATAACTGTAGCGGTTGGGCATCGTCTGTGCGAACACTTCCTCGATGGCCTGCATGGCCTGGCCCGAAGAGTAGCCCGGGGCGGGGTTCACGTTGCAGGTGATGGCATCGAACAGGTTGAAGCGGTTGGTGATTTCAGGCCCCATGGTCTTCTTCACGCTCAGGAACTGGCTGATGGGGGCCATTTTGCCGTTGACGCGGACGAAGATGTTGTTCAGCGACTCTTCGTCCAGACGGTATTTCGGGTCGGCCTGAATCATCACGCGGTACACTTTAGAGAACAAGTTGAAGTTCGAGGCGTAGATACCGCCACAGTAACCACCCAACGTGCTCAGGACCTCGGACGGGGAAATGCCCGCGCGCTTGCACTTGGCGGCATCCACGTCAATCTGGTACTGTGGGAAGTTGGGGTTGAACGTGGAGTAGGCCATGGCCACCTCCGGACGCTGGTTCACGGCGGCCAGGAACTTCTGGGTGTTCGTATAGAACGTGTTGAGGTCGCCGCCTACGCGGTCCTGCAAGTGAAGTTCGATACTGTTACCCATACCGTAACCCGGAATCATACCCGGCTGGAAGGTGAAAGCCTGCGCTTCCTTCACGCTTTGAAGCATGAAGTTCAGCTTGTTGATGACAGACGTGGCATCTTGTCCTTTTCCGGTACGTTCGCTCCAGTCCTTCAGACGGATGATGAACGAACCGTAGGACGTACCCTGACCGGCGATAAAGCCGTAACCGGAAATCTTGGAGTAATGCTCGATTTCGGGAATCTGCTTGAGGATGCCTTCAATCTTCTTCATGGTCTTGTCCGTAGTAGCCAAGCTGCTGCCCGGGGCCATGCTGACGTTCACCATCATGGTACCCTGGTCTTCTTGCGGCACCAGACCGGTCTTGGTGGTCTTCATGAAGTAAACCAACAGGACGCAGGACACGACAACCGTGCCCCATGCCAGCCAACGGTGGTTGATGAAGACCATCACGCCTTTCTTGTATTTGGCCAGCAAGGCGTTGTAAGAAGCGTTGTAGGCGTTGCGCACGATGGTGTTGATGTTGTATTTGCCCTTGTTGCCGCTGGCCGGGCGCATCCACATGGCGCACAAGGCCGGGCAGAGCGTCAGGGCGTTCAAGCAGGAGATACCCACGGCCACGGCCATCGTGACACCGAACTGCGTGTAGAAGATACCGGCGGTGCCGCCCATGAAGGTCACGGGGATGAACACAGCCATAAACACGAACGTACAGGAGATAACGGCCATCGTCACGTCCGAAAGGGCGTCCTTTGTGGCTTGGTATGGTGATTTATAGCCGGCATCGAACTTCGCCTGCACGGCCTCCACCACGATGATGGCATCGTCCACCACCGTACCGATGACCAGCACGAGCGAGAACAGCGTCAGGATGTTGATACTGAACCCGGCAACCTGCATCGCCGCGAAGGTACCCACGAGGGACACGATGATGGAGATGGACGGGATGATTGTACTCTTGAAATCCTGCAGGAAGAAGTATACCACGAGAATCACGAGGATGATGGCGATGACCAAAGTCTCTACCACCTCATGGATGGAGGCGAACAAGAAGTCGTTGGAACTCATCATGGTCATGAATTCCGTGCCTTCCGGCAGGTCTTCCGACAAGTCTTCCAACAGGGCGGTGATGCGCCCGTTCACTTCCGTGGCGTTGGAGCCGGCCACCTGGAACACCATGAAGGTACAGCTCGGATGTCCGTCCACGTTGCTGTCGAATGCGTATGACTGCGTACCCAGTTCCACACGGGCCACGTCCTTCAACCGGAGCAGGTTGCCGTCATCCATGGAACGGACCACGATGTTCTCGAACTCCGTGATGTCGGTCAGACGTCCTTTGTACTTCATCGTGAACTGGAAGGTGTTTGGAGAGTTCTCACCCAACGAACCTGTCGGCGACTCCAAGTTCTGCTCGCCCAGCACGGCAGTGATGTCGGACGGCACCAGGCCGTATTGTGCCATCACGTCCGGCTTCAGCCAGATACGCAAACTGTAGGTGTCACCCATGGCCATCACGTCACCCACGCCTTCGATACGCTTGATTTGGGGAACGACATTGATGTCAAGGTAGTTGGCCAAGAACACTTTGTCGTACCGGTTGTTGGGGCTGTAAAGAGAACCGATTTGCAAGAAGCTCGTCTGACGTTTGGTCGTGGTCACACCGATTTGGGTAACCTCGGCCGGCAACAAGCCTTGCGCCTTGGTCACGCGGTTCTGCACGTTCACGGCCGCCATGTCGGGGTTGGTGCCTTGGGTGAAGAACACCTGGATGTCGCCCGAACCGGAGTTGGTGGCCGTGGATTCCATGTAAGTCATGTTCTCCACACCGTTGATACTCTCTTCCAACGGCTGGATGACACTCTTCATCACGGCATCCGCGCTCGCACCGGTATAGGTGGCCGACACGCGGACGGTCGGGGGAGCGATGTCCGGGTACTGCTCCACCGGCAGGGTGCCCAGTGAAATAAATCCTACGATAAGGATGAGGATGGAGATGGACAAGGCCATCACCGGGCGTTTGATAAATATGTTACCTTTCATTGTTTCTGATTAATTGGTTGTCTTTTACTTGCCTTGCTTTTGTGCGCCTTGTTGGGCGGCTGCGCTCGCGTTTGCGTTGATCGGCGTACCTTCGCGAAGGAGGCCTGCGCCTTCGGCCACGATGACATCACCTACATTCAGACCGTCGGTCACGATGTATTCCGTGCCGTTGTTCTGCGGGGCTACCTGGATGTTTACGCTCTGCGCCTTGCCGTCCACCACCTTGTAGGCCAAAATCTTGTCTTGCAGTTCAAAGGTGGCGGCCTGCGGGATGACAATCACGTCCTTATAGTATACAGGCATGATGACATTGCCGTTTGAACCGCTGTGCAGCAGATTCGATGTGTTGGGGAATGCCGCGCGAAGTTGCGAGGAACCGGTGTTCGGGTCGATGACGCCACTGATGGATTCCACGCGTCCGGAGTCGGGGAGAAGTGTGCCGTCGTTCAGCATGAGCTGCACCTTGGGCATCTTTTTCACGGCTTCTTCCAATGAGCCGTATTGGCGGACAAGGTTGATCAGTTCGTTCTCGTTGATGGAGAAGTAAACATACAGTTCGCTGTTGTCCGACACGGTGGTCAGCGGTTGCGGGATGGCACTGCTGACCAACGCTCCCTGACGGTAAGGCAGTTCGCCGACCACGCCGTTTGACGGGCTCTTCACCACGGTGTACGACAGGTTGTTGGCGGCGTTCACCACTTGGGCTTCCATTTGAGCCACAGCAGCTTTGGCACTCATCAGGTTGTTCTGTGCCGTCTGAAGGTCAAAGTCCGACACCACTTTCTGGTCGAACAGGCGTTGGGTGCTCTTATAGGTCAGCTCGGCTGTAGCTTGTGCGGCTTTTGCAGCTTCCAGATTTGCCTTGGCGGTGTTCAATGCAGCCTGATAGGGGACTTGGTCGATGATGAACAATGTCTGTCCTTTGGTTACACGGTCGCCTTCTTTCACGCACAGTTGTTGGAGCGTGCCGCTCACCTGCGGATAGATGTCCACGTCCTGACGGCCTTGGATGCTCGCGCTGTAACGGGATTGGAGTTCTCTGGAATCGGTCTTTACGGTCAGGGTCTTGTACGAACCCATGTCCATCGCTTGCTGTTGCTTGTTGCAACCAGTCAACGCAACTAAGCAGCAGAATGCTGAAGTTGCCACAGTCTTAATACCTCTATTCATAACACTTTATTAAAAATATAATCTCAAAAACGCTGCAAAAATACAAATTGTGTGCGAGATAGAGAGTGTTAAAAGTACCTTTGTTTTGTTCATTTTGGGAAGTCATCTTGCATTTTAGGAATATTCTACTTAAATTTGGTTTCTGTTAACAAAAGAATTCTTTGTATGGAAGATTTGAGTCCGGTGCTTTCCAAAGAGTGTTTTTATTTGCGGACTTCCTTGGATTGGGCTGAACCGAAAGAGTTCCGTCTGGATAAGTGCATTTTCATTGTGGTGGAGAAGGGAAGGGGGACCCTGCAACTGGGAGGGGAAGAATATGAGGTAGACCGTAACCGCTTGTTGTTCCTTCGTCCGGAACTGCCTATGAGGAAAGTGCGTTCGTCTGCGGATTTCTCGGTTTCCCTGTCGGCATTCCCGCCCTTTATGCTCCGGGATTGTGCGCAGCGCTTGGAGCCTCGTTTCATGATGCTCCTTTTTACGAAGACGGTCTGGGGCGTTGGCCGCCGTGCCAGGAAACTGGCATGTTATTTCAGCGAGTTGTTTGGATTTGCCACAGACGGATATGGCCGCGGGTATACTCGTGAATTGGCTTTGAATTTGGTGGGAGGATTGGTGTACGGGTTCTACGAGATGGTCGGTAATGCCCAGTTGGGGGAATTTTCCATCGAGTCTTCCCGTTCGCGGGAATTATTCCGGAACTTTATGGACTTGCTCCATGAGAATCTGGTGCGTGAGCACGAGGTGCAGTTCTATGCGGGCAAGCTTTGCATCTCTTCCAAGTATCTTACCCAGATTTCCAAAGGGACGATAGGGCGTACGCCTAAGCAGATTATTGACGAAACCCTTCTTCAGGAAGCCATGAAGCTGTTGGACAGGAATGATTCGAGCATACAGGACATCAGCGTTGCTTTAGGTTTTCCCGATCAGTCCTATTTTGGACGCTTTTTTAAACGGATGAAACAGATGTCTCCCCAACAATACCGTTTGCGGGCGAAGACGTAGTGAGGCTGTTCTGTTCTTGTGGGTGGGAAAGGAAGAGGGATACGCTGCAATATGCGTATCCCTCTTCCTGAGTTTTGTGGAGTTATGAGTTCATGCTCAGCAGGAACTCTTCGTTGTTTCGTGTGGGTTCGATGCGGTCTTTCAGGAAGGTCATGGCTTCCACGGGGTTCATGTCGGCCAGAATCTTGCGCAGGACCCACATGCGGTCCAGCGTCTGCTTGTCGTGCAGAAGGTCGTCGCGCCGTGTGCTGGAAGCCACGATGTTGACCGCCGGGAAGATGCGCTTGTTGCTCAACGAGCGGTCGAGTTGGAGTTCCATGTTTCCGGTTCCCTTGAATTCCTCGAAGATGACCTCGTCCATTTTGCTGCCCGTGTCGATGAGGGCGGTGGCAATGATGGTGAGTGAGCCGCCGTTCTCAATGTTGCGGGCTGCGCCGAAGAACCGTTTGGGCTTGTGCAGGGCATTGGCGTCCACACCGCCTGAGAGGACCTTGCCGCTGGCGGGTGACACGGTGTTGTAGGCGCGGGCCAGACGGGTGATGGAGTCCAGGAAGATGACCACGTCATGCCCGCATTCTACCATTCGCTTGGCTTTTTCCAGCACGATGCCGGCGATTTTTACATGCCGTTCGGCCGGTTCGTCGAATGTGGAGGCGATGACTTCAGCGTTTACCGTGCGGGCCATGTCGGTCACTTCCTCCGGGCGTTCGTCAATGAGTAACATGATGAGGTAGGCTTCCGGATGGTTGGCGGCGATGGCATTGGCGATATCTTTCATCAGGATGGTCTTACCGGTTTTGGGCTGGGCCACGAGCAAGGCACGCTGCCCTTTCCCGATGGGGGCGAAGAGATCCACGATGCGGGTGGACAAGTTGTCGTCGTGCCCTTTGCAGAGCTTGAACTTCTCGTCCGGGAAGAGTGGGGTGAGATGCTCGAACGGAACGCGGTCGCGCACGTCGGCGGGATCGCAGCCGTTGATTTTCGTCACCCGGATGAGGGGGAAATATTTCTCGCCCGGCTTCGGCGGACGCACGGGGCCTTCCACCACATCGCCAGTCTTGAGCCCGAACAGTTTGATTTGTGAGGCACTGACATAAATGTCGTCTGGGGATGACAAATAGTTGTAGTCGCTGGAACGGAGGAATCCGTATCCGTCCTGCATGATTTCCAATACCCCTTCTCCGGTGAGGATTTCCCCGAAGTCGAATGCTTGTTCAGGCACTTTTCCGGTTGTTGCGTTCCTTTCCGGTGTGTTGTGTCCTGTTTCAAAAGCATAGTCTTCGCCTATGCCATTGGACGTGATGTCTGGCTGTGGGGTGGGGTAAGTCATATATAAGTCTCCCATGGCTGATTCGGGAGACAGTACCGGAATGTCTTCTACGATGACGAAATCGTCTTCGCCGGAAGAGAAGAATTTCTCAATCGGGTCGTTTTTGGCGTCTTCCGTTTCTGCGTTGCTGTTGTTTGCGGTCGTGTCTTCCGGCATCTCTTCTGCGGGAACGGAAGGTATGTCTTGCAGGATGTCCATCGGCACATCGGTGAGGGAGTCTTGGGAATCCTGCTCTTGCAGTCCGGCGTTGTCCGGCATTTCCGTTTGTTTCTCCGTCATTTTCTCTGCCGCCTCCAGTGCTGCTTTTTCCGCCTTGGATTTCCGTCCTCTTTTCTTTGGGGCCGGAGCGGAGGCTGTTTCGGCGGGGGCTCCGGCTTCGTCGGCCGCGGGGGAGGCCGTTTCGGCCGGGGTGTCGTCCCATTGGGTTTGAATGGCCAGGGCGGGACTCATATTGCCCTCTGCCGGTGTTTCTTCTTTGCTTTCAGTCTGTGCCTCTTTCCTTTTGAGGTCGAAGTTCTCGCCATTGCCTTGTGAGGCACTGTATACATGGTCGGTCTCTTTTTTACTCACTTTAATACGTTTGCGTGGTGTCTTGGCCGTGGCAGGCTTTTGTGAAGCGGAGCGTATGGATTCCTCGTCGATGATTTGGTAGATGAGGTTCATGCGGTTTTCCTCGCCAGACGGTTCGATTCCTAAGTTTTTGGCAATGTCCATCAGCTCTTCCTGGGACATGGCTTCTAATTCAGTTTTTTTATGCATATGGAAATTGTGTTGTTTCTTACTTGCCTATACAAGGTAACCTTGTAAGATAAAAGTAGATTTCGTTTGGAAAATTTGATTGTATTTTAAAGAAAGGATGCCCTGAGCGGCAACTGTCCTTGCGTTTTGTTGGTGCAAAAGTAGTGAATAAAATCCAAACAGCATATATATTGCCGTTCTTTTTTTGGCTTAAAGTGGAAAGTTTTCTTCTTTTGTCTTTCTTTTTGCGCTTTTCGCGGGATTTGATTATATTCGCGGGCAATTTGCAGTGTTTGAGTTATGGCTTTAGTGAATCCTTATTTGCAGGTGGAAGGTTTGACCAAGCGCATCGGCGAGCGGGTCTTGTTCGAGAATGTATCGTTCGGAATTGCCGAGGGGCAGCATGTGGGGCTGATTGCCAAGAACGGGACGGGAAAGTCCACCTTATTAAATATACTGGACGGACGTGACGGATATGACGACGGACGGATTGTGTATCGTAACGGATTGAAAGTGGGGTATCTGGAACAGTCTCCTTCTTATCCTTCGGACTTCACGGTGATAGAGGCATGTTTCAGCCACGGGAACGAGGTGACCAATCTGATCCGGGAATATGAGAAATGTATGGCCGCTCCGGGCAATCCGGGGTTGGATACCATTTTGGACCGGATGGAACGCGAGAAGGCCTGGGACTACGAGACGCGGGCCAAACAAATCCTTTCGCAGCTGAAAATCGTGGCCTACGACCAAAAGGTCTCCACTCTTTCCGGCGGGCAGCTCAAGCGTGTCGCGCTGGCCAACGTGCTGATTACGGAGCCGGACTTGCTGATTCTGGACGAGCCGACCAACCATCTGGACCTGGAGATGATAGAATGGCTCGAAGGATACCTGAAGCGTTCCAAGCTGAGCCTGCTGATGGTGACGCACGACCGTTATTTCCTGGACCGTGTCTGCTCTGTCATATTGGAATTGGACGACCATACTCTTTATGCTTACAAGGGAAACTACAGCTATTACCTGCAGAAACGTCAGGAGCGTATCGACGCATCCAACGCCGAGGTGGCGCGGGCCAATAACTTGTACCGCAAGGAACTGGACTGGATGCGGCGTATGCCTTGTGCCCGAGGACACAAGGCGCGTTACCGCGAAGAGACGTTTTACGAGCTGGAGAAGGTGGCCAAGCGGAAGGTCGCGGAGCAGCAGGTGGCTCTGGAAGTGAAGTCGTCCTATATCGGCAGCAAAATCTTCGAGGCCGACTATATCAGCAAGAGCTATGGTCCGGACAAGGTCATACTGAAAGATTTCTTCTACAATTTCTCACGCTACGAGAAGATGGGAGTCGTGGGGAACAACGGTACGGGAAAGTCTACGTTCATCAAGATTTTGTTGGGATTGGTGAAGCCGGACAGCGGACGGGTGGTCGTCGGGGAGACCGTGAGGTTCGGGTATTACTCGCAGGAAGGACTGGCTTTTGACGAGCAGATGAAGGTGATAGACGTGGTGCGGGGCATCGCGGAATATATCGATTTGGGCGGGGGGCGCCATTTGTCGGCCATGCAGTTCCTGCAACATTTCATGTTCTCGCCCAAGGACCAGCAGAATTACGTGTATAAGTTGAGCGGCGGGGAGCGTCGCCGGCTGTATCTTTGTACGGTGCTGATGCGGAATCCCAATTTCCTGGTGCTGGACGAGCCTACCAACGATTTGGACATCGTGACTTTGCAGGTGCTGGAGGAATATCTCCGTTCGTTTAAGGGGTGCGTCATCGTGGTGAGCCATGACCGTTACTTTATGGACAAGGTGGTGGACCACCTGCTGGTCTTCCAAGGGCAGGGTGACGTGCGGGACTTTCCGGGGAACTATACGCAGTACCGCGAATGGAAGGAAGAGAAGCTGCAGGCGGAGCGGGATATGCAGAAAGCGTCCCCGCGCCAGGAGCAGAAGGCGCCGGCAGCCCCGAGGCATCGTTCGGATGAAGATGGCAAGAAACGGAAGCTGACTTTCAAGGAGAAGCGGGAGATGGAGACACTGGAGAAGGAAATCGAGGCCTTGGAAGCTGAGAAGAAAGAAATAGAGGCGGCTTTGTGCGGCGGTTTCTTGTCGGTGGAGGAACTGACGGAAAAGTCCAAACGCCTGCCTTTGCTGAACGAGGAGCTGGACGAGAAGTCCATGCGCTGGTTGGAACTGAGTGAGACAGGGGAATAGGTAAAAGGGTGGGGCAAGTGTCCGCTCAGCTGCGGGACACTTGCTTCACCCCTTTGATGGCCTTCAGCTTCTTGACCAACTGTTGCAGCTTGCCGGTATCGTCCAGCATGACGGTCAGCGTGCCGGAGAAAAGTCCGTCATGGGAGTCGATGCTGATGCTCCGCAGCAGGATTTTCTCTTCCTTGCTGATGACGGACGTGATGTTGCTCACGATGCCCAGGTCGTCGTTGCCCACCACTTTCAGGGTGATGGGGTACTGGCTGCCCCGTTTGCCGGCCCATCGCGCCTTTACGATGCGGTATCCGAAACGTTTGCGCAGTTCCTTGGCGTTGGGGCAGTCGCAACGGTGGATTTTGATGCCCCCGTTTATCGTGACAAACCCGAACACGTCATCGCCGTATATCGGCTGGCAGCATTTGGCCAGCGTGAAGTCCAGCCCTTTCAGGTTTTGGTCGATGACCAGCACGTCGTCGTGGGCTTTGGCTTTCAGTTCGGCCTCAGAGGGGACGTTGTAGTTTTCCGCGCTGGGGGCCGGCGCGTGTTCCGCTTGTCCGGCTTCAATCTTCTGCTGTTCCAGGTAGGTGTCGATGACCTCGTTCACGTCGAGTGTCTCGTCGGCCAGGCTTTTGTAGAAGTCCGTCACCACCTTGAAGCCGAGTTTCTTGATGGCGTGCATCATGGTCGGCTCGTCGTATTCGATTTTCCTGTTCTTGAATTTGCGTTCCAGAAGTTCTTTGGCGAAAGCCCCTTGTTTGGCCTGCATCTCCTTGAGCGCCTGCCGTATTTTGGTGCGTGCCTTTCCTGTGGCGACGAAATTCAGCCAGTCCTGTTTGGGCGACTGGTTGCCGGCCGTCAGGATTTCCACTTGGTCTCCGCTGCTCAGTGCCTGGCGCAACGGGGCGTTCTTGCCGTTGATTTTCGCTCCGATGCAGTGGTCGCCCACGTTGGTGTGGATGGCATAGGCGAAGTCCAGCACGGTGGCGCCTTTGGGCAGTTTGAAGAGGTCGCCTTTCGGGGTGAACACGAATACCTCGTCCTCGTAAAGGTCCATCTTGAACTGGTCCATGAGCTGCATGTCATCGTTGTTCTCCAATGCGCTGCGGATGTTGTTGAGCCATTCGTCCACGCCGCTTTCTCCGCTCTTGATGCCTTTGTAGCGCCAGTGCGCGGCCAGTCCGCGTTCGGCGATTTCGTCCATCCGTTCCGTGCGTATCTGCACTTCCACCCATTTGTTTTCCGGCCCCAGGACTGTGATGTGCAAGCTTTCGTAGCCGTTGCTTTTGGGAATGGACAGCCAGTCCCTCAGCCGTTTGGGGTTCGGCTGGTACATGTCCGTGATGATGGAGTACACTTGCCAGCATTCCATTTTCTCTTTCTCGACCGGGGAGTCCAGAATGATGCGGATGGCGAACAGGTCGTAGATGCCTTCCACCCCGCAATGCTGCTTTTTCATCTTCTGCCAGATGGAGTGGATGCTCTTGGTGCGTCCCTTGATGTGGAATTTCAGTCCTGCCTGCCTGAGCTTCTCTTCGATGGGCCCGATGAACTTCTCGATGTATTCGTCACGCGACTTCTTGGTGGCGTTCAGTTTCTCCTTTATTAGATAGTAGGCATCGTGTTCCAGGTATTTCAGGGACAAATCCTCCAGTTCGCTTTTCAGGCGGTAGAGGCCGAGCTTGTGTGCCAGCGGGGCGTACAGGTAGGCCGCCTCTTCCGACACCCGGTGCTGGGCCTCCTTGTTCTCCGTGTCCTTGATTTGCCGCATCACGTTCACGCGGTTGGCAATCATGATGAGGATGACCCGCATGTCCTCGGCGAAGGACAGCAGCAGGCTTCTGAAGTTCTCGCTCTCCACGGTGGGCGTCTTCTCGTACAGTTCCTGGATGCGGTTCAGTCCCCGGATGATGCCGGCCACATCCTCCCCGAACTCCTTCTCCACGTCTTCCGGGCTGCAATACCCGCAACGCACGCAGGTGTGCACCATGATGCCCACGATGGCGCCCCGTGTCAGTCCGATTTCGGAGGCCACGATGAGTGCCGTTTCCATATCGCTGATGATGAGGTTCATGCCGAACACGTTCCGTCGTATCAGGTCGCGGCGCACGGCTTCGATTAAATATCTCTTTATTTTTTTGCAGTCATCGGGATAGAGGATGCTGCCGGAGAGCTTGAGCAGCTCCCGGTATAATTGGGTCAGCCGTACTTTTTCTTCGGGTGAGAAAAAAGAGTTTTGTTCCATGTCGCACAGATTTTTAGCCAAAGGTAGCATTTTTTTTGCAGGAATGCTTATCCCATTGCTTAAAAATCCGTATATTTGGATGTTATTTAGTGCAAAATTTATAAGCTGTTACTTATATGTTGACAACGGAAGACAAGGCCTTGTTGGCCCGTAAAGGAATTACTGAGGGGCAGATAGAAGCTCAGTTGCAAACATTTAGGAAGGGTTTTCCTTTCCTTAGACTGAAGGCGGCCGCCTCTTTGGACAATGGAATTCTGGCACTTTCGCCGGAAGACTGCAGGCGTTATGAGGATGTCTGGAACGCTTACAAGGCGGAGGGTAAGGCTGTCACCAAGTTCGTGCCGGCTTCCGGCGCGGCCAGCCGGATGTTCAAGGACATGTTCGAGTTCTTGGATGCGGCCTACGATGCGCCGGAGACGGATTTTGAGAAGGCTTTCTTTGCCGGCATCCGCCGGTTCGCGTTTTTCGAGGATTTGGATGCGGCGTGCCGGAAGAACGAAGGTGCGGGAGTGGAAAGCCTGATGGAGGCCGGACAATATAAGAAGGTGGTGGCGAACATGCTCCGCCCTGAAGGCTTGAACTATGGCCAGCTGCCCAAGGGGCTGCTGAAGTTCCACCGCTATGCGGAGGGGGCGCGTACGCCCGTGGAGGAGCACCTGGTGGAGGCCGCCTTGTATGCGGCCAGCCAGGGAAAGGCCGAGGTGCATTTCACGGTAAGCGCGGAGCATAAGGCGCTCTTCAAGGCATTGGTGGAGGAGAAACTTCCCGTGTATGAGAAGAAGTTCGGCGTGGAGCTGCATGTGACTTTCTCCGAGCAGAAACCGTCCACCGACACGTTGGCGGCCACGATGGACAACGAACCCTTCCGTGTGGACGGCAAGCTCTTGTTCCGTCCCGGCGGGCACGGGGCCTTGATTGAGAACCTGAACGACTTGCAGGCGGATGTGGTCTTCGTGAAGAACATCGACAACGTGGTGCCGGACCGGCTGAAGGCCGACACCGTCACCTACAAGCAAGTGCTGGCCGGCGTGCTGGTGGACCTGCAGCGGCGCGCTTTCTCTTATTTGCGGAAGCTGGACAGCGGCGACTACGGCCATGCGGACATTGAGGAAATCATCCGTTTCGTGCAGCAGAACCTTTGTTGTCGGCGCGAGGATGTGAAGGACCTTGAGGATGCGGAGCTGGTCATTTACCTGCGCAAGAAGCTGAACCGCCCGATGCGCGTGTGCGGCGTGGTGAAGAATGTGGGCGAGCCGGGCGGCGGGCCGTTCCTGGCCTATAACCAGGACGGCACCGTGTCGCTGCAGATTCTTGAGAGCAGCCAGATTGACACGGGGAATCCGGAATACGTGGCGATGTTCAAGGACGGGACTCACTTCAATCCCGTGGATCTGGTCTGTGCCTTGAAGGATTACAAGGGAGGCAAGTTCAACCTGCCGGACTACGTGGACCGGAACACGGGTTTCATTTCCTATAAGAGCAAGAACGGGAAGGAACTCAAGGCTTTGGAGCTGCCAGGGTTGTGGAACGGCGCGATGAGCGATTGGAACACGGTGTTCGTGGAGGTGCCTTTGGACACGTTCAACCCGGTGAAGACGGTGAACGACCTCTTGCGCGAGCAGCATCAATAATGAGCGTATGGCGAGTCTTACATTATTAATATATTGTCATGACGAAAAAGATTTTATTATTAGGTTCAGGAGAACTGGGCAAGGAATTCGTGATTGCCTGCAAGCGTAAGGGGCAATACGTGATTGCCTGCGATTCGTATGCACACGCGCCGGCCATGCAGGTGGCTGATGAGTGCGAAGTGTTCCACATGCTCGACGGCGACGCCCTCATGGCTGTGGTGGAAAAGCATAAGCCGGACATCATCGTGCCGGAGATCGAGGCCATCCGCACGGAGAAGCTGTATGACTGCGAAAAGATGGGCATTCAGGTGGTGCCGAGCGCACGGGCGGTGAACTTCACCATGAACCGCAAGGCCATCCGTGAGCTGGCCCATACGGAATTGGGCTTGAAGACGGCCAACTACCGTTATGCCCGGACTTTCGACGAGCTGAAGGCTGCGGCGGATACCGTCGGCTTCCCTTGCATCATCAAGCCTTTGATGAGTTCGTCCGGCCATGGTCAGAGCAAGGTGGACTCCCCGGATGGCCTGAAACAGGCGTGGGACTATGCCTGTGCGGGTGCGCGGGGGGATGTGAAGGAGGTGATCGTGGAGCAGTTCATTCCTTTCGACAGCGAGATCACGTTGCTGACCGTGACGCAGAAGAACGGCCCCACTCTGTTCTGCCAGCCCATCGGCCATGTGCAGAAGGGCGGGGATTACCGTGAGAGCTTCCAGCCCGCGGCCATTTCTCCCGAGATGCTGAAGGAGGCGCAGGACATGGCGGAGAAAATCACCCGGGCCCTGACCGGTGCCGGCATCTGGGGCGTGGAGTTCTTCCTGAGCCACAAGGAGGGGGTCATCTTCTCCGAGCTGAGTCCGCGTCCGCATGATACGGGCATGGTGACGTTGGCCGGCACGCAGAACCTGTCGGAGTTCGAGCTGCACTGCCGCGCCGTGCTGGGCTTGCCCGTTCCTGAAATCACCCAGGAGCGCATGGGGGCCAGCGCGGTCATCCTTTCCGAGGTGGAGACCGAAGGCCGTCCCCGTTATTCCGGCGAGGAGGAAGTCTGCGCGGCGACGAACACCTATCTGCGCATTTTCGGCAAGCCGGTGGCGCATGTGGGACGGCGCATGGGCGTGGTAGTCTGCTGGGACAAGCTGGATGCGGACCAGATGGCGTTGCGTGAAAAGTGCAAGGGCTTGGCAAGTAAGGTTAAAGTATATTAATACGGAAATAAAAAAGCGGATACAAGGCTTGTTTTAAAATAAAAAGCGTACCTTTGTATCCGATTTGCGACAATAGCTCAGTTGGTAGAGCATCGGCTTCCCAAGCCGAGGGTCGCGGGTTCGAGTCCCGTTTGTCGCTCTCTTATCCACTTTTTCCCATGACCCTTGTAATTGTCATTGTGCTGTTTTTAGGATATTGCGCGATTGCCACGGAGCATATCACCAATATCAACAAGGCGGCGGTGGCGATGTTTGTCGGGGTCATTGCATGGATGCTCTATATGGTGGCAGGCGGGCATTATGTAAATTTGCTGCACGCCGAGGAATATGCCGAGTTCCTGGCCGGGAGCGATTCGTCTGTCACGTCCTTGAAGAATTTCATCGCAAGCCATGTTTTCATCGCCCATGTGGCGGACATCTGCCAGATTGTGCTATATCTGTTGGCCACCATGTCCATTGTGGACCTGCTGAACTCCAACGGATGTTTCGACTTCATCAGCGAATGGATCATGACGCGCAACAGCAGGCGGCTGTTGTGGCTGGTGGCTTTCATCACGTATGGCCTTTCGGCGAATTTGGACAATCTGACCACGGCGGTGATGATGTTCGCCATCATGCGTCAGTTGTTGCCGAACAGCCGTTTCCGGATGTATTACGGGGCGGTGATTGTCATTGCGGCCAATGCCGGGGGGTGCCTGACGGTGATTGGCGACATCTCCACGTTGATGCTGTGGGTGAAGGGTGCCGTGACGCCGTCCAACTTTTCCGGGGCCATGTTCCTGCCTTCGCTTGTGGCGATGGTGGTCCCCACCTATCTGGTGTCCAGGGAATTGCCGGAGCAGATGAATATCAACACGCCGCGTATCCGTTACCGCGGCGACGACACGGTGCTGACGCGCTGGCAGCGCATCCTGATGCTTTTTGTGGGGATAGGCGGTCTTTGGTTCATTCCCACGTTCCATCACCTCACCAAGCTCCCTCCTTTTGTGGGGGCGCTTTGCGTGTTGGCGCTTTTCAGCGTGGTGAACGAGTTGTGCAACCGTAAGCTGATTAAGTCCGAGCAGCCGTTTTTCCGTCCCACGCCGCGTTTCATGCAGTCGGAGAGTATCCAGACCATTTTGTTTTTCATCGGGGTCAGCATGGCGATTTCGGCCATACAGGAGACCGGCGCGCTCCACACCGCTGCGGCATGGTGCGACCGGTATATCCATAATATATATGTATATAGCCTGATTCTGGGCGTGATTTCCGCGTTTCTGGACAATGTGGCCTTGGTGCTGACCAGCATTTCCATGTACGATGTGGTGGGGATGGTGGATGCCATTCCGGGAGTGGATGCGGATTATATCCGTTCTTTCGCCCTTAACGGCCAGTATTGGCAGTTGGTGGCCTACAGTGGCGGGATTGGCGGGTGTCTTCTTTCCATCGGTTCCACGGCGGGATATGCTTTGATGAAAAGCGAGAATGTTTCCATTTGGTGGTATCTCCGTCACGTCTCAGGAAAGGTCTTTGTGGGTTGGCTGGCCGGTTTGGGGGTCTATTTCCTTATTGACTCTTTTGTCCGGTGAGCGGTTGAATATGGAAGGTATGCAGGTTGGTAATTCTCTTTTCAGGCAGAAGATATTGGCGTTCACTCTGATACAGGTGGCTTTGTTAAGTTTCCTGTTGGTGGTGTCCGTGGTCATACGTATCATGCTTTACCCCCACCACTATCTGGAAGCCCTTCCGCTTTATTTCATCGTGGGCTTCTTCTTTCTGTGGGAGATGCTGGACTTTCTGTTGGTGTCCAAGGAACTGGAGGCTTCCGGCGGCAAGCTGCAGAGTTCGTTTGTGGTGCGGGCAGTCCTTCGTCTGTTCGTCTCCTTGGCGGCTGGATTCTTCATCAGTGCGTTCCTGTCCGCCCAGTTCCAGTTCACGGCCGTGATTTTCCTGGTGTTTTTGGTGGCCGAATATGTTTTCGATTTCATTTTCTATCGCCAGGTCTTGAGGAAATAGGAAGCGGTGGGTCGGAAGATGGAAAAGGAGCGGATTGCTTCCCTGCTGGAAGCGTTGGGAAAAGGGCTTTACGAGAAAGAGCATCTGCTGGCTTTGGCCTTGTTGGCGGCGGTGGCGGGCGAGGGGCTGTTCCTGTTGGGGCCGCCGGGGACGGCCAAGAGCATGTTGGCCCGGCGGATGCGGCATGCGTTCCGAGGGGGCAGGTCGTTTGAGTACCTGATGTCGCGCTTCAGCACGCCGGACGAGATTTTCGGCCCGGTTTCCGTGTCAGCCCTGAAGGACGAGGACCGCTATGTGCGGATGACGGAAGGCTATCTGCCCACGGCCGATGTGGTTTTTTTGGACGAGATTTGGAAGGCCGGGCCGAGCATCCAGAACGCTTTGCTCACGGTGTTGAACGAGAAGGTTTACCTGAACGGGAGGGAAGAGTTGAGATTGCCGCTTAAACTTGTGGTGGCGGCTTCCAACGAGTTGCCGGCCGAGGGGGAGAATCTGGAGGCTTTGTGGGATCGTTTCCTGATTCGTTGCGTGGCGGGGGGAATCAAGGATGAGCGTTTGTTTAATTTGATGATAGCCTCTCCGGGGCATGAGGAGGCGGTGGTACCCGACGGGCTTCGTCTGTCGGAGGGGGAGCTTGCTGTCTGGGACGGCGGGATAGATGCAGTGGAAATTCCGGATTTTGTCTTCACTTTTGTACATGTTTTCCGTAGCCTGCTGGTGGCCTACAACGAATCGGACGAGCGGGCGGAAGCCCCGGCCTTTTACGTGTCGGACCGCCGCTGGAAGAAGATAGTGCGTCTGTGGCGCACGGCGGCTTTCCTCAACGGGCGTTCGGCGGTCTCCCTGTCGGATTTGCTCCTGTCGGAAGCCTGCCTGTGGGACACCCCGGCGCAGGAGCCGGTTGTGGTGCGGCTGATGAGGGAAGCCTTGGTGGCAGTCTGCGAGGAGCATGTGGGGTTTCCGCTGCTGTCAGAACGGCTTTCGGCCTTGCGGGAAGAAAGCCGGGAGGCGGCGCGTCCCGTTGCGGCATGGAAGGTGGTCAAGGCATTTTTCTATCAAGTGCAGTCGTTGTATCCCGGACGAACGGTTCTGGTGTATGTTTCTGAATATGAAGGATTGACGGAGGGAGTGCCTGCGGCCTTCGTTCTGGTGGAAGACCGGCGGAAGACGGGGGCGCAAATCCTGCGGAAGTACGACAAAAGCCGTTTCCCGGGAGTCTTTCCGAAAGACCTGCTGCAGGTGTCCCGCACGGCGGAGGGCTTGCAGGTGAATGGGCGCAAGTATGAATTGGTGCGCGAGGAACAGGACGGGGAGGGCTTGCCGGACCGTCGGGTGGCCGCACCGGCCTTGTCGCTTGAGGCGGTCCGCAGGTTGGAGGCGGAACAGAAGGAAGCCGCCGCACGTTTGGAGGAATGGCAGCAGAGGGAGGAAGGTTTTGCCAAAGGGCATTTGTTCTTGGACGATGCGCTGCGGGATGTCCTGAAAAATGCTTTCAAGAGAGTGCGTGCGGACATGACTTCACTGCAAATCGAAAGTCAGGAACTGGGCCATGCGGCAGGATTGCGGTAGGCGGGACAGGGACACCCGCGTGGAACGATTGTCCGCCCTTTTCTTGCGGCACCTGCGTGAAATCGCGGAACAGGTTTATGCGGATGCCTTGGCTTCGGGAGCGGTCCGGCCCGAAGAGGCGGAGGCGGAAATCCAGCGTTATTTTGTGCGGAAGAAATCCGGCCTGCAGGATGTGTATTCCTATTATGGCGGGCAGTGGGACTATTTCTATCAGCTGGAAATGGCATCCGACGCGGATTTCCTGCCCATGTTGCAGCAGGCCCGTTCGACCTTCGCCCGCCTTTATTCCCCTTCGGAGCTGGACGTGGCTTTCTATACGGAGCGGATGGTGCGCTATTCCCGCACGGATGTACGTTGGCAGACGCTCCGGCAGCATCTGACGGGCAAGTGGCGGCGTTTGCTGGAGGAGTGTGAGGAACGTTACCAACGGGAGCATATCGCACGGTTATGTGAGGATTATTTCCGGATGGCTTCAGAACAGTCGCGCATGTTGCAGAATGCCGGAAAGGCGGGAGACGGCCTTTCTCCCCGTTTGGCCTGGTTGCAGATGACCGTTTCTCCGGAACTCCGGTCAAAAATCCGCCAGTTGGCCCAAGTAATCCGTAAAAGCCTTATAATTAAGGAGTTGAATGATGCGCTGGGACGAAAGGAGGCGGATGGGCAACGTCGGTATCAGGCTGTGCGGGGACGGGTGCCGGTTGCGCTGTGGCGTCCGGCTTCCCATTCCGACATTGTGGGCATTACGGAGGGGGACAACCTGAACGCGTTGCTTCCTGTGGAATATTGTTACTTGGCCGAACCCGTTTTGGAGCCGGTTTTTTACCGCCGTTATGCGGAGAAGAAGCTGGCGGTGTTCGATTCGGTCTCCCGCCGGGTGGAACGGGCGGATGCTTCGTCGCGGAGCGGGCGGGAGATGCAGAAGCACCGGAGGCGGGGGCCCTTTGTGGTTTGTGTGGACACTTCCGGTTCGATGGCGGGGGAGCGCGAGGTTTTTTCCAAGTCCATTGTGTTGGCTTTGGCATTGATGGCGGACCGCTTGCGCCGTCCGTGCCGCATCGTTTTTTTCTCCGACCAGACGGAAACCGTCGATTTGGAGAATCTGTATGACGACCTGCCTGCGTTGGAGGACTTTTTGTGCCGCACGTTCCACGGTGGTTCCGATATGGGTTGTGCGATGCGCGACTCCGTGGCGGCATTGATGCGCGAGGATTTCCGCTATGCCGACTTGTTGTGGGTTTCCGATTTTGAGATGGAGCCGCTTTCTCCGGTGTGGGTGCAGTATGTGGATGAATTGAGGCAACGGGGGATGCGGTTGTATGCGGTGGCTTTCGGTTCTTGTCCCGAGCGGTCGTATGTGGAGTTGGCCGACCGGGCGTGGCATGTCCGGAGGTGAAGAGGTCCTTTCAGGCATATTGAAATGCCGTGAGAATTCTGTATTCGCGAGTGATTCTCCACATCGTGGATTTTGCGCGATTCTCGTGGCGGTTTGTATTTTCAAAATGTCACGCTTTCTTTGTTTTAATTTAATTTTGTTTTGCGATTTGCTTGCACTTGCTTCTTTTTGTTTTGTGATATGGGTTTTTGATGAACGATATGACTTTTATAAGATGTTGTCCGGTTGGGATGAAATAGAAAAATCAGGCCGGGAAAGAGAGACATGTGAGGAATGCAAAGTGTCATTGTTTGGTGTTTTTTCCTTTCACATAGTTGGATTTTTGCCGGATTCAGTAACGCAGTTGTGTGAAATTCAGGGCAAGTCAGGAGGCTGATTGTTAAAAAACGGCGGCAGGAAATGCTCTATACGAGCATTTCCGCGCCGAATTTGCGTTTTCTTTGCGGCAAGAAATTTCCGTCTTTCAGCAAAGAAAGAAATTTCTTGCCGCAAAGACGGAAAAAGTACTCAGCAAAGCGGTGTTTTTTTGTCAGGAAAGGCGAAAACCGATGGGCTTGGAACGGCTTTTGGAGGCTAGATGAGGTGGGTTTTCCGACAAGAACGAGCTGACAAAAAGGGCTGTTTGAGGGAGCGGAGCTGACATGGGAGGCCGCTCTATGCGTTTGTTTTCCCTTTTTGTTTGTCCGTATGGCAGCCAGTTCGTGCATACGCTTACATTTTGTCCTTTCCCTGGCCACGAAATACGCCCGTATTTTCTTTCTTCCTTTCCGTTGCTCCGGAATATTCGATTCTCGCGTCTTGTGGCTGACATTGTGACAGATGTCTAATGTGGTGGGTCAGAAAGAATTCAGTCCGCTGGCATCCACATTGTTCACGCCGTCAGAGTTGATTTCCGTCTGGTCTGCGGTGCCGGAAAGATACAACTTGCCCACTCCTTTGTTTTGGGCCTTGAGCGAGTTGCAGTCCAGTCGGGCGCGAATGGTGCCCACGCCTGTGTTCCAAATGCTGATTTCCTTTCCCCTGAAGTCCAGATTCATGTTGCAGACTCCCTTGCAGTTGAGTTGAAGCTCCGGACTATATATCTGGAATTCAGATTTGTCCACTCCTTTGCAGTTGATATGGGCTGTCTGTGATTCTATCTGTGCCTTGCCCTTGCTCACCCCCTTGATGTCGTAGGTGAAATTCTTGCAGACCAGTTTTTCGCATTGGAAGTCGGACACGCCGCCCACGTTGATTTCAAAATCGTCCGCCGTCATCTTTCCGGTTCGGAATTTCATTACTCCCCCGACATCCAGCCTGTTGATTTCCGGAGCAGTGATTCGCAGATACACTTTCTCTTTGTCGCTCTTTTTCTTGTTCGGTTCCTTTCTGGCGATGACGAGGGTCTTTCCTTCCTGATAGATGTGTAGCTGTTTCATGGTCTGGTCCGACCCGCTGGCGGTCACGGCATATTCCTTGCCTTGGGTGTACTGGATGTCGGCGCAGTATTCGCAGCGGATGTTGTGGAAATTCTTTGCCTCAATCGTGCGGATGTTTCCGTTTTCCTTGAGGTTTGTGGATGACATGCACCCCATGAGTGTCAATAAAGCTAACAGTTTTTTCATTGTTTGGAGTTTTTGGGTTGTTTCTTGAAGTTTATGATAATGGTCACTTCCACGTCCATGTGGTTGTCCGGGTCGTACCTGAGCATGTAGATTCGGGGATGGCCCTGGCTCTCAGTCGTGAGGATGAGGGTGGTCTTGTCCTTGGATACCGTCAGTTGGCTGTCGGCCGTTTGTGCCTCCTTTTCAAAGGCTTGTTTGAACGGTTTGGCATTCATATTCTTGGATTTCAGTGTGTTTACCACTTTTATGACGGCCCGTGTGGACGGGTCCCGTTCCACGGCGGAGGTGAAGGTGGACTGCCCCGCGCTGGAGTATTGTCTCACCATCCGGTCGATGCTGTTCTGCGCTCCGGACGGAAGTGCGGTGCCGGCGAGCAGCAGGAGGATATAGGCTGTTTTCTTCATATAGCGGTCTGTCTTTTCTGTTTTTATTCCATGAGTTGCCGGATACGTTCGCGCTCCTTTTCGTCTTCTATGACGTTCAGGATGTCTGCTTCTGCTGCTTGGATCAGCTTTTCGGCGGACAGGTTTTGTTCTATCCGTTCGGCTTCTGCCAGTGTCCGTTCTATTTCCGGGCGGATGCGGGTCAGTTTGTCTGTCCGTACGCCATTCACAATCATGTAGCTGCCTTCGTACCGTGCGGCGAGTTTCCTTTCCTGCCGTGTGTGGGTTCCCCATCCGATAAGGGCGGCCAACAGGATGGTGGCGGCTGCTTCCAAGCTGTATTTCAGCGCGATGCATCGTGCGTTTTGGGGCTTTTCCGGACGGGCTTGTCCGGATGTGCCGGGCGTGTCGGATGCAAGGAGGCCGGTCTCGCGTTCGGAAAGCGTCAGGGCGGAAAAGTCCAGGAACATGTCCTTGTAGGGTTCCAGGTCTTGCGGAATGTCTTTCTGGCGGAAGAAGTCATACAGCTGCCGTTCCTCTTCCAGAGTGGTCATCCCCTTGAAGAAGCGGTCCGTCAGTTCCCTTATTTCAGTTTCCAGTTTTGCATTCATTCTTCTTTCCTCCTCATATACTGTTTTTTGACAGCCATTCTTGCCCGGCTCAGGGCTTTCCGGACGGCCACTTCCGTGCTGCCCGTCAGCCGTGCGATTTCTTTCATCTCCATTCCTTCGATATGGCGCAGGCGGAGGATGATCTGTTGCATGTCCGGCAGGGCGCGTACGATGTTCATCATGCGTTCGATGCGCTCCGGATGCCCTTCGTCCGTGTCCGGAACGTCGGCCTCCATGCCTTTGAGGGGCGAGACGGGCGGGCGGGAGCGGATTCGGTCGATGCAGAGGTTGCGTGTGATGGTGGCGGCCAAGGCCTCGAAAGGCAGTGAAAGCTGGTCGCGCATCGTCCACATTCTCAGCAGGCAATCCTGTACGATGTCTTCGCTCTCCTCCTCGCTGCCGACGTGGCGGCGGGCGATGAGAAGCAGGTGCGGGCGTACCCGCGATGCCTCGTGTTGGAATGTCTCTGCCTCCATTTCTTTATGGTTTTCTACTGATAGTACGTGAAGATAGCGTTTTTGTGACAGCGAAAGAAGTTTTTTTTGCGGGAAAATGTGGGGGAGGGACAAAAAAAGCGGGACTTGTCGCCCCGCTGATGTGTGTGCCTACAGGTCGGAAAGCCATTTCTTTCCCCGTTTGGATTGACCCAAATGGCAATGGCGGCACCGATTACGCTTGTGATGATAAATAGAATGCTTAATCCGTCTATCTTTTTCTTATTTATTGATAATCTTGTAACCTATGTATGCAAATATATGTGATGTGAAGACTCTTTCTCTCTTTCTTTTCCGTCTTTCTTGCTGATTGCAGGCGTAAGACAAATAGCGGTAACACGAGCATGTTTTGGCGAAAAAATAAAGGGCAATGGCGCAAACCATCACCCTGCGGGGGTGATTCCGTTGGGACTCGAACCCAAGACCCACGCCTTAGAAGGGCGTTGCTCTAATCCAGCTGAGCTACGGAACCGACCTTAAACCGGCTGCAAAGATAGGGCTTTATTTCCAATCTTGCAAGCCGTGTGTGCGCTTTTTTGTGCGGCTTACTTTCCGCAGAGCAATTTATAGTCGCAATAGTCGCAATTTTTGGCCACGGAAGTTTGCCGGAACGGAATCTCCGGGTTGAACAGCTCTTCCAACACGCCTTGCAGCGTCTGCCGGAACTCCTCCTTGTAGGGGCCGAAGTCCGTGACCCGTTGCCTGCCGAATTCCACGGTTGGGTCGTAGTCCTCCGCATGGGACTTGTGTACGAAGAACAAGGCCGGGGAGACGGGCCGCCGCTGCTCTTCCGACAGCACCCACGCGTAGAGGAAAATCTGGAAAATGTAGGACGGTCGCCGGTCGGAGGCTTGGACGAGTTGTTCCATGGTGGAGGCGGTTTCGGGAGACCCGCCCGTTTTATAGTCCACGATGCGCAGGGTTTCCACTTGCTGCCCGGTCGTCTCGTCCGGTTGCATGACCGTATCCATGCGGTCAATCTTTCCGCCGACGTTTATTTTCAGGATGCGGCCGCCCGACGGCACTTCCACGCTTCTGCTGTGTTCCTGTTCCGTTTCCAGCAGGATGAACTGTTCCATCCGGCTGTCGTGTGCGAGCAGTTGTCGGAGGTAGGTGGCCAGCACCTTCCGGGCGACAAGGAGCTGGCCGTTGTAGAATACCGATTCCGGGTCGCCGTTGAAATAGTTTTTCAGGAAAGAGGCGTCCACGAAAGGCTGCAGGACGGCTTCCTTTCCGGCCAGCAGCTGTTCGATGTCCTGCCGGCGGATGACGGGGTTCCGTTCCGTCAGTTTCCGGTAGACGAGTTCGGCGGCATCGTGGAAGAGCGTGCCGAACGTGGCGCCGTCCAATCCGTTCTGCGGGTCTTGCGGGGGACGGATGCGGGCGACTTGCTGGTAGTAGAACTTCAGCGGGCAGTCCAGGTAGGCGTTGAGGGCCGAGGGCGAGAGGGGGCGCGCCCCCTCTTGTCCGCTGGCATAGTTGCGGTGCATCAGGTCGATAAGTTCCGGTGTCTTTTCCACCTGCAGCGTGGTTTCGGCGGGTACGGCCTGCCCGGATTGCAGGATTTTTGTTTCTACCGCAAAGTCCGTCTCGGCCAGGATTTGCCGGAGGAAGCGCGACATCTCGTTCTTGTTCAGCCCGTCCGTGGCGATGTTGTAGACGAAGGTGATGCGCTCCGTGCGTTGCAGGAGGCGGTAGAAGTAGAAGGCGTAGACGGCGATTTTATGCCGGATGGTGGTCAGTCCGAACACTTCGCGCAGGTGGTAGGGGATGAACGAGGTGTCGCTGACGGCCTTGGGGAGCATCCCCTCATTGACGGACAGCATCAGGATATGCCTGAAATTCAGGTTGCGGGTTTCCAGCACGCCCATCACCTGCAGGCCGACGGCGGGTTCGCCGTGGAAGGGGATGGTGGTGGAGGACAGCACCGTGCGCAGCAGCCTCCGCAGGGTGGCGGGCTGCACGTCGAGCGTGTGGTCTTCTGTCAGCCGGATGAAGCGGCAGACCACCTGATGGGTGCGGTAGAGTGCCTCGTGGTAGAGCTGGCGGTAGACCTCCCCGGCGTTTTCCGTTTCGGCCCCGAACACGCCTGCCAGTTCTTCCAGCAGGGAGCGGAGATAGCCGAGCAGTGCCTGGTTCCCTGCATGAGGGGCGAAGACATGGCTTTCGGCGAGCAAGGCGAAGTAGGGATGGGCGCGGACCACCCGTTCCTGTTCCGGGCGGAAGCGGCGGCGTTCGCGGTCGTATCCGTCGGTCTGGAGCGACAGCAGCGCGTTGACGAAGCTGAATACGGGGGTGTCGCTCATGGGGAATCCCATGGTGATGTTCGCATGTTTCACCGGATGGGCGGACGTGGCGTCGGGCAGCGAATGCAGGACGGGCTGGAGCAGCGACTCGTTGCAGAGCACGATGGCCGTGTCTTGTTCCGGCTGGGTGAGGTTTGCTTCCAGCCATTGGGGGATGTAGCGGGCTTGCGCGTTTTCCGAGGTGGCGGCGATGAATTCGATGTGCGGCGGACGCTTGAGGTTGTCGTAACAGCTTTCCGGCAGCGCGTTCGGGAAGTCGGCCAGGTTCTGCCGGATGAAGGTGCCGGCCTCGAACCGGCTGTCCGGTGCGGTGTACAGCACGTCGTAATCCCAGTAGAACAAGGCTTGTCCCCGTTCCGAGAGGAACTTGAACAGGCGTTTCTCCACCTCGTTGAGGACATTGAACCCCACAAAGGCATACGTCCTCTCCGCCGGGATGCGGCCGGTGCGTTCCTCCAGGTGTTCCGCCACGTCTTTGTACAAGGCCCCTTCGTAGAGCATTCCTTTTTCCCGAAGCCGGGCGTTGAAGGCCGTGTAGATGTCGTCCATCCGGTTCCACAAGGCCAGGAATTTCTCTTTCAGCCGGCTGTTGCCTTCGATGGAGAATCCTTCGAAGAAGTGCTTCAGGGCCTCTTCCTGCGCGGGGGTGAGGAATGCGCTGTCGTCCAGTTCCTTGATGGACTGTATGTTGCTGAACAGCTGGTGCGCGTCGGCCAGATGCTTGTCGATGTCGTCGAAATCGGCCAGCATGATTTCCCCCCATCCGTAGAAGCGGTCGAGCGTCTCCGGTTCCGGCACGTGTCGGGCGTAGGCGCGGTAAAGCTCGCATACGGCCATGATGTCGTCGCACCGGTTGAAGTCCGACAGCTGGTCGAACAGTTCGCTGATGGTGCGGTAATGCGGCGCCCATATCGGTTGTCCGGCGGAAGCGGCCAGCTGCTGGTTCATGAACAGTCCGGCGCGTTTGTTGGGGAACACCACGGTGACGTCGCGCAGCCGGTTGCCGAAGCGGCGCAGAAGGTCTTGTGCGGTGAGTTGGATGAATGTTTCCATAAGGTTCTTTGGGTGTTAGGCTTGCACTTCCTCAAGCCGGTTGTCGGTGATGTACCACAGGTAGCCCCTGACCCGACTGCCGGGTTCCATCAGCCGGATCTGCCGCATGTAGCGGGCCACCTGCTCGCGGTACCGGGAGTCGGCCCGTCCGAATTTGAAGTCTACCACGGTGGTCTCGTCCGGACCGGACATGACGCGGTCGGGACGGTAGGTGCCGTATTTCTCGGTTTGGTCGTCCTGTTCCTGTGTGAGGATGGGGCATTCGTTGTAGACGGCCAGCGAGCCGTCGAACCAATGTGCGGCCTCGGGACGGCTGAGGGCGGTTTCCACTTGCCTCCTCAGTTCTTCCCTTTCTTCGTCCGTGCCGATTTGCCCTTCTGTCTCAAGGGCGGACAGGGCCTTTTTCACGTCGTTCCGGGTGTGGATGGTGGAGAGGATCCGGTGCATCAGGATGCCCGTCCGTCTTTTCCGGTCGGTGTGCCGGGGCTGTTCCGCTGTGGAGGCCATGCTTTCCAGGAATTCCGCCGCAGGGTTGGACTGCCGGAAATCGATGCCCGCCTTGTAGGAATGCATCCGCACGTTTTCTGCTTGGTAACGGATGTCCATGCGGTTGTCGTGTTTCTTGTCCCGGGTAGGGAGGAGGGTGACGAGCGTGCCGTATGAGAAGCGTGCGGTTTCGCCGTTCTCTCCTTCGGTCTCTTCCGCCCCTTCCAGTTGGATTGGCAGGGCTTGATAGATCAGGTCGCCCGTCGTGCTTCTCTCGTCCAGGGCATACCGGGTGCGGCACCACACGAACAGGTTCTTCTCGGCGCGGGTGAAGGTCACGTAGAGCAGGTTGAGCGAGTCCACGCGCCGTTGCAGGTGTTCCTCCTCATATTCCGCCCGGAAGATGGAGTTGCGCATGGCGGCCTGGGCGGTGATGGGAATCACCGGCAGCATGTCGTAGGGCGTCTGGTGCGGCTCGCACCACAGCAAGTCGTTGTTCCGGGTGAATCCGTTGGCATCCTTTTCGATGTCCCAGTCGCAATAGGGCGCGAGGACGGTGTGGAATTGCAGGCCTTTGGACTGGTGTACCGTGAAGATGCGGATGCCGTCCACCTCGCCCGAAGGGATGGAGGTCTGCGAGAGGGTCTCGTCCCAGTAGGTCAGGAAAGAGCTGAGGTCGGACGGGTTGTCTTGCAGGTAGTCCGTGAGACGGTCGAAGTAGGCGAACAGATAGGCGTCCTCTCCGGGGATGCGTGCCAGTCCGAAGAGAGTGTAGAGTTCCTCCTGCAGCTCGTACAGGGGGAGGGTGCGCAGCGTGTCCAGCTGCCGGGTGAAGCCTTCAGGGAGCAGGGATTCCAGGTCTTTCCGGGCCAGCTGCCTTAGGCCGGTGTCTTCCGGCATGGCGTTTTCCCCGGCATGTCGGGCCAGGAACGCCAGGGCGACACGGTCGTCCGGGTTCGTCATATAACGCATGGCGGAGATGAGGAGGTTGACGATCAGGGAACTGGACAGCAGGAAGGCTTCGTCGGAGACCATTTTCACCCGGTCGCCGAAGCGGGTGGAGAAATGGCGGACGATGGGGGCGGTGAATTTCCGTTTGCGCACCAGGATGGCCATTTCCCGATAAGGCAGTCCGGCCTCGTGAAGGGCTTCCACTTGGTCGCAGAGTTCGTCCAGCATCCGGGCCTCCCAGTCCGTTTCCTTGTCGTTCCGGTCGAAGAAGCGGACTTGCACGTAGCCGCGGTCTCCTTTTCCCGGGGGGCATTTCTGGGCCACGTCCGCATAGGCTTCCGACAGTCGCGGCGGGGCATCCGGCGCGAGGCGGTCCAGTTCTTCCGCCGCAGCCTTGAAGAGGGCGTTGTTGAACGTGACAATCCTCTGCTCGCTCCTGAAGTTGGTGTCCAGGTTACGGATGTCGGGGCGGTGGGCGGCCATTTCGTCCTTGATGTTCTTCAGAATGGTCCAGTCGCCGTTCCGCCAGCGGTAGATGCTTTGTTTCACGTCGCCCACGATGAGGTTGCCGAAGCCGGAGGCCATGCTTTCCAGCAGGAGGACCTTGAAGTTCCTCCATTGCAGGGTGGACGTGTCTTGGAACTCGTCGATCATGACGTGGTGGAAGAACGCCCCCATCTTCTCGAAGATGAATGGCGCGTCGTTGTCTTCAATCAGGCCGTGCAGCAGGATGGGGGTCTTGGCCAGCAGGAAACGGTTGTTCTCGTGGTTCAGGGCCGTGACTTCCTCGTCGATGACGCCCAGCAGGCGCAGGGGGTTGAGGTGCTTTTGGGCCAGCGACGCGCTGTTGTGGCGCACGAGGCAGTCCAGCTGGAACTGCCGCAGCTCGCCCAGCAAGGTCTGGAGGCAGGTGGCCGCCTCTCGCAGTCCCGGGTCGTTTTGGTCGGCTTTCTTGAGCCAGTTGTCCGCGCTGTCCACGAAGCCCTGCATCCGGGGCTTGAAGTCGGGGGCGAGGTTGCCTGCCTCGATGTGCCGCAGGTAGGTGGCGATGTTGCCGCCGTATTTGAAGCGGTCCAGGGTGAGGCCTCGTTGTTCCAGCTCGTCCCTGAAGTTGGCCGCCGCGCTTTGCACGATGTCCATGGCCGTCTCCTTTTCCGTGTTCAGGGCGGCGCGTAGTTCCCTGATGCGGGCCGTGTCGTTCAGCACGTCCCGCAGGCGGTCTTCGTGGGTCAGGTAGGCTTCCTTGAAGATCCATGCGGCGAACGACTTCACTTCGCGGGCGATGTCCCACCGCTCGTTGTTCGCGATGCGGTCGTCCACGTATTCCAGGATCCAGTCCATCACGGTGGGGTGGAGGTGCAGGCGTTCCATGAGGCGGTCCACGGCCTTGTCGAGCACTTCGGTGTCGTTGAGGTCCACTTTCAGGTTGGCCGTGAGGCTCAGCTCGTGCGCCAGGTTTTTCAGCACCGACTGGAAGAAGGAATCGATGGTTTCCACGCGGAAACGGTTGTAGTCGTGCAGGATCTGGCAGAGCGACAGGCCGGCCCGTTGCCGGATTTCTTCGTCCGTCAGGCGCACCCCGTCGGCTTGGAGTTCGCCCCGCAGGGCGGTCAGGTAGCTTTGGGCGGAGGGCAGTCCTTTCCAAAGGCCGTAGAGTTGCTGCAGGATGCGGTCTTTCATTTCCGCCGTGGCCTTGTTGGTGAAGGTGACGGCCAGGATATGGCTGTAGGTGTGCCGGCTCTCCTGCTCCAGCAAGGTCTTGATGTACTGCAAGGCCAGGGTGAAGGTCTTGCCGGAGCCGGCCGATGCCTTGTAGACGATCAGGCTGGGTTTCATGGGGATGTCAGAAGCTCATGTTTTGGTAAAGGTAGCGTTTGATGCTCTTCTTGGCCGTCTTCTCGAACTCCTCGTTCTGGAGGACGACCTTGACGATTTGGGAGTAGGGCGGGAGTTCCTTGTTCAGCTCCTGCCGCGAGATGTCGATTTGCCGCAGCAGGTCACGGTCGTCCAGCCCGTCCTTCAGGCCTTCGTTGAGGTCGGGGTAGACCAAGGCCACCAGCTTCCCGTTGCTCATGATGACCAGCGACTCGTTCACGTAGGGCAGGTTGTTCAGCCTCGATTCGATTTCTTCGGGGTAGATGTTCTGTCCGCTGGCGCTGAGGAGCATGTTCTTGCAGCGTCCTTTGATATAGACGTTCCCCTCCGGGTCGATGACGGCCATGTCGCCGGTGTGCAGCCATCCTTTCTCGTCGAAGATCTGGGCGGTGGCTTCCGGGTTCTTGTAATATCCCAGCATGGTGTTCCGCCCGCGGCACACCAGTTCGCCGGGAGTATGTACGGGGTCGGGGCTCAGCACTTTGAGTTCCATGCCGTCCGCCGCTTTCCCGCACGACATGTAGGCGGTCTCATGCCACGGGCTGTGGCAGATGATGGGGCCGCATTCCGTCATGCCGTAGGCGATGGAGTAGGGGAAATTGATGGAACGCACGAAAGCTTCCACTTCGGCATTGAAGGGCGCTCCGCCGATGATGACTTCCTTGATGTTCCCGCCGAAGAGGCGGAGGCTTTCCGTGCGGGCGTTCTCCTTGATTTTCTCGCTGATGATGGGGATGCGCAGCAGCAGTTTCCCCAGTTTGTTGTCAATCTTCGGAAGCACTTCTTTCTTGAATACCTTCTCGATGACCAGCGGGACGCAGGACATGACGCGGGGATGGATTTCGGCCACCGTGGTCATGATGACCTTGGGCGAAGGCATACGGGTGAGGAAGTAGAGGTGTGCGCCGGAACACACGCCGTAGAGGAAGTCGTAGACCAGTCCGAAAACGTGGCCTAAGGGCAGCATCGACACTACATTGTCGCCCGGGGAAAGGCCGATGGTGCGGCGGCAGAAGGCCACGTTGGACACCAGGCTCCGATAAGGGAGCATCACGCCTTTGGAGAAGCCCGTGGTGCCGGACGTGTAGTTGATGACGGCCAGTTGCTCCGGCGAAGCTTCGGGATGGTAATGCACGTGTTCGCGGAGGAACATCATGGGGAATTTCTTGCCGAACAGGGCGTTGAGGTTCTTCCGGGCGAACGTGAGCCTTTCGGAACGGCTGTTCACCAGCGTGAAATCCTTCACGCAGATGATGCCTTGCAGGTCCGGCATACGGTTTTCGTTCAGGTTTTCCCATACTTGGTCGCCCACGAAGAGCAGCTTGGACTCGCTGTGGTTGACGATGTGGTGCACATTGTCCGGTTTGAATTCGTGCAGGATGGGGACGATGACGGCCCCGTAGGTCAGGGTGGCCAGGAAAGCCACGCACCAGTTCCCGCTGTTGCGCCCGCAGAGCGCGATCTTGTCTCCCGGACAGATGCCGGCCGCCTCGAACAGCAGGTGCATCTTGGCGATTTTCCGGGCCACGTCCTTGTATTGCAGGCTTTCCCCGTTGAAGTCCGTGAACGCTTTCCGGTCCCAGTTCTCTTTTATGCTGTGTTCAATGAGTTCGATGAGCTTGTCTTCCATGTCGTTCGTCAATGTCAATGTAATATATAAAGGCAAAAGTACAAAAAACTGTGAACATCCGGGCTTTGTCGGGCAAGGATTTTGCCGTGGCGGAAGCTTTTTGTTACCTTTGTGCCGTTTTTTTAAAGATTCGCGATGATGGAAGGTAAGGATGGCCGTAAAGCGGCGGCATTGTTCGATTTGGACGGAGTGGTGTTCGACACGGAAACCCAATATTCCCTGTTCTGGGGGGAGCAGGGAGCGTTATACCATCCCGGGGTGGAGCATTTTGAGCAGCGTATCAAGGGACAGACGCTGGTGCAGATTTTCGACGCTTGGTTTGCCGGGCAGGACGAGGTGCGGCGCAGGATTGAGGAGGGGCTGGACCGTTTCGAGCGGGAGATGGCCTACGAGTATGTGCCTGGCGTGGAGGAGTTTCTGCGGGCCTTGCGCGGGGCCGGGGTCTTCACGGCGGTGGTGACCAGCTCCAACGCGGAGAAGATGCGGAACGTGTACCGGAAGCATCCGGAATTCAAGACGTATTTCGACCGTATCCTGACGGCCGAGGATTTCACGCGTTCCAAACCGGAACCGGATTGCTATCTGCTGGGTGCCAGTGTGTTCGGGCTTCCCGTGTCGCGCTGTGTCGTGTTCGAGGACTCCTTCAACGGGCTGAAGGCCGGACGGGCGGCCGGAATGAAGGTGGTGGGGCTTTCCACCACGAACGCGCCGGAGCGGATTCAGGACTTGTGCGATGTCGTGATTCCGGATTTTCGGGGCTTCGGCGTGGAAAAAGTGAAGGATTTGCTCGCGTGAACGGATTATAATGCTTAATTTTGCGCCTTGTTTTCAAATATGACTGATTATGGCAGGATATTTAGTGGAGGATGCGCGCAAGGTGACGACGCACCGCCTGATTGAGATGAAGCGGCAAGGCAAGAAGATTGCCATGCTCACATCGTATGACTATACCATGGCCGGCATTGTGGACGGGGCAGGCATAGACGTGATTCTGGTGGGGGATTCGGCTTCTAACGTGATGGCCGGAAACACGACCACCTTGCCAATCACGCTGGACCAGATGATTTACCATGCCACATCCGTGATGCACGGCGTGAAGCGTGCGCTGGTGGTGTGCGACATGCCTTTCGGTTCCTATCAGGTGAATGCCACCGAAGGGGTGACGAACGCGGTGCGCATCATGAAGGAAAGCGGGTGCGACGCGCTGAAGCTGGAAGGGGGAGAGGAGATTATAGATACGGTGAAAGCCATATTGGCGGCGGGTATTCCTGTCATGGGGCATCTGGGCCTTACGCCGCAGAGCATCAATAAATTCGGCACGTATGCCGTACGGGCCAAGGAAGAGGCGGAGGCGGAAAAGCTGGTGGCTGACGCCCATTTGTTGGAAGAGGCGGGCTGTTTTGCGGTCGTGTTGGAGAAGATACCGGCCGTATTGGCCGCCCGGGTGGCTTCCGAGTTGCAGATTCCGGTCATCGGCATCGGGGCCGGCCCGCAGGTGGACGGCCAGGTGCTGGTGGTGAACGACATGCTGGGGATGAACCAAGACTTCTCTCCGAAGTTCCTCCGCCGCTATGCCGACCTGCATACGGTGATGACCGACGCGGTGGGGCAGTATGTGGGCGATGTGAAGAGCGGTTCCTTCCCGAACGAGAACGAACAGTATTGAGCGTGTGGGAAGCGTAGAGAACGGACATCGGCCGATGTGGCATGTGGATTTCGTGAAGATCCTCATCGCCAATATATGTGTCTGTACTTCCTTGTACATGTTCTTTCCGGCACTGCCGGGGGCGGGCTTGATGCCGGAGAGTGGCCTTGTGGGCGTGGGAGTGTCTGTCCTTGCTTTTTGCGCGGGGATGTGTCTTCCCGCCCCTTTTTGCAGTTATTGGCTGGACCGTTACCGCCGCAAGTCTGTGGCTTTGTGGGCCTTGTTCGGTCTGGTTGGCGTGACTTCCCTTTGGGGGGGCGGGCTTTCCGGATGGGAGGTTTATGGGGTGAGGCTGGCGCAAGGTGCTTTTTATGGCATGTTCCAGATCGCGGTGGGTAGCACCTTGTTGTTGGATTTGTCCGACACGCGCCGACGGACCGAGGCTGCCCATGTGTATTATTGGTTCACGCGTTTTGCCTTGGTGCTGGGCTTGTCGGCCGGCTGGATTCTTTCTGTCTATTATGGCCCGCGTCTTTTTGCGGGAGTGGCTGTGGGGCTTCTTTTGTGTGCGGGCGTTTTCTTGTGGGCGGTCCGTGTGCCTTTCCGTGCCCCGTTGGAGCCTTCGTGGTGTACGCTCGACCGTTTCTGGCTTCCCCGTGGATTCCGCATCTTCCTGCCGTTGTGCGGAGTCTGTCTGGCGGCGGGCATGATGATGGCCCGCTATCGCGAGGTGGATTTTTACTTGTTCCTTGCGGTAGGTTTTTGGTTGGCGTTGGGCCTGCACCGTTCGCTGTTGCGGGACCGTTTGCAGGGTGAAATCCTTTTGGGGTATGTCTGCCTGGCCGGAGCTGCCTTATGGTCGTGGCTTCAGGACGGGACGGGCGGGGGATACTGGAGTACGGCCATGCTTTTAGGGTGCGGTCTGGGTTTTGTGACAAGCCGCTATCTGCTTTCCTACATCCGTATCTGCGAGCATTGCGAGCGGGGGACAGCCCAGACCTCTTATCTGTTGGGCTGGGACATGGGCTTGTGGGCCGGCTATGCCGGGGCTTCCGCCCTGTGGGGGCAAGGGGATGGCGGCGACACCTATTATATTATAGGGGGATTGTTCCTCGTCACGGGGCTTTTCCATGGCGTGGCGGTCCGGCCTTGGTATGCGCGGAACAAGCGCAAGTGAACCGGTGCGGGGTTTAGCTAATTTTATTGAAACGTCCATGTTCGGGACGGAGGCTTGAAACCAAAAACATGTTCTACAACATATTTCCGATTTTAGTTTAAATTTTATTATGCGTTTTTACAGAAATGTCATACCTTTGAATAATCAAATGGGGTGCGGAATGCCCTGATTTTAAAAAATGTTGAATAATTAACCTAATGGAATGTGAAGCGTGTGATAATACCATGCACAAGTTCAGTACTTTGAGGAGGAGCGTGCAAGAGAGGTTGAAAAGGCAGCGGGTTGGTGCGGACGCGTTGTTAGTCAACTCTTTGCCGAGAGACGGGGACGGTATGCTGAAGAGTGGGATTTGATTTGAGATATATGAGAGAAAAAAGAAATCTATTAAAATATTAACCTAATGGAAATATGAAAGGCAGTAACATTAAAAGTAAAATGGGTCGTTTTACGTTTTCCGCATGTGCGCTGTTCTTGGCCAGCGGGATGTTCGTCGCCTGTGAGGACGAGTTGCTTACCGGCACGCCCTCTTGGTTGGGCAGCAGCATCTATGACGAGTTGGCGAAGCGTGGGAATTTCCAGACGACATTGAGACTGATCAATGACCCGGAAGTGTCCACGTTGAACTCGGACGGCCAGACGGAATACCGCCGAATGTTGGGGCTGACGGGAAGCAAGACGCTTTTCGTGGCGAACGACGAGGCGTATGCCCGGTTCTTCGAGAACAACAGCTGGGGGGCGAGGAGTTATGACGATTTGACACAATCCCAGAAGCGCACGTTGTTCAAGTCTTCTATGGTTAACAGCGCTTATCTGATTGAGCTGATGTCCAGCCAAAGTAATAATTCGGAGGACCCGGAGGAAGGAAGCGTCATCCGGCGCAGCACGGAGCTTTCCCTGTTCGACAGCATCCCGCAGCTTCACGCGGAGGACATGCCGGACAACAAGTATTGGAAGTACTATCGTTCAAAGTATGCGGACGGAAGCAAGGCCGGAATGCTGGTGATGTGCGACAACACGGTGTCCCCGATGGTGCATTTCCTTTCGGAATACATGGCGAACAAGCAGATTACGGACGACGACTTGTCTTTCCTGACCAACGGGGCGTGCAACAGCACGGCGGAGTCCTACATCAACGGACAGCGTCTGACGGAGCGTGACATCACGTGCCAGAACGGCTATGTCCAGGTGGTGGAGAACGTGATGGACCCGTTGACGAACATGGCGGAGGTCATCCGCAATGACGAGGACCTCTCCATCTTCAACAGCTTCCTGGACCGTTTCTGCGTGCCGGTGTTCGATGAAGGTACGACGAACTCCTACAACCAATACAGTTCGGGCGAGGTGGATTCCGTTTTCGTCTGGCGTTATTTCAACGACGGATTGGGCTATGCAGACGGTATTAATGGTGTCAATAACTCGTTTGTGTCATACCGGAACGAGAACCCGGAGGATTTGCTTCCTTACGATCCGGGATGGAACCAGTATGTGAATGCCGCCGGAGGTATGTCTTCCTATCAGGGTGACATGGCTGTCATCATTGCTCCTACGAACGATGCTTTCAACAAGTATTTCCAGTCGGGCGGCGGTGCCACGTTGCTGGACCGTTACAAGGAAATTGACAGCATTCCCGACAACATCATCATCGACATGATGGACAACTTCATGAAATATTCGCTGGTGGCGACGGTGCCGAGCAAGTTCTCCACAGTGACCAATACCGCGCAGATGGACATGGGGCTCAAGAAGGAGAAGTTCGACGAGTGCATCATGGCCAACAACGGTGTGGTATATAAGGCCAACGAGGTGTTCCCCGTGCCGGAGTACCAGTCGGTGTCTTTCCCCGCTTCGTTGGATGACAGCATCCGCATCATGCGCATGATGATTGACGACGGGCAGTACGGGTTGAACTACAAGGCCTACCTGAACTCCATGGAGAGTGAGTACATCCTGATTCTTCCGAGCGATGCGGCATTGCGCAACTATGTGGATCCGGTGGACTTCGGGAAGAACCGCAAGACGGTGGCCCGCTTCTATTATGACGACCGGACCACCTACACCGGTTGCCGCGTGCGCGCGAACCTTTATGTAGGGCGGCAGGATGCCGATGGCAGCTGGGTGGCCGACCTGAGCCAGCCGATTTCATGGGACAGCTATGAATACGGCGAGACGGAGTATGTGCAGAACCGCTTGAAGGATGTGTTGGAAAACTCCATCTATGTGCGGGACCGTGCGCTGAGTTCGGTCAGCGGACAGAACGTGTGGGTTTCCAAGGGCGGATGCCCCATCATCCTGGAAGGTTCGGGCGAAGGTGTCAAGATCCGGACGGCTTACCGCAAGGAACTGGCCGGAGAGGGCAACTCCATACCGGACAGCTACGTCTTTGGCGTACGTGTCGAGGACGGTTATTACGATATGGGACCCAACCCGGGAGGAAACGGCGAGACCTACATTGTGGACAAGGAGCCGGTGATGCCGGCCACGAAGTCCGTGACTACCGTATTGGCCGGACTGGGTGCGGAATATCAGGAATTCAGGAACTTGCTGACACACAGCACGCTGGTTTCCGAATTGTATGACTACGGCGCACCGGACGAGGATACCGGAATCCGTGATGCCAAGACCGTGTCCAACGACACGACCATCAACATCATGGAGAACTTCAACTACACCATCTATGTGCCTCCTACAGCGGAGATTAACAAACTGTATGCCGCAGGCTTGCTGCCGGACTGGCGGGACATTGTCAGCCTCAATGCGCAGCTGGCTTCCGCTTCCGGGGCCGACCGGGAGAAACTGCAGGCACAGATTACGGCCAAGACCGACTCGATTGACAATTTCATCCGCTACCACGTCCAGAACAATGCCATCTACTTGAACCGTCCTTCCCAGACGGGCGGCACGTTCGAGACCTCTTACATGCCGACGAACCGGTTCTCCACGTTGGCTGTGGACTATACGGGGAACGGCATCAGCGTGACTTGCCGCGACGGCGTGGGTACTGCGATTAAGGATGCGGCGGGCGAGAATCTGGTACGCCACGTGACGGAGGGCAACCATTTTGCCCGTGAGTATCACTTCCGTGCACCGAATAACGCTGTGGTCGCTACCTTGGACGATGCCCGTGTGCTTTACAACTCGTCCACGGCGGTAATCCACCTGTTGGACAAGCCCTTGCTTTATTCCCAGGACTTGTCGGACAAGTACAGCGAGCGGATAGGTAATTAACCTTAAAGAGAACAGAAGATGAAAAATTTGAAATATTATATATTGGTATGCTGCCTGGCACTTGCTTCGGCAGTGAGTGCGCAGGGGATTTCGAGCGTGAGCGGTACGGTGTCCGATACGTTCGGCCCTGTCGTGGGAGCGGCTGTCGTCGAGGTGGACGAGTCGAACCGTAACATTTCGGCCACGGTGACCGACTTCAACGGTAACTTTACGTTGAAAATCAAGAATCCCAAGAACAAGCTGAAGTTCAGCTATGTGGGCTTGAAGCCTCAAGTGCTTCCTATTAATAAGAGAGTGTACAATATCATGCTGGAAGACGCAATGGTGCTGAAGACGGTGGAGGTCAAGGCCAAGAAGCGAGTGCAGTCTTCCGGTCTGTCCATCCCCGAACGTGAGGTTTCTTTCGCTTCCCAGACCATCAGTGCCAAGGAGTTCGAAGGTTTGGGCATCACTTCGGTGGACGAGGCACTGCAGGGACGTATCGCCGGTCTGGATATCGTGATGAATTCCGGTAACTTGGGTTCGGGTACGACCATGCGTCTGCGTGGTGTGACCTCTATTTCCACTTTGACCAGCTCCGACCCGTTGATTGTGGTGAACGGTGACGTGTGGAACGTGGACCAGTCCGATTTTGATGTGCAGAACGCCACGGACGAGTCTTTCGCCCAGTTGCTGAACGTCAATCCCGAGGACATCGAGAGCATCAGCGTGCTGAAGGATGCCGCCGCTACGGCCATCTGGGGTTCGCAGGGTGCCAACGGTGTGATTGAAATCAAGACCAAGCGTGGCCAGCGTGGTGCGCCGAAACTGACTTATTCGTTCCGCCTGACGGCCAACTACCAGCCGGACGGTGTGGACTTGTTGACGGGTGACCAGTACACCATGTTGCTGAAGGAATCTTATTTTAACCCGACGTTGAGCGACCAGGCCGCCCTTATTCCGGAAATCAGCTACTATACGGACAAGCGTGACTTCTCCGAGTGGCAGATGTTCAACAACAACACGGACTGGGTGGACGAGGTCAAGCAAATCGGTTGGCGGCAGAACCACTTCCTTTCCATCACCGGCGGTGGTGAGAAGGCCACGTTCCGTATCTCCGGCGGTTACGACCATGAGACCGGCTCCATCATCGAGCAGCAGTTGGACCGTTTCACGACGCGTATGATGTTGGACTACTATGTGAGCGACCGTATCAAGGTCGTCACGGACTTCTCCCTGACTTACACTGACAACAAGCGCAACTATGACGACTTGCTGAACATCGCCTACAAGAAGATGCCGAACCTCGCCATCTACGAGGAGGACGAGCAGGGCAATTCCTTGGGCCGGTATTACGAGATGTTGCAGGCCGGGAACGACAACCCGCTGAACGACCAGCGCGGTCTGGTCAACCCGATTGCCAGTGCCAAGTATGCCAAGAACGATTATGTCACTTATGCCATCGACCCGAAGCTGGAGTTGCAGTACGACTTCCTGGGCATTGATGCCACCAAGCACCGTCTGACTTATAACGGTAAGGTGGTGATGAACGTGTTCAACGCCTACGAGGACCGTTATTATCCCCGTGACTTGTCCACGCAGGACTGGAATGCCGGCGGTGTAAGCTCGGCATCGAGCTACAGCTCCAAGAGTCTGGCGTTCACCACGACCCATACGCTGACTTTCGTCCCCCACTTCCTGAACGAGGACCATTCTTTCATGACGATGGGACGCTTCCAGCTGGTGTCCGGATCTTCGAGCGACCAGCGTACGGATGTGGCGGGACTTCCGTCCGGCATCGAGGCCCCGAGTGCGGGTAACATCAACCCGGGCATGTCCAGCAACTTCAACCGTTGGAGGAGCTTGTACTATACCTTCTCTGCCCACTATGCCTATAAGGAGAAATACATCATGGACGTGTCCGCCCGTGTGGACGGTACGACGAAGTTCGGCCCGAGCAAGCGTTGGGGCGTGTTCCCCGCAGTTTCCGGCCGTTGGAACATCATCGACGAGCCTTGGATGGAGCCGGCCCGCAAGTGGTTGTCCATGCTGTCTTTCCGTCCGGGTTGGGGTATGACGGGTAACCAGCCGACGCAGGATTACCTGTACATCAACCAGTATGTAGCGGCCAACAATTACTTGGGACAGTCCAGCATGGCACCGAGCAACCTGAAGATGAACACCCTGCAGTGGGAGAAGAAGTACACTTGGAACGTAGGTTTCGACTTGGGCTTCTGGAACGACCGCATCACGTTCGACCTGAACTGGTACAAGCAGACCACGAAGGACATGTTGATGGCCAACGTGCGAGTGCCGAGCATCTCCGGTTTCACCGCATACGCTTACCGCAACGCCGGCGACATGGAGAACAAGGGCTTCGAGTTCAACATCAACACGAACAAGCTGGTGCAGAAGGGCAAATTCTCCATGGACGTGAACGTGACGTTCGCCAACAACAAGAACGTCATCACCCGCATGGACCCGCTGATTCTGGAGACCCTGAACAACGACTGGAAAGCGGAGAACCGTTTCCTGTTGCAGCGCGTGCAGGTGGACAACCCGTTCGGTGCCATCTACGGCTTCCGCAGCAAGGGCGTGTACCAATATAACTATGAGACTTTCGCCGACATGAGCCAGGAGGAGCAGGAGCAGTTCCTCGCTTCCGGTAAGACGGCCCCGGTGGTGCTCAACGCCAACGGAGAGATTGTCCGCGACCTCCGAGGCGACCCGCTCCAGATGAAGTTCAACTATTCGACCACCAATGATGGTTACGACTTCAAGGGCGGCGATGCCATCTATGAGGATGTGAACCACGACGGTAACATCAACCAGTTGGATATCGTCTACCTCGGCAACTCGTTGCCGAAGCTGACCGGTGGTTTCGGTTTCAAGTTCTACTATGGGCAATGGTCTTTGAACGCCCAGTTCAACTACCGTATAGACTATGACATCGTGAACCTGGCCCGTCTGGACATGGAGAGCATGAACAGTAACAACAACCAGAGCCAGGCCGTGAACTACCGCTGGCGTAAGGAAGGGGACATCACGACCATACCGCGTGCCTTGAACTCCTCTTTCAAGATCGCCAACTACAACACTTTGATCAGCGACCGTTTCATCGAGGATGGTACGTTCCTCCGCCTGAACTACCTGCAGCTTTCCTACAGCCTGCCGCAGAGCAAGGCGAAGAAGATCGGCTTGTCCGGCTTGCGGTTCTACGTGAGCGCGAACAACCTGTTCTGCCTGACGAAGTATTCGGGTGTAGACCCCGAGTTGGGATACGGTGGTTACAGCGTGACCCAGGACAACGCGCAGACTCCGCGCGCCAAGTCTTACACTTTGGGTATTACAATCGATTTCTAACGGATAATACTATGATGATATGAAGAATATAGGATTAAAATCAGCTATAGTGGCCTTGGCGGGGATGTCCTTTGCCTCATGCGGGGATTTCTTGGAAATCTATCCCCTGACCATGGTGTATGAAGACAACTACTGGAACGAGAAGGCTGACGTGGACCAGATTGTCACCGGCTGCTACACCCGTATGCAGGACAATGACTTCCTCCGGCGGGTGTTCATCTGGGGCGAGGTGCGTTCCGACAATATCGGCGGGGGAAGCAATTCCAAGTATTTCTACAAAGAATGGGATGAGGGCAAAATCATAGACGAGGACATCCTCTCCACCAACAAGTACACCGACTGGTCGCCCTTCTATTCCGTCATTGACCGTTGCAACCTGGTCATCGAGCGGGCGCCCCAGGTGGCGGAAGTGGACCCCAGCTACCTGGCCAGCGACGTGCAGGCCACGATTGCCGAGGTGACGGCCATCCGCGCGTTGTGCTACTTCTATCTGGTGCGGACGTTCAAGGACGTGCCGTATTACACCCATGCCATCACCAACGACGAGCAGCCTTTGAACCTGCCCGTTACCGATGGGGACGAGGTGGTGCGCAACCTGATCCAAGACCTGCAGAACGTGCTTCCCAACGCGCTGACCGCCTGGCCTTCCGTGAACGGGGAGGACAAGAGCTACGCCCGCATCACGCAGGATGCCATCCGGGCCATGCTGGCCGACATGTCCTTGTGGATCGGGGATTATGCCGCCGCCGACCGCTGGGCGCAGCAGGTGATTGACAACAAGATGGAGTATTTCGAGAAGAACTATTCCACGAACTACCTGACGGACGGTTACCCCTTGGTGCCGGACGGGGGGCAGGGGATGCTGCAGCGGGGTGCCGGCTATAAGCTGAACTTCTATGGCGATGGCGGCGGCCCGGAGAGCATCTTCGAGCTGGAGTTCACGAGCGATGCCAATGACAACGAAAAGGGCAATACGATGGTGACCGATTTGTACTACCGCTTCTATGAGGAGAAAGACTTGCCCACGGGATGCGGCACGTATGCGCCTGCCATCGCGCTTTGGACGGAGTGGTCATCCCCTCAGCTCTTCAAACCTGTGACCGGATCGACTTCGAACGACATACGGCGGTGGTCCATCGCGGTGAATGCCGTCTCGAACACGACGGCGGCCTACATGGCCAAATACGCCGTCTCTGACATGTCGACTAATATGAATGCCTCGACATTCAGTCTGACGTATTTCGAGCAGGGCGGACGCAACTGGGCGAAGAACGATGCCAATTGGATTTTCTACCGGGTGAGCGACATGATGCTCATCAAGGCGGAGGCCTTGCTCTACATGGCCGGGGACGACCTGACCGACGAGCGGAACGACAGCCTGGTCCATGCGGCCTACGACCTTATCGCGGCCGTTTCTCACCGTTCGGCGACCGGTGGTATCGACAATTATGGTTCGGGCAGTGCGGCCTCAAGATCCAGTCTGATTAATTTCTTGTTCGACGAACGCCGCCGCGAGTTCCTCTTCGAAGGCAAGCGCTGGTTCGACTTGGTGCGCCGCAGCCGTCATGACGGCAACAACACGGAGTACCTGATACAGCAGGTGAGCGTCAAGCACTCCGAGTCTGCCAGCACCGTTACGGGCAAGCTCCGCAACTATATGGCCATGTACTGGCCGTACAACTACGACGAGGTGCGCGTGAACGAGAACCTGCACCAGAACCCGGCCTATCCTGAATCGGACGACTCTTCATATGAATCCACTACCAATTAATGTATAAAGTTTATGAAGCGATTATTTAAAATATGTATATCCGTTTGTACCGCCTTGTTGCTGGCGGTGCAGATGCCTGTCTTCACCAGTTGTGAGGACGACTTGGCCGCTGAGAGCTATTACACTTTCACGGGTGAGATGATGAGCGACTACCTGAAGAACCGGGAGAACTTCAGCCTGTTCCGTCGCATTGTGGAGCGTTCCCCCGGCAAGATGGACTTCCTTGCCGCCCGCGGAAAGAACACGTTCTTTCCGCCCGTCAACTCGGGCGTGGAGGCTTATCTGCAGGAGATGGGCTATGCTTCCGTGGAAGACATTCCCGTCACGTTCTGTGACACATTGGTGCGTGCCTGTCTGGTGGACAACAACGCCTTGTACTCTTCCGACATGGTCAGCACCATGCAGCTCACCAACGAGCTGGATTTGCCGCTGATTATCGTGACCAACGACACGGTGGTGGACGCGAACGGCATGACCCTGAGTGTCATCAACAGCAGCAGCAACATCATCAACGAGCTGAAGAACGACTCCGTGGACAACGGTGTCATCCATCCGGTGGACCGGATGCTGGTGCCGAACACGAGCGTGGGTGCCTCCATCCTGGAGGAGAACCATGCCGACTTCGGGATTTTCTTCGAGGCGTTGAATCGTACGGGCTTGTTGGGAGTGCTGAAAGACTACCGCGACGAGGACTATGAAGTGTGGAAGAACGACTATCCCGAATTCATGGAAGGCATTCGTTCCGGCGGGCGTTTCAGCTCGGCCGATGCGGGTTATCCCTACTGGGCGAAGCGTCCGGACCATCTGGATGCCGGCTACACGGTGTTCGTGGTGCGCGACGAAGACTTGTATGCCAACTATCCGGACTATTTCAGCCCGGACAACACGATGGACGAGAACATCTCGGCGATGTACCGCCTGGCGGTGGAAACTTATGGTGACGAGGCGAGCGACAGCGTGTTCGGCATCACGCAGGAGCTGAAGGACCAGTTCTGGAACGAACAGAACCTGACCAGCCGCTACAACCCGCTGAACATTTTCCTGTCCTACCATATCCTGGACCGCCTGTTCGAAAGTTCGGACCGCTTCATCAACTGCTGGGGCATCCGTACGGACATGGTCAACCCCACGGAGTGGATTGGCACCACCCTGGAGTATTCCCTCCTCAAGATAGAGCGTGGTTGGAACCAGAGCACCGAATGGCGTGTGGGCGAGACCCCGGTGCCGGTGTCCGGTGACTACTACCTGAACCACAGTTATGCCACGACTTATAACGGGGGAACAGATGTTCCGGGTGCGCACATCACGGTGCCGGCCAACAACTTCTCCTTGAACGTGGCTTACTATTACATCGACCGCTTCGTGGATTACGGTACTGCCACGCGCAACAACGTGTTCAACTGCCGTATGCGTATCGACATGTCCACCATCTGGCCGGAAATGACGAACAATGGCATCCGTCTGGCGGGCAACCCGTGGGATGAATACAGCGAGGCACTCGACAACTCGGCCCGGAGCCTGAACTATTACATCCCGCCCAAGTACTTGAAGAACACGTCCGTGAGTGAGAACACCACGTTCTTCGTTCAACGGCCGAAGACACCATGGTGGAACATGGGTGGCGATGAGTACAACTTCCTGGGTACGAGCTATGACATCGAGTTCCGTCTTCCTTCCGTTCCTCCCGGCAACTACGAGTTGCGCATGGGCTATGCGGGCATGTTCGACCGCGGTATCGCCCAGATTTACGTGGACGGCGAGCCTCAGGGCATTCCGGTGGACTTGCGCTACCAAGCCAATGACGCACGAGTGGGCGGAATTTACGGCGATGAGTACACGAAGTACATGACCGATGAGGAAATCGACGAGAACAACCGTACGATGAAGAACAACGGTTACTACCGTGGCCCGATGAGTGTCTATACCTACAACGGGGGCGTGGCATCGAAATATACTTCTCCCAAGTATGTACCCGGTGACTGCCAGCGCATGAACGAGAACGCCTATACCTACCGCCGCAAGCTGGCCGATGTGACCTTCGACAACCACACCCACCACACCATCCGCTTCCGTTCGGTTTGGGTGCAGGGCAACGACATGGGTTGCTTCATGATCGACTACATCGAGCTGGTACCCTATTCCATCTGCGGCCCCGGCGGCTTGGGCGAGGATAATTTCTAATAACGAATTACAGACCAAAAGAAGATGAAAATGAAACTAAGATATAGCATACAGGCAGGAGTGGCGGCGTTGGCCGTCGCCCTTGCCGGGGTTTCCTGCACGGACACATGGGACGACCACTACAGCGTGGGAAGCGTCGGTAACGTGCCGGGTGCCACCTTGTGGGAGAATTTGTTGCAGGACGAGACACTGCATCCGTTCGTGCGGGTGTTGGACAGTTGCGGCTATAGCAGGGTGCTCAGCTCCAGCCAGGCCTATACCGTATGGGCGCCGGTCATCACGGAGGCAGAGGCAGACCAGCTGATTGCGCAATACAAGCAGGCCAAGGCGGATGCCGCGGCGGCCAAGCAGAAACTGGACGAGGAGGACAATCCCACCGTGCGGCAATTCATTCGCAACCATATTTCCCTTTATCGCCAGGCCGTCACTGAAACCACGGCCGACACGGTGACGATGATGAACGGCAAGCGCATGACGGTGTCTGCGGACCGGCTGAACAACGAGGCCGACATCGATGCGGTCTCCGTGGCCGCCTCCAACGGCATGTTGTACAAGATAGACCAGTCCCTGGCGTATTACCCCAACCTGTGGGAACGGATCCAGGAGAATGCCACGGGCGGGGACAACGGGTTGGACAGCCTCTACAACTTCTTCATGCGCTGGGAGCGTGAGGAGCTGAACGAGGCCGCCAGTGTGCCCGGCGGTGTGAAAGACGGGCAGACGGTCTACCTGGACTCCGTGATGTACAGCTACAACATCCTGTTCAACAACTATGGCGAGTTGGATGCCGAGGACAGCCTCTACTGGTATCTGGCACCGACCAACAAGGCCTGGCGCGAGCAGGTGGAGAAGAACTACGGGTATTTCAACTACCATGAGAACAACGTGGACAGAGACTCCCTGCGCGAGTTCTACTCCAAGATGCTGATGCTGGAGAACACGTTCTTCAACGTAGGCAGCCAGCCGGACCCGAACTTTGACGCGGCCGATCCGGATTCCATCTGCTCCACGGCCTATTCGAGCTACTATCCGGGATATAATGTGTTCCAGAAACCCTTGGCTGCGGGAGGCATCCTGAGCGGCCTGACGGAGGTGGACTGCAGCAACGGACGCTTGTACACGACTCCGGAATGGACCATCTCCGACACCAAGTCCAACTTCATGCAGACCATCAAGGTGGAGGCGGAATATTCGGACTACTACATCCAGCGCCCGCGTGAGGATTCCACTAACGTTACCGCCATCGTGGCCCTGTCGCGTACGGCGGTGAACGAGAAGTTCGCCGTGTCGAACGACCGGTATCTTCTGGTGCGCGACACCCGCGACCAGTGGAGCAACAAACCGGGCATCACGTTCAAGCTGCCGCATGTGCTTTCCAACTGTCCTTATGACATCAAGGTGGTGTTCGCCACCCCGCTCGCCGGTGACACGGCGGCTGTGGCCGATGCCGCGCTGAAGCGCCAGATTTCGGCTTACACTTACCACTATACCGCTTCCGGAATGATGATAAGTCCGCCAAATGCCATCGCCTTGTTGGAGAACCACGATGTGGATGCCACGAAGATGGACACCGTCACGGTGGCCGAAGGCTACACATTCCCGATATGTACTTATGGGGAGACGGATCCTTCCACTTATCTCACCATCGAGTCCTATTATGCTTACATGCCTATGGACGGGTACTCCCAGACGTTGTATATCGACTGCATCATTCTGGAGCCGAAACCGGAAGCCAAGGAGGAAGACAACTGATTGTAGAACCTTATAGAGCCAAGAAGAATGAAAAGATATAGATTCTATTGTTTAGCATTAATGATGGCGGGCGCCGTGGGCGGCTATGCCCAGGACGAGGTGGCCGATTCGGCGGCCTTGGCGGCCGACCGGGCGGCGAGACTGGCCATGAAGAAAGATGTCAAGACCCGGACTGTGACCGGACGGGTGTTTGGCGTGTCCGCCTCCAATCCCTTGCCGGGCGTGCTGGTCAGCGTGAGCGGATATGACGGTTACAGTGCGCTGACGGGAGAGGACGGAAGCTATAAGATCGACGTGCCGGAATATGCCACCGCACTGACCATGACGGCGCCGGACTTCAACACCGTGCGCGTGGGCATCAACAAGTCGGGCCAGCTGCGCGACGTGATTTTATATTCCTCTTCCGTGCAGAAGAATTACGGGAAGGATGACAATCTCTTGAACGTGGCGGAAGCCTCGGACTTTGGCTTTAGCCCGGCCCTGAACGTCGCCTCGGAGATTGAGGACCAGCTGGGTGCTTATGTGCGTACCGTCTCCCGAGGCGGAACGCCCGGCATCGGCAGCTACATGACGATGAACGGCATCAACTCGCTCTATGCCAACGCGCAGCCGCTGATTGTCATCGACGGGGTCATCATCGACCAGCAGCGCGACCGTACGATGCTCCATGACGGTTTCTACAATGACCTCCTGACCTCCATCAACGTGAACGAAATCAAGAGCGTGAAGGTGATGGCCAACGGAACCGCCATCTATGGCGCGAAGGGCGCGAACGGCGTCATCCTCATCGAGACGCAGCGCAACTCCAGCCTGGCCACGAAAATCGACGCGTCGGTGTCGATGGGCGTGACCTTGCTGCCCAAGTTCCAGACGATGATGAGCGGCTCGCAGTACAAGACCTACGCTTCCGACCTGCTGGGCAGCACGGGGACGAACGCCACGGAGTTCAAGTTCCTCAACAGCGACCCGGGTTACTACTATTATAATAAGTACAACAACAACACGGACTGGAACGATTACCTCTACGACCCGGCTTTCCAGCATAACTACGGCATCACGGTGCAGGGAGGCGACGATGTGGCGAGCTACTTCCTGGCGTTGGGCTACAACGGCGCGAACAGCACGCTCAAGGAGAACGACATGAACCGCCTGAACGTGCGCTTCAACACGGACATCAACATGTTCAAGAAGCTCTTCGTGCGCTTCGACGTGTCGTACAGCAACGTGACGCGGAACCTGAAAGACCAGGGCGCGCCGGAAGGCTACGACGAGGGTACCGTCACTTCGGTGAACTTCCTGGGGTTGGCCAAGAGCCCGATGCTGAGCCCTTATTCTTTCGTGAACCGTAACATCTCCACGGTGATGCTCGACAATGTGGACGAGGATTACCTGGAAGAGGCAGGGTCGGCTTTGGGCAACGCGAACTACCGTCTGGCGAATCCGGTAGCCATTAACGAATATGGCACGGCCCAGAACAAGAACTACTTCGAGAACTCTTTCCTGAACATCGCGGCCACTCCCAAATGGCAGTTCAACAAGCATTTGTATATCAGCTCGCTGTTCAGCTACACGCTGACCAACACGAACGACAAATACTATGTGCCGGTGAACGGCGTGCCGAGCTATTACGTGTCATCCCTCGGCCTGACCATGGACAATGAGATCCGTTCGCTGTACTCTTCGCAGAACTCCATCACGAGCGACACGAAAATCGAGTGGGAGAACCAGTATAACGGCCACAGCGTCGGCTTGTTGGGCGGTTTCCGCTACATGCACGACAGCTACAAGGTGGACACCCAGCTGGGTTACAACACGGGTAGTGACAAGACCCCGTTCATCAACAACACGGTGAACAAGACCACTACGGGTGCGAAGAACGAGTGGACCTCGCTGACATGGTACGGCCAGGCGCGTTACGACTTCCGCAAGCGTTACTTCGTGGAAGGGAATCTGGCCGTCGAGAGTTCCTCGCGTTTCGGCAAGGAGGCCAAGGACGGGTTCAAGCTCGCCGGCGTGAGATGGGGCGTGTTCCCCGGAATTCAGGCCGGATGGGTGCTGAGCAACGAGAGCTGGTTTGACGTGCGGGGCATCGACTATGCGAAGCTGACCATGGGGTATGACGTGAGCGGCAACGACGGCATCGACTTCAACGCCACCCGCACGTACTGGGAGGCCGTCTTGTTCCAAGGACAGTCCAACGGCTTGGTGCTGGGCAACATCGGCAATGACGAAATCCAGTGGGAGACCACGCGCCGCTTCAACTTCGGCGCGGAAATGAACTTCCTGAACAACCGCCTGAACGTGAAGATGGACGTGTTCAAGAGCTGGACGGACAACTTGTTGACCTATCAGGACCTGAACTTCCTTACCGGTCTGGAAAGCAACTGGGTGAACGGCGGTTCGATGGAAAACAAGGGATACAGCGTCAGCTTCAACGCCCATGTGCTGGCCAAGCGCAACTGGAACTGGGAAATCGGTGCCAGCGTGGGACACTACAAGAACAAGCTGACGAAGCTGCCGGACGGGGCTGACTTCGTGGAAAAAGAGATTTACGGCGCCACCATCCGTTCGCAAGTGGGGCAGCCCTTGAACCTCTTCTACGGCTACAAGACCGACCAGACCTCGAAAGGAACCATCGTGTACGCCACTTCCGCGGAGGCAGCGGCCGACGGGCTGTACGTGCTGGACGCTGACGGACACACGCGCCACTATTTCGGCGCGGGCGACGTGAAGTTCGTGGATGACGGCGACAAGGAAATCAACGAGAAGGACATGCAGGTCATCGGCGACCCGAACCCGGACATCTACGGTAACCTCTTCACCACGCTGAGCTACAAGCGCCTGAAGCTGGACGTGAACTTCAACTACAGCTTGGGCAACGACGCCTACAACTACCAGCGCGCGCAGCTGGAGGGCGGGAATCGCTTCATGAACCAGACGGTGGCCATGGTGAACCGCTGGAGCTATGAAGGCCAGGTGACCGACATGCCGAAGGCCACGTGGGAAGACCCGCAGGGCAACGCCCGCTTCAGCGACCGTTGGATCGAGGATGCCAGCTACCTGCGCCTGAAGTCCATCACGCTGAGCTACGAGCTTCCCATCAACAACACCTTCATCCACGGCCTGACGTTCTGGGGGCAAGCCAACAACGTGTTCACTGTGACCAAGTATCTTGGGGCAGACCCCGAGTTCTCGTTGGGCAACAGCGTGCTGGAGCAAGGTATCGACCGTGGCCTGCTGGCCAACAGCCGCAACTTTATGTTCGGTATTAAAATCAACCTTTAATTCTGACTTTTATGAAACTGAAATCTTATATTTTCCAGATAGCGTTGGCCGCTGCGGGCGTGGGAGTGCTGGGTGCGTGCGAGGACATGCTCGAGCCTACGTCGGAATATGTGATGTATGACGACGACCATCTGAACAGCCCGTCGGATACGGCTTCTTCTTTGATCGGGTTAATCTACAAGCTGGAGGCCATCGGCGACCGCACCAACCTTCTGGGCGAGGTGCGGGGCGACCTGGTGACGGTGAGGAACAGTGCCGACGCGGACTTGCAGGATTTGGCCGACTTCAACGTGACGGACGAGAACAAGTACAATGACCCGCGTGACTATTATGCCATCATCAACAACTGCAACTACTACATCACCCATGCGGACATGAACGCGTACGACAACCGCGGCAACCAGATCTTCCTGAAAGAGATGGCGCAGGTGAAGGCCATCCGGGCCTGGACCTACCTGCAGCTGGCCCTGGCCTACGGCAAGGTGCCGTTCTACACGGAACCGCTGCTGACCGAGCAGGATGCCGAGGCCATCGGCACGGGGACGGAAGCACGCTGGGGGATAGAGCAGATTTGCGACTATTTCATCGAGGACCTCACCCCCTACGTGGACACGGATTGGCCTACGCTCCACACCATCGGGAGCAACCTCTTGGTGTCCAACTGCTACTTCCCCGTGGAGGTGGTGCTGGGTGACCTCTACCTGTGGAAGGCCACTTATTCCAAGAACCGTGAGGATTACCGCAACGCGGCCCGCTGCTATTGGGGCTGGATTACGGCCGAGCGCAACTCCGGCGGCGTGAGCAAGCTGAGGTACAGGGTGCTGCCGGCGTCTGCGGACTGGGCTGTGTATTCCACGAACGTGGGTACGATTTATGAAATGCGGGACAATTATTCCCAACTGTTCCCGACCAATGTGGAGTGGACAAGGAATTATACGACTACCGTGAGTTACTACACGAGTTCACAGACGACCGGAAGTTCCATCTCATGGTCTGCTGTGGCCACAACAGCCAACAACGAAATCATCACCATCATCCCGATGGACTCCGCTTCCAGCCAGGGTTACTACAACCAGGTGCGCGGCTTGTACAACTCTTCGATGGAGAACGGGGAACTCAATGACTTCAGCATCACCCCGTCCACGCGCATGTTCGACATCAGCCGGAGCCAGGTTTATTGCAATGTGGACCGCTACGGCAACGTGGATTCCCTCGTGGTGTCCGACAACACTTCCGACGCGCAGCATGGCGACCTCCGCTTGAACGCCATCTGGAACAGCGGCACGTTCAACACCACCACGGCGGGCAGGCCGGACCAGGTGACTATACAGACCCTCCAGAAGGTGAACCAGCGCAACATCCCGGTTTACCGCCAGAGCGACGTGTGGCTCCGTCTGGCCGAGGCTTTGAACAACGGCGGCTTCCCGCGCTTTGCCTACGCCATCCTGGCCACGGGCATCGGCACGGACGTGGTGAACGACAGCATCCTGGCTTATTGCACCAAGTCGGATTCGGCCTTCATCAGCGAGATGAACACGGTGGACAACATCTTCTCCGAGTACCGCCCGCGGACCGGCACTTCGACGGCTTCCTTCGAGTCCGGTGAATATGCGAACAACTTCGGCATCCACTCCCGCGGCTGCGGCTTCACGGAGGTGAGTCCGTTCTACGCCTACCCGATGGTGGATTCCGTGGATGTCAACGGCAACCGTATCAATGGCTATGTAGGGCAAAGCAAGGCGGAATGGGCGCAGATGAACCTTGAAGCCGAGAAGCTGGCCGTGGACAGCATGATCATCGAGGAGATGGCGCTGGAGACCTGCTTCGAGGGCAAACGCTTCTACGACCTGATCCGTTGGGCCGAGCGTTACAACAAAAAGGAATGGGTGGCCGGGTCCGTCAGCAAGCGTGACGCCGAATCCAGCAGCCTTTACGGCAAACTGATGGACAAGAACAACTGGTTCCTGAAATGGAACAACCAGATTGGCATGGAATAAAGGCAAAATAAATAGCTCCGCCTGAAAGGGGAGTTGTCGCGTAGCGACTGAGGGGTTTCCCATCCACAAAGCATACTTCCCGAATGGAAGCTCGTGGGTGTGAGACCCCTCAGGTCTTTCAGGCGGATTAGTCTCGTGAGTGTGAGACGCCTCAGGCCCTACGGGCCAGCTCCCCTGCAAGGCAGAGCAGTTTTTTCCTAAAACGCTTTCTCTTCTGAAAAAGAAATCGTATTTTTGCCAAAATTTTAATGTAACGCGCAAGTAAAATACGATATATGCCAAACAAATTTGCAGAACGTACGCAGCTGAACCTCTCGGACGTGAACAAAGAGGTGCTGAAAGGATGGGACGACGCAGACGTGTTCCACAAAAGTATGACCGAACGTGAAGGCTGTCCTTCCTTCATCTTCTTCGAGGGTCCTCCTTCGGCCAACGGGCACCCGGGCATCCATCATGTGCTGGCCCGTTCCATCAAGGACACGTTCTGCCGCTTCAAGACGATGAAGGGCTTCCTCGTGCGCCGCAAGGCCGGATGGGACACCCACGGCCTGCCGGTGGAGCTGGGCGTGGAGAAGGAGCTGGGCATCACCAAGGAAGACATCGGCAAGACCATCTCCATCGAGGAATATAACCGCAAGTGCCGCACCAACGTGATGAAATACACGCAGGAGTGGACCGACCTGAGCCACAAGATGGGCTACTGGGTGGACATGGAGCATCCCTACATCACTTACGACAACAAGTATATCGAGACCCTGTGGTGGCTGTTGCAGCAGCTCTACCGCAAGGGGCTGCTGTACAAGGGCTACACCATTCAGCCCTATTCCCCCGCCGCCGGCACGGGCCTCAGCTCGCATGAGCTGAACCAGCCGGGCTGCTACCGCGACGTGAAGGACACTACGGTGACGGCGCAGTTCAGGATGCTCGACCCGCGTCCTGAAATGACGGGCTGGGGGACGCCCTTTTTCCTGGCCTGGACCACTACGCCGTGGACCCTGCCCTCGAACACCGCGCTGTGCGTGGGACCGAAGATTGAGTACGTGTGCGTGCGTACCTATAATATGTACAGCGGCGAGCCGGTGACGGTGGTGATGGCCAAGGCCCGGTTGGGGGCTTACCTGAACCCGCAGGGCGAAGGATTGCCGCTGGAAGGCTACAAGCCGGGCGACAAGGTGGTTCCCTACCAGGTCGTGGGCGAGTATGTGGGAACGGACCTGGTGGGCATGAAATATGAGCAGCTCTTCCCGTGGGTGAATCCCGGGGAGGGGGCGTTCCGCGTGATTTCCGGCGACTATGTCACCACGGAAGACGGTACGGGCATCGTGCACATCGCGCCGACTTTCGGCGCGGATGACGCTTTCGTGGCCAAGGAAGCCGGCGTGCCGCCCTTGCAACTGGTGAACCGCAAGGGCGAGTTGCGCCCGATGGTGGACCTGACGGGCAAGTTCTATGTGCTGGACGAGCTGGACGGGGACTTCGTGAAGCGCAACGTCAACGCGGAGGAATACGGGAAATGGGCCGGGCGGTTCGTGAAGAACGCCTACGACCCGGAGAAGACCGAGAAGGACGAGACGCTCGACGTGGCCCTCTGCATGGAGCTGAAGGGGCGCGGCATGGCGTTCAAGATAGAGAAGCATGTGCACAACTACCCGCACTGCTGGCGCACGGACAAGCCCATCCTCTATTATCCGCTCGACAGCTGGTTCATCCGCAGCACGGCGGCCAAGGACCGCATGATCGAGCTGAACCGTACCATCAAATGGAAACCGGCCTCGACCGGAACGGGCCGTTTCGGCAAATGGCTGGAGAACCTGAACGACTGGAACCTGAGCCGCAGCCGCTTCTGGGGCACGCCGCTGCCCGTCTGGCGGTCGGAGGACGGGGAGGAGACCTGCATCGGTTCGGTGGCAGAGCTGTACGACGAAATCGAGAAGGCGGTGGCAGCCGGCCTGATGGCATCCAACCCGTTGAAAGAAAAAGGATTCGTCCCCGGCGATTACAGCCAGGGGAATTACGACAAGATAGACCTGCACCGTCCGTTCGTGGACGATGTCGTTCTGGTGAGCCCCACTGGCAAGGCGATGAGGCGCGAGACCGACCTGATTGACGTGTGGTTCGATTCGGGGGCCATGCCCTACGCGCAAATCCATTACCCCTTCGAACACAAGGAGGAGCTGGACAGCCGGCAGGTGTTCCCGGCCGACTTCATCGCCGAGGGCGTGGACCAGACCCGCGGCTGGTTCTTCACGCTGCACGCCATCGCCACGATGGTGTTCGACAGCGTGGCCTACAAGGCCGTGGTGTCCAACGGCCTGGTGCTGGACAAGAACGGCAACAAGATGTCCAAGCGGCTCGGCAACGCCGTGGACCCGTTCGGCGCGATAGAGAAGTACGGCTCCGACGCCGTGCGCTGGTACATGATCACCAACTCCTCGCCGTGGGACAACCTGAAGTTCGACGAGGCCGGCGTGCAGGAAGTGGGCCGCACGTTTTTCGGCAAGCTGTTCCAGACCTATTCGTTCCTGACGATGTATGCCAATGTGGACGGCTGGCACTATGCCGAGGCCGACGTGCCGATGGACGAGCGTCCGGAGATTGACCGTTGGATCTTGTCCGAACTCAACACGCTGGTGAAGACCGTGGACGCCTGCTACGAGGATTACGAGCCTACGAAGGCCGGCCGTCTGATACAGGACTTTGTCATCGATGACGTGAGCAACTGGTTCGTGCGCCTGAGCCGCAAGCGTTTCTGGGGCAATGCCATGAGCGCGGACAAAGTGTCGGCTTATCAGACGCTGTATACTTGCCTTGAAACCGTGTCCAGGCTGATGGCGCCCATCGCGCCGTTCTATGCTGACCGGCTGTACCGGGACCTGACGGAGGCCACCGGACGGGCGGAGGCCGGAAGCGTGCATCTGGCCGCATTCCCCGTGTCTGACGAGGCGAAGGTGGACAAGGCCCTGGAATACCGGATGGAGCTGGCGCAGCAGATTACTTCCATGGTGCTTTCGTTGCGTAAGAAGGAGAAGATCATCGTGCGGCAACCCCTGCGGTGCATCGCCATCCCGAGCGGCGACGCCGAGCGGCAGAAGAGCGTCGAAGCCGTGAGGCAGCTGATATTGGACGAGGTGAACGTCAAGGAACTTAAGTTCGTGGAAGGCGATGGGATGCTGGAGAAGAAAGCGAAGTGCAACTTCCGCACGATGGGCAAGAAGTTCGGCAAGCTGATGAAGGGCGTGGCGGCAGCCGTGGACGGCTTGAGCCAGGCACAAATCTCCGATTTGGAAAACCAAGGCCGGCTGGCCCTGACCTTGCCCACGGGAGAGACCGTGGACATTGAAGCCGCCGACGTGGAAATCTTCAGCGAAGACATCCCGGGTTGGACGGTGGCCAACGAAGGCAGCCTGACGGTGGCCCTCGACATCACCGTGACCGACGAACTGCGCGTGGAGGGGACGGCCCGCGAACTGGTGAAGCGAATCCAGAACCTGCGTAAGGAAAAGGGCTTTGAGATTACCGACCGCATCGCGGTGACCTTGTCGCATTCCGGACTGACCGACCAGGCCGTAGCCGGGTATCGCGACTACATCTGCGGGCAGGTGCTGGCCAACAGCCTGACGGTGGCCGACCGCGTGGAAGGCGGGGAGACCGTGGATCTCGGCGAGGCGAGTGTGGAGCTGTTGGTGGCCAAAGACTGAGAAAGAGCAATATTAACCCTAAAATAAATGTATTATGAGTGAAAAAACACGTTACAGCGACGAAGAGCTTGCCGAGTTCAAGGAGCTGATCATGAAGAAACTTGCCGTGGCGCGCGAAGAATATGAGACCATGATGGGTACGCTGATGAACACCGACAACAACGGTGTGGACGACACGTCGCCCACTTATAAGGCGCTGGAAGAGGGTGCCAACACCCAGTCGAAAGAGGAATTGTCCATGCTGGCCGCACGGCAGCAGAAGTTCATCAAAGGGCTGGAAGCCGCATTGGTGCGCATCGAAAACAAGACTTACGGCATCTGCCGCGAGACCGGCAAGCTGATTCCCAAGGAACGCCTGAGGCTGGTGCCCCATGCCACCTTGAGCATCGAAGCCAAAAACATGAAGAAATAAGCACCGTAAATGAAGAGGAAAGGAAAAGGAACCCGGCGCAGGCTCACCCAAGGCCGCCTGGCGGGGCTGATAGTCTTTCTGGTACTGGCCATTGACCAATGGATCAAGATCGCGGTCAAGACGAACATGTACATGCACGAGCGCATCCGGGTGACCGACTGGTTCTATATCCTGTTCACGGAGAATCCCGGCATGGCTTTCGGGTGGGAGTTCTTCGACAAGCTTTTCCTGACTTCGTTCCGCATCATCGCTGTGGGCGTCATTGCCTATCTCCTTTTCCGGGCGATACGCAAGGGCGTCCCCACAGGATTTGTCGTCTGTCTGGCCCTGGTGGTGGCCGGCGCGGCGGGGAATATCATCGACTGCGTGTTCTACGGGCTGATATTCAACAATCCGCCGGCTCCTTTTGTCGCCCATTTCGTACCGTTCGGGACGGGCTATGAGAGCGTGTTCCACGGACGGGTGGTGGACATGTTCTATTTCCCCATCATCGACACTTATTGGCCGGAATGGATGCCCTGGGTCGGCGGCAGCCATTTCGTGTTCTTCAGTCCGATATTCAATTTCGCGGATGCGGCCATCAGTTGCGGCATCATTGCCTTGCTGGTATTCTACCATAAGCGGATTTCCCGTTAAATGAAGAGAGGCTCATGAGAAAGTTGTGGTACAAGCTGATGTGGGCGGCGGCCGGCGGGCTTTTGCTTCCGGGGTGTCAGAACGGCGTGCCGTCGGAGTATATCCAGCCCCGTGAGCTGGAAGACATCCTGTATGACTATCATATCGCCCAGGCCATGGCTGAAGACGGGCGGGGGGACAGTGTGAATTTCAGGCGGTACAGTTATGTGCAGGCCGTGTTTGCCAAGCATGACGTGACGGAGGCGGATTTCGACTCCACCATGATTTGGTATTCGTCGCACGCCAGTTACCTGAACGACATCTACAAGCGGTTGAAAGAACGCTATTCCGAGCATGTGTCGGCCTTGGGCGCCTCTACGGGCGAGAACGACATGTTCGCCCATCTGGACGCGCAGGGTGACACGGCCAATATCTGGCAGCGCGGCACTTTCTACGTGCTGAAGCCGCGTTTCGCCGAAGACCGCCTGCTTTTCTCGATGGAGGGGGACACCACCTTCCGCAAGGGGGACGAGCTGTTGTGGAGGTTTGAGGCGCGCCACATTTCCCGAGGGCGGCAGAACGAGGCGTATGCCGGCCTGTATGTGGAATACGACAACGATTCCACTACGGGCGTGACCCGCAGGGTCTATTCCAACGACAAGATGGAACTTCGCCTGAAGGGCGACACGGCCCATGCCATCCGCGAGGTGGGCGGATTTGTATATTTCAAGCCGCCGCAAGAAGACAAGGAACCCCGTATGCTGGTGCTTTCCGGCATGATGCTGGTACGCTTCCATCTCCAGAAAGAGGAAGAGGACAGCCTGGCAGCGGAAAAGGAGGTCGCGGACAGCCTTTCCGGTGATTCCCTTGTGCGGATGCAACCGTTTGACACCGCTTCCGCCCGCCGTTTGTCGCCGACGGAACTGAGGGACAGCCGCAAAGTGGAGCGTTCCATTCACGTGGTCAAGGAAAAGCCGTACCGTGTCATCCGCCGGTCGTCCGGCAATGGCAACCGTACGCGCCGTTGACCGTTTCTTTTTTTCCTATGAGAAGTTTTGCGTTCCATAGAGTTTATGTCTCTTCCGTGGAGGTCTGGCGGATGCCTGTCGTGACCACGGACAGCCGGGGAGTCTATGTCTCCCGTTCCTTCTTGTCGGGCGAGCGTCCCGGCGTGTCCTGGATGGGCGGGGTAGGCGTGCTGCTGCCTGCGGCGGTCTGCCCGCGTCCCGGAGACAGCGTGGCTTCCATGTTGGAGAAGGCCGGGGGGGCATCCGCGCCCTGGCGCTTGTGGAAAGCCGGGGGGCAACCGGTGGACGCTCCTCTGCAGGCTCCTGTCAAGGTCTGGATTCCCGTCTCCTGAATTCCGCGCACACGATGGCTGTGGCCACCGCCACGTTCAGGCTTTCCGAAGTGGCTTGTCCCGGTGGAAAGCTGGGGATATACAGTTTCCTGCTGATGCAGGCGGCGGTCTCCCGCCCGATTCCGTTTCCTTCGTTGCCCATGACAATCAGTCCGTTGCGGCTCAGTTCCATCCCGTACATGTCCTCTCCGTCCAGAAACGTGCCATAGGCCGGGACTGAAGGGGGGAGGCGGTGGAGCAAGTCCGGCAACGGCAGATAATGCACGCTGACCCGTGCCATGGCCCCCATGGTAGCTTGTACGGTTTTGGGATTGTAAAGGTCGGCGGTGTCCGGCGAGCAGAATATGTGGCGTATGCCGAACCAGTCGGCTATCCGGACGATGGTCCCCAGGTTGCCCGGGTCCTGCACGCCGTCCAGCGCGAGGCACAGCTCCTCTTCCGGTATCTGTTCCGCCGCTGCCGGTTCTTCCCGTTGGCGGAAGACGGCCAGCACATCCTGCGGGTTTTTCTGGAGGCTGGCCCTTTGCAGCTCTTCGGGCGACACTTCCACGGCCTCTATGCCTTGCCGGGCGAGCTTCCCCGCGATGTCCCTCCGGGAGTCGAGCCATTCTTTCCTTGCGGCGAGGAACGTGCAGTTGAATGCCGGAAGGAGGTCTTCCACCAGCTTGTGCCCTTCCGCCACGAAGAGCTTCTCTTCCTTCCGGAACTTCTTCTGTTCGAGCGAGCGGATAAGCTTGATCTTGTTTTTGCTGAGCATGACAGTATTCATTTCCGGTGCAAATCTAAGAAGTTATTTCCGGATATGAGGCCGATAAGGCTGTTTTTTGCGCCCGATTCAGGCATATTGGGAAAAAATGATGTAAATTTGTAGTTGAAATGCCAATTATGCGGAAGCTTTTACCGATTATCCTGAGTGTCATCGCGGCGGGGCTGCTGGCAGCTTGCTCGGCCACGAAGTTCATTCCCGAGGGGGAGTACATGCTGGAGGACGTTTCCGTGAAGTCTGCCGACAAGGGCTTTGATGCCAGTGTGCTGCGGGGGTATATCCGGCAGCATCCCAACTCCAAATGGTTCAGCCTGCTGAAAGTGCCGGTCGCGCCTTACGCCCTTTCGGGGCTGGACACGACCAAGCGCATCAACCGTTTCCTCCAACGGATCGGCGAGGCTCCCGTGGTTTTCGACACGGTGCAGGCCAACCGGGCGGGGGAGGGCATGTTGGAAGCCGTGAGGAACCTGGGATATCTTCAGGCACAGGTGAACCAGCGCCGGGCGGTGAAAGGCAAGAAGATGAGGCTGACTTACGAAGTCGTGCCGGGCGAACGGTACCGGGTGCGGAATCTGCGTTATGTCGTTGCGGACTCCGTGGTGGAGCGTATCGTCCGGGACAACGCCTCGCTGTCTCTCCTGCAGCCCGGCATGCCCTTCGACCTGAATGTGCTGGACAGTGAGCGGGGCCGCATCAACACGAACCTGCGCAACAGCGGGTATTATAAGTTCAACAAGGATTATGTGCGTTTCGAGGCGGACACGCTTGTCGGAAACCGCCAGGTGGACCTGGATGTGGTGATTCCTTATTACCTGAATCCGGCAGACAGTTCTTTGGGTCCCCATCCCCGTTATATGGTGCGGCGGGTAGCGTTCTCAGGAGATGCCTCCGCGTTCGAGTTCCCGCGTGATACTTCGGAGTGGGACAGCGTGGCCTATGAAGGTTTTCCTATTTATTATAAGCGCAAGCTGGCGTTCCGTCCGTCGGTGTTCGTCCGCAACAACGCCATCCGGCCCGGGCTGCTGTACCGGGAACACGATGTGCAGCGGACGTATGGCAATTACGGGCGGCTGGGGGCCGTGATGTTTTCCAACATCAGGATCGAGGAGAACGATTCGTTGCCCAACCAGCTGGATGCTTTTGTGACAGTGCACGAGAACAAGCCCCGTTCGGTGGGGATGGAACTGGAAGGCACCAATTCGGCCGGAGACCTGGGGGCGGCCTTGCTTTTGACCTACCAGAACAGGAGCCTGTTCCGGGGGTCGGAGCTGCTGTCCCTGAAGGTGAGGGGGGCGTTCGAGGCCATTACCGGGCTGGAAGGCTACGGCGACCAGAATTATATGGAAATCAGTCTGGAGGCAGGACTGACGTTCCCTAATGCCAGGCTGCTCCGCTTCGGCCGGGACCGGGGGGAGACGCGGGCCACTTCGGAAGTCTCCGTGATGTACGACTCCCAGAACCGTCCGGAATTCCACCGGCGTGTGCTGACCGGCGCGTTCCGCTACCGCTGGCAAGGCATGGACGGCCTGCTTCGCCACCGTGTCGACCTGGTGGATTTGAACTATGTGTTCATGCCTTGGATTTCGGACACGTTCCGGCGGGACTATCTGGAGGATGAGACCGACCGCAATGCCATCCTGCGCTACAATTATGAGAATCTGTTCATCATGCGCCTGGGGTACAGCTTCACCTACAACTCCCAGCGGAATGCCACAAGTGTCGCGGACTACGGGAGCAATGCCTTGGGCGTCCGTTTCAACATCGAGTCATCCGGCAACCTGCTCTATGGTTTCTCCAAGCTGCTGGAAGCCCAACAGAATGACGAGGGGCAGTATACGCTGTTCAATATCGCGTACGCCCAATATCTGAAAGGTGATTTCGATCTTAGCAAAAGTTTCCGGTTCGATGACCGGAACTCGCTGGCCCTGCATGTGGGGCTGGGAGTGGCTTATCCGTACGGGAACTCTACCGTCCTTCCTTATGAGAAACGGTATTTCAGCGGCGGGGCCAACAGCGTGCGCGGTTGGTCGGTGAGAGAGCTGGGCCCCGGCCGTTTCATGGGCGGTGACGGGCGCATCGACTTCATCAACCAGACCGGCGACATCAAGCTGGACCTGAATGCGGAATACCGTACCTTCCTGTTCTGGAAGCTTCATGGGGCTTTCTTCATCGACGCCGGCAATATCTGGACCATCCGTGACTATGCCGAACAGCCCGGCGGGCAGTTCCGTATCCGGAGCTTTTGGAAAGAAATCGCGGTGGCTTACGGACTGGGGCTCCGCCTGAACTTCGATTACTTCATCCTCCGTTTGGACGGCGGCATGAAAGCCGTCCATCCGGCTTATGAGGACACCCGCCGCCATTTCCCGATCCTCCACCCCGACTTCCGCCGCGATTTCACTCTGCATTTTGCAGTGGGCCTTCCATTCTGACGCGCCATTTCCGTCCTTCTTTCCTCAATGGGACAAGCACGGCCGTTTCAGGGGCGATGCGCCCTTCGCGCTGCTCCAGGGAGTCGGGGGCCAGTGCCTCGCGGACCACAAGGCGGACGAGTGCCGTGCTGTCGTCCGTCCGCTCGCAATCTGCCGAGGCCACGTAAGCCTCTTCTTCGGCTTGCCGCACGGCTTCGAGGTCCTTTTCCGTGATGTTCGACGCACGGAAGGCAATCCATTTCCGTGAATCCTCCGTGCAGCATTCGTATGCCTTGTCGAAGCGCAGGTTGAAATAGTTTTCGGCGAATTCCGTGGCTTGCGCCATGGCTTTCTCTTCCTCCTCTGTGGCGCAGCCTCCCGTGAGCGCGGCCCACAGGCATAGCATTCCCCCGCATGTCATTCTTTTGTCCATGAGTGCCTTAGATGTTTCCTGCTGCAAATATACTCCTTTTGCGTGCAGTCTCCAATGAAACGGGTGGATATTTTTGCCGCATTGGACGCGTGCAGAAATATTTGCCCGTTCCTTCATGATTTCGTATATTTGCATTCATAAAAGTGCAGATATGTTGAAGTTTGTTTGCCTGGGGAGCGGCAGTAGCGGCAACAGCTATTTCCTCTTCACGGAAAATTGCGGGATATTGATCGACGCGGGCATTGGAATACGGACACTGAAGAAACATTTCTATACCTACGGGCTTTCTTTGAAACAGGTTAAGGCGATATTCGTCACCCACGACCATGCAGACCATATCAAGTCGGTGGGAAGCCTGGCCAATGAGTTCGGGCTTCCTGTTTATGCCACCCCGTTGGTGCATGAAGGCATCCGGCGGAACTATTGTGTGAGTCCCAAGCTGCGGGAGGAACACATCCGTTTCGTCCGGAAAGGGGAGGCCGTCCGGCTGGGCGGGTTTGAAATCGTCCCTTTCGACGTGCCTCATGACAGTACGGACAATGTGGGGTATAGCGTGCAGCATGGGGATGTGAATTTCTGCCTGATTACCGATGCGGGACACGTGACCGAAGATTTCGGAACGTATATCGAAAAGGCGAATTATCTTGTGCTGGAAGCCAATCATGACGAGGACATGCTGATGATGGGGGCTTATCCGGCTTACCTGAAGGGGCGCATCAGGGGAAAGTACGGCCATTTGAGCAATAAGGCCGCCGCCCAGGTGCTGGCGGAACATGCCACGGAGAGGCTCCGCCATGTATGGCTGTGCCATTTGAGCGAGGAGAACAACCATCCCGAACTGGCGCGCAAGACGGTGGATGCTTGCCTGCGGTCTGTCGGCATTGTCGCCGGAAAAGACTTTGATTTGGAGGTCTTGAAACGCCGGATGCCGTCCGGAATCTATGAATTGGCGGGAAAATGAGAAAAAAGGCGGCGGAAAGTTTGGCCGGTTGGATAAAAAGCCCTATCTTTGCACTCGCAAAACAGAAATGATGCGTCCTTAGCTCAGTTGGTAGAGCAATTGACTCTTAATCAATGGGTCCAGGGTTCGAATCCCTGAGGGCGTAC
>CALUIS010000006.1 GCA_944320765.1 uncultured Paraprevotella sp.
TCGGCTCTTCCTTCGGCTCTTCCTTCGGCTCTTCCTTCGGCTCTTCCTTCGGCTCTTCCTTCGGCTCTTCCTTCGGCTCTTCCTTCGGCAACGCCCTTTGCCCTTCCTTCGGCGATGCCTTTGTCAAGTCCTTCTTTATATCTGCGTACGGCACTGTTGATCAGCGTGCGTTCCACGCTGATGATGTCCCAGAACTTCTCATAGCCGAGAAGTTGGGCGTCCGTGAAGGCGGATTCCTCTATTTCGGTCACAGCCTTTCGCACTTCCGGATTGTTGAGAAGGTCCTGAGGCACCTCGCGTGTCTGGTCATTGATTTCCGTCAGATAACGCAGCCACAGCACCTGCATCTTTTTCTCGGCGTACGTGTGGGGGGTGAATTTGGGTAGCTCCACGAACACCAGATGCAGCCCGTCGATGACCTTGTCTGTCCGTTCATTGTGTACCAGCCGGTAGTAGTGGTAATAATCTTCCATGTCCGGCTCGAAAATCTCGTTCACCAAGTTGAGCGAGTACACGGGCTGGAGCAATTCGTAGTCCCTGCCTTTGCCCAGTTGCCGAACGTATGCTTTCGACGCATTGAAAAGCACTCGCTGCTTGAATTCCTGCGACCATACCATTTGCATTTCCACAATGAACTGCCGTCCCATGGCGTCTTTGCAGCGTACGTCCACGATGCTGTCCTTGCGGAGCGGGTTGTCCGGCACCATCTCGCTGGGCAGATATTCCACGCTGGCCACTTCCTCTTCCGGTTTGTCGAACGGCAGAAGGGCGTTGAGCAGGCTCATGACCAAATCCGGATGCTCGCCGAATACTTTTTTGAACGTGAGGTCGGCTTTAGGGTCTAAGTATCTCATAATGAAGAAATGCTTTTAGGTTCGTTGTCGCAAAGATAAGTATTTTCAGACAAACGGCGGCAAGGTGGGCCGTTTAAATTGGATGACGGATTGGTAAATTGTTCATAAAAAGCCGGCGGCAGGGTTCTTTTTGAGAATGAAAACCGTATCTTTGCGGACAAAAACCGGAATATTGATATGGCAGAACCAAGAAAAGCGGGGCGGCGTGCTTCTTCCCGGGCCAAGGCTAACGTGCCGGAGGAAGACGCTTACGGGCATGTGCAGCCACAGGCGTTGGAGTTTGAGGAGGCTGTGCTGGGTGCGTTGATGATAGAGCAGGACGCGTATTCGCAGGTCAGCGAGATACTTCGCCCGGAGAGTTTCTATGACCATCGGCATCAGATTATCTATGATGCCATCCGTACGTTGAACTTCCAGCAGAAACCTGTGGATATCCTGACCGTCACGGAATATCTGAATTCCACGGGCCAGTTGGAGGAGGTGGGCGGTCCGTTCTATATCACGCAGTTGAGCGGAAAGGTGGCTTCTTCGGCCCATATCGAATACCACGCCCGTATCATCGCGCAGAAATTCCTGGCACGGGAGCTGATTACTTTCTCCAGTCAGGTGCAGACCAAGGCGTTCGATGCCACGGTGGACGTGGACGACCTGATGCAGGAGGCGGAAGGCAAGCTGTTTGAGATTTCGCAGCAGAACATGAAAAAGGATTACACGCAGATTAATCCCGTCATTCATGAGGCATACGAGATGTTGCAGAAGGCGGCCGCCCGGAGCGACGGCTTGAGCGGGCTGAGCAGCGGTTTCGAGAAGTTGGACAAGATGACTTCCGGCTGGCAGAATTCCGACTTGATTATCATCGCGGCCCGTCCGGCCATGGGAAAGACTGCCTTTGTGTTGTCCATGGCGAAGAAGATGGCTGTGGACATGAAGATTCCCGTGGCGATGTTCTCGTTGGAAATGAGCAATGTGCAGTTGGTCAACCGTATGATAGTGAATGTATGCGAGATTCCCGGCGAGAAGCTCAAAAGCGGACAGCTGGCACCGTACGAGTGGGTGCAGCTGGACAGCAAGATCACGCAGTTGTACGACGCCCCTTTTTATGTGGACGACACGCCTTCGCTGTCCGTTTTTGAGTTGCGTACGAAGGCCCGGCGTCTGGTGCGCGAGCATGGAGTGAAAATCATCATGATAGACTACTTGCAGCTGATGAATGCCAGCGGTATGTCGTATGGCAGCCGTCAGGAGGAAGTCAGCACCATCTCGCGTTCGCTCAAAGGGTTGGCCAAGGAGCTTAACATTCCGATTATTGCGTTGAGCCAGCTGAACCGTGGCGTGGAAAACCGTGAGGGAATCGAGGGAAAGCGTCCCCAGCTGAGTGACTTGCGTGAGTCCGGCGCCATCGAGCAGGATGCCGACATGGTGTGTTTCATCCATCGCCCCGAGTATTATAAAATCTATCAGGACGAGAAAGGGCATGACCTGCACGGCATGGCCGAAATCATCATCGCCAAGCACCGTAACGGTGCGGTGGGCGATGTGCTGCTGCGGTTCAGGGCGGAATATGCACGTTTCCAGGATCCGGACGAGGACGCTTACGTGCCCATGCCGGGCGAGGCGGCGGTGTTCGGTTCAGACAAGGGCGGCGGCGCGCCGCTTCCGTCTTCCGACATGATGCCTCCGGCTGATTCCACGTCTCCTTTTGGCCCTCCCATGCCCGACGGCCCTCTCCCGTTTTGAGGCGGAAGGCTTCCGGGCGAAACTTGTCGGACGTCTGCGGCTTTGTCGGGCTTCTTCTTGGTGGATTGCCTGAAAAAGCGTAAATTTGCACGCTATTCCGAAATAAATTAAAATCATAAGATATGAATGTCTCTTATAATTGGCTGAAAGAGTATGTCGATTTTGAACTGACGGCTCAGGAGGTGGCCGACGCGCTGACTTCGGAAGGCTTGGAGGTCGGCAGCGTGGAAGAAGTCCAGCCTGTGAAAGGTGGCCTGCAAGGGCTGGTCATCGGCGAGGTGCTTACATGTGTGCCTCATCCCAATTCCGACCACATGCATGTGTGTATGGTCAATCTCGGAGAGGAAGAGCCGGTGCAGATTGTCTGCGGGGCGGCTAACGTGGCTGCCGGGCAGAAAGTGGTGGTGGCTACTTTAGGATGCAAGCTGTATGACGGCGACGAGTGCTTCACCATCAAGAAGTCCAAGCTGCGCGGGATAGAGAGCAATGGTATGATTTGTGCCGAGGACGAGATAGGCATCGGTACGGACCACAGTGGTATCATCGTGTTGCCGGATACGGCTGTGCCGGGAACTCCCGCCGCCGAATATTATAATCTGAAGAGCGATTATCTCATTGAGGTGGACATCACGCCCAACCGGGCCGATGCGTGCTCGCATTATGGCGTGGCGCGCGACTTGTATGCATGGTTGGTGCAAAACGGGCATAAGACGGCCCTTCACCGGCCGGCATGCGATGGCTTCCAAGTGGATAACCACGACCTGGACATCGATATCGAAGTGCAGAACACGGAAGCTTGTCCCCGTTATGCGGCAGTGACACTCAAGAACTGCGAGGTGAAGGAGAGTCCCGAATGGTTGCAGGACAAGTTGCGTACCATAGGCTTGCGTCCTATCAATAATATCGTGGATGTCACCAATTATATCATGTTTGCCTACGGGCAGCCCTTGCATTGCTTCGATGCCGACATGATCAAGGGGGGCAAGGTGGTGGTGAAGACCATGCCCGAGGGCACACCTTTCGTCACGCTGGACGGCGTGGAGCATAAGTTGAGCGACCGGGATCTGGCCATCTGCAACGTGGAGGAGCCGATGTGTATCGCCGGCGTGTTCGGCGGAAAGGGCAGCGGCACGTATGAAACTACACGGAACGTATTGTTGGAGAGTGCCTATTTCAATCCCACGTGGATTCGTAAAAGCGCCCGTCGCCACGGCTTGAGTACCGATGCTTCCTTCCGCTTCGAGCGCGGCATCGACCCCAATGGGGTGATTTACGCTTTGAAGCAGGCCGCCTTGCTGTGCAAGGAACTGGCGGGTGCGGAGATTGCCATGGAAATCAAGGATGTCTATCCCAATCCCTTGCCCGATTTCATCGTGGATTTGGACTATCGTTATGTCCACGACCTGATAGGGAAAGAGATAGGGGCGGACACCATCAAGAGCATCGTGACGAGCTTGGAAATGCAGATATTGGAGGAAACGGCCGAAGGATTGAAACTTCAGGTGCCGGCTTACCGGGTAGACGTGCAGCGTCCCTGCGACGTGGTGGAAGACATCTTGCGCGTCTATGGTTATAACAATGTGGAGATTCCCGCTGCCGTGAAGTCCACGCTGAACGTCAAGGGGGATGAGGACAAGAGCCACAAGCTGCAAAACCTGATTGGCGAACAGCTGGTGGGTTGCGGTTTCAACGAAATCATGAACAACTCCTTGCAGCGCGGTGCTTATTACGATGGCTTGCAGAACTATCCGGCTCACCGGTTGGTGAAGCTGATGAATCCGTTAAGTTCGGACCTGAACGCCATGCGCCAGACGCTGCTTTTCGGAGGATTGGAATGTATAGCGCACAATGCCAACCGCAAGAACGCCGACTTGAAGTTCTTCGAGTTCGGAAACTGTTATTATTTCCATGAAGAGAACAAGTGTCCGGACATTATCCCCGGCGTGAGCAGCGGGCGCGATCCTGAGGTCATCAAGCATGTGTTGGACGCTTATTCCGAAGATTACCACTTGGGCCTTTGGGTGACCGGCAAGCGCGTGAGCGGTTCGTGGGCGCATCCCGACGAAGAAAGCTCCTTTTATGAGCTGAAGGCCTACGTCTTGAACATTCTGACCCGTTTGGGCGTGAACTTCGGAAACTTGGTGTTCGCGCCGAGCCATAGCGACATCTATTCGAAGGGTTTGGAGATACAGAACCGCGGCGGGAAGGTGCTGGCCATGTTGGGCGTCGTGAGCCGCAAGCTCCTCAAGGCCCTGGATGTTGACGGCGAGGTGTATTTTGCCGACTTGAATTGGGGACTTCTGATGAAGGCCATCCGCAACAACAAGGTGAACTATACGGAAATCAGCAAATATCCGGCCGTGAGCCGCGACCTGGCCCTCTTGTTGGACAAGCAGGTGGAATTTGCCGAAATCGAGAAGGTGGCCTACGCCACGGAGAAGAAATTGCTGAAAGAAGTGACCCTCTTCGACGTGTACGAAGGTAAGAACTTGGAAGCCGGGAAGAAGAGCTATGCCGTGAACTTCGTGTTGCAGGATGAGACGAAGACGCTGAACGACAAGCAGATTGATGCCATCATGCACAAGCTGGTCGCGAACTTGCAGGAGAAACTGGGCGCCAAGCTGAGATAAGGATTGCTGGATGAAAGGACTGGTCGTGGCCAAGGTCATATATTATGTGTTGGTGTTCTGCTGGTTGATGCAGATAACGTTCCAAGGATACACCCGTGCGTTGGTCATCCCCACCGTGGTGCTTATCGTATATGGCCTGGTACTCAACTACAGAATGCGAAAGAAATAATAAAGAACATATTAAAAAATTAGTTCCAATGGGAAGAGCGTTTGAATATAGAAAAGCTGCAAAGCTGAAAAGATGGGGCCACATGGCCAAGACATTTACGAAACTGGGTAAGCAAATCGCCATTGCCGTGAAGGCGGGCGGGCCGGAGCCTGAAAACAACCCGACCTTGCGTTCCATCATCGCAACCTGCAAGCGCGAGAACATGCCGAAGGACAACATCGAGCGTGCCATCAAGAATGCGATGGGAAAAGACCAAAGCGAATACAAGAGCATGACATACGAGGGATACGGGCCTCACGGCATCGCCGTGTTTGTCGACACGCTGACCGACAATCCTACCCGTACGGTGGCGGATGTGCGTTCGGTGTTCAACAAATATTCCGGTACGCTGGGCACGATGGGGTCTTTGGCTTACCTCTTCGACCATAAGTGTGTCTTCACGTTCAAGAAGCCGGCAGAGTTGGATATGGACGAGCTGATTCTCGACCTGATTGACTATGGGGTGGAGGAAGATTACGATATGGATGAGGAAGAAGGGACCATCACCATCTACGGCGATCCGAAAAGCTACGGGGCTATCCAGAAGCATCTGGAGGAGCAAGGCTTCGAGGATGTCGGCGGTGAATTCACTTATATTCCGAACGATTTGAAGGAGGTGACACCGGAAGTGCGCGAGACGTTGAACAAGATGGTCGAGAGGCTGGAAGAGTTCGACGATGTGCAGACGGTGTATACCAACATGAAGCCGGAGGACGAATAATGAAGACGGTATATCAGACCGTTGGTACCTGTAGCAAGCAGATTGAGCTGGAACTTGAGAACGGCATGGTCCGGTCGGTGCGTTTCGTCGGCGGTTGCCATGGAAATCTTCAGGGCATCTCGAAACTGGTGGAGGGTATGCCGGTGCAGGAGGTGGTAGGCCGTCTGAAAGGGATCCGTTGCGGCATGAAACCTACTTCGTGTCCCGACCAGCTGGCCCGTGCGTTGGAGCAGGCCGTCGCCCATTCTTGAGGAAGCGGGATAAAGACAGATACATCCCCGTGAGGACTTTTTCCTGGTCCGCACGGGGATGTTCTTTTATTGGAAAATAAATAATCCCTCAGCCTAATCCTTGTTCCCTGTATGAGGAGCTTTCCCGTAGTCTGTTGGGGTGAAAAGTGCTTTGCACCGTTCCTTGCCGGTGGAACGGGAATAGTAGTGGTAACAGAAATTCAGTCCTTTCTCCTTGTAGGTTTTCAGATCCACTGAGTTCATGATATACTTGTGGAGCAGGTCTTTCAGTGCGTCTTGAAACTCGGTACTCGTGACGGAGTCATTGTCCAACCCCCCCTCCAGGGTATAGAAATAGTGGAGCGTGCGCGAAGGCGTGTCATAGGTGAGGCTGTCCATGACGGTGTAGGCGTCCATGCGTCTGGGGCATTGCTTTTCGGTATATTCCCGGGCTTCCCGCGTGCAGCGTTCGTCAAAGCTTTCCTGGCAAGAGGACAGTCCGCATAAGGCGGACAATATAATCAGGCTTTTCTTCATCATTGTTTGTTTATTGTCAGTTGATGGAAATAATCTTTTCCGGCGGCACAAAGATAAGAAAAAGGAACGGATGTCCTGTCTTTGCGGAGATTAAAAATGAAAAGGACCGCCTTGCGGTGTAGGGTTGGTTTTGCAGGGCGGCCCGTGTGAAAGATTCCGGGGAAAGTCAGTTCCCGTTGCCGGAAGGGAAGAAGGGTGTTTGCGTGGGGATGTCATTATGTGGATGGATATGTCCGTGGCTGGGGGAGGTCTCAGGCGTGATGCGGACAGACTTTCCGGAAGGAACCCCTTGTTGCACGCGTGAGATGACTCCGGAGTATTGTCCGGACTGGTCTACTGCCCAAGTGCACAGGATGACTTTGGATTGGTAGGTCTCTATGTAGACGTTTGGTTTGCTGGTAGTATGAGGCGTGTTTCCAAGCATCTGGTAGGCAAAGTAGACGTCGGGGACGTTTGCCAATATGTCTGCCGCATTTTCGGTATAGCCGATGAAATGGAAACGGCTGCATTCGTCTGGCTTGTTGATGTTGAATTCGAATCCAGACACGATGTCGTAGGATGCCGTGAAAATGTCGTTTCTGTAAATGACGTTGAAAATGGCGGCAACGAGGTCCGATTCGGCGGGAGGTGTTGTGAAGAACGTGCGTGTGGGAGCAGGTTCTTCATCGTCATTGATGTCGCTTGATATGGCACAGATGGCATACTCCCGTCCCGGCTCCAACCCGGTGTCCCAATAGATGGTGGATGGTTCTTGTTCGCCGATGATGCCGGACATGTGGAGTTGGAGAGACAAGGCTTGGTCGTCCAGGCTTTCGACCGTTTCTTTTGGGAGTATGTCATAAATGAACCATTCCACGTCTTCGCCTTGGTTGAAGGTGAAGGCGGCAGACTGGCGAAGCGTGACAAACTGGTTGACGGCCACTTGCCGCGTGCTGATGCCTCTTTCTTGTGTCACGATGAGGTAGGTGCGTGCTTGCTCGGCGGCCACCACGCCCAATACGGCTTTCCGTTGTGTCGCCTGGTTGCTGGGAAGGGCAGTGATGGTGATTTCCGCATCTTTGTATCCCGATGTGGATGAGAACTTGAGCCAACTGGGAATATCCCTGATTTCCCAAGCCGTATTACAGCTGATTTTCAATATGGCGTTTCCTCCAGTCCCGTCGAATGTGAAACTGGTCTTGTCTATGTCTACAGCGGCATCCACTTTAGGTTGCCTGATTTTGACTATCGCCATGTGGGTCTTATTTTCCGATTGGATGGTCATGTTGACGCTGCGGTTCGCCATAGTGGTGTTGGGTGTCATCTCAATCGTGATTTCTCCATCGCCTTCTCCTTGCGTGGGAGACGCTGTGGCCACATCTGTCTGGCTCATTGTCACGTTCCATTTGCAGTTCGATCTGATGTGTACAATATCTTGTCCTCCATCCGACGATATTTCTATTGTTTCTGTGTTGACTGTCAGATATTCTTCTGTTGTTTCTTCCTCGCTGCAGGCGAAAATGGCGAGAAGTACGATTCCATAGCAGATCCCGCGTAATGAATGCTTGATTTCTTGTGTCATAGTTTTGTTTTTCTGATTTTAAAACAAAGAAAACAAATAAATGGCAATTGGTAGCACCCCATTTTGATATTTGTGTCTATTTAACATTTGATGCTGGTTATACTAGCCCCCGTAGTTTGTCCCCACATGAATGATGGTTTATGTCGAAATCTGTTTCCTTTAAATTCGTTTGTCTCGTGCATTCTCCTTATTTTTGCACTATAATAAATAAAGGAGAGAAGATGAAAGATAAGGAAGAAAGAATAGCCCGTGCAGTGGCTAATTTCAGGGAAGGTTATAATTGCTCGCAGTCTGTGGTGGCAGCCTTTGCTGACATTTATGGTTTCACGCGTGAACAGGCCTTGCACATGTCTGCTTCTTTCGGCGGAGGTATCGGTCGTATGCGGTTGACGTGTGGAGCGGCGTGTGGGATGTTTATGCTGGCCGGGCTGGAGACGGCCGCGATGGAAGGGAAAGACCGTGCGACGAAGTGCAAGAATTACGCCATCGTGCAGGAATTGGCGGCCAGGTTCAAGGCCGAGAATGGTTCCATCACGTGTGCTGACATGCTGGGACTAAAGCGTGACGCTCCGGTGAGCAATGAGGCTGAACCGAGGACGACGGAATATTATGCCAAACGCCCGTGTCCCAAAATCATCGAAGGGGCGGCCCGTATCATCGCGGACTATCTGGAGACTGTGGGGCGATAGTGTCACGGAAATGCCGCATGTTATGCATAAAAAAGCTTTTCTCTGTTAAATAAGCTTATATAACAGGCTCTCTTTTAAGTTTTTTTATATTGCAAACAAATAAAAGGTTACCTTTGTACGTATTTATGAAAGAATGTCCTTTGAGAGGATGAGTTTATTAACTAAAAGTGATTGAACAATATGTTTGAAAATGCAGGTGAGGTGGCAGGCCAGGTTTGGAATGCCCTGAATGAAAACGCTCCTTTGGGGGCAAAAGATTTGAAAAAGGCAGCTAAGGTAAAAACAGAGAAAGAGTTGTATCTGGCTTTGGGTTGGCTGCTGCGCGAGGATAAGCTCGTTGTGGAAGGTACAGAAAAAGAACCCGTTTTCTCTTTGAAGTAAGCAGGTATTTCTGAAATTGAACGATAGGAAAGCATGTCAGAAGCGGGAATCCTCCTCTGCGGAGGCGATGTTTCTGGCATGTTCCTTTTTTGTATGTACAGGTGCGACCGGCATTGTTTTTTTGTCATTTTGACATCGTCGTGCTTTATTTAGGAGTTTTTCTTTTGCTTCTTTGGATATGTTTTTGTAGATTTGCGGGTGTGATGCAAACATTATGTCAGACCTAAAACCAAAGACTATGGATATCCAGAACACGATGGCCAGGCTTGAGGCCAAGCACCCCGGGGAGAAGGAGTATTTGCAAGCGGTTTATGAAGTGTTGTATTCGATAAAGGATGTGTATAACAGCCATCCGGAGTTTGAGCGGGCGAAGCTGATAGAACGTCTGGTGGAGCCGGAGCGTGTCATTGTGTTCCGTGTGCCTTGGGTGGACGATGAAGGCGGGGTCCAGGTTAATCTGGGGTATAGGGTACAGTTTAACAGTGCCATCGGACCCTATAAGGGCGGTCTCCGTTTCCATGCGTCCGTGAACCTTAGCATCCTGAAGTTCCTGGGGTTCGAGCAGACATTCAAGAACGCGCTGACAACTTTGCCGATGGGGGGAGGGAAAGGCGGTTCCGACTTCTCGCCACGCGGAAAGAGCGAGGCGGAAATCATGCGTTTTTGTCAAGCGTTCATGAGCGAGCTATACCGTTATATTGGCCCGGAAATAGATATTCCGGCAGGAGACATCGGTGTGGGGGCAAGGGAAATCGGCTATCTTTTCGGGCAATACAAGAAGCTGACGCGCGACTGGAGTGGCGTGCTGACCGGAAAGGGGCTGGAATATGGAGGTTCGCTTGTCCGTCCCGAGGCTACAGGGTATGGCGGGCTTTATTTCGTGCGTGAGATGCTGGCCGACAAGGGCATCGACATCCAGGGCAAGCGGATCGCGATGAGCGGTTTCGGCAATGTGGCATGGGGCGCGGCCAAGAAGGCCACCCAGATGGGGGCGAAGGTGGTGACCATCTCCGGGCCGGACGGTTACATTTATGATGAGGCCGGACTGGATGAGGAGAAAATAGCTTATCTGTTGGTCCTGAGGGCCAGCGGGAATGATGTTTGCGCCCCCTATGCCGAACGCTTCCCCGGAAGCCGGTTTGTTCCGGGCCGTCGTCCGTGGGAGGTGGAATGTGACATTGCCTTGCCGTGCGCTACGCAAAACGAGCTGAGCGGGGAAGACGCGCGGCAGTTGATTGGGAATGGTGTGACTTGTGTGGGGGAAATCTCGAACATGGGATGCACCCCGGAGGCCATCGATGCCTTTATCGGCCATAAGATGCTTTTCGCGCCGGGAAAAGCCGTCAATGCCGGCGGGGTGGCCACGTCCGGCCTGGAAATGAGCCAGAACGCGATGCATCTCAGCTGGTCGGCGGAAGAGGTCGACGCGAAGCTCCATGCCATCATGCACAACATTCATGAACAGTGTGTGAAATATGGCACGGAAGCGGACGGTTATGTCAACTACGTGAAAGGGGCCAACGTGGCCGGCTTCATGAAAGTGGCCAAGGCCATGATGGCGCAGGGTATTGTGTGAGGCTTTGTGCGGGAAAGGCCGGGAGGGATGCCGCCGGATACGGAAACAGTATGCCGGCGGCATTTTTTTATCCGTTTTTTTGCAGGTATAAGGATTTTTGCGTTTATTTGTTTATACAATAGAACATAAGTATCCAGGAATATGACAGACGATAATAACAAAGAATGCCCCTTGTTGCGGGACACCGACTTCGTGGACCTGATGAAGCGGCGGATTTTCAACGTGCTGCTGATTGCCAATCCGTATGATGCGTTCATGTTGGAGGACGACGGGCGGGTGGAAGAGAAGATTTTCGACGAGTATGTGAAGCTGGGGCTGCGCTATCCGCCGCGTTTCTTCCAGGTGGCTTCCCAGGAAGAGGCGGAAGAGGAGCTGGGCAAGACCACCTTCGACCTGATTATCTGTATGCCGGGCACGGACAACAATGATGTGTTCGACATCGCGCGGGGCATCAAGATGGAGAATCCGATGATACCGATTGTCATCCTGACACCTTTCAGCCACGGCATACGCAAGAGCATGGAACACATGGACTTCTCCATTTTCGACTATGTGTTCTGCTGGTTGGGCAACACGGACTTGTTGCTTTCCATCATCAAGCTGATTGAGGACAAGATGAACCTGGAGCACGACGTGGCGGCGGGCGTGCAGATGATCCTGCTGGTGGAGGATTCCATCCGTTTCTATTCCTCCATCCTGCCCAACCTCTACCGTTTCGTGCTGCAGCAGAGCCTGGAGTTCTCGACGGAAGCCTTGAACGCGCAGCTGGAGACCTTGAGGATGCGCGGGCGTCCGAAAATCGTATTGGCCCGGACGTATGAAGAGGCATGGGGGCTGTACAGCCGTTACAAGGAGAACACGTTGGGGGTCATCAGCGACTGCCGTTTCCCCCGTGGCGGGAAAACCGACGAGATGGCCGGTTACGAACTGTTGTCGGCCATCCGTGCCGAAGACGAGTTCGTGCCGCTGATCATGGAGTCCACCGAGGCGGACAAGAGCGGGTGGGCCAAGAAATGCGGGGCGCATTTCATCGACAAGAACTCCAAGAAGATAGGAGTGGACCTGCGCCGGTTGGTGCGCCGCCATTTCGGTTTCGGTGACTTCGTGTTCCGGGACCCGGACACGTTGGAGGAGGTGGCGCGCATCAAGAACCTGAAAGACCTTCAGAACAATATCTTTACCTTGCCGAAGGAGTCCCTGCTTTACCATATCACGCGGAACAACGTGTCGCGCTGGCTCTGTTCGCGGGCCTTGTTCCCCATCTCGGAATTCCTGAAGCACATCACCTGGCGTTCGCTGCAGGACGTGGACGCGCACCGCCAAATCATCTACGACGCCATCGTGAGCTACCGGCGGATGAAGAACCAAGGCGTGGTGGCTGTGTTCCAGCGCGACCGTTTCGACCGTTTCAGCAACTTCGCCCGCATCGGGGAAGGCTCCTTGGGCGGGAAGGGGCGCGGCCTGGCCTTCCTGGACCACATCATCAAGAAGTTTCCCGACCTGAACGCCTTTGACAACGCGGATGTCATGATTCCCAAGACGGTGGTGCTTTGCACGGACATCTTCGACGAGTTCATGGACAACAACGAGCTTTACCAGGTCGCCTTGTCGGACATCCCCGACGAAGAGATCCTGGCGCATTTCCTGAAAGCCCGCCTGCCGGAACGGCTGATAGACGACCTGACGGCTTACCTGGACGTGGTGCGCGAGCCTATTGCCATCCGTTCCTCTTCCTTGCTGGAGGATGCGCACTACCAGCCTTTCGCCGGCATTTATTCCACCTACATGATTCCTTTCGTGGAGAACCGGGACGAGCGGCTGAAGATGTTGTGCAAGGCCATCAAGGGGGTGTACGCTTCCGTGTATTACCGCGACAGCAAGGCTTACATGACGGCCACCAGCAATGTCATCGACCAGGAGAAGATGGCCGTCATCCTGCAGGAGGTGGCAGGAAGGCGTTACGGCGACCGTTTCTACCCGAATATCTCCGGCGTGGCCCGCTCGATGAACTATTACCCCATCGGCGACGAGAAGGCCGAAGAGGGGACGGTCAACCTGGCCTTGGGGCTGGGCAAGTATATCGTGGACGGCGGGATGAACCTTCGCGTCTGTCCGGCCCATCCCGACAAGGTGCTCCAGACGAGCGAGATGGAGATTGCCTTGCGCGAGACCCAGACCCGTTTCTATGCTTTGGAGATGAAAACGGTGGAAGAGGAGTTCCGGGTGGACGACGGATTCAACCTGCTGAAGCTCCCGGTAAAGGAGGCGGAGAAGGACGGCTCGCTGCAATACATCGCGTCCACTTACGACCCGTACGACATGGTCATCCGCGACGGCATCTACGACGGGGGGCGCAAGCTGGTCACCTTCTGCGGCGTGTTGCAGCAAGGGGTGTTCCCCCTGCCGGAGATCCTGCGGCTGATCCTGAAGCACGGGCGGGAGAGCATGCGGCGCGAGGTGGAGGTGGAGTTTGCCGTGCGGCTGAATGACGACCGGACGGGCGTGTTCTATCTGCTGCAAATCCGCCCCATGGTGGACAACAAGATGATGCTGGACGAGGACCTGCGTGAGATTCCTGATGAGGCGGCCCTGATACGTTCGCACAACGCGATAGGGCAGGGCGTGACGAACGACGTGTACGACGTGGTGTATGTGAAGACGGAGGATTATTCGGCCTACAACAACCCGGCCATTGCCGACGAGATAGACCGCATCAACCGCCGTTTCCTCGAAGAGGGGCGGAATTACGTGCTGGTCGGTCCGGGGCGTTGGGGGAGCAGCGACCCGTGGCTGGGCGTGCCGGTGAAGTGGCCCAACATCTCCGCCGCCCGCGTCATCGTGGAGTCCGGGCTGACGAACTACCGGGTAGACCCCAGCCAGGGCACGCACTTCTTCCAGAACCTGACCAGCTTCGGGGTGGGATATTTCACGGTGAACGACTACATGGGCGACGGCGTGTACAACCAGGCGTTCCTGAACCGGCAGCCCGCGGTGGAGGAGTCGGCCCATGTGCGCCACGTGCGCTTCTCTTCGCCGGTCGTCATCAAGGTGGACGGCATGAAGAAGGAAGGCGTGGTGATGATGCCGGGTGAGGAATGAGGCGGCGGGCATCCCGAATGTCATTTTGTCAAAATGTCAAAGCCGCCCCCGCGAGAATCGGACGGACGGGGGCAAAGGCGGGGGCGGACGGAAACACGCGAGCCTCGCGGCCCCGCGGGAACGCAGGGTGAAAGCCGGAGGCCGGGTTTCCGCGACACTTTGCCGTCCGCCACGGGGTGCCGTGCGGACGGCCGATCCTCCCGCGTCAGCCCGTGGGGGAAAAGGCTTGCAGAATGACAAATGGATTTTGCACGCGGAAAGGTTCCAACCAGAAGGGAAAAGCCGTCCGAAGCCCCGTTTTTCCCCGCTTTCCACACTCCCGAAGATTTCTTTGCGGCAAGAAATTTTCGTCTTTGCGGCAAGAAAGAAATTTCTTTGCGCAAAGAAATCCCGTTTTTGCCGCACGGAAACGCCCGCCAAGGCGGAGAAATGTTCCATACGGACAGTTCTCCCGCCTGCTTTTTAACAATTCGGCTTCTATTTCCGTCCTCCCGTCCCGCCGAATGGACGCGGCCTCTGGCGGAAAACCTTCCTTTTTGACAGGAAATCCACGGAATTGGCGACATTCCGGCACTGGCACGGCTGGAGGTTCCGCCCCGCCCGGCTTCTGCCTCCCCGGAGCATGGCCCGGGGATTGCGGCTTATAAAAAAAAGAGGAGCGCCTTGCGGACACTCCTCCTTTTCGTTATGGCATGAATTCGACACTTCTTCTTTACACGATGCCCTGGGCCATCATGGCCTTGGCCACTTTCATGAAGCCGGCCACGTTGGCCCCCTTCACGTAGTTGACGTAGCCGTCGGCTTCCGTACCGTACTTCACGCAGTTCTGATGGATGTTCTCCATGATGGCGTGCAGGCGGTTGTCCACTTCCTCGGCCGTCCAGGACAGGCGTTCGGAGTTCTGGCTCATCTCGAGGCCGGATACCGACACGCCGCCGGCATTGGCGGCCTTGCCCGGAGCGTAGAGAATCTTGGCTTCCTGGAACACGCGGATGGCTTCCGGGGTGGAAGGCATGTTGGCGCCTTCGCTCACGGCCATCACGCCGTTGGCCACGAGCTTGCGGGCGTCGTCGCCGTTAATCTCGTTCTGAGTGGCGGACGGCAGCGCGATGTCGGCCTTTTCGCCCCAAGGACGTGCGCCTTCCACATACTTGCAACCGTATTTCTCGGCGTATTCGCGGATACGTCCGCGATACAGGTTCTTGAGTTCCATGATGTAGTCCAGCTTTTCGCGGTCGATGCCGTCCGGGTCGTAGATGTAACCGTTGGAGTCGGACATGGTGAGCACCTTGCCACCCAGCTGGAGCACTTTCTCGGCGGTGTACTGGGCCACGTTGCCGGAACCGGAGATGAGGACCGTCTTGCCCTTCAGGTCCATGCCCTTGGTCTTCAGCATTTCCATGAGGAAGTACACGTTTCCGTAACCCGTGGCTTCGGGACGGATGAGCGAACCGCCGAATTCAAGGCCCTTGCCGGTCAGCACGCCGCTGAACTCGCGGGTCAGTTTCTTGTACATGCCGAACATGTAGCCCACTTCGCGTCCGCCTACGCCGATGTCACCTGCCGGCACGTCGATGTCCGGGCCGATGTGGCGTCCCAGCTCCAGCATGAAAGCCTGGCAGAAGCGCATCACTTCGGCGTTGCTCTTGCCGCGCGGGGAGAAGTCGGAACCGCCCTTGGCGCCACCCATCGGGAGCGTCGTCAGGGAGTTCTTGAAGGTCTGCTCGAATGCCAGGAACTTCAGGATGCTGAGGTTCACGGAGCTGTGGAAGCGGATACCGCCTTTGTAGGGGCCGATGGCGTTGTTATGCTGTACGCGGTAGCCCATGTTGGTCTGGATCTGGCCTTTGTCGTCCATCCAGGTCACGCGGAACTGGTAGACGCGGTCGGGGATGCAGAGGCGTTCGATGAGGTTGGCCTTCTCGAACTCCGGGTGCTTGTTGTATTCTTCTTCAATCGTGCCGAGCACTTCTTCTACTGCCTGATGGTACTCAGGTTCGTTGGGGAAACGACGTTTCAAGTCTTCCAGAACTTTTTTTGCGTCCATTTGCTAAGTTTTTTAGATTAATATTATTCGTTAACGTCTTCTTCTCTGCCTTGCGCCTCCCGCACGGGAGGCCCTCGTTCTCGTTTTCAGTCGCCAAAGTTACGCATTTAATAGCAAACTGCCAACAAAACGAGAAAAAAAATTCTTTTTTGCTATGTTTTTCGTTGAAACGCAAACAAAACATCGCTTTTGCTGGTCTTTTATAAAAATAAGCATTTTTGGTTTTGATTATTTTCAGGTTTGCACTATCTTTGCAAAGCACTTTTTTATTGGAAGATGAAGAACATCAGAAATTTCTGTATCATTGCACATATCGACCACGGGAAGTCCACGTTGGCTGACCGCTTGTTGGAATATACGAATACGGTAAAAATCACGGAAGGGCAGATGCTTGACGACATGGATTTGGAACGCGAACGCGGAATCACCATCAAGAGCCACGCCATCCAGATGGAGTATACCTATAATAATGAAAAGTACATCCTGAACTTGATAGACACGCCGGGGCACGTGGACTTCTCTTATGAGGTCTCCCGTTCCATTGCGGCTTGCGAGGGGGCCTTGCTGGTGGTGGACGCCACGCAGGGCGTGCAGGCGCAGACCATTTCCAACCTGTATATGGCCATCGACCATGACCTGGAGATTATTCCGGTCATCAACAAATGCGACATGGCGAACGCCATGCCGGAGGAGGTGGAGGACGAGATCGTGGACCTGCTGGGCTGCAAGCGCGAGGAGATCATCCGGGCGTCGGGGCGCACCGGGCAGGGGGTGGAAGACATCCTGAAGGCCGTGGTGGAGCGCATCCCCCATCCGGAAGGGGACGAGGACGCCCCCTTGCAGGCGTTGATATTCGACTCCGTGTTCAATTCGTTCCGCGGCATCATTGCCTATTTCAAGATCGTGAACGGGAGTATCAGGTCGGGCGACAAGGTGGCCTTCATCAATACCGGAAAGGAATATACGGCAGACGAAGTGGGGGTGCTGAAGATGGAGATGTGCCCCCGCAAGGAGCTGCATTGCGGCGACGTGGGCTACATCGTGTCGGGCATCAAGACGGCCACGGAGGTGAAGGTGGGCGACACCATCACGCGTGTGGACCGCCCCTGCGACAAGGCCATCTCCGGTTTTGAGGAAGTCAAGCCGATGGTGTTTGCCGGGCTTTACCCGATAGAGACCGAGGATTTCGAGAACCTTCGCGCCTCGTTGGAAAAACTGCAACTGAACGACGCGTCCCTGACGTTCCAGCCGGAATCTTCCGTGGCGCTGGGCTTCGGTTTCCGTTGCGGTTTCCTGGGGCTGCTCCACATGGAGATCGTGCAGGAGCGTCTGGACCGCGAGTTCAACATGGATGTGATTACCACGGTGCCCAATGTGTCTTATCTGGTGTATGACAAGCAAGGCGGGGTGAAGGAGGTGCACAATCCGGCAGGTATGCCCGACGTGACGCTGATAGACCATATCGAGGAACCTTATATCAAGGCTTCCATCATCACGACGAGCAACTTCATCGGTCCTATCATGACCTTGTGCCTGGGCAAGCGCGGCGAGCTGCTGAAGCAGGAGTATATCAGCGGGAACCGTGTGGAACTCCAGTACAGCCTGCCGTTGGGTGAGATTGTGATAGATTTTTACGACAAGCTGAAAAGTATCTCCAAGGGGTATGCTTCGTTCGACTACCATCAGGACGGGTTCCGTCCGTCCAAGCTGGTGAAGCTGGACATCCTGCTGAACGGGGAGCCGGTGGACGCCCTGTCCACGCTGACGCACATCGACAATGCGGTGGATTTCGGGCGGCGCATGTGCGAGAAGCTGAAGGAACTGTTGCCCCGCCAGCAGTTCGACATCGCCATACAGGCGGCCATCGGCGCCAAGATTATCGCCCGCGAGACGGTGAAGCAGCTGCGCAAGGATGTGACCGCAAAATGTTATGGCGGCGACGTGAGCCGGAAAAGGAAGCTGCTGGAAAAGCAGAAGAAGGGGAAGAAACGGATGAAGCAGATAGGCAACGTGGAGGTGCCGCAGAAAGCCTTCCTGGCGGTGTTGAAGTTGGATTAACCTTTTAAAACCTACTATAGCTATGGATTTAAGACGCGACGTGGCTCGTGAGATAGCCCGTATTTATTGCCGTTTGACCCCGGCAGGGATAGAAGCCTTGTCCGAGATACTTGTGCCGTTCAAGTATGCCAAGGGCGATGTGGTTTTGCCCGAGGGGGAGACTTGCCGGCACATGTATTTCGTGGAACGCGGGATGGTGCGGCAATATTATTACAAGGGAGGCCGTGACGTGACGGAACACTTCTCGTACGAAGGGCGTATCGTCATCTGCATCGAGAGCTTCCTGAAGCAGGAGCCTTCACGGCTGATTGTGGAGGCTTTGGAGAACAGCCGCCTGTATGGCATCCCGTACGACGCCTTGCAGGAGCTGGCTGACGGGAACAAGGAGATAGAGCTGTTGTTCCGCAAGATCATGGAACATGCGCTCATCAGCTCGCAAGTGTATGCCGACAGCCAGCGTTTCGAGAATGCTACGGAACGCTACCTGCGCTTGTTGAACACCAAACCGGAAATCTTGTTGCGCGCCCCGATGCTGCATGTGGCATCCTATCTGCAGATGTCGCCGGAGACGCTGAGCCGCGTGCGGGCCGCCCATCTGGAAGAGGCCAAAAAGGAGAAGGATGAGGCTTCTGCCAAACCCGACCCGTCGTCCTTGCCCCGTCCTTAGGGGAGGGGCCATATACCCGAATGAGTACCGTGAGCAAGGTGCCGGATGGGTTGGAAGGCTTGGCGGAAGTCCGTTGAGGCCGGCGGGAAATAAGGAAAGCGGGACACCACATCCAACCGCGAAGTGTCCCGCTTTCTTCTTCTAATTTAGGGGGGATGGGTCATATTTCCACATCTGTGTATAAGTAGCGTTTGATGCTTTTCTTGGGTGTCTTTTCAAACTCGTCGCGGAATACCTTGATGCCGGACAGCTGCGAATATCCGGGCAGCATGCGGTTGAGTTCCGTGCGGTTCTGTTCCATCACGTCGGCCAGGTCTTCGTCTTGCAGTCCGAGGTTATGGGCCTCCTCGTAATCGGGATGCACCAGACCGTAAAGCTTGTCTCCTTTCTGTATGACGATGCTCTCGTTGACCAATGCCAGCGTGTTGAGCTGGTCCTCGATTTCCTCAGGATAGATGTTTTGCCCGTTGGACCCCAAGAGCATGTTTTTGCTCCGTCCTTTGATGAAAAGGTTTCCGTTCTCGTCCATGACGCCGAGGTCTCCTGTGTGGTACCAGCCCTCCCGCAAGGTTTCGCGGGTGGCGTCCTCGTTCTTGTAATACCCCGACATGACGTTCGCGCCCCGTGCCAGGATTTCGCCGACGATGTTTTGCGGGTCTTCGCTGTCTATTTTGATTTCCATGCGCGGGGCGGATTTGCCGCATGAACCGAGCTTGAAGTGGTGCCAGTCGGCGTAGGAGATGATGGGGGCGCATTCGGTTGTTCCATAGCCGACGGTGTAATTGAAGCCGATGTCGTGGAGCAGTGTCTCGATTTCGCGGTTGAATGCCGCGCCTCCGATGATAATCTCATAGAAGTTCCCGCCGAAGGCCGCCTTGAGCTGTTCGCAAATCTTGTCTTTGATTTTTTGGCGCACCAACGGTATCTTCAGCAGCATCTTCACTGTAGTGCCTTGTATCTTGGGCAGCACCGCCTTGCGGATGATTTTCTCTATGATGAGGGGGACGGCGATGATGATGCGCGGCTTCAGTTCCGCAAATGCGCCGAACAAGACGTTGGGTGAAGGGTTCTTGGTCAGGAAGTAGATGTGGCAGCCGTAGCAGAACTCAAAGATGAACTCAAATGCCATGCCATACATGTGGGCCATGGGGAGCATGGAAATCACGTTGTCTCCTGGCTGGATATGCGGCCCCAACACCTCCTTGGCGAATTCCAGGTTCGACCATAGGGCGCGGTAGGGTATCATGACTCCTTTTGAATGGCTTGTCGTGCCCGAGGTGTAGTTGATGACGGCCAGTTCGTCCGCACTTCCTTTATAGTAAGAGATGTGGTGCTTGCGGAAGTTCATGGGGTAGCGTTCGCCGAACAGCTGGTTCAGGTGTTCGCGCGCGTAGATGACCTTTTCCGTCCGTCCCACCAGCAGGGAGTAGTCCGCTATGTTGATGATGCCTTCCAGATGGGGCATTTGTTCTGCACTCAGCTCCTTCCAGACGGTGTCTCCCACAAAAAGCAGTTTGGCTTCGCTATGGTTGACGATGTGGTAAATCTGGTCGGCCTTGAATTCGTGCAGGATAGGGACGGCCACCGCGCCATATGTCAGGGTGGCGAAGAAGACGGCACCCCAATGTGCGCTGTTTCGTCCGCAAAGTGCGATCCTGTCTCCTTGTTTCACATTGCTGTACTCGAAGATGATGTGAAGTTTCTCTATGAGCCGGGCTATATCCTTATATTGGAACGTTTCGCCTTTATAATCAGACAAAGCATCAAGATTCCAGTATTCCTTGATGCTTTGTTCGACTTGTTCGTTAAAATTAGGGTTTCCCATTGCACAGGTTTTTAATCTTTGTGCAAAACTAAGGAGAAAAAATGATTAAAGCAAGCATTGCATACATTTAATACATTCTCTCGCCGAATATTTTGCTTCCCACCCTGATCAGCGTGCTTCCTTCTTCCAAGGCGACGGGGTAGTCGTGGCTCATTCCCCAGGAGCATTCCTTGAAGCAGGGGCGGTCGGCGAACGCGCCGGCCTTGAGTTCGTTGAAAAGGCCGTGGGCCAGACGGAACTCCGCGCGGACCTGTTCCATGTCGTCGGTGTTGGATGCCATGCACATCAGGCCGCATATAGGGGCGTGTGCCAGCGGCTTCCAGGAGCCTTCAGCCGCAAACTCGCGGCATTCGTCCGGCGTGAATCCGAATTTAGTCTCCTCTTTCGCCACATGAAGCTCAAGCAGGCAGGGGATGGTTCTTCCGGCTTTTTCGGCTTGTTTGTCTATCTCGCGGAGCAGCTTCATCGAGTCCACGGCATGTATCATGGCCACAAAGGGGGCGATGTATTTTACTTTGTTGGTCTGGAGGTGTCCGATAAAATGCCATTCGATGTCTTTCGGGAGAAGTTCGCGTTTGCGGCAAAGTTCCTGTGCGTGGCTTTCCCCGAAGATGCGTTGCCCCGCTTTATATGCTTCCTCGATGCTGCTTTCGGGATGGAACTTGGATACGGCCACCAATCGGGCACCTTGTGGAAGTGTGGCCGTGATATTCTTGATTTCGTCCTGGATCTGTGACATTTCCGTAGGCTTAAGGCGTTGAGTTAGGCATCCGGAAATTCCGGTTTTGCATCGGTCTCTGCTTTGTAGTGGAAGATGTCCATGATAGGCGTTTCCGCGATGGATACGATGACGTAATCGGCCATGGTGCCTTCCATACCCTTGTCCAGGCGCTTCACGGCGTCCCTCAAGTCGGCGGCCTGAATTAGCATGTTCTGGTTGCTTCTTTTCTCCGCCCCGCTTTTTTCATCTAACGTGATAAAAGCCACCTTGGCCTTGAACCAACGGTCGGCAGCCTCCTCGTCCGCCTCAAAAAGTTCGGCGTACTTGGCCCTCTTGATGTCGGTCACCTGAAAATCGCCGGACATGAAAGGTTCTATTTCTTCAATGAAACGCTTTTCGGCTTCCGTGAAGCTCAGCGCATCTACCAAATAAGGTTCGGTTACTTTCTTGACCAGGCCGTTTTCCAATGTCTTTTCGTATCTGACTTTGCATTCAAACCATTCGCTCATCATAGATTCTAAGTTTATCAGGATAAAAACAGCACAAAGTTACACGATAATTCTTAAATCCGTGCAGTTTGCCGCTTAAAAAGAACGGTATGAAAAAGAAAAACGGAAGAAAAGGTGGCTTTGGGCGGTCGGCTATCTCCGTCGTCTGAAGATACGGCGCAGGTTGTGGGCCACTCTCATGCCCATCATCACTCCGTCGTAGATGGCCATGCCTTGGTCCACCATACTCATGAAATTCCCCCATTTCGAGGCCGGCTTTTTCGGGGGGGCAAACAAGCCTTTCACGGAAGCCCTGATATAGTCCCGGCTTGCATTTAACTGGCTTCTTACTTCAGCCTTGCGGATACGTATGGCCTGTAGGGCATCTTGAGGGGCGGATGTGGGAATATTATTCGTTGTCATTTTCTTTTAGGATAAGTCTGGCCATGAATCGCGCGATAGGCTGGAACACCAGACGGTCGCGGTTAAGGTAGAAGATGAAAGCCACGATGGCGATGAATGCGGCAATGAGGCTGAATCCCAGCGAAAGGCTTTCCAAAACCCCGCCTAAATAATAGGCCAAGGCAAAAGCCGCGAACAACAGGACAATGGACCCTAACAGTAACACCACGGCCACAGCCACGGCCACAGAGAGGATGACTGTGATTTTTTCGGTGGCATCCAACTTGACAAACTCTTTTTGAAGCTCAAGGTATTTTTTGAACTCCAAGAAGAGTTTGCCAATGCTTTCTATGTTTTTACTGCTGGAAAACATATATTCCCCCGATTATACTTCCTCTGCCGATTTGATTTCGTCTGCGATTTCGTCTACGAGAGAGTCCATTTCCTTGCGGTTGAGCTTGATTCCACGTTTACGCAAGGCTTCTGCGATCTTGTCGCGGGTCTCGGTGCCTTTTTCCGGGGCGAATAAGATACCTATTGCTGCACCTACGGCTGCGCCGCCTATGAATGCTGCCAAAAAACTTAATGCTTTCATAATGCTTGTATTTAATTAAAGTGATAACGTTTACAAAGTTATAAATTCTTTTGAAACTATCCTCATGTTTGCTGCTTTTTTTTGAATATTTTTTTTGCCGCGTTGATTTAACCTTTTTTTTGTGTGGCCCTTTCCCCCTTATATAAATAATATGTACCTTTGTCTCTTAATGTGGGCCGGATGGAATGAGGGGAGCCGTGTGACGGATGCCATGTGAATTGGGAATCTTATATAATAATATAGAGTAAAAAGAAGTATGAAAAAGTTTTTTGTGATGGGATTGGGGTTGAGTGTGGCTTTTGCCATGACCTCTTGCAAGTCTTCGGAAAGTGCTTATAAAAAGGCGTATGAAAAGGCCAAGCAGCAGCAAGTGGTGGCTGCGGAGCAGGAGCCGGTGCAGACTCAGCCTGCGACACAAGTGGAAGTGACTCCGGTGACTCCTCCGGCCGCGGCGACCACGACGCCTGTGGACGTGAATACGGTGAAAGTGCAGCCGGAGAACGTGACGGTCGTTTCGGGCAGTGGATTGAAGGCATACAGTGTCGTATGCGGAAGCTTCAGCCTGAAGGCGAATGCCGAGGGGCTGCAGAAGACGCTGGCCAATGCTGGATACAACGCCCAAGTGGCTTACAACGGCGAGAAGAACATGTACCGCGTGGTGGCCTCCACATTCGACGACAAGGCGGCCGCCGTACAGTCCCGCGATGTGTTGCGCGCCACTTATCCTGATGCGTGGCTGCTTTTGTCCAAGTGATAGGTTCAGAACATAATATGGAATAAGCAGTCGCACGGGGACGGCCGGATGGTCTGTTCCCGTGCGTCGTGTTTCCATGCCGGGGAGGTTATTAAGATTTATTTGTCATTGCCTCCACGCTTTTTTCATTGGTTTTCATTAATTTTGCGGCTCAGATGGGCAGGATTTTATCCATAGACTACGGACGAAAGCGGACGGGTATCGCGGTGACGGACCCTTTGCAGTTGATTGCCAACGGATTGACGACCGTGGCGACCGCTTCGGTCGTGGATTACCTTCAGGATTATGTCCGGCGCGAGAGTGTGGAACGCATCGTGGTGGGGCTTCCGAGGCAGGCCAACGGGGCGGATTCGGAGAATATGGCGCGGGTGCGGGCTTTCGTGAACCGCCTGCGCAAGGTGATGCCGGAGATTCCGGTGGAGTTCTTTGACGAGCGTTTCACGTCCGTCCTGGCACATCAGGCCATGTTGGAAGGAGGGCTTCGGAAGAAGGCCCGTCAGGACAAGGCTTTGGTGGATGAAATCAGTGCGACGATAATCCTGCAAGGATGGATGGAGTCCCGCATGAATAAAATGTAATGGTAGACGATAGAAAAGTAAACAAGAAGATGGTTTTGCCGATTTATACGTATGGCCAGCCGGTGTTGAGAAAGGTGGCCGAAGACATTGCTCCGGACTATCCGGAGTTGGGTGCTTTGATTGAAAACATGTACGAGACGCTGGAGCGTTCCGATGGCATCGGATTGGCGGCTCCGCAGGTGGGGCTTGCCATCCGCCTGGTGGTCATTAACCTGGATCTGATTTCGGACGACCTGCCCGAATACAAAGGTTTTGTTCATGCTTTCATCAATCCTCATATCGTGGAATATGATGATACAGAGACGGAGTCCATGGAGGAAGGCTGCCTGAGCCTGCCGGGCATCCATGAGCCGGTGCGGCGTCCCAAACGTATTCATGTGACTTACCTGGATGAGGATTTCCAGCCTCATGACGAGTGGGTGGAGGGTTATCTGGCTCGTGTCATGCAGCATGAGTTCGACCACTTGGACGGCAAGATGTTTATAGACCGCCTTTCCATGCTGCGCAAGCAGATGATTAAAGGAAAGCTCGGCAATTTGCTGAAAGGCGATTTCCGTTGCACCTATAAGGTCAAGACTAAAAAGCAATAATGAACCGGTTCGGGAAAGTATTTTTTCTTCTGTCTTGTCTTATGGCGATGCCGGCGGCGGCTCAAATCAACACCGACCGGATGATGCTCATGGGGCGCAACGCGCTCTATTATGAAGATTATGTACTTTCCATCCAGCGGTTCAACATGGTGATTTCGGCCAAGCCGTATTTGCCGGAACCGTATTTTTACCGTGCATTGGCCAAGTTTTATCTGGAGGACTATACCGGGGCGGAGGCGGATTGCGGGGAGGCGATAGAACGCAATCCTTTTCTACCTGACAATTATGAGCTGCGCGGTTTGTGCCGGATCAATCTGGAGCGTTACGCGGATGCTGTCGCGGATTACGGGAAACTGCTTGAGATAGAGCCGGAGAATGAGAGCGCGTTACATAACATGACGTTGTGTTACCTGGAATTGAAGGACTATGGCAAGGCCGTGGAATGCGTGGACCGCATGTTGCATTACTGGCCTCAGAAAGCCTCGCTTTATACGATGAAGGCGCAGGCCTATTTCGCCCAAAAGGATACGGTGGAGGCCATGAAGAGCATCGACCGGGCTTTGGAAATCAATCCATACGAAGGACAGGCTTGGAACATGCGGGCTTCGGTATATGCCCAACGGGGAGAATACAAGTTGGCCGAGGAGGCCATGGACAATACCATACGGCAGATGCCGCGTGAGGCGGGGCATTATATCAACCGGGCCTTGATGCGCTATCATCAGCGCAATCTTCGCGGGGCGATGGACGACTATGATACGGCATTGGAACTGGATTCAGCCAACTACATCGGGCATTTCAACCGAGGGTTGCTCCGGGCGCAAGTGGGGGATGACAACCGTGCCATCGAGGATTTCAATTTTGTACTCCGGTTGGAGCCGGACAATATGATTGCCTTGTTCAACCGGGCTTTGATGTTGAACAATACGGGTGACCTGCGCGGGGCTGTCCGCGACATCAATGCGGTCATCAAGGAGTTTCCTAATTTCTGGACAGGCTATCAGTTCCGGGCTGAGGTCCGCCGCAAGATGGGGGATACGAAAGGGGCGGAACTGGATGAGTTCAAGGTCTTGAAGGCGCAAATGGAACAGCGGTATGGCGGACAGAAGCCTCAGGGTACGAAAACCACCCGCAAGGTGAGCGACCGTTCGATGGAGGATTACAACAAACTGGTGGAAGCCGACACGGAAGAAAGCGAAGTTCCGGAATATGAAAACGAATATAGGGGAAAAGTGCAGAACCGCAGAACGGAGCTGGCCCCGGAACGGGATTTGGCATTGACCTATTATGCCGGACGGGGCGAGTGTCTGTATAGAATGTATGACGCGGACCTTGAACGCTTGAACCGTTCGGGAATCTTGCCGGGGAATTTGGTCTTGGCGCATGGTGGGGAGACCTTGGACGAGGCGCGCATACAAAGGCATTTGGCTTCCATTCGTTCTTTGTCCGACAAGATTGCCCGGCAGCCTGATAACGCCTTGTTGTATTTGGCCCGTGCCATGGATGAATATCTGGTGCAGGACTTTGAGAAGGCTTTGACGGATGCGGACAAGGCTGTAGCCTTGGACAGTTCCAATGTCTTTGCCTGGTATGTGAGGATGCAGGTGCGTATGAAGGAGCGGAAGCCCCGTCCTATGGAAAAGCAGGGGGAGACGCAGCCTGGCGGTGCGGCTTGGAAATCCGGAGAAGCCCGTGTGGCCTGGCAGGCTGTCTTGGACGATTGTGACCGTGTGCTGTCCCTGAAACCCGGTTTTGCCGGCGGCTATTACAATAAAGGCAATATCTACATGCGGATGAACGCTTGGCCTGAAGCTATAGACGCCTACACGGAAGCTATCGGGCTTTATGCCGATTATGCGGAGGCTTATTACAACCGGGGCGTGGCTTATATCCATTCCGGGAACTATGACGCGGCGATTTCAGACTTGAGCCGGGCCGGTGAACTGGGGTTGTACAAGGCTTACAATCTGATAAAGCGGTACCGCGACAGGGCCTTGCCGGAGGAGGGGAAGGATACGGCGGGACAAGAGTGAGGTTTGCTTATGGCTGGGCCGGCCAGGTTTCGTAGTCCGCCGCCCGGTTGCCGTCCGTTTGGATTTGTCCGGCCTCCTTGGATTCTTGAAGCCTTGTGTGCCGCTCTTGCCAGGCCATGGCGGCCAGAAGGCAGGAGAGTGCGGCGAGGAGGGACAGGAGAATCAGCACTTGTATTTGTTTCCAGTAGTGCCGGCCGATAGTTTTCAGGCGGGTCACGTTTGTCGGCCGTTGGTTCGCATTGCGGTGTGTGCATAGGGCGGCAATGTGTTTCATCTGCCGGTCGCCCGTGGCTTGGGCCATATCTTTCATCACCATGCCCAGGGAATAAATGTCGGCCCGCACGTCGGCTTTCGCTCCGGGAAGAAGCTGTTCCGGAGCAATGTATCCCGAGGTTCCGGCAGGTTGTTTCAGTACGTTGAAGGCATCGCTGTCCGCCAGACTGAAATCTATCAGCTTCACGTCGTGCCCGTTGTGGGTGACCATGATGTTCGAGGGTTTCAGGTCGCGGTGGATGATTTGTTTGCTGTGCATATAGCCGATGGCTTCGGTGATTTGTCCCGCCAGCTTGCGGGCAAGGGGTTTCGTCAGGTTGCCTTGCTCCATGAGTTCCTTCAGTGTGCAGCCGTCTATACGTTCCAGTACGATGGCCGGCCCGAGACTGTCTGTCTCTTCCATGCTGATGGTGCGGCAGATGTAGGGGTGGTCGAGCTGTAGTCCGATTTCAAATTCTTTGGTCAGTGCCTGCCGGTAGAGTGGGGTGTAGAGATAGTCGCTCTTGAGGCATTTGAGGACGTACGTCTTTCCATATCTTGACGCATAGAGCAAGCGGGTGTGCCCGTGGGGCGAGACATAGAATTCCTGCAGGATTCGGAATCCGTTTTGCACTTGTATGCCGGAAACCGCATCCATTTCGTCATCAAGGCGGTTCACATAGCCCGAGGTTTCGTCCGGTGTGTGGCTGGGGTAATCTGTGGTTTCCATTATTTGATGATGTTGATGACGGTCAGTCCGCCGTTCCTTCCGGCCACGAACGAGGCGGTGTGTTCTCCGTTGCGCTCGATGTAGGGAAGGTAGAGCGGATAGCTTTTGATGAAACAGCCGGCCACGAAGCGGTCGCCCGGCAGGAGCTTGCTGTTGTCCGATTCGGTCACTTCGTACAAGCTGTCGCCGAGATACCGGAGGCATAAGCGCCGGTTGGGGCTCCAGCCTATTTCGACGACCATGCCCGGTTTCAGTTCGTTGCTGGTCAGTTGGCTGGCGTTGAAGAAGGACGAATTATATTTCACGCTGGTTTTCAGCCATGTCTTGAAGGAGGCGTAGTCTTTGTGTCCGATATACTGTGAAAGGATGTCCAGCGTGCCGATGCGTGGCTTGTGGCTGTCGCCTACGTAGTCCCATAGGCGTTTCAGCGTGGAGGACGACAAGTTTTTGCCTGTTTTCAGACTCATGTGCAGGGAGAATTCCTCAAAGTCGGTCGTCGTGTTCAGCACACGGCCGTACTGGGTTTCGACAAGTGATTTTAGTTCTTCTGTTTCCGGTGTATTCATTTTGTTCCTGTTTCTGTGATATGTTCGAATTGCCCCCACGTGGCATCAGCCTTGTACATGCCGGTCCTGCCTGCGGGGACGTGCAAGGTGCATTCTGAGAATAATGCGGTGTACGATGTGCTGAACGCGTCCGCGTTGCACACCGGTGGATAGGGTGCTTCGATGTAGATATGTTCCAGCGGGCAGCCGTCGAATGCATAGTCCGAAATGAGTTCCGTACCGCTGCCGAGCCGTACGGTCTTTAGTTGCGGGCAGGACTGGAAGGCGGCGGTCGGTATCAGTCGGAGTGTGGAGGGCGTGATGACTTCTTCCACCTCGCTGCCGTAAAACGCGCCTTGCCCCAGTTCCTTGAATCCTTCGGGAAAGGTAAATTTCGTGATGTGGCAGCGGCTGAAGGCGTGGTCTCCGATGGAGGTGATGGAGGACGGGAGGGTGTAGTCGCCGCTCTTGCCCATGGGAAACCAAACGATTTCCGACGCGTCGGCGTTGAACAGCACGCCGTCGATACTCTGATAATGCGTATTGGTTGCGGGGATGCTGATTCCGGTCAGCCGGGTGCATCCGTCAGAGGGGGTCACTTCTTCTGTATAGAGAGGAAGGTCCAGCCGCGTGAGCGAGCTGCAGTTGAGGAACGCGTCTTTCTCAATCACGGTGGCCGAATTGGGCAGAACCACTTCTTCGAGCCGGTCGCAACCGGCAAACAGCCCTTGTCCCACGACGTTGTCTTTGGAGTAGTGCGCATTGTCATAGCTTTCTCCTCCGCTGACGATGTCGGCATCCGTGAGGTCCACGTGCGACAGTTGGCCGTTGGTGGCGGAGCCGTCGGCGTTCCGTCCCATCATTTGGCGGAGCAGACGCAGGTCGTCGCCGTTCATCGGGCCGGCGAAGGACAGGGTGGTAAACCGGAACAAGTCTTCGCCCAGCAGTGCGGACAGTCCGCCTGGTTCTTCCCAAATGACGGCGTCGCTGGTGGTGAATTCCAGGATCTCTCCTTTCGCTTCTCCCACTTTGCTGGTGGCATACGGTTGGATTTGGTAGGTGGAGTTGCGTTCAAGCCCACTTACATGCAATTGGATTGTTCCCGTATAGGTCGTGCCGGAGGCTGGTACTTTTTGGGGTTGCCCCGACGGAAGCAGGCGGACGTAGCAGCCCGACTCTGTAACCTTTTCGCTGCCTTCGCTCAGTATTTCATAGCTTACGATGGCGCTTACCGGTCCGAGGCTGAGCAGGGCGGATTGTCCCATGGTGGGGATTTCGTCTGGCAGGGTGGTGAAGGTCAGTGTGTCGCTGCTCAGGATGGTGTCTTTGTGAAGGCCTTGCAGGAAGAAGTCGTACGATGTGCCTGCCTTCAGCCCGGTGAGTCGCATCGACACCCGGTTCTCTTCATCGGGTTCCACCGCTTGTATGGCGGGTTCCGTGTCGCCCCGCCGGAGATACACGAATCTTAAATCCGGCATGGGAGTTTCTTCTTCTTTCATGACGCTGCCCGTGAGGACAGCTTCGGTCCGGGTGATGTCGGTGGCTGCGCTGACGTATAGTTGGGGGATATCTTCTGGCAGGGTGGTGAAGGTCAGTGTGTCGCTGCTCAGGATGGTGTCTTTGTGGAGGCCTTGCAGGAAGAAGTCGTACGATGTGCCTGCCTTCAGCCCGGCGAGCCGCACCGACACGCGGTTCTCGTCATCGGGTTCCACCGCTTGTATGGCGGGTTCCGTCTCACCCCGCCGGAGGTACGCGAATCTCAAATCCGGCATGGGAGTTTCTTCTTCCTTTACGATAAGGCCGGACAGGGTGGCTTCCGTGCGGGTGATGTCGGTGGCGGGGCTGACATGGAGCTGTGGTATTTCTTCGGGTTGGGTCACGAAGTTCAAGGTGTCGCTGGCCAGTGTCACCCGTCCGTTGTCGGCTTGCAGGCAAACGGAGTACGGAGTTCCGGCCTTCAGTCCGGTCAGCCGGGCCGACACGTGTCCGTCCGCGTCCGGTGTCACGGCCGGCGTAGAAAGGCTCGTGCCGTTTCCCGGAGTGTAGACGAACGTCAGTTCCGGCAGGGGAGTGTTGCCGAATACGATGATATTGCCGGTTACGGTAGCCTCGGTACGTGTGATGTCTTGCACCTCGCCGATATGAAGCTGAGGTTCGAAGTTGTCGGGCTTGTCCTTTTCGCTGCAAGCCGCCAGAACAAGGAGGACGGTGAATATCGTGATGAGTTTGCGCATAGACCTAATTCTTCTTTTTTCCTAATCTTATTCCTACGCCTATTCCTATTTGCCATTGTCGGCCCGTTATGGTCAGGGCCGAGGCGGACAGGGCGAACCGTCTGACAGAGCATATCAGTCCGGCTTCCGCCGCTATGCCCTTGCATGAGTACCCGTTGTTCAGGACATATCCTCCGCCTTCGCTGTCGGCCAGTTGCCATGCCACGGAGGAACGTCCGTAGCCCGCCCCGTAGAACACGTCGAGCCAAGGCCACAGCCTATGGGTGACTCCCGCCGTGGCGGCATAGCTGGCACGGCGGGTCTTTCCGGTATAATAGGGCTTGATGTCGCTTCCCGGCAGGAAGCCTTCCTTGTCACAAGTCTGCACGGTCGGACCGATGCGGCGGAAATCGGTTTGCCCGTGTACGTAGAAGCCATGGCGCTTGTGCAGGCTGAACATCACGCCCCACGAGGAACCCCGGTTGTGGAAGGATGCGGTGAGCAGGGTGTGTATGCCCAGAGGCAGTTTGGGTTTGCCCGTTCTCACCACTACGGTGTCGGTCACCGTCTGGGTGAAGAAGACGGTGTCCCGTTTGAGCATCGGTTCAGGCCGTGGCACTTCTACCTTCAGCTCGTAGACCATGTGGCTCTCAAGTGGGCGGGGAAAACGGTAGTCCCTCAGCACGCCCCATTGGGGGTGCTTGAGGGTCAGCAGTTTGGTGAGGCGCGGCAGGTAGAGCCAGATTTCGCCCACTTCGTCCTGCCGCTTTACGATGCCAAGTGGGGAGGAGAAGGCGAATTCGTGCGGGGCCACCACTTTCACCAGGGCGCAAGCGTCGCCGTTCAGGTCGCGTACGGGGGTGATGAACGCGCTGACATCGGTGGGCAGGGTCCTGAATCCCGCCACTTTGAAGTCCGTCACGGACGAGTCATTCGCCAGAGAGGCCACGACGGCTTTGCTCCGGTGGAAATTTCCGGTAGCGTTTGCTGCGGTTGCCAGAAGCCATAGCACCGTCAGATAGAAGATGGTCCTTGTCTGTCGCATGGTCATTTCAGGTTGAAGTCGCTCATGTTGATGATTTCATCCGCATGGTGTATTTCCGTGGCTGGTTGCCAGGTCCGGACATGGACGAGCGGCATGGCTTCATTGCGGAAGTCCCATAGCAGGAACAGCCACCCGTCGTCCGAATACTGGTCGCTGCTGTATCGTTGCCGCAGGCTGACACCGTAGATGCCGTCCATCGTGGGATGGCGCAGGATGCGGAAGTCCGAGAACTTCACGTTGATTTTCCGGCTGGCGGAAAAGGCGCGGGACAGCCGGTCCAGGTATTCGCCTTTTGTGCGGAGGTAGTATTCCACGCGCTGTCCTGCCGTGAATCCCTCTTGTTCCGGGGCGGTCTTCACCACATTGCCCACGATAATCAGGGCTTTCTCGCTGAATATCTGGCGCAGAAAGTCGAGGTCTTTCGTGGTGTAGGCTGTACGGAAATGTTCGCAATAGTTCAGGATGACGCGCCGCCTCTCGGCATCGTCCACGTCCAGTTTGCCCGACAGGATGCGGGCCGCTTCCTTGTAGAACGGGTTGTCCGCGTGCAGTTGGCGCAGGGCGTTGTCATCCAGTTTGTAGGAAGGTGTGGCGGGAGCGTGGCTGGGGGCTGGTGTCTTGTCGGCTTTTTGCTCGTTGGCGGCAGGAGCGATTTCCGTCCGTTCGCGTTGGGATTGTTCCGGACTGGCGGGTACTTCCGGAGAATCGAAAGCCACCATGCCGTCCTTGTCGATGTGGCCTGTCCGTCCTGTGGCGTTCTCGCGGAAACGCAGCCGTCCGTCGCGGAAGCGTGTGTCGAGCAGGCAGTCCCGCACGGGGATATGGAAAAGTTTGTGTCCATTCCCGTCCTCCACGACGTAGTGTGTGCGGCCTTGCGGATCCGTTTTCCGGACCAGTTCGCGGTCCTCGTAGAGGCCGAATCCAGTGCTTTGGCCCATATCGCCGTCAGGGGCGGGCACCAGCCATAAGGCTGCCGCCACGCCCCCCAATATCAGCGTCAAGGCCGATAAGACGTAGATTGCCGTTTTTATCATATTATATTATTGCCAGTCTTGTATCTCTCCTCCGATTTCGATTTTCACTTGGTCCGGATTGTCTGAGATGACCATGTTCACCAGATGTTCCACGCCGGGCTTGAACTGGAAGCGGCTCTCGAACATGTAGGACACGCCTTTCATGACGACCTCCACCAGCGGCACGCGGTTGTCCACACGTTGCGGCACGACGATGGCCGAGAAGATGAAGTCGCTTTCTTGCCGCGCCCGGATGGTGGCACCGGTGCCGCGCACATAGCGTGTAGCCACGCCGGCGTTGAGGTCGATGGTGGCCGAGGGTACGGTGTTATGCACGTACACTTCGGCATCGGTGGGCATGTCGCCCTCGAAGTCCTCTCCCTTGATAAGGCGTATCGTGAGCTTGCTCATGATGTGGCGGAACGTCAGGGTGACGGGCGCGTCCGACGCGCTCACCCCTTCCGTCCGGGCGTAGAGGAAATCGCTGGCCTCATAGCCGTCCATGCCGCCGGCATCGTTGCCCTCCTGATCGGTGCTGACACTGAAGGGCAGGTTCTCGATGGAACTGACGGGCGTCATGTAAGGATAGTAGGCGCAGGCGTTGAACGTGCCTTCGTCCCAATAGAGCGGACGCGAGGCGGTCCAGTCCCCGCTGTTGCACGTCAGAACTTCATTGTTCACCAGGTTGCCTCCGATTTCCAACGGTGTGCCCGTGGCGTGGACGAACACTCCGATTTGGTCGCCGTTCTCGAAGGCATCGTTGGCCACTCGGGTGCGTTGGGCCGGATGCACCACGGAGAAAGTCATGGGCGTATGCCGGACATCCGTTGGGATGTCTTTTTCCGGCACAACGGCTTCCTCTTGGGTGCATGCCCCCATCCATAGGGTTGCCAACGCCAAAATTACGGATTTTATTATATCTTTTCTCATTTTTTCTGTCTTTTATTTCGTTAAACCGTTTCTTTCCTTATCGCCGGCTTCCTTTCAGCGGGCTGCCTTTGTGAATCTTCGGCGGCATCTGGAAGCCGTTCAGGGTGCGGCTGTCCACGTAGGTGTCCGCGCTTCGCGTCAGCACGCCGGCCTCGCGCTTGTCGTTGGTCACGAATTCCTCGAAGGAGTAGGTCTCTCCGGCGTAACGTTTGATGCGCTTCACGATGCTCTCGCGGCTGATGGTGCTGTAATACGGGATGTCGTTGTTCATGCAGGAATTCTGCTCCGAGCGGAACACGCCGCGGTTGTGCATGAAGCCGCCCTCGTAGATGTCCACGATGTCGCTGTAGCGGTCGTCGAAGATGAGGTGGCTCCAGGGTACCTCGTGCATCTTGCCCGTGAGCGACAGGTTGTCGTACCAACCCAGTCCTTTCGCCCAGTTGAACTCAAGGACATGCCCGCAACAGGTGCACTGGCAGAAGTCGATGAACTCGTTGTGGTAGATGTACTCGTCGCCCAGCTTGCCGAACCCGTGTCCGCCGGCCTCATGCTGGATGACGCCGCGCGAGTCGAGCGGGTAGCCGTAGGTGCTTTGCGGGCAGAAGGCGATGGCCGAACCGTCCTCCCACATCTGGCAGATGCCTCCGTAGTCGGTGCTGTTGGGTACGATGATGATGAGCGTCTGGTTCAGGTTCTGCTGCGTCACGGTGGGCGCGTTGAGTGCATACTCGAAAATCTCGTCGTAGTCCGCCCGCAGGCCCACGCCGCCGGTGTAGGTGGTGTTGAAGCGGTTGTAGCGGATGGTGTTCACCGTGCCCACGCCCGTTTCGGTGGAGAGCGGGAAGGCCGTATAGACGTTGAAGTAGTCGCGGTAGGTCGTGTAAGGCTCGATGCCGAAGAAGTATTCCACTTCCTGCTGCATCTGGGCCAGATAGTCGCCTTCCGAGATGTTCTCCGCGTCGTAGCCGTCGCCGAGGATGACGATGTTGATGCCGCCCGTGTTGCCGCGTGTGGCCTTCTGCAGCGTCAGCCACTCGTCCTCGCCGTATTCGTAATCATACTGTGTGACAGTGCATTTGTGCGTGTATTCCTCGTTCTTCAGTTTGAACACGATTTCGCCCGTGCGGTCGGCCGAGCCTTGCGCCATGGCCTTGATGGTGAGCGTCACTTCCGTCTTGTCGCCGCCGCTGGTCTGCGACAGCTCGCACCACGTGGGCATGCTCTCCACTTCCCATTCGCCTTCGGCATCCACGACGAGCGTCTGCTTGTGTTCCGTGTTCAGGGCGCAGGCCACGGACGGGCGGCACACCAGCTCGTGGTGGGCGGCGATGCGCTTGAACTCGTTCCAGCCCGAAGCGGCCTGGTATTGCGCGATGGCCGGTTCTGGCACTTCGAGGGTGAAGTTGTCTTTGGCCACGCCGTTGAAGGCACTGGATTCCACGCGTGCAGGCATTTCACCCTTACAAACAATGGCGCCGATGCCGAAACAGTTGTTAAAAGCGCCGCTTTGTATGTTTTCTATGCTTTCGGAGAATACCAAGCCTTCCAAGCTACGGCATTCGGAGAATGCGTTAGAACCGATAGTCTGCAACCCTTCAGGAAATTCTACTGTACCCATAAGACGCCAGTTTCCTGCGAATGCATTGTTGCCGATGGAGGCAATGTCTTTTGGAAGTTGTAACTCGCCGGAGAAGTCACAACCTTCAAACGCACTAGACCCGAGTGTGGTCAGATTTTTCGGAAGTACCAACTCGCCCTTGAGTGGGCTGCCTTGGAAAGCTCCGGATTGGATGCCCGTTATGCCATCATGCAGTTGGAGTGTACCATTCAGTCCGGTATTGGAGAACGCACCTTGGGAAATAGAAGTTACTCCTTGTGGAATTGTCAGATTTCCGGTTAAGTTATGGTCTCCTCCAAATGCTCCGTCTCCGATGAATTCAAGCTTCTCGGGAAGAATGAGGTTGCCGTAATAGCCGTCATTCGAATTGAATGCGTTATGTCCGATATATTTTAGGTTGTTGGGGAGTTTCAACTCACAGGAGAAATGGCATTCGCAGAAAGCCCCGTGGATGTCCACGGCTCCACCGCCGCCAATGTATTCAAGTGTACTGGGCAAAGACAATGTGCCAGTAAGGGAGGTACACCAAAGAAATGCGCTGGAGCCGATGCGGGTGACACCTTCGGGAATAATAATCGATCCCGTGAGGTTTACACAATTCCGGAAAGCACGCTCACCTATACCCGTCAGTGTGTCCGGCAAGACAACACGGAGCAACGATTTTTTTTCATCAAAGGCACTTTGGGGAATAATATCATCACGTTCTATGTCATCACGGCTTGCATCGCCACTGAACCAAGGCTGATAGCCGAAGGAACCGTTGACACGTACGTCCTTCAGATTGAGCGACTGGAGCATATCCATGGAGTCGCGCATAAAATAGAAGTCCTTGGTGTTTATTCGCCCAGTTATTTTTAAGTTTTTCACCTGCGTGTAGTCCTTGTGGGCCGCGATGATGGAGTCTTTCAGGTGTCCGGCGGTGGAATTGATGACGATATACTGCCGGCTGTCGGCATCGTGGCTCACGAGGTCGCTTTCCCATGGCGTGATGCTCTCGCTGATGAGCGTCAGGGTGTATTTCCCCGTGCTTTCCTTCTTGTCCACGCGGATGGAGAAGTTGGTCATCTTGCCGGCCAGGTAGGTCGTGAAGTCCCCCGCCTTGGAGAACTTGTAAGGTATGCCGCCTATGGTGATGCTGAACAGCATGGTGTCTTTCGGCACGGTCTGCGGCACCACGATGGCCCGCCATTCATCGCCGTTGCGGCTGGGGATGGTGGCCGTCTCTTCCACTTCGCCCGCCGGGGTCACCCTGCCGTCGGTCAGGTTGATGGTGGCCTCGCGCACCAGGTTGGTGGCCAACACGGTTTTTTCGGTCTTCAACCATTCGCCTGCGGCGAAGCCTTCACCTTCCACGAGGGTCACGCGGGCGTTGGCCATGCGGTGCTGCATGGGCAGGCGGATGACCTCGGTGGTGGGGGCCACGTCGGCCACTTTGCCCCACAGGAAGTCGCTGGCCTCGTAGCCGCCCATCTCCCCGTCCTCGCTCTCCGTGCTTTGGTCGCGCTGCACCGTGAAGTCGTAGGACTCGATGCTTTCGGGGGAGTCGAAGGGGTAGTAGCCGTAGATGTCGATGTGCGTATGCCTGTCTTTCCAGTAGATGTCGTATGCCGAGTTCCAGGCGTAGGCCGTCTCGTCGAAGGTGTGGCGCACGTTGTCGCCCCGGTTGCCCGTGAGCTGGAGCGCACCCGGCTCGTTGCCGTTGTAGTCCACGATGTAGACTCCCATGACGTCGCCATCGCAGAATCCGTTGTCGTTCACGCGCTTCCCGGCCAGCTGGTCAATCTCGCCGGAAAGCTGGATGCGGTCGGCCAGCCCGGCGGCCGTCCCGTCGTTGAACACCTCGTCCTGGCATCCGGCAAGCGTCATCAGTCCCGACAGCAGGCAGGTGTATATGTATTGGTTGGTTTTCATAATCAAACGTTTTTAAGGGTTGAATCAGGGAAGGACATATACCTTATTATATATAGCCTCATTCCGCGGTGCCTCCATGGTCGACGCCGTCGTCTTCCCATTGGTCGATGCTGACATTGATGCCGCTGCTGGTCTTGCTCAGCACGACGGTGAAGCGGTAGCGGTTGCCGCCCTCGAAAGTGAAGGCTTTGGCCAGGTTGAAGTCGCGCCCGTCCACGGTGACGGTAATCAGGTTGCCTTCTTCCACGCTTTGCGGCACGACGAGTGCCTTGTATTCCCCATCCGCCAGCAGCGGCGTCACAGTCTGGGCTTCGCCCGTGGCCGTGACGCTCGCCGTGGCAAGATTCATCAAAGCATGGGTTTTAAGGTTATTGATTCTCACCTCCACTTCGGCAGCGTCCAGGCTCTCCTGGGTGAATCCGTTTCCGGGTACGAGTGTGATGGCCATTTGGCTTAAGGCGTGGCGGGCCGTGATGCTGACGGCATCCTCCGTGGGTGCCACGTTCGTGGTGGAGCCGGTCATCAGGTCGCCGGCCTTGTAGGCGGCTTCCGTGCTTTGGTCGGCGTTGACGCTGAAAGGCATGGCTGTCACGTCAGTGAGGGTGGCGGTGTAGGGATAATAGAGGTAGAAGTCGGCGTGTGTCCGTTCGTCCTGCCAATAGACGGGGGTGTCTGGCGTCCAGGTGCCGCTGTAGGTGAAGCCCATGTTGTCCACGTGGTTGCCAGCCGTTTGCAGGGAGGTGGCCGACCCGTCTTCGTTGCGGTTCACCACGAAGAGGCCAATCCTGTCTCCCGCCTCGAAGGCGTAGTCCGTGGCACGCTTGAAAGCGTCTTTGTCCATCACTGTGCTGATGCGGATAGGTAGTTTGTCCGGTTGTGCGGACGGCCCGGGAACCACCGTCTGTTCGTCTTCGCCGGAAGAGCAGGCGCATAATGTACATGCGGCGAAGAGCAGGGCAAGATTGTTTTTCAAATTCTTCATATTCTCTGTCTTTTAAGGTTGTTCTTCTTTTTTTCACAAAAATACGAAATAGTCCGCGAACCGTGCAAGTTCATAACGGTTCATAACCGGAAAAATGTGCAGTTTCTCCCCGTCCCGTTATTTATTATAGGAGGGCGGGAGGGGAAGGCGGGAAGACGGAAGAATCTTTCCGGCAATTTTTTATGGGTTTGTGCTTCTGTCTCATGAAAAATAGCTATTTTTGCAACCTTGAAACGAGACAATTACATAAGACCATGGTAAAGATAACTTTTCCTGATGGCTCGGTGCGCGAGTATGAGACTGGCGTGACGGGACTGCAGATTGCAGAGAGTATTTCTCAAAAGCTGGCACAAGAGGTGCTGGCATGTGGCGTGAACGGCGAGACGGTGGAGCTGAACCGTCCGATTCAAGAGGACGCATCCATCGTGCTGTACAAGTGGGATGACGCGGAAGGCAAGCACGCCTTCTGGCACACGTCCGCCCACCTGATGGCGGAAGCCATGCAGGAACTCTATCCGGGCATACAGTTCGGCATCGGCCCGGCCATAGAGAACGGTTTTTATTACGATGTGATGCCGCCGGCCGGTACGGTCATCCGCGAGGGCGACTTTGCGGATATCGAGAAGAAGATGCTCGAGCTGGCCCAGCGCAAGGAGGCTGTGGTGCGTGCCGACATTTCTAAGGCCGACGCGCTGAAGTTCTTCGGCGAGCGGGGGCAGACCTATAAGAATGAGTTGATTGAGGATTTGGAAGACGGGCATATCAGCACGTATACCCAGGGGGCTTTCACGGACTTGTGCCGTGGCCCGCATTTGGTGAATACGGGTGTCATCAAGGCCGTGAAGGTGACGGCCGTCTCTTCCGCCTATTGGCGCGGTGACGAGAAACGTCCGCAGATGACCCGTGTCTACGCCATCTCTTTCCCCAAGAAGAAGATGCTGGACGAATATCTGGCCTTGTTGGAAGAGGCCAAGAAGCGCGACCACCGCAAAATCGGGAAGGAAATGGAGTTGTTCATGTTCTCCGAACGGGTAGGAAAGGGGTTGCCCATCTGGCTGCCGAAAGGCACGGCGCTCCGTCTCCGTCTGGAGGACTTCCTGAAGAAGATACAGAAGCGTTACGGTTACCAGCAGGTCATCACGCCGCACATCGGGGGGAAGAACCTTTACGTGACATCCGGCCATTATGCCCACTACGGAAAGGATTCCTTCCAGCCCATCCATACGCCGGAGGAAGGCGAGGAGTATATGCTGAAACCGATGAACTGCCCGCACCACTGTGAGATTTATGCCTGGAAGCCCCGTTCGTACAAGGACCTGCCTTTGCGCATCGCGGAGTTCGGAACGGTGTACCGCTATGAACAGAGCGGCGAGCTGCACGGACTGACCCGTGTGCGCAGCTTCACGCAGGATGACGCGCACATCTTCTGCCGCCCGGACCAGGTGAAGGACGAGTTCATCCGGGTGATGGAGATTATCCAAATCATCTTCAGTGCCTTGAACTTCGAGAACTTCGAGGCCCAGATTTCCTTGCGCGACCCCAACGACAAGGAGAAGTACATCGGTTCGGACGAGGTCTGGGCCGAGGCAGAGGAGGCCATCGTGGAAGCCTGCAAGGAGAAGGGGCTGAAAGCCAAGGTGGAATATGGCGAGGCCGCTTTCTACGGGCCGAAGCTCGACTTCATGGTGAAGGACGCGTTGGGCCGCCGCTGGCAGTTGGGTACAATCCAAGTGGACTACAACTTGCCGGAGCGTTTCAAGCTGGAATACACGGGCGAGGACAACCAGAAGCACCGTCCGGTGATGATTCACCGTGCGCCGTTCGGTTCGATGGAACGCTTCTGCGCCGTGCTTATCGAGCATACGGCCGGTCATTTCCCCTTGTGGCTGACCCCCGACCAGGTGGCCATCCTGCCGATTTCGGAGAAGTTCAACGACTACGCCAAGCAGCTTTGCGCCTATTTCGACGAGCAGGACGTGCGTGCCGTGGTGGACGACCGCAATGAGAAGATTGGCCGCAAGATACGCGACAACGAACTCAAGCGCATCCCGTATATGTTGGTTGTGGGCGAGAAAGAGGCCGCCAGCGGTACGGTTTCCGTGCGCAAACAAGGCGAAGGCGACCAAGGAAGCATGAAATTTGAGGATTTTGCGAAGAAAATCAACGAAGAGGTTCGCAGTATGACAAATAAATATTAAATTTGCACCCGATTTTAACAACTTGGAGTATCAGAATCGGAACAACAAACAGAAGAGAACGACATTTTTGAATGAAGAAAGACAATTTGAAGCAGCAATACCGTGTCAACGAGCAGATACGTGTGCGTGAAGTCCGGATAGTGGGCGATGATATAGAATCCCAGGTGGTGCCGACGGCGAAGGCTTTGCAGATGGCCGAGGACCAAGGTGTGGATTTGGTGGAAATCTCCCCGACCGCGGTTCCTCCTGTTTGCCGCCTGATAGACTATAGCAAGTTCCTCTACCAGCAGAAGAAGCGGCAGAAAGAAATGAAAGCCAAGCAGGTGAAGGTAGATGTGAAGGAAATCCGCTTTGGCCCGCAGACGGACGATCATGACTACAATTTCAAGTTGAAACACGCGCAGGGATTCCTTTCCGAAGGGGACAAGGTGAAGGCATACGTGTTCTTCAAGGGGCGCAGCATCCTGTTCAAGGAGCAAGGCGAGGTCTTGTTGCTCCGTTTCGCCAACGATCTGGAAGAATATGGAAAGGTGGAACAGATGCCGGTGCTGGAAGGCAAGCGTATGACCATCTTCATCGCCCCGAAGAAAGTGCAGGCCAAGAAGCCGGCGGCCGCGGCACCCGCACCCGAAGTCAAGAAAGCGGAGCGGAGCCAGCCCAAGGCCAACGCCCCGAAGGAATACACGGGGCCGCGCGTGGAAGGCGAGGACTGAAACGAAGAATCGTGCGTAACGCTTTGGTATATGCGTTGCCACATATTGAATCAATAACTTAAACATCAAACAAAATGCCAAAAGTAAAGACTAATTCCGGTGCTAAAAAAAGATTCGCTCTTACCGGAACAGGTAAAGTAAAAAGACGTCACGCTTATCACAGCCACATCCTGACGAAGAAGACGAAGAAGCAGAAGAGAAACCTGGTGCACACCGGCATTGTCGTGACCGACAACATGAAGCAAGTGCGCGACCTGCTTCGTTTGCGTTAATTGAAAGCGAGACACGAGTATTAAAAAAGTTATTAACCGGATGCTTTAGCCTGAAGTTCGTCCGTTGCAGGAAATGCGAGAAAAGACGGATGGCGCTAACATTCAAAAAGAAAACAAATTATGCCAAGATCAGTAAATCATGTTGCTTCGAGAGCAAGAAGAAAGAAAATTTTGAAGTTGACCAGAGGTTACTTTGGTGCGCGTAAGAACGTGTGGACCGTAGCCAAGAACACTTGGGAGAAAGGTCTGACTTATGCCTACCGTGACCGCAAGAACAAGAAGCGTAACTTCCGTGCGTTGTGGATTCAGCGTATCAACGCCGCCGCCCGTCTGGAAGGTATGTCATATTCCCAGTTGATGGGCGCCCTGCACAAGGCCGGCATCGAGATCAACCGCAAGGTGCTTGCCGATTTGGCCATGAACCATCCCGAAGCGTTCAAGGCCGTGGTGGCTAAGGTGAAATAAAATCCTGAGGGAAACTGTAAGATAAAAGGTGTATGGCTTGCCAATACACCTTTTTTTGTTTTACTTTGTAGCATTGAATGACATGCTGTATAGGTTGGACTAAATAAAGATTCGAATGGAAAGAAAATTGAAGGATTATCTTCTGTTGTCCTTGAAAGGGATGGCTATGGGGGCGGCCGATGTGGTGCCGGGTGTTTCGGGAGGCACGATTGCTTTCATCGTGGGAATCTATGACGAGTTGATTGACTCCATCAAGAGCATCAACCCCCGTTCCCTGAAACTGTTGTTGACGGGAAAGGTCGGGGCTTTCTGGAAGGCCATTAACGGGAATTTCCTGTTTTTCCTGCTTCTGGGCATTGGCATCAGCGTGTTCTCGTTGGCCAAGCTGATTACTTATCTGTTGGTCAACGAGCCGGTTCTGGTATGGGCCTTTTTCTTTGGCCTGGTGCTGGCCTCCACGTGGTTCGTATCCAAGGACATCAAGGAATGGAACTGGAAGACGGTTTTCGGTTTCATCGTGGGGGCAGTGGTGGCCTATTATATCACGGTGGCTACGCCGACCCAGACCACGAACAGCCTGTGGTTCATCTTCGTTTGCGGTGCCATAGCCATTTGCGCGATGATTCTGCCGGGCATATCCGGAAGCTTCATCCTCGTGCTGTTGGGGAAGTACTTCTATATCATGGAAGCCGTGAAGACCTTGGATTTTGTCGTGCTGGGGGTATTTGCCGTGGGGTGCATCTTGGGTATCACGAGTTTCTCGCATGTGCTGTCCTACGCGTTGAAGCGCGTGCGCAACGTCACGCTGGCGGTGCTTTCCGGCTTCATGTTGGGCTCGCTGAATAAGGTCTGGCCGTGGAAGGAAATGGAGAGTGTCGTGGCCAACGGGCATGAGTTCGTGACGGAGCGTAACATCTGGCCGGACACGGAAGTCCTTGAAGGGGTCGTGCTGATGCTCATCGGTTTCATGTTGGTCTATGTGTTGGAGAAGATTTCGGCCCGGAAGGCTTAACGGATGGAAAGGAAGCGTCATGTATAAGAGAAGTTATTTTTGGCCCTTGGTGGCCTTGTGCGTCTTGTCTTTGTTCTTGTTCTTGGGACAAACATATTTCCACACCCGGGGAGAACCGCGTGAGGCGGTGGTGGCTCTCTCCATGCTGCAGCAAGGCAACTGGGTCCTGCCGGTGAACAACGGGGTGGAATTGGCCTTCAAGCCGCCTTTCTTCCATTGGTGCATCGCGGCGGTTTCTTCTGTTGTGGGTGCGGTGAACGAATATACGGCGCGTGTGCCGTCGGCTTTGGCCTTGTCGGCCATGGTGCTGGTGGGGTATGTGTTTTATGCCAAAAGGCGCGGGGCGGAGGTCGCTTTCCTTGCGGCCTTGCTGACGCTGACCAATTTCGAGGTGCATCGGGCCGGGGTGGCCTGCCGGGTGGACATGGTGCTGACGGCCATGATGGTTATTGCCTTGTATCAGTTTTACAAGTGGGGCGAGAAGGGGTTGAAAGGCATTCCTTGGATAGGTATATTGTGCCTGAGTGCGGCGGCATTGACCAAAGGACCCGTGGGGCTTGCGCTGCCTTGTGTGGTGCCGGCTGTTTTCCTTTGGATTCGCGGTACAAAGTTCGTGCGGGTTTTCTTTTCGTTCCTGATGGTGGCGGTCCTGGCCTGTATTTTGCCCGCCGTATGGTATTGGGCGGCTTACCAGCAGGGAGGGGAGCGTTTCCTCGGACTGGTGCTGGAGGAGAATGTCTACCGCCTGATGGGCAAGATGACCTATGCGTCCCATGAGAATCCGGCATGGTACAATGTGGTGACGGTGGTGGCCGGTTATGTGCCTTATACCTTGCTGGTGCTGATATCCTTGTTCTTCCTTCACTACCGGAAGCCCGCCTTGCGTCCGCAGGTTTGGTGGTCGCGCTTCAAGGACTATATCCGTAAGATGGACGATGTGCGGCTTTATTCCTTGTTGGCCATCGTCATCATTTTCGTGTTCTACTGCATTCCGAAGAGCAAGCGCAGCGTGTATCTGCTGCCGATTTATCCGTTCATCGCTTATTTCCTGGCGGAGTTCGTCATCTTCTTGCGCCACCGCCATCTGAATGCCTTGCGCATATTCGGCAGCACCCTGTCCGTGCTGGCCGTCTTGTTGCTGTCCGTGTTCGGGGCCGTGCGTATGGGATGGATACCGGAAAGCCTTTTCTCAGGCCGCCATGCGGCGGAGAATGTAGCCTACATGCGTGCTTTGGAGAATGTCCCCCTGGCGTTCTTGTCCGTCGTGCTGGTGCTCTTGCCGGTCGGGGCAGCTGTGTGGTATTTCCGTACCCAGCGGCGCAATGCGGCCGACAATGGCATCATCTATGCCTGCATCGGGGTGGTTTTCACCATATTCATGGCGCTTGACGGTTTTTATCAGCCGGTGGTCCTGAATGTCAAGTCGGACAAGGCCGTGGCCGGGGAAGTGCGCCGCATCGTGCCGGAAGGGCGGCTGTATTCATTCCGTACCGATGTGGTTCCCAACAACCGGATGCATCCTTTTACGGTGAACTTTTATTTAGGCGACCGGATGGTGCCTTTCGACTGCTTCGACCCGGGCAAGGAAGGATATGTGTTCATGGGCGAGGATATGGAGGAAGCCTTTGTGGAACGTTACGGGGAGGAATATGCCCTGGAGGACGTATACGATTCCCGCCATCGCAGCTGTGACGACAAGCGGTATAACCACCTTTACCGGTTCCGCCGGCTGGAGGCTGTGGAGTAAGACGGAGGTGCGATGCCTTTCAAGCGTCTGTTTTCCACGTTTGTGCGTTTCGGGATGGTCGGGGTGTTTGCCACGGCCTTGCATTATGCCCTCTACTGGCTGCTGCATCTCTTCATGGGGGCGAACGCGGCCTTTACGGTGGCCTATGTGCTTTCTTTCGTGGCGAATTTCTACCTGACGTCGTATTTCACGTTCGGGACTTCCCCTTCGTGGCGCAAGTTGTGGGGCATGTGTGGGGCGCACGCGGTGAACTATCTGCTGCAAATCGGCCTGCTGAACTTTTTCCTGTGGGCCGGGGTGGCCGAGGTCTGGGCGCCGCTGCCGGTGTATGCCATTGCCGTCCCGGTAAATTTCGTGTTGGTTCGTTTTGTATTTACAAGAAAGGAGAAGTGATATGTTGGATTTGGTCATCGTCGTACCTTGTTATAATGAGGAGGAGGTCCTGCCCGAGACCACGAGGCAGTTGACGGGCATACTGGAGGAGCTTTCTGTCCGGGGGACGATTGGAAGCGGAAGGCTCCTGTATGTGGACGACGGTTCCCGCGACCGGACGTGGGAGCTGGTTTGCGGCTACGCTGCCTCCGACCGGAGGGTCGGCGGACTGAAGCTGGCGCACAACGCGGGCCATCAGCAGGCACTTTGGGCCGGACTGGAGTGGGCTGCCGGCCATGCGTCGGCGGCTGTGTCCATCGATGCGGACCTGCAGGACAATGTGCATTCCATCGTGGACATGGTGGAGGCCTGGCGCGACGGGGCGGACATCGTGTACGGCGTGCGCCGCGAGCGGAAGACCGACACGTTCTTCAAGCGTCATACGGCCCAGATGTTTTACCGGCTGATGAAAGGCTTGGGCGGCGAGGTGGTGTACAACCATGCAGATTTCCGTCTGATGAGCCGCCGTGCGCTCCAGGCGTTGATGGCTTTTCCGGAGCGGAACCTTTTCCTTCGCGGCATGGTGCCGGCTTTAGGGTTCAGGACGGCCAAGGTGTTTTACGACCGCAAGGAGCGTTGGGCCGGGGAGTCCAAATATCCGTTGGGCAAGATGGTCAGTTTCGCGTTGGACGGCATCACGTCGTTCTCTGTTCGCCCGTTGCGTTACATCGTCATGCTGGGCCTGCTCTTCATCCTGATTTCCGTGGTGGCCATCGTGTATGGCGTGGTGGTGTATTGCCAGGGGAACACGATTCCGGGATGGACCTCGTTGTTGGTCTCCGTCTGGTTCATCGGCGGTTCCATCCTGATGGCGTTGGGCATCATCGGGGAGTATGTGGGCAAGATATATAAAGAGGTGAAACGCCGCCCGCGCTATTTCGTGGAGGCGGAAGCTGGGACGGCGGAGGACCAAGAGTAGGAGGCCGAAACAGATTGCTCCATAGGGGGCTTGGGGGCATGAACTGAAAAAAGAGGGCGTAGCAAAAAGCAAGACACGGACTGCTCCGCCTGAAAGGGGAGCTGCCGCGAAGCGGCTGAGGGGTTTTCCATCCACAAAGCATACTTCCCGTGTCGGAAGCCGTGGATGTGAAACCCCTCAGGCCCTACGGGCCAGCTCCCCTTTCAGGCGGAGCAGTTCCTTGTGCTTATCCCATCTTCCCCGTCAGGTAAGCACGGGTGCGCTCGTCGGCCGGGTCGTTGAACATCTTGTCCGTCTTGTCATATTCAATCAGCTCGCCGAGGTACATGAACATGGACATGTCCGAGATGCGCATGGCTTGCGACATGTTGTGCGTCACAATCATGATGGTCACTTCGTCCTTCAGCTTCACGATAAGGTCCTCCACGTGCTTGGTGGCGATGGGGTCCAGGGCCGATGTCGGCTCGTCGAGCAGCAGCAGCTCGGGTTGCAGGGCCAGCGAGCGGGCGATGCAGAGACGCTGCTGCTGTCCGCCGGAGAGGAAAGTGCCCCGTTTGGTGAGCGAGCCTTTCACCTCGTCCCAGAGCGACACGTTCCTCAGGTTGCGTTCCACGATCTCGTCCTTCTTGCTTTTGCTCAGGTGTATGCCGTTGAGGATGTAGCCTGCCAGCACGTTGTCGTAGATGCTCATGGTGGGGAAGGGGTTGGGCCGCTGGAACACCATGCCGATTTTCCGGCGCACGGCGTTCGGCTGTTCCTGCATGATGTTCACCCCGTCGAGCAGGATTTCGCCCGTCACCTGGATGTTCTTGTACAGTTCGTGCATCCGGTTCACGGCACGGAGAAGCGTGCTTTTTCCGCAACCGGAGGGACCCATGATGGCCGTGATGGTGTTGCGCTGCACGGCGGCCGAGACATTCTTCACGGCGGTCACTTTCTGGTCGTAGGAGATGCTGATGTTTTTGATTTCCAATATGGGGTCTGTTATATTTTCCATTTTTTTGCGATTCTTTTTGCGATTAAGTTCAGGCAAAGTACGAAAGTGAGGAGGAAGAGCGAGGCTCCCCAGATGAGGCTCTGCAGGTTGGGGTCGTTGAAGAACTCCCAGATGAGCAGGGGAACGGCCGACATGGGCTTCGACATGTTCCAGCTGATGACCGCGCTGCCCAGCGTGGTGAACATCAGCGGCGCCGTCTCGCCCACCACGCGGGAGATGGCCAGCAGGATGCCCGTGAAGATGCTGCCGAACGAGGCGGGCAGCATCACCTTCAGCATCACGCGCCAGTAGTTCCCGCCCAGCCCGAGCCCGGCTTCCTTCAGCGTGGCCGGAAGGATTTTCATCGTCTCCTCCGTGGAGCGGATGATGAGCGGCAGCATCATGATGAAGAGGGCCACGCTGCCGGCGTAGGCCGAATAGCCCTTGGTGGGCACCACAATCCAGATGTAGGTGATGATGCCGATGATGATGGACGGCGTGCCTTGCAGCAGGTCGGTCAGGTAGCTCACGGTCTTGGCGAACCAGTTGTGGCGGTATTCCGAGAGGCAGATGCCGCAGAGGATGCCCACGGGGATGGCCACCACGGCCGCCAGGGCGAGCATGAGGAACGTGCCGATGATGCCGTTGGCGATGCCGCCCGGCACGCTTTCGCCGCTGGCCATGGCCTCCATGGCCTTGTAGGCGTTGGGCGTGGCTTCGGTGAGGAACGACCACCCCAGCTGGTCCCATCCCTTGACGAGCACCTCGCCCAGGATGGCGACGAGGGGGATGGCGGTCATGGCCGAGAGGACGCACACCGTGATGTAGAGCAGCCGGTTCTTCAGGATTCTGAATGCCAGTTTGTTGTCTGTAGTTTTCATTTCCATTCCGTTTTGGGGTTACACGTGCTGCGCACGCCGGATGAGTATTTTGCCTATCATGTTGATGATGGCCGTGATGAGGAACAGCAGCAGTCCGATGGCGATGAGCGACGAGAGCTTCAGGCCGTCGGCCTCGCCGAACTGGTTGGCGATGATGCTGGCCATGGTGTTGCCCGTGGTGCGCAGCGTGTCGGGCATCTGGTTGGTGTTCCCGATGAGCATCGTCACCGTCATGGTCTCGCCCAGGGCGCGGCCGATGGCCAGGATGTAGGCCGAGAAGATGCCCGACCCCGCCGTGGGGAAGATGACCCGTCGGATGACTTCGGCGCGCGTGGCCCCCAGGCCGTAGGCCCCTTCCTTCAGGTCGGACGGCACCATCTTGATGAACTCCGAGCTCAGCGAGGCGGCGTAGGGCACGATCATGATGGCCAGCACGAAGGCGGCCGTCAGGATGCCCGAGCCTTGCGGCGAGAGGTCCAGGTGCATGAAGATGCCACGCAGGGCGTAGAAGCCCCAGAGGCCGTAGATGATGGAGGGGATGCCGGCCAGCAGGTCGATGATGGTGCTCAGCACCGTGGCGATCTTCTTGCCCCGGAAGTATTCGCCCGTGAACAGGGCCACGGGGAGCGAGAAGGGGATGCAGATGAGCAGGGCCAGGAGCGTGGTGAGCAGGGTGCCCGTGATGAACGGGAGCGCCCCGTAGCTTTCCTTGCCGGCCGTGGTCACCCAGTCGTCCGAGAACACGAAGTTCCAGAACCCGAAGTGGCCGAAGGCGGCCGAGGCGTCGTACGACAGCGAGTAGATGATGCCGCAGCAGATGACCGGAATCAGCAGGGCCGACAGGAGCAGCAGCGTTCTGAATATTCTGTCTTGCATGGCTCAAGTTTTTGGGGTCGGCTTATTTCAACACGGGCTGCCCATCGTAGGTTACCTGCTTCAGGTTCTCCAGGCTCAGTTCCACGGCCTGCCGGGGCAGCGGCGCGTAGTTCACCGTAGAGGTAGTCTGCTGGATGGAGTCGCTCAGGATGTACTTCATCAGGCTCACCGTGGCCTGCGCCTGTGCCAGGCTGCGCCCGCCGTAGTTCTGTTCCTTGTAGAACACCAGCCAGGTGAAGCAGCTGATGGGGTAGGCCCCCGGCGCGTCCGCGTCGGTGATGGAGCAGCGGGTGTCCTGCGGGATGTCGCCGGCAGAGGCGGAGATGCTTTCGGCGGACGGGGTCACCATCTCGCCGCGCCGGTTCATCACGTTGGCATACGGGATTTTCTGCGCGAAGGCGTATTCCGAACCGATGTATCCGATGGAGTACGGCGTCTGGGCGATGATGCCCGCCACGCCCGGGTTGCCTTTGGCGGCCTGCCCCACGGGGAAGTCCACGGTCTTGCCGCTGCCGTAGGTGTTCTTCCACGATTCGCTTACCTTCGACAGGTAGTCGGTGAAGATGAACGTCGTGCCGCTGCCGTCCGAGCGGTAGGCTTGTATGATGTCCTTGGCGGGCAGCGCGGCGCCGGGGTTCAGTTCCTTCAGGCGCGGGTCGTCCCATTTCGATATTTTTCCGCAGAAGATGTCGGCGATGACCTCGCCCGAGAGGTTCAGTCCCTTCACTTCGGGCAGGTTGTAGGCGATGACCACGGCCCCCATGCACGTCGGCACGTGTACCACGGGCTTCATCTCCTTCATCTCCTCGTCCGTCAGGTAGGCGTCCGTCCCGGCGAAGTCCACGATTTCGTCCTTCAGGTTGCGGATGCCGCCGCCGCTGCCGATGCCGCCGTACGACACCTGGTCGCCGACCTTCTCCGTGTAGCTTTCAAACGTCATGGTGTAGAACGGGAGGGGGAAGGTGGCTCCCGCGCCGCTCATTTCCACGGTCTCGCGTCCGGTGCCGTCGTTCGCTACTTGCTTTCCGCCGCAGGCGGCCAGCGTAAGGGCTGCAAAGGCAGCCATGATGGGCAAATAAACTTTTCTCATCTTTTTTCCTTTGTTTACGGTTTTTTCTGCCGCAAAGGTCGGGTTTTGGTGTGTCATACGTGTTACAATCCTGTGAATTTACGAATAAGATGCACGATTGTCAAAGTGTCAGGCGACGTGCGCGAGAATCGCGTATTTCCGTCCATTGGCCGGGGAGAGGGAAAAAACGGGCGTATTTCGCAGGTGCGGGATGAGCGGAATGCCGGCCTTTTCCGCCGTTTCCTTACATTTGGCGATGGCCGTGCGGAGGTTTGGCGCATCAGGGAGGCCGGAGCGTCAGCAAAAACGGGGAGACGCTGACATTCCGCTTCCGGTTTTTTGTCGGGCGCGATTCTTGTTCTGGATGAAAAACGGGGCTTCAGGCTGGCATTTCCGGTGCTTTCCGCCCCGCTGAAATCCGTTTTGCGGCATACTTCCGGACGCTTTGCGGCAAGAAAAAGATTTCTTTCAGCAAAGACGGAAATTTCTTGCCGCAAAGAAATCGCGGTTTTGGCGGAGAAATGCGCGTATGGAGCATTTCCCGCCTCCGCTTTTTAACACTTCGGCCTCTTTCTTGCGGCTTTTGAATGCGGTGCGTGTTACGGATTTCCCTGAATGGGTGACTTTTTGAACGAAAATCTGTGGAAACGGTGTCATTTTGCGCCTTCTGAAAATGTGCTGTTGGCCGGAAGCACGGCATCGTTCGCGCAGTCTTCCGACGTGGAGGCTTGGAAGGGGCTTCGCCTTTCGTATGACCACAGTTTCCTGAGCAACAGCGAGGATTATTGGCCGGAGAGTTACAACGGCTTTTCCATCGGCTACGAACATGCGTTCAAGGTGGCCAAGAAAGCCCCCTTGTTCATCCAGACGGGTGCCTCGCTCAACCTCTCTTTCGCCAAGTATGACTTCAACGAGTGGGATGAATACGTGGAAGCTGAAAGTAGAGACGAGTACAAGCAGACGCTCATGGGGCTGACGATTCCCGTAAACTTCGTGTACGGGGTGAGAGTGAACGACAACCTGGCCATCAAGCCTTACACCGGCTTCTATGTGCGGGTGAACCTCATGGGAAAGGAGAAGAACGAATGGAACGAGTTTAATAATTATGTAGGTACTTATCCATACGGGTATTACGAAGAAGAAGTGGAGAAGGAAACCTACAACCTGTTCGACAACGGCGAGGACGACATGGACGGTGAGGCTTGGAAACGTGTGCAGGCCGGCTGGCAAATCGGCGTGACGTTCGACATCAAGAAGTTCAATATCGGCGTCGAATATGGCTTGGACTTCAACAGAATCGCGAACTCTTATGAATGGGACGAAGCTATTGATGACGAGGTCAAGAAAGACAACAAGCTGAGCCACGTGTCCGTGCGTCTGGGCTACAACTTCTGACCCGTCAGGGGTGTCGCAAGAATGAATAAACTCCTCCGCCTGAAAGGGGAGGTGTCGCGAAGCGACGGAGGGGTTTCACGTCCACAAAAGCATTCTTCCCTTGTCGAAGACCGTGGATGTGAGGCCCCTCAGGTCTGTTGGGCCAGCCCCCCTTTTAGGCGGAGCAATCGGATTTGCAATCCAGCGTATAAAAACCGCAGATTTAATTTGCAACTTCGTTTATTTGCTGGAAAATCATTAACTTTGCGAACAGATACCAAAAGCATGGGAGGATTGAGACATGAAAGCGTCAATATCAATGGAATCTTTATGGCAGGCCATACAATCGCTGCCGCTAAAGAACAAGGAATGGTTGTCCTCCAAGCTGATAGAAGACATACGCGATGAGAAGGCGCTGGAATATATCAGTAAGGAAGAAGTGCTTGAGGGCATCCGGAAAGGTCTGATGGATGTGCAGGAAGCCCGTAAAAGCGGAAAGCAACTCAAAACGCTTCAAGAAGTAATCGATGAACTATGTTGATAAAAGAAATGGGCGATAAGTAATCGCCATTACCGAGCATCAAAGAGAGTTTTCTGCAGCCTCAGGATATGGGGATAAAAAAACTGTCCCAAATCAAATTGAGACAGTCTTCTTTTTATAATAAAAGCCGCACCGATGATGTGATGAAAACTCCGAGCTAATAAGATTTGAGCGCCCGCCACCTTTGTAATCCACCGGCATCTCTGCTACCCGAAGGCGTGGCCCGCCATTAGTGGCTGAAGCATTCTCGGTTTTCAGAAATAATTTGATGAGTATCCCAATCTAACCGATGCGGCTCATTTTTCTGTACTACAAAGGTAAGTCTTTGTATCGGATTATGCAAATAAAAAGCCGCTTTTTTCATTCGGGGAAATCGAAAAACGGCTTTTTGCCAAAAGTGTGGGTGTAGCAAACTCAGTGAGGCTCTCTCTTACCGGTAATGCTCCTGAAGTCGTTCCAGCTCCTTCTCGGAGATGATGACCACGCTGCCGTGCTTCACGTCCGTCGGATTCCGGATCTCGCCGTCGGGGACCGGATACCATTGGTGCCGCGACGGGTCGGCGCAGCGGGCGAAGCTTGTCCCTCGGTCGCCGTTGAACTTGTCGAAGTAGAGGTACCAGCTCTTTCCGCCGAGGGCGGGGAACACTTCGGGGCCTTCCACCTCGATATATCTGGAAGGGAGTATGGGAGTGTCGCCTTCAAATCGTTGCACGTTCGGGTCAAGGCTCTTGGAGGTGGCGCACCGGATGGTCTTCTCTCCGTTCCGCTCGTCCTTGTAGTAGGCGTAATATGTTCCGCCCGCTTTCAGAATGGTCATGTCGATGGCCGTGAATCCGGGGTCGAAATAGACGGCGGGGGTGGAGAATTCCAGCCAGTCGCGTGTCGTGCAATAGTGGTGTACCTGTCGGTCTCCGATGCGGGAGGACCAGTAGAGATAGAAGATGTCGGCGGTTTCGTCGTAAGTGAACTCCGGCGCCCAGGCGTTGGGCGACTGCGGCCCGCCCTTGCTGCCGTCCATCAGCATGACCTTCCCGTCCTCGGTGCGTGTGCTTCCGTTGGCGGCCGTCCAGTGGATGAGGTCGTCCGATTCCCAATGGAAGATGGCGGGATGGTCCCACCCCCAGGTGTGTACCAAATGGAACCTGGACTTGCCGTTCCGCGTGACGCGTTGCAGGTAGGGGTCGCGCAGCCAGATGCCGTTGTCGTAGGCGGCGAACACGGGGCGGGTGCCGTTCAGGTCGGTCCAGGTCTTGCCGTCGCGGCTGTAGGCATAGAACAGGTGTTGCGAGCCGGCTTTGAAATAGGCCATGAGGTAGACGCTGTCCGCCGGATGCGGTTCTGGCAGCGCGGGGCGTTCCGGCAGCGGGGCGACGTGCAGGTCTTCCACGGGGAGGTATGTCCTTCCTTGCGGCCCGTCGGATGTGTGGCAGCGGTACCGGATGGTGCGGAGAATCTCTTCGCGTATGGCGGCGCGGTCTTCCGGGGCGATTTTGAAGACCTTGCGGTCGTAGGTGAGCAGTCCGTTCAGTTCCTGTTCCACGTCGCTCACCTGGGTGTAGACCGAAGCCCATAAACCTTTGGGTTGCAGGTCTTGCAGGGCGGAGGTATAGGAGATGAAGCGTTCGGCCAATGCCTTGCTGTCAGGTACGGAGGTGTATTCCTGTTCATTGCCTTTCCACAGGTGTCCTTCCACTTTCAGGGTGATGCCCCCGTATTCGCCGCATACCGCCACCCGTTCGTTGAGCGGGTTGTCCTGCAGCGAAGGCACGGGGTAGCTGTGCTGGTCGATGAAGTCCCCGGCCTCGAAGTCCACCCATCCGCTGGCGGCGTTGACGAGCCTCGTGGGGTCGGCCTTGCGGATGGCTTCCACGCCCCGCCTCGTGTGCAGGTCGTTGCCCGACGCGTCTTGCCCCCATCCTTCGTTGTAGGCCACCCAGGCCACGATGCAGGGATGGCAGTCCAGCGCGTTGACGATGCGGGTGCATTCGTCGTAGAAGTTCTGCTGGATGACGTATTTGTCGCCGATGGTGCCGTTCTCGCCCCCGTTGGGCATGTCCTGCCATACCAGCATCCCCATCTTGTCGCAATGGTAGTACCACCGTGCGGGTTCCACCTTGATGTGTTTCCGTATCATGTTCATGCCCAGTGATTTCATGGCTTCTATGTCGTGGCGCATGGCATCGTCCGAGGGCGGGGTGAGCAGCCCGTCCGGCCACCATCCTTGGTCGAGCACGCCGAACTGGTAGAGCGGACGGTTGTTCAGCATCAGGCAGGGATGCCCGTCGGCCATGCCTTTGCTGATTTTTCTCATTCCGAAATATCCTTTGACCTTGTCGGTCTGCACGCCGTGGTCGTACAGCAGGATTTCCAGGTCGTAGAGGTGGGGCGAGTCGGGTGACCACAGCCGGGGGGCCGGTATGCGGATGTCGTGGCTTGCGTTGGCGTCCAGCCCGGTGAGCCGTGCGACGGTCTTTCCTTCGCTCATGACGGAGACCGTGGCGGTGGCCGTCGGAGAAGAGGAGGACAGCGACAGGGCGATTGTGCCCTGGTCGATGTCGGATGCCACGTGGTAGTCCTGCAGATGGGCCGGGGACACGGGTTCCAGCCATACCGTCTGCCAGATTCCGCTCACCGGAGTGTAAAAGCATCCGGCAGGGTGTGTGGTCTGTTTGCCGGTGGGCTGGCCTCCGGTCTGGGTCGGGTCGGTCACGCGGATTGTCAGTTCCTGCTGCCCTTCCGGTCGGAGCAGGGGGGTGATGTCCATGTGGAACGGGTCGCTCCCGCCGCTGTGGCTTCCTGCCGGCTGTCCGTTGACATAGACGGCACATTTCCAGTCCACGGCCCCGAAGTGGAGCAGAATCTTCCGGTCCTTATAAGATGGAGGAAGCCGGAAAGTGCGGTGGTAGACGAACGTGGAACGGGTGTTGTCCACGAAATTGGTGTCCCGGATGCCCGACAGTGCCGACTCTACCGGAAACGGCACCAATATTTCCCGGGCCGATCCGGCATCGAAGGGAGCGTAGTCAAGGCTTGTCCCTTTTTCCTTGCGGAAGTCCCAAAGTCCGTTGAGCGACATCCATTCCTCCCGTTCCATTTGCGGGCGCGGGTATTCGGTCCATACCTTCTTGGGGTTGGTTTTCTCACCCCACGGGGTCATGACGGGGGCGTTGGCCCTCTTCCAGCCGCCTGTCGTCCGGGCGGATACCGGGACGAGTGTGGCAAAGGCGAGTAGCGCGTGCAAAAAGTAATGTCTCATGGTGCTGTGTGGTATTGAATATGATGCTGCAAAAATAATCCCGTAGTGCTTCAACTGTTGTGTGTTTTTAGGAAAAAAGTAACCGGAGGCCGCCTTTTGACATAAAAACGCTAATCTCTGACGCAAAAAAGAGAGTTTTATTTTGTTCTCCGCCTGTCAAGTCTTATCTTTGTACAGATACTGTGAGTATGAAGTAAACGCACGACCTGTATGAAACTGCATTTTTCGATAGAATATCTGACACATTGGGGAGAGGACGTGAGGGTGGCCCTTACACTGGTGGACGCCAAGCGGAAGAGACAGGAGCAGATTTGCCCCCTGGAGACCCGCGACGGGCGGGTCTGGTCCGGCGAGGTCCTTCTGTCCGACAGTCATATCCGGGCCTTCTCCTACCATTATCGTATTTATAGGGGAGAGGACGTGGCGCGGAAGGAGTGGGATTTCGTCCCCCGCCGCTTCAGGGCGGACACGACCAAGAGCTACGAGTTCCCGGACGCCTGGCGGGATGTCCCGCTCTTTTCCCACCTCTACACTTCGGCTTTCACGAAGTGCATCCGTCCGCACCGGGTGGAGAAGGAGGAGCTTCCCTATTTCGACAGCACGCTGATGCTGCGGGTGAGCGCCCCCCAGCTGAAGGACGGGCAGGCCCTGGCCTTGCTGGGCAACCAGCCGGCCTTGGGCGACTGGAATCCTAATTTCGCCATCCGGATGAAGGAGACGGGCATGTACGAATGGAGCCTGACCCTGAACGCTGCGGGGCTGAACTTCCCGATGGAATACAAATACGTGATTGTCGATGCGGAGACGGGCGAGTTCGTGGATTGGGAAGGAGGAGAGAACCGTGTGCTGCCGGCCGACAAGGTGGGACGGGGGGAAATCGTGGTCATCTCGGATGCCTTGTTGCGGGTGCGGGGGCGCCGTTGGAAGGCGGCCGGCGTGGTGATTCCCGTGTTTTCCTTGCGCAGCGAGGGCAGTTGCGGCGTGGGCGACTTCGGAGACCTGAAGATGATGGTGGACTGGGCGGTGGAGACCGACATGCACGCCATCCAGATCCTGCCCATCTACGACACGACCATTCACGGGAACTGGCTGGATTCCTACCCCTACAACAGCATCTCCATCTATGCGCTTCATCCGCAATATATTGACCTTCGGCAGTTGCCTGCACTTGCCGACGCAAGGAGCCGGGAAACATTCGAGGCCCGCCGGAGGGTGCTGAACGCCCTGCCCCAGGTGGATTATGAGGGGGTGGGCCGCCTGAAGCAGGAATACGTGCGTGAGGTGTTCCGTCAGGAAGGGCGGCAGGTCCTTTCTGCGGAGCGGTTCGCCGTCTTTTTCAAGCGGAACGAGGAATGGCTGGTGCCCTACGCTGCATTCAGCGTGTTGCGCGACCGCTACGGGACGGCGGATTTCCGCCGTTGGCCGAAGTTCGCGGAATACAAGGCCGAGGACGTGCGGGCTTTTTGCCGTCCGTCCGCACCGGCTTATGCGGAGGTTTCTTATTATTACTTCGTGCAGTTCTGTCTGCATGAGCAGCTGTCGGCCGCTTCGGAATATGCCCGCGCCAAGGGAGTCATCCTGAAAGGCGACATCCCCATCGGCATCAGCCGCAACAGCGTGGAGGCTTGGGTGGAACCGCATTACTTCAACCTGAACGGGCAGGCCGGTGCGCCGCCGGACGACTTCTCCGTGAACGGGCAGAACTGGGGCTTTCCTACCTATAATTGGGATGTGATGCTGAAGGACGGCTGCAGCTGGTGGGTGCGCCGTTTCCGCAAGATGGCGGAGTATTTCGACGCTTACCGCATCGACCACGTGCTGGGATTCTTCCGGATTTGGGAGATACCGTCCCACTCCGTACACGGGCTGCTGGGACACTTTTCTCCCTCGCTGCCGATGAGCGTGGAGGAGATAGAGGGCTACGGGCTGCATTTCCGCGAGGACTTTGTCTGCCCCTTGGTCACGGACGGGATGCTGGACCGGATTTTCGGGGAGCGTGCGGAGGAAGTCAGGTCGCTTTACTTGGAGGAGACAGGAGAGGGCCGCTATGCGATGAGGCCGGAATACGACACGCAGCGCAAGGTGGAGGCGGCCTTTGCCGGGCGGACGGAGGAAGAGGACGTGGCCTTGCGCGAGGGGCTTTACACCTTGGTCAGCAATGTGCTTTTCATTCCCGACGACAAGCAGGAAGGCTGGTATCATCCCCGTATCTCGGCACAGCAGGACTATTTCTATCAGACATTGGGCGAAGGGGAGAGAAGGGCCTTCGACGCCTTGTATGAGGACTACTATTACCATCGGCACAACGGCTTCTGGTACGACCAGGCCATGCGCAAGCTTCCCGTCCTGGTCGAGGCCACGCAGATGTTGGTCTGCGCGGAGGACTTGGGGATGGTGCCAGAGTGCGTGCCTTGGGTGATGGAGGCCTTGCGCATCCTGACCCTTGAAATCCAGACCATGCCCAAGAAATTCGGTGTGAGGTTCGGGCGGCTGGAGGAGAATCCCTACCGCAGCGTGGCTACCATCTTCACGCACGACATGCCCACCTTGCGCGGGTGGTGGGAAGAGGATGCCGGACGCAGGCAGCAGTACTACAACGAGATGCTGCAGAAGGACGGGGACGCTCCGGCGGTCATACCCGGTTGGCTGTGTGAGGAAGTGGTGGCCCGCCATCTGTTTTCGCCCTCCATGCTCTGCCTGATTTCGTGGCAGGACTGGATGTCGATAGACGACCGGCTCCGGTATCCCGACGTGGCGGCCGAACGCATCAACGTGCCGGCCAATCCCAAAAACTATTGGCATTACCGGATGCACCTGACGCTGGAGAAACTGATGGAATGCGATGTGCTGAACAACAAGATACGCCAGCTGATCACGCACAGCGGGCGGAACTGAGGCCGCCGAGGTGGCATAAGCTTGGGAATCCGACCCCGTGACGGGATATTTTTGGGGTGCGTGTCCGAATTTTCTTTGTTTTTTCTGGGAGAAAGGAAATAGAATGCGTAATTTTGTCCCATTATCGGGAAGTGGGTGAGAACGCTTCCCCGATGTGACGTGTAAATGTACAACAATAAATCGGATAAAAGGATGAAGAGACAATTCAAAAAGGTTTTGGTGCTGGGTTCCGGAGCGTTGAAAATCGGACAGGCCGGCGAGTTTGACTATTCCGGTTCGCAGGCTTTGAAGGCTTTGCGCGAAGAGGGAGTCCGTTCCGTGTTGGTAAATCCCAATATCGCCACGATTCAAACATCGGAGGGTATCGCGGACGAGGTGTATTTCCTTCCGGTCACGCCCTATTTTGTGACGGAAATCATCAAGAAGGAACGTCCGGACGGCATCCTGCTGGCCTTTGGCGGGCAGACGGCGTTGAACTGTGGTACGGCACTTTACAAGAACGGAGTGCTGAAGGAATATGGCGTGGAGGTGCTGGGCACGTCCGTGGAAGCCATCATGAACACAGAAGACCGTGACCTTTTTGTGAAGAAACTGGATGAGATTCCGATGAAGACCCCGGTGAGCCATGCCGTGGAGAACATGGACGACGCTTTGGCCGCCGCACGCGAGATCGGCTACCCCGTGATGATACGTTCCGCCTACGCGTTGGGCGGTCTGGGCAGCGGCATCTGCCCGGACGAGGAGCATTTCATCGAGCTGGCCGGAAGCGCCTTCACTTTCGCGCCCCAGATCTTGGTGGAAGAGTCGTTGAAAGGGTGGAAGGAAATCGAGTTCGAGGTCATCCGTGATGCCAATGACCACTGCTTCACGGTGGCCAGCATGGAGAACTTCGACCCGCTGGGCATCCACACGGGAGAGTCTATCGTGGTGGCCCCCACCTGTTCACTTAGCGACGACCAGGTGAAGATGCTGCAAGATCTGTCCAAGACCTGCATCCGCCATTTGGGTATCGTAGGCGAGTGCAACATTCAATATGCCTTTAACGCCGAGACGAACGACTACCGCGTCATCGAGGTGAACGCCCGCCTGAGCCGTTCGTCGGCCCTGGCTTCCAAGGCCACCGGCTACCCGTTGGCTTTCGTGGCCGCCAAGATTGCCTTGGGCTACACCCTCGACCAGATTGGCGAGATGGGAACGCCGAACTCGGCTTACGTGGCTCCTTCGCTGGACTACCTCATCTGCAAGATACCGCGCTGGGACTTGACGAAGTTCGAGGGCGTGTCGCGCCACATCGGTTCCAGCATGAAGTCGGTGGGCGAAATCATGTCCATCGGCCGTTCGTTCGAGGAAATCATCCAGAAGGGCCTGCGCATGATAGGCCAGGGGATGCACGGCTTTGTGGGCAACGACCATGTGCATTTCGACCAGCTGGACGACGAGCTGGCGAACCCCACGGACTTGCGCATCTTCGCCATGGCACAGGCCTTGGAAGAGGGCTACTCAATAGAGCGCATCTATGAGCTGACCAAGATAGACCCATGGTTCATCGGCAAGCTGAAGAACATCGTGGACATGAAGAAGACGCTGGAGGGATACGACACCCTGGAGAGCCTCTCGCCCGAGGTGCTGCGCGAGGCCAAGCGCATGGGCTTCTCGGACTTCCAAATCGCGCGTTTCGTGTTCAAGCACACCGGGACGAACATGGAGAAGGAGAACCTGCAGGTGCGCGAGTACCGGAAGAAGCTGGGCATCCTGCCGGCCGTGAAGCGCATCAACACGGTGGCGTCCGAACATCCGGAACTCACCAACTACCTCTACATGACTTACGGCACGGACGGCTACGACGTGAACTATTACAAGAACGAGAAGTCGGTCATCGTCTTAGGCTCAGGTGCTTACCGCATCGGTTCTTCCGTGGAGTTCGACTGGTGTTCCGTGAATGCGGTGCAGACGGCACGCAAGCTGGGCTACAAGTCCATCATGATCAACTATAATCCCGAGACGGTGTCGACGGACTACGACATGTGCGACCGTCTTTACTTCGACGAGTTGTCCTTCGAGAGGGTGCTCGACGTGATAGATCTGGAGCAGCCGGGCGGTGTCATCGTCTCCGTGGGCGGACAGATTCCGAACAACCTGGCCATGAAGCTCTACCGCCAGTCGGTGCCTATCCTGGGTACATCGCCCGTGTCCATCGACCGTGCGGAGAACCGCAACAAGTTCTCGGCCATGCTCGACCGCTTGGGCATCGACCAGCCGGCCTGGCAGGAGCTGACGAGCCTGGACGACATGAAGGCCTTCATCGACAAGGTGGGCTACCCCGTCCTGGTGCGTCCGTCCTACGTGCTTTCCGGCGCGGCCATGAACGTATGCTACAATGAGGAGCAGCTGACGCGCTTCCTGGAGATGGCGCGCGAGGTGTCGAAGGAATACCCCGTGGTGGTCTCGCAGTTCATGCAGGAGACGAAAGAGATTGAGTTCGATGCCGTGGCGCAGAACGGCGAGGTGGTGGAATATGCCATCTCGGAGCATATCGAGTTCGCCGGCGTGCATTCGGGCGACGCCACGCTGGTGTTCCCCGCCCAGCATCTGTATTTTGCCACCATGCGGGCCATCAAGAAAATCAGCAGCCGCATCGCCCGCGAGCTGAACATTTCCGGCCCGTTTAACATCCAGTATCTGGCCAAGGGCAACCAGATCAAGGTCATCGAGTGCAACCTCCGTGCCTCGCGCAGCTTCCCGTTTGTGTCGAAAGTGCTGAAACGCAACTTCATCGAGACGGCCACGCGCATCATGCTGGGCGCACCGTACACCCGTCCGGACAAGTCGGTGTTCGACATCGACCGCATCGGCGTGAAGGCTTCGCAGTTCTCGTTCGCCCGTCTGCAGAACGCCGATCCGGTGTTGGGCGTGGACATGTCCTCCACCGGCGAGGTAGGCTGTCTGGGCGACGATTTCAACGAGGCTTTGCTGAACGCCTTGATTGCCACGGGATATAATATCCCGAAGAAGTCCGTGATGCTGTCTTCCGGTCCGGTGCAGTCCAAGGTGGATTTGCTGGAACCCAGCCGGATGCTGGCGGCCAAGGGGTATGACATCTATGCCACCGAGGGTACGGCCCGCTTCCTGAACGACAACGGGGTGCCGGCCATCGCCGTGCATTGGCCCGACGAGCATACGTCCGCCGAGAACAATGTGCTGAAGATGATAGCCCAGCATAAGTTCGACCTGATTGTGAACATCCCCAAGGACCAGACCAAGCGTGAGCTGACCAACGGATACCACATCCGCCGCGACGCCATCGACCACAACATTCCCCTGATGACGAACGCCCGTCTGGCCAAGGCCTTCATCGAGGCGTTCTGCCAGATGGATATGGAACAGATTCAGATCAAGAGCTGGCAGGAGTATAAATAGGTCTCTGTAAGGAATAACTGCTCCACCTTTTGAAGTGTGTCCCAAAAGTTTTGTGTCCAACTTTTGGGGGACACTTCATTTCAGAGTTCCAGCATCTTCTTTTCCCGTTTCAGGTCTTGTGCGTCCAATGACGGCGACGGTACGGTGCAGGTCTTGATGAAATCACCCGTTTGGCAAGTGTAGTCATAGTACGGCATCAGTTCTTCCGGGATTTGTCCTTTCGGGATGATTTCCCCCTTCAGGGCAAGGAAGTCGCCCATGTCCGTGCTGTCGGACTGCTTGACGAAGAGAATCCGCCGGGCTATAGGGTTGCGGTTGTAGTCCAGGCAGAGATAAAGCCCTTTCAGCATTTGCGGAAAATCGTACATGGGCAACTGCAGGTAGATGGTGAAGAGTGCCAGTTCCGGACTTTCCCGCTCGTTGAACAGAATGTAGGAGCTGGTGTGGTTGTTGAAGAGTGCCACTCCCGTATGGGTGGTGTTATAGGCACTCATGTGTACCACCCGCGCATATTCGCTGTTGTCGGCTGCCGTGATGAGATATGGCTCTGCCTTCAGCGCGCCCGCTGCCGAGGAGAGGCTGTAACTGAGGTATATGCCGCTATAGTTGTAGGCTTCTTGGGCTGAGGCCCGGGATTCTTTGGCCATCATCTCCCAAAACGGGCATTTCTTTTTTTCGTCGTCTGCTGGCGGTTCCAGCTCGAAAAGGCGGGCCTTCATCTCGGCCAGACTGCCGAGCAGCCGTTTCTTGGACACGTTGTTTACTTGCGAGAGGGCATAATCCAAGGCCTCTTCCGGGATGATTCCCCTTTTGACTTCCCCGATGTAGGTGGGCAGCACGCTGGAGTAGAGCGAGGACAACACGCTGGCCGCCATTTCCGTGCGGTCGGCGATTTCCTTCATCTTCACTCCGCCCACCCATGTGGTCCGCGCCTTCAAGGAAGCCATGGACGAACTGAAGGCCGAGGGTGGGGTGGAACCCGTTATGCCCGTTACTGCAAGAACCACGAGGTTTTGGTCAGCGGTATGGAGGCACTCGGCTTCAAGGCTCTTCTTCCTGCCGCCGTGCAGTCGCCCGTCATCACCTCGTTCCTGTATCCCGAGGCGGATTTCGATTTCAAATCTTTTTACGCAAAGTTGAAGGAGAGAGGCTTCGTCATCTATCCGGGCAAGATATCACAGGCCGACACGTTCCGCATCGGGAACATCGGCGATGTATATCCTGAAGATTTCAAACGTTTGGTGGAAGCAGTGAAGGCTTGCCGCGAGGCGTGATATAAATGGTATGTGTGAAGAAAATCTCCCGCAGGGTCCAATGCCCTGACGGGAGATTTCCGAATAAAAAGGAAGCTTTGCGTCTGTGGCCTGTTGCTGGCTGCCATTTCTATGGCGGAGCAGGAGAGGCGGATGTGCGAAAGGCGGAAACAGAAGTGCGTATGAATCCGTGGACGTAAAACCCCTCAGGTCTTGCAGGCCAGCCCCCTGCAAGGCGGGGCAGTTTATTCATTAATTAAAAAAAGATAAGATTGTCGGCCATGTAGGTTTTTTATCGTATTTTTGTGCCATTGATTTGAAACGAATGGAAATGGATGCGATAGCTTTGATTGATAAATATTATGCCGCCACGCCCGGATTGAGGGATATCCTATGGCTTCACAGCCGGAAGGTGGCCGACCGCTGCCTGAGGATAGCGGCCTTGCACCCGGAACTGCGGCTGGACCTGAAGTTCGTGGAAGAGGCGGCCTTGCTGCACGACATCGGCATCCTGCGCACCGATGCGCCCGAAATCCTTTGCACGGGCGACGCGCCCTATATCTGCCACGGCTACATCGGGGCGGAGATGATGCGGGCGGAAGGCTTCCCGCGCCATGCCCGGGTGTGCGAGCGGCACACGGGGGCGGGCATCCCGAAGGAGGAGATCATGGAGAAGAAGATTCCGATACCCGTGCAGGACTATTTCCCCGAGACGCTGGAGGAGCAGCTGGTGTGCTACGCGGACAAATTCTACTCCAAATCCCATCTCGGCAGGGAACGCACACCGGAGCAGGCCCTCAAGAGCGTGAGGAAGCACGGGGAGGAAGGAGCGGACCGTTTCCGTCATTGGATGGATATTTTTACGGAAAATATCGGGCGTTAAGCGGATTTTGTGTAATTTTGCAGTCGCTTACGGGCTTGGAATAAGACGGAATTCGGTTGAAGACAAAGATAGCTATATTTCTTTTGGTAGGCTGTTCTTTCTGTACGCTGGCGCAAGAAGGAAGGAACGGAGGCTTTGTGACTTCCTATAGGGAGTCGCCGGGGGAGGTTCATGACAGCCTTCCAGCGGACAGCCTTTTTGCGGACAGCCTGACGCGGGATACGGTCCTTAATGATACGGTGCAGGCCGACACCTTGGATTCGGACACGGCGGAGGTGAGCAAGTCCGTATTGGATTTCCCGGTGAACTACACGGCATCGGACTCCGTGACCTTCGAGTCGGGATTGGGCAATGCCAACCTGTATGGCGACAGCAAGGTGACTTATACCAACCTGGAACTGGACGCGGACTGGATAACGATGAACCTGGACAGCAGCATCGTGCACGCCGTGGGGCGGCCGGACTCGACCGGAAAGGTGCGGAACCAGCCCATCTTCAAGCAAGGCAGCGACCAGTACGAGCCGGAGCGCATCAGCTATAACTTCAAGACGCGGAAGGCTTTCATCGACAATGTGTACACGGAACAGGGCGACGGCTTCATGATCAGCGAGGAGTCGAAACGCGACGCGGAAGGCGTGATGTACGTGCGGCATGGGAAATATACCACCTGCAACGCCCGGCATCCCCATTTCTATCTGGCCCTGACCCGCGCGAAGATGCATCCGGGAAAGAATGTCATCTTCGGGCCGGCCTATCTGGTGGTGGAGGACGTGCCGCTCCCGCTGGCCATCCCATACGGCTTCTTCCCGTTCAGCAAGAAGTATTCCTCGGGTTTCATCATGCCCACTTTCGGCGACGAGAGCATCCGCGGGTTCTACCTGCGTGACGGCGGATATTATTTTGCCATCAACGACAAGATAGACCTGAAGCTGATCGGGGAAATCTACACCAAGGGTTCATGGGGGCTGAGCGCACAGTCCAACTACCGCAAGCGCTACCGGTTCAACGGCAATTTCTTCCTGAGTTACCAGAACACGGTGGAAGGGGAGAAGAACATGCCGGACTATTCCAAATCCACCAGCTTCAAAATCCAATGGACCCACCGCCAGGACGCCAAGGCGAACCCAACGCAGAGCTTCTCGGCCAGCGTGAACTTCGCCACCTCCAATTATGAGCGGAACAACCTGACGAGTATGTACAACCCGGTGAACTACACGCAGAGCACGCGTACTTCCAGCGTGGCTTATTCCAAGACATTCGAGCGCATCGGGCTGACGCTTTCGGGGTCCTTCAACATGTCGCAGAACATGAGGGACTCCTCGTTGTCCATGACCCTGCCCAGCCTGGACATCACCTTGGCGCGTTTTTATCCGTTCAAGCGGAAAAAGGCTGCCGGCAAGGAACGCTGGTATGAAAAAATCGCGGTGAGTTATACGGGAAGCCTGAGCAACAGCATCAATACGAAGGAAAACCTTTTGTTCAAGTCAAATCTGATTAAAGACTGGCGCAACGGTATGCGGCACAGCGTGCCGATCAGTGCCACGTTCAGCTTGTTTAACTATATCAACATCACGCCGCAGTTCAACTTCACCGACCGTATGTACACCCACAAGGTGATGCGGCATTGGGACGAGCGGGCGCAGCGCGAGGTAAACGATACGGTTTGGGGATTCCAGAACGTGTACAATTACGATATGAGCATCTCGGCCACTACCAAGCTTTACGGATTCTATACCCCACTGTTCGGAAAGAAGATCCAGACCATTCGCCACGTCTTTACGCCAACGGTCAGCTTCAACTATGCGCCTGATTTCGGCGCCAGCCGTTATGGCTACTATGCTTCTTATGTGAAAACGGACAAGGACGGCAATGTTTCCACAGTCAACTATTCGCCTTATAGCGGAAGCCTTTACGGTGTACCTGGGCAAGGAAAGACCGGAAGCATCTCCATGGACATTTCCAACAACATCGAGATGAAAGTCCGGACAAAGAACGACTCGTTGAAGAAAATCAGCCTGATAGACGAGCTGGGGGCCAGCCTGAGCTATAACATGGCGGCCAAGCGCCAGCCCTGGAGCGACCTGTCCATGCGGGTGCGCATCAAGACCCCGTGGAACTACACGTTCAGCATGAACGCCGTATTCGCCACGTATGCGTACGAGTTCGACGAGAACGGCAATGTTCGCGAGGGAGACCGTACGGAATGGTCCTACGGGCGTTTTGGACGTTTCCAAGGTATGTCGCAGAATCTGTCCTATACGTTTAATAACGAAACTTTCAGCAAACTGTTTGGCTGGGGAAAAGGTCGGGAGGAGGAAAGCACGGACGAGGAAAGCGAGGTTGAGGATGTGGGCGACACGAATATTGATCCGGAGCGTAAAAAACTGGAGCGCGAGAGTGCGCGGAAAGAGCCTGAACAGGCGGAAGTGGACGAGGATGGCTATCTGAAATTCAAGCTGCCATGGTCGTTTACAGTGTCGTATGGCGTGACCCTGTCGGAGAACAGGAACGGGAGAATCAATGTGAAGATGATGCGCTATCCTTACAAGCTGACCCATACGCTGAACTTCTCCGGGAATCTCCGTATCTCTGACGGCTGGAACTTGACTTATTCTTCAGGCTATGACTTCAACTACCATCGCTTGTCCATGACAACGGCTTCCATCTCGCGGGACCTGCACTGTTTCTCCATGACGGCGAGCGTGGTGCTGAGTCCCTATACTTCCTACAATTTCACCTTCTCGGCCAACGCTTCGGAACTGGCCGACGTGTTGAAATGGAAGAAGCAAAGCAGCTACAGCTCGAACATTGAGTGGTATTGATGTGCCTTTACGGCATGTCGTCCGTATATATATAATAATGTAGAATAAGTCAACGCTGATATCATGAAAAGGAAATGGTTTGTTCTTGCGGCGGTGTGCCTCGGGATGGGATTCCCGGAGGGGATGGCCGCCCTCGCGCAAGAAAAGGGAAAGACGGCGCATCCTTGCATCGTGACCACCCCCGGCGGGAAAGCTGCCACGCTGAAGCTGGTGGAACAAGAGGAATGGGCGCGCAAGGTCGTGGACGCGATGAAGGCCAATGTGGACCGCTATGCCGACAAGGAGGAGGATTATCTGAGTTCCAGGCTTTACATGAATTGGAAGACGCAGGCCCGGGACGTGTATATCCGGGGCGAGGTGTTCAGCCATGTGGGGGAGGAACGCGCCCCGGTGCCTACGGTGATGTTCAGCGGGGCGAGGGCCGCGGCCACGGGGTATGCCCGTCCCGGCATCGACGAACGCCTGCCGTATGCCGACGAGACGAAAGGGGTGTACATGCGGAACCGCAGCACGCCCGGTGCGCCTCCCGAATGGGTGCGCCCGGAGAAGGTGGGTACGCAGATAGAAAGCGGGAACATCGACATCATGCGGTGTGCCCGGGACGCCGCTTACTTGTGGTGGCTCACGGGGGAGGAGAAGTACGGGCGCATGGCGGCCAAGGTGCTGGACACTTACCTGCAGGGGATTTACTACCGCGACGTGCCGCAGGACCTGAACCATGGCCACCAGCAGACGCTGGTCGGCATGACTTCGTTCGAGGTCATCCACGAGGAAATCATTCCGGTGCTGACGGAGTGCTACGATTTCCTTTACGATTACATGGCCGCCCATTATGCCGGGAACATGCCGCTGTATGCTTCGGCGTTGAAGAAGATGGCGGATGTGATCATTAGGAACGGCGTGCCCCACAACAATTGGGACATCATCCAGGCCCGCTTCATCTTTGCCATCGCCCTGGTGCTGGACGAGAACGAGGCTTATGAGGACGGAAAGGGGAAAGGGTATTACATAGACGTGGTGGAACGGGACCGTTCGTTGCGCCAGTGGGGGCTGAAAATCTTGGCTGATTACGGATTTGACGAGACGACGGGCATCTGGAACGAAAGTCCCGGATACAGCTGCAATGTGGTCTATGACTATACGGACTTCGCCTTGATGTTCGACAAATATCTGGGACAAGACCTGACGCAGAAGATTCCCGTCATTCCGCAGGCGGTGGCCGCTACGGCGCAATACTGCTTTCCGAGCGGGAAAATCGTGGGCTTCGGCGACACGCATCCCTATCCGTTGCCGACAGGTTCCTTTGAAAACATGATCAAGAACGCCCGCCATCACGGCAAGAAAGAACAGGAGGAGAAGTTCACGGCCATGTTGCGGTGCTTCAACCCGGGATATGCTTCCGCGCAGTCCCAGCCTCGCACGGACGGCAATTTGAGGAATCTTTATCCCGAGGAGGCATTGCAGATAGATACCACCGTCGCGCCAGGCCGCATCACCCAATATGTCAGCCCCACATTCTATTCTCCGCGTGTCAGTTGGTTGGTGCAGCGCAACGGGATGGATGCCCGCAACAGCCTGATGTATTCGCTCAACGGGAGCGAGGGAAATCATCAGCATGCCAACGGACTTTCCGTGGAATTCTATGGTAAAGGGCTCACGCTTGGTCCGGACGCGGGCATCGGGAAATCCAGTTATTTCGGATTGGACTATCATGAGTATTACAGCCAGTTCCCCAGTCATAACACGGTATGCGTGGATGGCATTTCTGCTTATCCGGTGATGAAGAGCAACCATTCATTCAAATTGTTGCATAGCTATCCGGAACCGTCCAATGCGGAGGAACGGAACTTGGAGTCGGCGGATTATTTCCGGGGGGTATGCTACAGCGAGACTTATTTCCTGGAGCCGATGACGCAGGCCGACCAGACACGTCTGCTGAGCATCGTGGACGCGGAGGACGGAGGATATTACGTGGATATTTTCCGTAGCCGGAAGAAGGAGGGCGGCGACGTGATGCATGATTATTTCTACCACAACTTGGGCCAGGACATGACCTTGACGGCGGCAGACGGTTCGCCGCTTTCCTTGCAGCCTTCTGAGGAATTGAGCTTTGCCGGTGGCTATCTGTATGCCTATTCCTATATCTATGACCAGCAGATGGCGCAGACGGGGCAGGACATCCGTGCGGATTTCACGGTGCGCCCGGAAAAGGGGGGAGAGGACATCCGCATGACGATGTGGCAACAGGGTATGCCGGACCGGAAAATCTTCCGCGCGTTGAGTCCGGAGACCGAAGGCCTGAGCCGGGACAACACGATGCCTTATACAATCAAGGGTGCGCCGACGCTGACTTATGTGGCTCGCCAGTCTGGCGAAGCTTGGACTCGTCCTTTCGTGTCGGTGTTCGAACCTTCTACCTCAACCGGAGGCAACCGGATTGAAAAGGTGGAATTCTTCACTCCGGAAAGCGAAGGCAAAGACGCGGCCGGCATTCTGGTCTCGTTGAAAGACGGGCGGAAGGATATGATCCTTTCCTCCGCAGACGCGGAAAAGGAAATCCGTCATGCCGGAATGGCCGCCCGGGCGGTTTATGTATGCCTGCAGCGCAAGGAAGGACGGCCCGTGCGTTTCTTTATGGGCGACGGCCTGTCGTTCCGTGCCGACGACGTGGAGGTGCGGGCGGATGAGGTGGCTGATGTGTCGCTGGAGAAACGAGGGGATGGTTGGTATTATACGGCCAGCGGCCCTTGTGTCATCGTGGTTGGCGGGAAAGAGGTGCGGGTGGAGGCATCGGATACGCTCCGCAAGTGGTAGCGGTTGGCGCCCGTGTTCCTTTTTTAGAATAGCGAGGGATGGTCGGAAGGCTGTCCCTCTTTTTGTCTTTCTTCCGGGAGGCCTGTCTCTTGCCCATGGCTTTCCTTGAAGTCCATCTGCATTTGCCGGTATAGGTTGGGCTTCAGGGCATACCTGCCTCTTCCGGTGGCCGTGAACGGGGACGACGGCTTGATGGATTCGGCCCAAAGGAAATAGCGCACGGTCTGATATACCCTTTCATAAGTCAGTTCGGGATTGAACAGGCCGGCGTGCCGGTTGTAGACGTGCTTGGCCACCACGCCCACCGGCAGTCCTTCGCTGCCTTTCGCCCGTAATATTTCATAAATATCGTTATAAAAGGGATTCCTCATGTTGCAAAGATAAATATAAAAGGGGATTCTTTCAATAAATTGGTTATCTTTGCTCGTCATTTAAATGAAATAATCTCATGAAGAAGTTTTTTGGATGTGCTGCCTTGCTGGCAGGTGTGGTGTTTGCTTCGTGCGACAACAAGGAGAATTCTTATAATTTTGTAAGTATTGTATATCCGGCGGCCGGTGAAGCGGTGTTATATGCGGACCAGACGAGCGATTCTTTGAGGTTTGTTACGACCTATGATTGGTCTTTGGCCTTGATGGCCGACTGGATGCATGCCGAGGGAGAAGCCATGGCGGGCGAAGTGCCGGCAGGATACTTCTTGAATCAAAAGATGAATCTCCAGTTTGATGTGAACCTGACAGATACGGTCCGTGTGGGGTTTGTATATCTCTATGCTGATGGGAAACAGTTTGGCACCTATTACACTCAGAAACATTATCTGAATGTGACGCATCCGTTCAGTCCGGATGGCTCGTTTGTCTTGGAGGATTCGGCGATGCAGGTGCGCGACAGCTTGGTCTTCACCACTTATGGGGACGGCTGGACGCTGGCTTTCAAGGGAGAGCGCCCGTCATGGATCGACTTTGAGGCAGGGGCTGCCACCACGGGGAAGGCCGGCAAGCATTCCGTGGCTTATACGTTGGAGCCGAACACCACCACGGAGGAGCGTGCCACAGTGTTGCAGCTGACCAGCAAGGGAGTCACCACGGACATTCGCGTCCGTCAGTACGGCTTGAAGCAAGAAGGCAGTGAAGAATAAGTGAACAACCAATCATTATCTAATATTCAAATCATCAATCTGACATGAACAAACATTTGACCAGCAAGATTTTGCTTGCCGCATTGTGCGGAATGGGCTTGCCGTACGTGTCGCCGGTTTCGGCGGCGGTGCCCGATTCCGTGTATCTGTTGTCGTACAACGTGCATCCGGGCGGAGGCCTGAACTTCGCGTGGAGCGCGGACCGTGAGACGTGGAAGGGCATCGGCCCGGGGTATGCTTTTGTCAAGAGCGACTTTGGCACATGGGGGGCGCAGAAGAAGATGTTCAACCCGAACCTGTTGCGGATGGCGGACGGCACGTGGCGTTGCGTGTTCCAGGTGAACGACAATGTCAACCAGTTTGCCGTGGCCGTCAGCAAGGACTTGGTGAAGTGGCAACCCCAGGATTATCCTTTCATGGAGGGCGTGGGCAGCTGTCTGGCTCCCGTGCTTTCGTATGATGCCGCATCGGGGACGTACAAAGTAGTGTTCAAGACGAAAGAGGGCGGGGTGTATGCCACGGAATCCAAGGACTTCCACCATTTCAGCAAGCCCCGGAAAGTGGATGCTTCGGCATATACTTGCGCGGTGGAACAGGCTGTGGTGAACGGCCAGGCGGTGAACGGGCAGGTGACGCGGGTGGCTTATCCGGAAGTGGAGGCCATGGAGCTGGCGGTGGAACACGCGGCGTACTGGGCGGCACTCAACGGGGAACTGGCCCGCGACAACGAGGCCCGTTTCAAGGGACTGAAACCTTTGGAGGCGACCATCAAGGTGGATGCCGGGAAGACGAAGAAAATCAGCGACAAGCTGATTGGCATCTTCTTCGAGGACATTAACTATTCCGCCGACGGCGGGCTGTACGCCGAACTGGTGCAGAACCGCGACTTCGAGTACTCGCAGGCCGATGTGAAGGGCGGCAACAAGGATTGGAAAGCCGATTACGCCTGGACGCTGGAAGGCGATGGCGGCACATGGGAAATCCGTACCGACGCTCCCATTCATGAGAACAACCCGCACTATGCGGCGGTCAGTGTGAAGCAGTCCGGCGGCGTGGCTTTGGTGAACGCCGGTTTCGACGGCATCGTGCTGCGCGAAGGCGAGAAGTATGATTTCTCTTTGTTTGCCAAACAGCTGGAAGGCAAGGGCGGCAAAATCAATGTGAGTCTGGTGGAGGACGGCAAGGTGCTGGCCGAGGCCACGCTGAAGGCCCCGAAGGGCGAATGGAAAAAGCTTTCCGTCGTGCTGAAAGCCAAGGGCAATGCCGACCATGCTTCCGTCAAGGTGGAGCCGCAAGGAGAAGGCACCGTCGGTCTGGACATGATTTCGCTCTTCCCGCAAAATACGTTCAAGGGGCGCAAGAACGGTATGCGTGCCGACCTGGCCCAGACATTGGCCGACATGAAACCGAAGTTCATGCGCTTCCCCGGCGGATGCGCCGCGCATGGCGACGGGCTGCACAACATGTACAACTGGAAGGAGACCATCGGGCCGCTGGAGGCCCGCAAGCCGCAGCGCAACATCTGGGGCTACCACCAGTCCAAGGGCATCGGCTATTATGAATACTTCCAGTTCTGCGAGGACCTGGGATGCGAGCCGCTTCCGGTGTTGGCCGCCGGCGTGAGCTGCCAGAACTCGAGCGACGGCGGGCACGGCCAGCAGGGCGGTATCCCGATGGACAAGATGCCGGAGTACGTGCAGGACGTGCTGGACTTGATTGAGTGGGCCAACGGGGATGCCAAGACCACCAAGTGGGGCAAGATCCGTGCCGAACAGGGGCATCCCGCGCCGTTCAACCTGAAGTATGTCGGCATCGGCAACGAGGACTTGATATCCAAGACCTTCGAGGAACGCTATCTGATGATCATCAAGGCGGTGAAGGAGAAGTACCCCGACATCGTGGTGTGCGGCACTTCCGGGCCGTGGTCGGACGGCAGCGACTATGAGGCCGGATGGCGTCTGGCCAAGGACCATGACATAGACATGATTGACGAGCATTATTACCAGACTCCGGGATGGTTCATCCACCATCAGGACTATTATGACCAGTACGACCGGAACGGTTCCAAGGTCTACTTGGGCGAGTATGCCGCCCACGCGCCCGGCCGGCCGAACGACATCGAGACCGCCTTGTGCGAGGCCATGCACATCTGCGGCATGGAACGCAACGGCGACATCGTGGAGATGAGTTCCTACGCGCCGCTGTTGGCCAAGGAAGGCCACACGCAGTGGAATCCGGACATGATTTACTTCAACAACAAGGAAGTGAAGCCGACCGTGGGCTATTACGTGCAGAAAATGTGCGGCAACGGCTCGGGGGATGAGTATATCGCCACTTCGCTGACAGTGAACGAAGGCCGCAAGGGCGTGCGCGAGCGTCTGGCCGTCAGCACGGTGCGCGACTCGCAGACGGGCAAGGTGTATGTCAAGCTGGTGAACCTGCTGAACCATCCGGTGAAGGGCAAGCTGGACCTGGCAAGCCTGAAGGAGCGTTTCGGCGAGACGGGGAAAGCGGAGGCCCGCCTGCAGGTGCTGTCCGGGAATTGGGACGACCGCAACGCCCGTCCTGTGGAAAGCACCCTTCAGCTGACCCCGGAGTATGAGTACGAGCTTCCGGCTTACTCTTTCAGCCTGATAGAGATTTAAGGGGACGGAATCGGTCGAAAGACAACCTTGCGAAAAGCCCGTTTGCTTTTCGCAAGGTTTTTTTGTATTTTTAAATGTGGAAAAGCGTATCTTTGTTCGTAAGTATATTATAAAGGAGTATTCATTATTAGATTATAGAGCGAACGATATGATGAGAAAGAACCGCTTGCCGCGCAAGGCCGGATATGCCTTGCTGCTGGCGTGTGCGCTGGGTATGGCCGGTACGGCCTGGGCGCAGGACGAAGCTTATGTGTCTCAGGTGTGGTCGCCCGATTTGGGGGACGGCACGTATAAGAATCCGGTCATTCACGCGGACTATTCCGATCCGGATGTCTGTGCGGTGGGGAATGACTTTTATCTGACGGCCTCCAGCTTTGCCTGTGCGCCGGGGCTGCCCATCCTGCATTCCACGGACCTGGTGAACTGGGAAATCGTGAACTATGCGCTTCCCCGTCTGGTGCCGGAGGATTTCTACAGCGTGGCCCGCCACGGGAAGGGCGTATGGGCACCCAGCATCCGTTTCCACGATGGGGAATACTATATCTATTGGGGCGACCCGGACTTCGGGGTGTATATGGTGAAGGCGGAAGACCCGCGGGGCAAATGGTCGGAACCGGTGCTGGTGAAGAAGGCCCGGGGTATCATCGACCCTTGTCCGTTGTGGGACGAGGACGGACGCTGCTATCTGGCCTATGCCTGGGCGGCCAGCCGGGCGCAAATCAATTCCGTGATTTGCGTGGCCGAGATGAATGCCGAAGGGACGGCAGTCATCGGGCCGTCGCGCATTGTCTACGATGGCAACGATGATGTGAACCATACGGCCGAAGGCCCGAAGTTTTACAAGAAGGACGGCTACTATTATCTCATGTTCCCTGCCGGCGGCGTGGAGATGGGATGGCAGATGGCGGCCCGGAGCCGGAACGTGTACGGGCCGTATGAGGCCCGCCGCGTGATGGAGCAGGGGGGCACGCCGGTGAACGGTCCCCATCAGGGCGGCTGGGTGCGGACCGCTTCCGGCGAGGACTGGTTCGTGCATTTCCAGGACAAGGGTTGCTATGGGCGCGTGGTGTGGCTCGAACCCATGACGTGGAAGGGCGGCTGGCCAGTCATCGGAGAGGATGCGGACGGAGACGGGTGCGGCAATCCAGTGCTGACCTGGCGGAAACCTTCCGTGCCGGTGTCCCGGCGGGTGAATCCGGCGGAGAGCGACGAGTTCGACACCGTGGACCTGGGCTTGCAGTGGGAATGGCACTCCAACGAGCAGGATTTGTACGGATTCGCCACGCCTTACGGTTTTATGCGGCTTTATTCTTGGCCGTTGTCCGAAAAGTATATAAATTTGTGGGAGGCATCCAACCTGTTGCTCCAGAAGTTCCCGGCCGAGGCTTTCACGGCTACGACGAAGGTCACCATGGTGAGCAAGGAAGACCATCAGGAAGGCGGTCTCATCGTGATGGGTTGGGATTATTCGGTCCTGACCGTGCGACGCGAAGGCGACCGCTTCGTTTTGTGCCAGCGCGTCTGCAAGGACGCGGAGCAGGGCGGACGGGAGACGGTGCGCGAGTTGGCGGACTTTGAGCCTTCCGCACGGCAGACTATCATCTATTCCCCCACGGTGAGCCGCGAGGTCTATCTCCGCGTACAGGTGGAGAAAGGCGGTAAGTGCCGTTTCGCCTACAGCCTCGACGGGAAGGACTTCACCGCGTGCGGCGAGCCGTTCCAGGCGCGGCAGGGCAAGTGGATCGGGGCGAAGGTGGGTTTCCTCTGTGTGGAACCCTATGCCGAACCGGCGGTCAACCGGGGATGGCTGGACGTGGACTGGTTCCGCGTGACCCCTTGAACGGAGAATCATTCATTTTTAAAAGCAAATAAAATCTATGGAAAAGCAAACTTCTGTATGGGCCATCCTTCCCGTGTTGTTCGGGTTCTTTGTGATGGGATTTTGTGACATCGTGGGCATCTCCTCCGACTATGCGCGTGAGGCGTTCGGCTGGAGCCACACCATGGCGGGCTTCGTGCCTTCGATGGTGTTCATCTGGTTCTTGTTCTTCAGCATCCCCGTGGGCATCAAGATGAACCGCTGGGGGCGGAAGAACACGGTCATGCTCAGCATGGTAATCACGTTGGTGGGAATGGTGATACCTTTGTTGCAGACGGCCTGGGCCTGTTTGGCGGGTTATGCCTTGCTGGGCATCGGCAACACGATCCTGCAGGTGTCGCTCAACCCCCTGCTCAACAACGTGGTGGCCGACCAGAAACTGCTCACGAGCAGTCTGACGGCCGGTCAGGTGGTGAAGGCTGTCTCTTCCTTCTGCGGCCCGTTCATCATGCTTTTCGCCGTGAACGTGCTGGGCGGGGGCGACAAGGACAACTGGTATCTGGCGTTCCCCACGTTGGGGACCATCACGCTGGTGTCGGCTCTGTGGCTCTACTTCACGCCCATACCCCATGAGGCGAAGGAGGACACCGGAGTGACGGCGGGCAAGGTGCTGGGGCTGCTGGGCGACCGCACCATCCTGTTGCTCTTCCTGGGCATCTTCTTCGTGGTGGGCATCGACGTGGCCACCAACTTCATCAGTTCCAAGGTCATGATCCTGCGTTTCGGTTGGGACACGGAACAGGCCGGCATCGCGCCGCAGGTGTATTTCATCTGCCGCACGGTGGGGGCTTTCCTGGGCGTGTTCTTCATGACCAAGGTATCCGAGATGAAGTACTTCCGCGTCAACATCCTGTTGGCCATCGTGGCCGTCCTCGTGCTGGCGTTCTATGAGAATCCCATGGTGGACCTTGTGTGCGTGGGCGGCATCGGGTTCTTCTGCTCCTGCATCTTCTCCATCATCTATTCCATGGCCGTGCAGCGTATGCCCGAGAAGGCGAACCTGATCTCGGGCCTGATGATTACGGCTGTGGCCGGTGGTGGAGCCGTGACTCCCTTGATTGGCGCGGCCACCGACGCGGCAGGCATTACAGCCGGCGTGTGCGTGTTGCTGGTGTGTGCGTTCTATCTCACTTTCTGCGCTTTCGGTGTGAAGGGCGCGAGATGATTGTATGATTTAAAAGGAATAGGATGAACAAGATAAAAAACAGATGGCGCAGTGCGTGGCTGTGCGGACTTTTATGCCTGTCCGCCACGGTTTCCGCACAAGTGAATGTGGAGAAGGATTTGGCCTACTGCCACCGGCAGGTGGGGCGTGCGCTGGAAGGGTTGAAGCGGAACGGCGGTTGGGACTATATGCAGATGCCGCGCAACATCCTGGCAGAGGACCTACAGGCGGGCCGCACGGAGTGGAACTGCCGTCCGGCAACGCCTGAGGAGTGGTGCGGAGGCTTCTGGCCCGGCGTATTGTGGTACGATTACGAATACAGCGGCGAGGCGTACATCGGGCGGCAGGCCCGCAACTACACGGCCTCCTTGGGCTATCTGGCCGACCGCGACCCGTATGACCACGACCTCGGTTTTCTGGTCTATTGCAGCTTCGGCAACGGGATGCGCATCGAGCCGTCGGCGGCCTACCGCGACATCATCGTGGGGACGGCCCGCCAGTTGGTCCGGCTGTTCAACCCCCGTGTGGGTACCATACTGAGCTGGCCGCGCGAGGTGGACCGCCAAGGTTGGCCTCACAACACCATCATGGACAACATGATGAACCTGGAGATGCTCTTCTGGGCCTCGCGCAACGGCGGCGGGCAGGATTTGTACGACATCGCCGTGCGCCATGCCGAGACCACGATGAGGCATCATTTCCGTCCCGACGGCTCGTGCTACCACGTGGCCGTTTACGACACCCTCACGGGGGACTTCGTCAAGGGCGTGACGCATCAGGGATATTCCGATGCCTCGATGTGGGCGCGCGGCCAGTCGTGGGCCATCTACGGCTATACGATGGTGTACCGCGAGACGCGGGACCCGCGTTTCCTGGATTTCGCCCAGAAGGTGACGGACATCTACCTGAAGCGCCTGCCCGAGCGTTCGGACGATTGGGTGCCACTTTGGGACTTCGATGACCCGTCGCCCTCCGCGCCCAAGGACGCTTCGGCGGCCTGCGTGGTGGCTTCGGCCCTGCTGGAGCTGTGCGGATACGTATCCCCCGAGAAAGGGAAGGAATATCACGAGGCGGCGGAGCGGATGCTGGAGTCGTTGGGGCGGTCTTACCAGAGCGGCGACCGCTGCGTGTCGTTTCTCCTGCACAGCACGGGGCATCATCCCGCCGGCAGCGAGATAGATGCCTCCATCATCTATGCCGACTACTACTATTACGAAGCCCTGCTGCGCCTGCGCCGCCTGCGGCAAGGCCGCCCCGTGCTGGGCATTGGATGAAGGGAACCTGAATATCCGCAATTTGCCCATGAGCCACACTGCTCCGCCTGAAAGGCCATTTTTTCAGGCGGAGCAATTCGTTTTTCCGGAATATTGGACTGATTGCGGTTATTCATTGTGAATATCCTATCACCTTGCAAGTTTACGAAAATGCAGTGGGATGTGCGCGGGCGTTGGTGAAAAGAAAAGCGGGTCATTGGATGTTTTTCCTTCTATTTGGTGACTTTCCGCGTACAAAACCCATTTGTCCTTTTGCAGGCCTTTCCCTTCACGGGCTGACGCGGGGGCGGTATCCGTCCGCATGGCATTCCATGTCAGGCGGCAAAGTGTCTCAGAAACTGATTCCCGACTTTCATTTTGTATTTTCGCAAGCCTGCGAGGTTTGCGTATTTCTTTCCATTTCCGTCCCCGCCTCCGTCCGTGCGATTCTCGCGGGGTCGGTTTTGACGTTTTGACAAAATGATTTTTTTGGATATTCCTCCGTCCGCCGGGCTTTGGGAAACCTCCGGGACGGGGGATTGAGGGCTTGTTTCATGTAAACGGTGCGTTTACGAGCGTTTACAAACCGTTTACGCGGCGTTTGCAAGCGTTTGCGAGACGTGTAAACGCGGAAAATTCGGTAGTACCGTATTTTCTAATATATTGATAATGAGTGTTAACGCAGCGTTAACAGCGTGAATAAAAATCGCTCACAAAAAAAGACGGTCGTTAACATTGCGCATCGGAAATTTTGTCTTTCCTTTGCAGCGAAACCCGCATCGGCGACCGGCAGGAGAGTGAGGCCGTGAAACCGGTGGGGTATAACTTAAAAATTTAAAGAAATGAAGAAAAAGATTTTCGCGCCTCTGTTGGGCGCAGTGGTGTTGGGCCTGTCGGCCTATGCGGGCTACCGCATGTATGACGCGTATGCTGGAAACAGTGAGGATGATTTGCTGCTGGCCAATGCGGAAGCGTTGGCGGATGATGAAAGCACACTTAAATGTGACAATGTGAACGGTTATAAGTCTTGGGCGACGAGATCCATCTTTGGTCGTAAGAGAGAATTTTATGACTGTTGTTATATTCTCCGGGAAGGGTATGATCCAGAAGGTATTTGTGTCAGATGAGTGACGGTTTGATTCTATGGAAATGAATATGAAGAATATTGTTGCGGCAGGTCTGGTGTTGTTGCTGTCCGCCTCTTGCGGGAGTGACAAGACAGACCGGAAATGGGAGGAGAAAGAGAACACCTTCGCCTTTAAGACCGTGGTGAAGGGGGAGACCACCCCCGTGGAACTGGAGGCGTTGATGGACATCGAGGATTGGCGGCTGGTAGATTCGGTCATCGTTTGCAAGAACAACGGAGGTATACCATATTATTATGTATTGGACAGCGAGGACTTTTCCGTGTGCGGGAAGTTCGGCCTTAAGGGTAACGGGGAGAACGAGTGGCTGTACCCGCATTTCCTTGGTAAAACCGGGGAGGAATATTGCGTGCTGGACAATGGGCGGATGGGCTTGTACCAAGTGACCCGTGGCGACAGTTCGTATGTCATTCGCAGGATGAGGGATGTCAAGCCGGTCTTGCCGTTCAATGCCGTAAAGTCCGTTTCCTACCCGATGTTTGCCTATGTCACTTATTCCCCCAATGAGATTGCATGGCGTGTGGGGAACGCGGAGACCATGGCTGTGTCGGATTCGGTCGCGTTTACGGACGAGGAAGGAAAGGGCGAGGCCATCCGTTACGATTTTTCCTATGACGTGTCGGCGGGACATGCGGTGTTGGCCGGGCTGCATCAGGACTGGTTCCTTATCCTGGGCTTGTCCGGCGAAGGCCGGATTTCGCCCCGTTGGATGGTGAAAGGACAGGAAGGGGAACAGCCGGAAGGTACGGTTTATTATACGGATGTGGCTTGCGGGAAGGACGTTTACCTGCTCTCGCAAAGGAACGTGGACCCGTCCGATGCTTCCGGGACGTCCTCTGTGGAGGTGTATGATTATGAAGGCCGTCCTTTGCGCCGGTTGGATTTGGACATCATCGCGAGCAAGATGATAGTCGACGAGGCTCGCGGGCGGTTGGTGTTCTGTTCTCCGATGGACAACGCGCTTCATGTGTTGGAGGCGGAACTTTAGGCAGGCGTATGCGTGCCGTACGTCGGCATTTTTCTTTGCGGCAAGCATCGTCCGCCTGCCGCAAAGAATTTGTGCGGAGAAAGCTAAGAAAAAAAAGGAGGAAGGGTGAAATGGGAAGCTTGATTATTTTAGGAATGGTGGGAATACCATGTGCATTGACACTTATATGGTTTCTGACTCCGTCTGGTAAGCGGTGGTTGAAAGAAAATCATATGATTTGAGTTTTGAGTAAAAAGTTGGCGGTGTCTTTTAAGTTTGCAAAAAGAGAATTGTTATGAGGAGAGGATTCAAGATACTGTCAAGTGTGTGCGTGACCTTGATGGTGACTGTCGCATGTTTTGGGAAGAAGGAGAATGGCAAGGTTTCATCCATTGAAAGCAACAGCGAGATTGAGGTGATAGACCTTGACTAATCTCTTCGGGGCGGCTGAATCCGGATATTGACGATTACGAGAAACTGATGGGAATCACGGAGGACGCGAATCCTGTATTGTTTTATCATCCGTATAACCGTATAAAAAGTGAATGATTGACCTTGGATTCGCGTAAGGCCGGGGGATAGGGTCCGGCTGATACTTCCGGGGAAGACATGAAGGAGCGGTCGTCAAATCGTACCAGTTCCTTCTTTTCTATGTCGGAGAAACGGCGGCTTGACAGCGTTGGTGGTAACATAAAGTCCTTGTCGGGAGTATTTGTTTGATTGCTGCGTTTATAGATTTGCGAGCCATCTTTTCTACTAATTGAATATTTACAAATCCTTTAGCCATCTTTTCCCGTTCGGTGTCTTGAACCAGATCAATATGCCGATGCAGATTACGAGGCAAATAGAAAATAGCATGATTAAAAAGTCCATATCTTTACTTTTTTAAGATTTTATACCCTACCGTTGCGAATCCAAAAGTCAACGCCACTCCTACTATAGCCAATATGCCTTGCTGCATTTGAGCCTCATTTACTATAAGTGAAACTCCGCCAACCAAAGCCATTGCCGTAAATACGAGTTTTGCCAAGTCAAAGAAAAATTTTCCAAGAGTTTCACGGCTTAATTTTTCTTTCTCCTTTGCTTCTTTACGCTCCTCTTGTTGTTTTACAAAGTTGCTCATACTGAATACTATATTGCAAAGATAGCAAATTTGCCAATATAAAACATTATTGTGGCAATAAAATTTTATCATTCAAATATATCGGGTGTCATGAACCTTCATTCCGTTATAGAACCCACAAAGAAACATGGAAACGCTCCTTAAACGCCATACTCGCTTCCTTTTGAGGGAGAGAGCGGCTATATGTCTGCTGAATAGTTGCGCGGCCATCCCATATTGTTAAAGAAGTGAAAAATATCGGGAGTTTTTGTGCATTTCGGGGCGTTCGTTCGTAATATATCATACAAACCACAAAATATGCAAATATGAAGTATGGCGGAATGAGAAGAAGAAATGTTTATGTCTGGGGCCTGCTGGCCGTGGGAGGCCTGGCCGTGGGAGCGGGACTTTCGATGCTGTCGGGGCGAGGCCCTTACGACGCGGAGGAGGTGCGCGGGACCCTGTTCGAGGCCAATCCCGGGCTGAAGAAGGTACTGGACTTCTACGAGGGCGACAGCCTGAAACACGCGGCGGCCCTCTATCTGATAGACAATCTGGGTTACCACGAGGGGGTGGACAGCGCCGACCTGCGGGGGCTTTACCGGGCATACGAGCTTTTCGCCACGGGACGCTACAGCTACGAGCAGGCCATGGATTCCGCCGCGAGGGCCTACGGCACGGCCGGCGCGCGCGACGTGCGGATGAAGAAGGATGTGTACATCGACCCCGGCTACCTGGTGCGCAACATCGAGTGGGCCTTCAAGGTGTGGCGCGAGCAGCCGTGGGGGAAGAACGTGCCGTTCGGCCAGTTCTGCGAATACGTCCTGCCCTACCGCGTGGGCAACGAGCGGCTGGAGCCGTGGCGCGAGAAGCTCTATTACGAGTTCATGCCCGCCATCGAGCGTCACCGGGGCGACCCGCGCCTGGAGGACCCGCTGTTTGCCGCCCGCGTCCTGCTCGACAGCCTGTTCAAGTCGCCCTACCGCTTCACGGGCCAGATGGGCTCGTCGGTGCGCATCGGCCCGCGCATCGCCGAATGGAAGGCCGGCAGCTGCCTCGACCTGTGCGACATGGCGGTTTACATCTTCCGCGCCCTGGGCATCCCCTGCTCCATCGAGGAGCTTCCGCTGCGGGGCGACAACAACGTGCCGCACTACTGGAACGCGGTGGTGGACACGGCGGGGCAGACCTGGTGGTTCTCGATGTTCTACTGGAAGCAGCGGCTGGTGCCGGCGGCGGAATACGGCGACGTGTACGGCAAGGTGTTCCGCCAGCGTTTCAGCCTGAACCATGAGCTGGCCGGGGGATTGGCGGAAAAGCCGTCGCGCCTTCACCCCGTGTTCCGCTACCCCTGTTTCGACGATGTCACGCGCGCTTACGCCGGGGAGAAGTCCTTCACGCTGTCCGTACCCGGCCATCGTCTGGTGCGCCCGGTGGAGGCGGGCAGCCCGCTTTACCTTTGCATGTCCACCCGGCTGGACTGGAAGCCCGTGGCCTGCATCCCTTACGACGGGCGTGAGGCCCGTTTCCCCGACTGCCATGGCGGCACGGTGTATTGCCTGGCCACGTATGACGCGGGGCATCGTCGCCTGCAGGCCGTGTCCCACCCCTTCAGCGTGGACCGTGAGACGGGCGCGATGGCGTTCCGCACGGCCACGGGCCGGCGGGGCGACGTGGTGCTACTGAGCAAGTTCGGGATGATCGGCGAGTTCTTCCTGGGCCGGATGGTGGGCGGCGTGTTCGAGGGCAGCCAGACGCCGGACTTCCGTCGGCGCGACACGCTGCACCTGATCCGCGAAGCCCCCTCGCGGCTTGTCACGCAGGTGCGCACCGACACGGCGCGGCGGTACCGCTACGTGCGCTATTTCGGCCCCTACAAGGGGTATTGCAACATTTCCGAGGTGGCCTTCTACGGTTCTCCGTCCGACTCCCTGCCGCTGCAAGGCACGGTCATCGGGCCGGAACGCGGGGCGCACGGCGACCATTCCTACTTCATGGCGATGGACGGGCAGACCGACACCTCCTACGACCATCCCACGCTCTACGACGGCTGGGTGGGCCTGGATCTGGGCGCGAGGAAGGCGGTGGGCAGGATCGCCTATTCTCCGCGCCACCGCGACAACTTCGTGCGCTCGGGTGACACCTATGAGCTGTTCGTGTGCGAGGGCGGGGAGTGGAAGTCCGCCGGGACGCAGGTGGCGCAGTCCGACTCCCTGCTCTACCACGACATCCCTCTGGACGCGTTCCTGCTTCTGAAGAACCATTCGCGCGGGGTGGACGAGCGCATCTTCGAGTACAAGGACGGACGTCAGAAATTCTGGTAATCCAATCAAGTTTTGCAAAATGGTGAAGGATATGATACGAATCGACAAGACGGCATGGCGGGCTTTGTGGCCGTCCGCGATATGGATAGGGCTATGGATGTTGGAACTGGCGGGAGCGGCGTATCTGGTGGAGGAATGGAAAGACCATCAGATGGCGGTGGAGCTGGGGCTCACTGGTATCAGGACGAGGGGACGCAGTATTGGCTGATTTTGCTCATCGTGGTCATCATTTACTTTCTGTGTGCCATCCTTTTCGAGTCGCTGCGCCAGCCGCTGGTGATTATCACGCTGATTCCCGTGTCGTTTATCGGCACGTTCCTCACGTTCTATTTCTCCGGGGTGGAGTTCGGTACGGGCGGTTTCGCCTCGTTGGTGCTGTTGAGCGGCATCGTGGTGAACGCCGGCATCTACATCGTCAACGAGTACAACAACCAGCGGGCGGCACGCCGGGGGAAGCCCTTCCGGTCCGACCGCCTTTACGTCAGGGCGTACAACCACAAAATCATTCCCGTGTTCCTCACCACGCTGTCCACCGTGTTGGGGCTGGTGCCGTTCCTCATTGACGGCCCTGAAGAGGAAGCCTTCTGGTTCTCTTTCGCCATCGGCACATCCGGCGGGCTGCTGTTCTCCATCCTGGCCCTGGTGTTCGTCATGCCCATCTTCATGCCTTTGTGTCCGGCTTCCGCTTCCGGGCGGCATACTGTGAGGGTGTCACGCCGAACATCTCCTTGAAGTAGGAGGAGAAGTAGCGCGGGGTGTTGAAGCCCACCATCCAGGAGATTTCCTGCACGGTGTATTGCCCTTTTTCCAGCAGCACGGCGGCACGTTTCAGGCGGACGGTGCGCATGAACTCCGTGGGAGTCTGCCCGGCGATGGCCTGCATCTTGCGGTAGAGCGAAGTGCGCTCGATGCCCATGTCGGCACTCAGGGCCTCCACGTTGTACTCTGTGTTGTCCATGTTCTTTTCGATGCATTCCAACGCTTTCCGGATGAGCTTTTCGTCCAGGCTGGTGATGGTGATTTCCTTCGGGTCGATGCGCGTCTCTTCCTTGAAGGAGGCGATGCGTCGTTCGCGCTGCTCCAAGAGCTGGTGGATGCGGCTGTTCAGCACATCGATGTCGAACGGCTTGGCGATAAACGAGTCGGCCCCGGCCTCGTAGGCTCCGCTCCGGCTTTCGGAGGAGTTCTTGGCCGTGAGCAGGATGAAGGGGATGTGGCTGCATTTCATGTCGGTCTTGATGTGCCGGCAGAACTCATAACCGTCCATGCGGGGCATCATGACATCGCTGATGATCAGGTCCGGGTTGTAGTTGCGGGCCATGTCGAGTCCTTCCTGTCCGTCGGCGGCCGTGAGGACGTGGTAGTCGTGTCCCAGCAGGTCTTTCATAAAGGTGCGGAACTGTTCGTTGTCTTCCGCCACGAGCAGGGTGACATCCTTTTCTCCCGTCTTTCCGTGTGCGTATTCTTTTGCTTCCGAAGGAGGTTGGGACACGGTGGCAGCTGTGGCCTGCTGTTCCGGCCAGGGAAGTGTGATGGTGAAAGTGGTGCCTTTGCCCACCTTGCTTTCCACCCGGATATCCCCTTTGTGGAGGTCGACATATCCCTTGACCAGGTGCAGGCCGATGCCGCTTCCGGTGTTCATGCCGGAGGATTGCGGGCTGTCGCTTTGGTAGAAGCGGGTGAAGATGTTCTCCAGGTCCTCGGGCTTGATGCCCGTCCCGGTGTCGCTCACGGTGATGCGGATGCCGGCGGGCGTTTCCGTTTCCGTGGCGGTTTCCTGCCAGCCGGCCCAGACGGTGATAATGCCGCCTTCGGGGGTGAACTTCAGAGCGTTGGACAACAGGTTGTTCATCACGCGGGTCATCTTCTGCGCGTCCAGCCGGAAGATGTCCTCGTTCGTGAACTGGCATTCGCAGACGAGTTCTACGTGGCGTTCGCGGGCAAGGTCCTCGAAGGGGCGCACGCCTCCTTCTATGAACTCCTTGATGTTCACGGAGGAGGGTTTCAGCTGTTCGCCTTTCTGTTCCAGCCGGCGGAAGTCCAACAGTTGGTTGACCAGCCGCAACAAGTCCTTGGCATTGCCCAATATCTTCTCCAGCTGCCCTTTCAGCCCTTGGTCGCCGGTATTGCGGATGAGCAGTTCGAGCGGCGTGATGATGAGGGCGAGCGGTGTGCGGAACTCATGGCTGATGTTGGTGAAGAAGCGGAACTTGAGTTCGTCCAGATGTTGTTCCTTCTGCCGCTTCATGGCTTCCTGCTCGGCCACCATGCGCGAACGCTTGTCGGCGATGTAGAGTTCTATGACGTAGTAGAGAATCCCGATGGCGATGAGGACGTAGACGCAATAGGCCCACCAGGTTTTCCATAAAGGCGGTGACACGGCGATTTCCCATTCCCCGGCGTCGCCCCACGGGCCGTATCCCATGGCGGCCTGTACCTGCAGGGTGTAGGTCCCGGGCGTGAGGGAGGTGTAGGTGGCGGTGCAGATGCCCGAGGGATCCGCGGTGTGGTTCCATCCTTTGTCCACTCCGTCCAGCCGGTAGCAGTAGCGGGTATGCTGGGGGGTGTCATAGTCCAAGGCGGAGAATTTCATCTCTATGAAATTCTCGTTGTATTTCAAGTGGAACTTTCCCGTGTGCGACATGCCGTCGGGCAGGAGCTGGCGTCCGTGGAACAGGCCTTCGTTATTGAGGGACTGGTTCATGACGCGCAGGCCCACAAGCGTGGGGCGTAGTTGTCTGTCACTGTAGTCCGTGGCACCCGGGGGGATGTCGGTGATGCCGTTGATGCCCCCGACGTAAACGTGCCCGTCGGGCATGGCGGCGATGGACTGTTCCATCATCTCGCCGGGCTGCACTCCGTCCGACCCGTCGAGGCGGGCGACAGAGAATGTTCCGCCGTCCTTGCCGGGAAGAAGGTGGGCGATGCCGGAAGAGGTGGATATCCACAGCGAGCCGTCATTGCCCGGTGTGATGCCTTGGATGCAGTTGTTGGGCAGTCCGTCGTGCATGTCCATTCTTCGGACCGTCCCGTCTTTCAGGTCGCGGAGGAGGAGGCCGTTTTGCGTGCCCAGGTAGATGACGCTGTCTTGCGCGAGGACGCAGTTGTATTTGATGCTGTATTGTTCCCATGCCTGTATCCATTTGGCCGGTTCCAGCCGGTCCGTCGCCCCGTCGTATTCGAACAGGCCGCTTTGCCCGCCGATGAGGAGCTTTCCGGGAGCGGTTTCCGTGGCGAAACTCATGACACGGGCGCGTTGCAGTCCGGGTGTTTCTTTTCCCAGTCTGGCGTAAGTCCGGGCTTGCGGGTCGTACAGGTACAGGTCTTTCAGTCCGGAACAGACCAGCAGCCTCCCGTCCTTGAGGGGCAGGCTGAAGCGGATGATGCCGGGCGGGTTGCCTTGTGGCAGATGCTGGTCGTGGCGCGTGCATTCCCCGTCTTTCAGGAGGTACAGCCCTTTCCGCGTGCTGAGCCACAGGTGGCCTTTCGCGTCTCTTTGGATGTTGTGGCAATAGACGTCGCCGGGGGGCTGGAGGAACGGGGCGTAGGTTTTTTCCCGGGTGTCGAACAGGAAGAGGCCGTGCAGGGTGCCGGCAATCAGATGGTGGTCGTCATAAGGGGCCAGGCTTCGGATCATCTTTCCTTCATCCCGGTCGGCGGCATCGTTGGGGTAGAATCTCACGTAATGTTTTTCCGGGAGTGACTTCAGGATGCCGGAACTTCCCGTCCCCAGCCACACGCCTCCGGTGCGGTCTATCAGGACGGACATGACAAAATCTTGTATGTCCTTCCCGTTTTCGGTATTGAAGCGGTCGAAGGTCCGCAGCACCTTGTATTGCGGTGAGAGTTGAATGAGCAGGTTGTTGCCGCCCAACCAGAAGTTTCCTTCCTTGTCTTTTTGGATGTCATTGATGATTTTGCCTTCCAGCAGGGTCTTCCATTGCCGGGTGTATATATTATATAGGTATACATAGCCTTTGGTGTGGCTGATGGAGATGAGCAGGTTTTGGCCGTCTGCGGGTAGCCATGCCGTGCGGAAGGCATCCAACGGGCCTCCGGGGGTGGCGACCGTGTCGTCGGTCCCGACGATGCGTCCGGTCTTTTCTTCCCACACCATCATTCTCCCGGTGTTCAGGAAAATGAGGTGGAAGGGGCCGGCCTGCATGACGTCCTTCACGCGTATGCCGGCGCGGATTTCCTGCCGGGTGGGCCGGTAGACCATTTGGGCGGTGTGGATCCAGTCGTAGCGGTAGAGGCTGCCGTCTTCCGTGATCAGCCACGCCTTCTTGTCGCGGTCCAGGATGAAGTCATTGAGCTGGGTGCCGTTAAGCGCGGCGGCCCGGAAACGCTCCTTGATGTCCAGACAGAAGCGTTGCGTGCGGGTGTCAATCAGGTAGAGGCGGTAATAGTCCTTGGCCCAAAGCAGGCCGTCGCCGGCATCGTATGCGGTGCAGATGTTGTGCATGCCCAGCGGGACGGTGTGGGTCAGGTCGCAGGCCAGAGGCTCGAACGTATGTCCGTTGTACACGTTGAACATGCCTTCGGTGTAGGCCAGGATTTTTCCGTCTTCCATTTGGGTGATGAAGCGCACCTGGTTGTTGAACAGCCCGTTCCCCGTGTCCAGCAGCCGGAATCTTTCGGCCTGGGAAAACAGGTGATACGGGAATACTGTCAGGCAGAACAACGCGATGAATATTCTTATGTGTCTCATTGTATATTATGTGCGTTGTGCAAAGATAATAAATTAGAAGAAAAGTTTAGCGCGTCGGATGAACTTTGTAAGAGGGAAACCACGCCAGGTGTATGAAATGTTGTTTTTGTATGTATGATATGTTGCAAATCCGGGATTGCAACGTTTTATGCAGTGGTTTTCGACATTTGATGCAGCGGATGTCTTGGGGTGCGTGTTACATTTGCAACGTCTTAATGATAAACCGTGGGAACATGAAAGGAAAATTCGACTTTGCTGGATTTTACGAGAGCATCCAAAAAGAAGCTTTACGTTATGCTTCGGGGTATGTCTTTGATGAGGAGGACGTACGCGACATCGTGGGCGATTCATGGTTGCGCTTGTTGGAGATGGGAGAGACTTTAGACAGTGAGCGCAAAGTGAATTGTTTGTTGTTTGCCATCATAAAAAGCAAATGTGTGGATTATCTGCGGCGGTGTATGTGCCGTCAGAAGGCAGAAAAAAGAATAAAGCAGACAGCGGACCGCATTTCGGATGATGAGTTGTCCGCATTGTACCAGAAGGAACTGTTCCGTATCGTGGGGCAGACGTTGTCCGGCATGTCGGCTTTACGACGGACGACGTTCAAGGGTATACGTCTGGATGGGAAGAGCTACCAGGAAGTGGCATTGGCCACGCATACTACCAGGCGGGTAGTGGAGTATCAGTTGCGGAAAGCTGAAGAGGCCGTCTCCGACAAACTTCGGAGGCTGTATGGTTAGGATGGATTTTTTTAATAGGTTTTTTCATATATTAGTTAAGTTAGGAATGTGCTAAGGCTGGGCAGTGATTGTCCGGCCTTAGCCGTTTTTTGTAGCGGAGCGGCATCCGGGGGTTACCGTATGCCGCGTTGGTTGAGGGCTTTCGTATATTTGGCGGCGTTGGCCAGATGTTCGCGATAGGTGCGCGCGAAGTTGTGCGTGCCAGAGAAATCTTCCTTGGCACACATGTACAGGTAATCATGCCGGACATAATCCAATACGGCATCGATTCCTGAGATGGACGGGATACGGATGGGGCCGGGAGGCAGTCCTGTGTTGCGGTATGTGTTGTAGGGGCTGTCGGTCTCCAGGTGCCCGTGGTAGATTCTCCGTAAGGAAAAGTCATGCAAGGCGAATTTTATGGTAGGGTCGGCCTGCAGGGGCATACCTGTACGGAGCCGGTTGATGTACATGCCCGCCACCATGGGCTTTTCCGCGTTGTTGGCCGTCTCTTCGTCCACGATGGAAGCCAGGGTGGCCACCTCGTCGGGTGTCAGTCCGGCGGCTTGGGCCTTGCCGAGCCTTTCTTCCGACCAGAAGGCGTCGTGTTCCTTTTGCATCCGTTCCATGAAGTCCTCCAATGCCGTGTCCCAATAAATCTCATACGTGTTGGGGATGAACAGGCAGGCGATGGTGGCCGTGTCGTAGCCGTATTGGCGGCAGAAAGCGGAGTCGGCGAGGCTTTGTGCCACGGTGGCGGAATCCAGCATCAGTTTCCGTCCCAGCGTGCCGGCCAGCCGCTCCATGGTCCGAACGCTGGGGAGTACCAACCGGACCGGGGACTGTCGTTCTTGCCTCAGGCGACGGAACAGCCTCAGCATATAGTCGTCAGGGCTGATGGCGTAGCGTCCTGTCTTTACGGTATACCCCCCCAAGGCGGAAAGGAAGGAAAAGCCGGAGGAGATGCCGGGACGGCCCGTTTCCTGAATCTTTGTTTTCACGGAGTCTGCCGTGTCGTCCGTGTCGATATAAAGGTAGACCGTTTCCTGGATGTGGAACGTGGTGCTGAAAAGAGCCAAATAGCTCCAAAGTATTCCTATGGCCAGAAGGGCGCATCCTGCCGGGATGCCCCATTTCTTCAGTCTTTCCTTTTGTCCTGCCGTCATGCGTTTTTTGTTTTTGCGACGGACAAAGTTAGCGAAAAAGGCAAGGGCTTCAAAAAAAGATGCGTATATTTGTGAGGGTTTAATAGCATTTTTAATATCATGAAAGGAAAGAAACTGTTTTTAAGCGTGGCCTTGCTGATGGGAGCGGGGCCGTTCATGGCTCAGGAGAAGTCGCAGGTGCGGTTGCATCCCGACCGGGAAGGGCGGGTGATCCCGAAGGAAATCTACGGGCAGTTTGCCGAACATCTCGGCACGTGCATTTACGGTGGCCTGTGGGTGGGAGAGGAGTCGTCCATACCGAACACGAAGGGATACCGCAACGATGTGTTGCAGGCTTTGAAAGAGTTGAGGGTGCCGGTACTCCGCTGGCCGGGAGGTTGTTTTGCCGATGAGTACCATTGGCGTGACGGTGTAGGGCCGCGTGAGGACCGCCCTCGCATGGTGAACAACAACTGGGGCGGAACGGTGGAGGACAACAGCTTCGGCACGCATGAGTTCCTGAACCTGTGCGAGCTTCTGGGATGCGAGCCGTATGTGTCGATGAACGTGGGCAGCGGTACGGTCCAGGAGGCAGCCCAGTGGGTGGAATATATGACTGCGGAGGACGGGCCGATGGCCAGGCTTCGCAAGCAGAACGGGCGTGAGAAGCCTTGGCGCGTGAAGTACATCGGCGTGGGCAACGAGAGTTGGGGATGCGGCGGCAACATGCGGCCGGAGTATTATGCCGACTTGTACCGCCGTTATCAGACGTACTGCCGCAGTTACAACGGCAACCGCCTGTTTAAAATCGCCAGCGGGAGCGGGGAGTATGACCTGCACTGGACGGAAGTGATGATGGAGCGGGCGCGTAACCAGATGGACGGCCTGTCACTGCATTATTACACCGTGGCCGGGTGGAGCGGCAGTAAAGGATCGGCTACGGACTTCACGGACGAGGACTATTATTGGACCATGGGCAAGTGCCTTGACATTGAGAACTGCATCCGGGAGCATTCCAAAATCATGGACCAATACGACCCGAGGAAGCGGGTGGCGTTGATTGTGGATGAGTGGGGTACTTGGTGGGATGAGGAACCGGGTACAGTCCGGGGACATCTCTATCAACAGAACACCATGCGTGACGCTTTCGTGGCTGCACTTTCGCTGAACGTGTTCCATAAATATACCGACCGCATCAAGATGGCCAACATCGCGCAGATTGCCAATGTGCTGCAGAGCATGATCCTGACAAAGGAGGACAAAATGGTGCTTACCCCCACTTATTATGTGTTCCAGATGTATAACGTGCATCAGGATGCCGCCTACTTGCCGTTGGACGTGGCGTGCGACACGATGCGGGTGAGGGAACACATGGGACGGGACGGCGGACAGCGGGACTTGCCGGTACTCGGTGCCACGGCCTCGCGGGACAAGGACGGTGCGGTGCATCTCTCTTTGTCAAACGTCTCCCTGACGGAGGACAATGAGGTGACGGTAGACTTGGCAGGTTTGGACGTGGCGGATGTTTCCGGCAGGATACTGGCGGTCAAGTCCATTGCGGCCAAGAACACCTTTGAACAACCGGATGCGGTGAAGCCGGCTGGTTTCAAGGGTGCGAAAATCTCCAAAGGCAAGCTGGTGGTGAAGATGCCGCCCATGAGTATTGTCGCGTTGGAGCTGAAATGACCGTCCGCCGGACAGACTGGATTGTCATAGACGGTTGATCTCATCCACTGTGAGCCCGGTGATTCTGGCGATGGTCCCGGCAGGGATGCCCTCGGCTTTCATGCCGCGGGCATTCCTGCACTTTTCTTCTTCCCGTCCTTCCTGAAGTCCTTTCTCCAATCCTTCCTGAAGTCCTTTCTCCCGTCCTTCCTGAAGTCCTTTTTCCCGTCCTTCCTGAAGTCCTTTCTCCCGTCCTTCCTGAAGTCCTTTTTCCAATCCTTTTTCCAATCCTTTCTCCAATCCTTCTGCCAATCCTTTCTTCAATCCTTCTGCCAATCCTTTTGCCATGGCTTCCCGGCGCGAGCTGCTGATTTGCATCTTGGCCGTGCTCACCATGTCCCAGAAACGGTCGTAGCCCAGCAGCTGCGCCTCGCTGAAGGCCGACTCTTCCAGCTGTGTGACGGCCTTGTGGATTTCTGGGTTCTCCAAGAGTTCTTCCGGCACTTCGCGGGTCTTTTCGTCAATCTCCGTGAGGTAACGGAGCCAGAGTACCTGCATCCTTTTGTCGTTGTAGGTTTTGGGCGTGAATTTCGGCAGTTCGATGAACACGAAGCGCAGTCCCTCGATGACCTCTTTGGTCTCGGCTTCTTCCACGATTTTGAAGTCGTGGTAGTAGCCTTCGCTTTCGGAGAACGTGTCGTTGACGAGGTTCAGGGAGTATACCGGTTGCAGGAACTCGTAATCTCCGCCCTTCTCCAGCTGGCTGACGTACGCCTTCGAGGCGTTGAACAGCACGCGCTGTTTGTAGGCCGAGGTCCACATCATCTGCATTTCCACGATGAATTGCCGTCCGGCATGGTCCTTGCAGCGCACGTCCACGATGCTGTCCTTGCGCAAGGGGTTCTGCGGGACGAGTTCCGGATTCAGGTATTCCACCCAAGTGATTTCCTCTTCCGGGGTCTCGAACGGCAGCAAGGCGTTCAGGAAACTGATGACCAGGTCGGGATGTTCGCCGAACACTTTTTTGAAAGTGAGGTCGGCCTTCGGGTTCAGGTATCTCATGCTTCTTTGGTTTAGCGGGTTTGCCGTTTGCAAATATACGCCTTTTTGATGGAGAAACCTTGCAAAAAGACAGAAATCCGCATCATTGCTCATCTTTTTCAGACTTTAAAAAAGAAGGAGAAAAACGGCGAAGTGTTAAAATGAAGGGCGGAGAAATGCTTCATACGAGCATTTCTCCGCCGTGGCGGGTGTTTTTGTGCGGCAAAAATCAAATTTCTTTGCTGAAAGAAATTTTCTTCTTGCCGCAAAGACGGAATTTTCTTGCCGCAAAGAGATTTTCAGGACGGTGGAAAGCGGCGGGAAACGGGGCTTCGGGGCGTTTTTTCCCGCTATCTGAAGTGTTTTGCCGTACAAAACCGCGATGACGTTTTGCCAGGTTTTCCCTCCCGGGCCTGACGCGGGCCGGCGGGCCGTGCGCAGGCCGCGCTTTGCGGGATGGCAGGGGGGGGAGCAAAAGGCGGGATACGCTTTCATCCTGCTTTTTCCCGACGGCCTGAGAATCGTGTATTTCCGTCCGCCTCCGTACTTGTGTCCGTCTGTGCGATTCTCGTGCCGCCGTGTTTGACGATTTGACAATTTGACGGGTAGCCGGCGGCTCAAGGCCCGTTTCCCTTGCGTGTGACGCATATCTGTTAAAATGAGAAGCACGGCAACGGGGCTGGTCGGCGAATTTTGATTACTTTTGTAGCTGTGAAAAAACAATATCAAGACAGAATGATGAAGATAGGAAAATGGATGTGCGGACTGGCCTGCCTGCTTTGCGGGCAGGCGGCGATGGCGGGGCGCGTGCCGATGAAACTATGGTACGACGAGCCGGCCAAAGTGTGGATGACCTCGGCCCTGCCTGTAGGCAACGGCGAGATCGGGGCGATGTTTTTCGGCGGCGTGGACCGCGAACAGCTGCAGTTCAACGACAAGACGCTTTGGTCTGGAAGCACGACCAAGCGCGGCTCGTACCAGAACATGGGCGACCTGTTCTTTGATTTCGGCACGGTGGGGGCGTATGAGGACTACCGCCGCGAGCTGTCGCTGGACGATGCCGTCGGAAGCGTGTCTTACACACAGGGCGGCGTGAGGTATGTGCGGGAATATTTCGCGAGCCGTCCGGACAGCGTGATCGTCGTGCGGCTTTCCACGCCGGGTAGCAAGGGGCGGCTGGATTTCACGCTGAGGATGCAGGACGGACGGCAGGGCGCGACACTGGTGGAAGGCCGGAGAATGGCCGTGAAGGGGACGCTGGACCTGCTGTCCTACGAGGCGCAGGCCGAGCTGCTGGCCGACGGCGGGACGGTGGAACCCGTCCCCGGAGGGCTGAAGGTCAGCGGGGCGGATGCCGTGACGGTGCTGCTCACGGGGGCCACGAACTTCGACCTGGCCTCGCCGTCCTATACCCATGGGGACGCACAGGCCGTGCATGGACGGGTGGAAGCCCGGTTGGACAAGGCCGCGCGGAAGTCCTACAAAGCCTTGAAGGCGGCGCACCTGGCGGATTACCGCCCGCTCTTCGCCCGCGTGGAGCTGGACCTGGGCGCGGAGATGCCGGACTATGCCACGGACGAGCTGGTGCGCGGGCATAAGGACCATCCGTACCTGGACATGCTCTATTTCCAGTACGGGCGTTACCTGATGCTGGGTTCCTCGCGCGGCGGGCAGCTGCCAAGCAACCTGCAGGGGCTGTGGAACAACGTGAACAATCCGGCGTGGGAGTGTGACTACCACAGCAACATCAACGTGCAGATGAACTACTGGCCGGCAGAGGTGACGAACCTTTCGGAATGCTACGAGCCTTTCATTAAATATGTGTCCATCGAGGCGATGAAGGAAGGCGGCTCATGGCAGCAGGTGGCGCGGAAAGAGAATTGCCGCGGCTGGGCCGTGCATACGCAGAACAACATCTTCGGCTATACGGACTGGCTCATCAACCGTCCGGCCAACGCCTGGTACTGCACCCACCTGTGGCAGCATTACGCCTACACGCTGGACAAGGATTATCTCCGCACGACGGCCTACCCCGTGATGAAGGCCACTTGTGAATACTGGTTCGACCGCCTGAAGGAGAATGCCGAAGGACGGCTGGTGGCTCCCAACGAGTGGTCGCCGGAACACGGACCTTGGGAAGACGGGGTCGCATACGCGCAACAACTGATTTATGCATTGTTTGAGGAGACATTGGCCGCAGCCGAAGTGTTGCAGATAGAAGACGGCTTCGTGGCGGAACTGGAAGGCAAGTTCGCGAAGCTGGACAACGGGTTGCACATCGGCTCCTGGGGACAAATCAAAGAGTGGACCGTGCAGGAAGACCGGAAAGGCGACCACCAGCGGCACTTGTCGCACCTGATGGCCCTTTATCCTTGCGACCAGATTTCCTGGCTGAAGGACCCGAAGTATGCCGAGGCGGCCAAGGTGGCCCTCGACTCCCGGGGCGACGGCGCCACGGGATGGAGCCGGGCCTGGAAGGTGTCCTGCTGGGCGCGGCTGTGGGACGGCGAGCGGGCCTACCGCCTCCTGAAGCAGGCGCAGAACCTGACGGACGTGACCATTGTGAGCATGGACGACAACGCCGGCGGCGTGTACGAGAACCTCTTCTGTGCGCATCCCTCGTTCCAGATAGACGGGAACTTCGGGGCCACGGCCGGCATCGCCGAGATGCTGCTGCAGAACACGCCGAGGGGCGTTTATCTCCTGCCGGCCCTTCCTTCCGCTTGGGCCGACGGGCACTTCAAGGGGCTGAAGGCCAAGGGAGGCTTCACGTTCGACGTGGCATGGAAGGACGGAAAAATCGTGGAGACCCGCGTGCATTCCGCCGCCGGCGGAGAGTGCCGTCTGTATCTGCCCGGACAGAAGCCTTTGCGGGTGAAGAAGGCGCGTGGGGGCAAGGTGGACTTCGGGCAGGATGCGGACGGGACAGTGTCTTTCCGCACGAAAGCGGGGAAGAGCTACTGTATTTGCTGGAATTGAACTCATGAAAAGGACGGACCGCCATGGCCGGACAAAGGCCGTAAAAAGCTGTGGCGGCCCGCCTTTTTTGTCTTACGTGATGAGTTTGTTAAGGAAAAAGTCACTTTTTACTTTTATTTTCGTTATCTTTGTGCGGATATAATATTAAATCGGCATGAAAATAACACTTTTGCAACAAGATATTTCGTGGGGGAATCCGGCGGAGAACCGGGAGAAGGCCGAGCGTGCCATGGATGCTCGCCCGGGGGCGGACCTTTATGTGCTGCCCGAGATGTTCTCCACCGGATTCTGCACGGAGCCTGAGGGGCTGGCCGAACCGGCGGACAGCGGCACGCTCCATTGGATGCGCCGCTATGCGCAGGTGCACGACTGCGCCGTGGCCGGCAGTGTGGCCGTGCAAGAGGACGGCCGTTACTACAACCGCTTCTATTTTGTGAAGCCGGACGGCGAGGTGCATTCGTATGATAAAAAGCATTTGTTCACTTACGGTGGCGAAGACAAACGCTTTACGGCAGGGCGCGAGCGGGTGGTGGTGGAATTCCGCGGCGTGCGCGTCCTCTTGCAGGTGTGCTACGATTTGCGCTTCCCCGTATGGGCGCGCAACCGGAAGGATTATGACATGATATTGTATGTGGCCAGCTGGCCCACCTCGCGTGTGGAGGCCTGGCTGGCCTTGCTGAGGGCGCGGGCCATCGAGAACCAGTGCTACGTGGCGGGCGTGAACCGTGTGGGGACGGACCCGGCGTGCGAGTATTGCGGCGGCACGCTGGTGATAGACCCTTACGGGCAGACGCTGGCCGAGTGCGGGCGGGGCAAGGCATGTGCCGTGACGGCCGAGGTGGACATGGAGCAGTTGGAGCATTTCCGCAGCAAGTTCCCCGTTCTGGAGGATGCGGACGATTTTACGTTGAACAGTTAAACCGATAAATAGAGAACAACAAGTATGGAAAAGAAACTTTTGTTGGGTGACGAGGCGATAGCCTTGGGAGCTATCCATGCGGGCATCCGGGGCGTGTATGCCTATCCCGGAACGCCGAGCACCGAAATCACCGAATATATCCAGCGGCATCCGCTGGCCCGCGAACGCGGGCTGCACAGCACGTGGTGCGCGAACGAGAAGACGGCTGTGGAGGCCGCATTGGGCGTCTCGTATGCCGGAGGGCGTGTGATTGCCTGTATGAAGCACGTGGGGCTGAATGTGGCGGCGGATGCCTTCGTGAACTCTGCCATCACGGGGGTGAACGGCGGCATGATTGTCATCGTGGCGGATGACCCCTCCATGCACTCTTCGCAGAACGAGCAGGACTCTCGTTTCTACGGTAAATTTTCGCTGATGCCCGTGTTGGAGCCGTCCACGCAGCAGGAGGCTTATGACATGATGGAGTACGGTTTCGAGCTTTCCGAGCGGGAGAAGCTTCCGGTGCTGATGCGCATCGTGATGAGGCTGGCACACTCCCGTGCCGCCGTGGAAGTGAAGGAGACGGCCCGCGAAGTGCAGGCCCTGCCTTGTGCCAAAGATCCGGCTGGGTGGGTGCTCCTTCCGGCTAATTCGCGCCGTAAATATGCGGCGTTGGTGGAGCAGCAGCCCCGTCTGGAAGAGCTGGCACTCCATGCGCCTTATACGCGCTATGAGCCATCGGCAGAGGTGAAGCCGGTAGGCATCCTGGCTTGCGGCATCGGCTATAATTATGTAAAGGAGGTCAAGGAAGCCGCCGGGAAGTTCAACCTCCTGAAGGTGACCCAATATCCGTTGCCGGTGGAGCTGGTGCGCCGCTTGGCCGCCGAGAGCCGCGAGATACTGGTGGTGGAGGACGGGCAGCCGTTCGCCGAGGAAATCATTCCGGGCATGTTGTCGGCAGACTATCCGGTGAAGGGCCGGTTGACGGGCGACCTGCCCCGCACCGGCGAGCTGACGCCCGACAGCGTGGCCACGGCCATGGGATTCCGCCCCGAGCGTTATTTCGACTTGCCGAAAGAGGTGGTGTCCCGCCCGCCCGCCTTGTGCCAGGGATGCGGCCACCGCGATGTCTATACAGCCTTGAACGAGGTGGTGAAGGAGTATCCGGAGGCCCGTGTGTTTGCCGATATCGGGTGCTATACCCTTGGGGCTTTGCCGCCGTTCCGTGCCATTGACACCTGCCTCGACATGGGCGCGTCCATCACGATGGCCAAGGGTGCGGCCGACGCGGGCGTGTTCCCGGCCATTGCCGTCATCGGCGACTCCACCTTCACGCATTCCGGCATGACGGGATTGCTGGACGCGGTGAACGACAAGGCGCAGATTACGGTCGTCATTTCGGACAACTTGACCACGGCCATGACCGGCGGACAGGATTCGGCCGGAACGAACAAGTTCGAGGCCATCTGCCTGGGACTCGGCGTGGAGCCGGAACACGTGCGTGTGGTGGTGCCCCTGCCCAAGAACATGGAAGAAATCACCCGCATCCTTCGCGAGGAAATAGAGTACAAAGGCGTGTCGGTGATTATCCCGCGCAGGGAATGCATCCAGACCTTGAACAGAAAACTGAAACAAAAGAAAGCTGAAAAGAAATCATGAAACAGGACATCATACTTTCGGGCGTGGGAGGACAAGGTATCCTCTCCATCGCCACCATGATCGGCGAAGCGGCCACGCAGGCCGGGCTGACACTGAAGCAGGCGGAGGTACACGGGATGAGCCAGCGCGGAGGAGACGTGCAGTCCAACCTGAGGTTGTCGGACGGGGAAATCGCGTCCGACCTGATTACGGCCGGCACGGCGGACATGATTCTGTCGCTGGAGCCGATGGAAGCCTTGCGTTATCTGCCCTATTTAAATAAGGACGGCTGGGTGATTACTTCTTCCTCGCCGTTCAAGAACATCCCGAACTATCCCGATGACGAGGCACTGAAAGCCGACTTCCGCACGTTGCCCCACGTGGTGACGGTGGATGTGGAGGCGATGGCCAAAGAGCATTCCATGCCGAAATGCGCCAATGTGATTCTGTTGGGCGCGGCGGCCCGCTATCTGAAAATCCTTTCCGTGGAACAGCTGAGGGCGAGCATCGCCCGGGTGTTCGGCTCGAAAGGGGAGGCTGTGGTGGAGATGAACCAGAGGGCCTTTGATTTGGGCTATGCCGCGTCGGAATCTAAATGAGGAGGAGAGATGAAACATCAGGTTTTTAGTGAAGAACTGGTGGCATCGGTCGTCGGGGAGCTGAAGATTGCCGACTTGTCGCGTGCCACCATCGGGGAAGTGCTCCTTGTGGCTTCCCGGCTGGAACAACTGACGGGGATTCCTTTCATCCGCATGGACCAAGGTTCGCCGGGCTTGCCGGCCAACCGGGTGGGCGTGGAGGCCGAGAAGGCCGCGCTCGACCGCGGTGTCGGTTCGCAGTATCCGGCGGCGGACGGTGTGCCGGAACTGAAGCGCGCGGCGTCCCGCTTCGTGAAGGCTTTCGTGGACCTCGACATTTCGCCGCGCGCCTGCATTCCGACCACCGGGTCCGTGGCGGCTTCCTTCGGTTCGTTCGTGATTTGCACGCAGTGCCGGCCGGGCAAGGACAAGGTCTTGTTCATCGACCCAGGATTCCCCATTCAGAAATCCCAGTTGCGTATCATCGGAGCCAAGTGGGAGCAGTTCGACATTTACCATTTCAGGGGCGAGGCCCTGCGGGAGAAGCTGGAAAGTTATCTGAAGCACGGTGATATCGCCGCCATCGTCTACTCCAACCCGAACAACCCGGCGTGGATTTGCTTGGAAGACAGCGAACTGAAGATTATCGGCGAGCTGGCCACCCGCTACGACGTCATCGTGCTGGAAGACATGGCCTACTTCTGCATGGATTTCCGTCAGGACTTGGGCAAACCTTGGCAAGCTCCCTATCCGCCCACGGTGGGCAAATATACGGACAACTATATCCTCATGCTGTCTTCTTCCAAGATTTTCAGCTATGCGGGGCAGCGCATGGCCGTGGCCTGCGTTTCCGACACGCTGTTCGACCGCTATTATCCTGCCTTGGCGGAACGGTATGGCGATTCCGGCGTGTTCGGGCAGACGTTCGTGGCCTCCGTGCTGTATATGATCACTTCCGGTTGTACGGCCTCCACGCAGTATGGCTACGCCGAGATGTTGCGTGCGGCCACGGACGGCGAGCTGGATTTTGCGGCTGACGTGCGTGAGTACGCAAGGCGGGCTGAACGGATGAAGAAGATCTTCACGGACAATGGGTTCCACATCGTGTACGATTACGATGTGACGCGCCCCGTGGGCGACGGCTTTTTCTTTACCATCGGTTACGGGGACATGGGGGGCGGCGAACTGCTCCGCGAATTGCTCTACTATGGCGTGAGCAGCATCTCGCTCGGCACCACGGGCAGCGAGCAAGGCGGCGTGAGGGCCTGCACGTCCCGTATGCGCGACGAACTGTATCCCGTGATGGAGGAGCGGATGAAGGCTTTCCATCTGGACCATCCCTTAGGACAGTGAATAATACCATTTAATAAAACATTCGGGGCGCGCATGCCGCGCCCCGATGCAAAAAGAAAAACATGATTTGGAACAAGAACAAAGAGTGCATGAGCCGCGACGAGTTGCGCGACTTGCAAGGTAAACGCCTGCACAAGCTGGTGGATTTGGTGTACCACAACACGCCGTTCTACCGGGAGAAGATGCAGGAGCTGGATTTGTTGCCCGATGACATCCGCACGATTGACGACATCGTGAAACTGCCTTTCACGACAAAGGCGGATTTGCGCGACAATTATCCGATGGGGCTGGTGGCGGCCCCCATGACGGAGATTGTGCGCATACACGCTTCTTCGGGTACGACGGGAAACCCCACCATCGTGGGCTATACGTACCGCGACCTGGAAATCTGGAAAGAGGTGACCGCCCGCGCCTTGACGGCATACGGGGTGACACGCGGCGACATCGTGTCGGTGGGCTACGGTTACGGCCTGTTCACCGGCGGGCTGGGAGCGCATTACGGCGTGGAGCATCTGGGAGCCACGGTGCTGCCCACTTCGACGGGAAACACGGAGAAGCACATCCGGCTGTTGAGGGACTTGGGCGTCACGGGACTGGCCTGCACGCCTTCGTATGCCTTGTATCTGGCCGAGGCACTGAACAAGCAGGGACTGACGGGGGCCGACCTGAAGCTCCGCATCGGGGCTTTCGGCGCGGAACCATGGACCGAGAACATGCGTCGCGAAATCGAGGAGCGGTTGGGCATCCAGGCCTACAACATTTACGGCCTGAGTGAAATCATGGGGCCGGGCGTGGCCTACGAGTGTGGCTGCAAGAACGGGTCGCATATCGCCGAAGACCATTTCTATCCCGAAATCATCAATCCGGAAACCGGTGAAGTGTTGCCGCTGGGGCAGGAGGGAGAGCTGGTGCTGACCACCTTGACCAAGACGGGAATGCCGTTGCTCCGCTACCGGACGAAAGACCTGACCACACTGATGCCGGGTACTTGCGATTGCGGGCGTACCAGCGTGCGTTTCACCCGCATCCTGGGTCGGAGCGATGACATGCTGATCATCCGGGGCATCAACGTGTTCCCGTCGCAAGTGGAAGCCGTCATTCTGGAAATCCCGGAGATTGCCCCCTGCTACATGTTGGTGGTGGACCGGAAGAACAATCTGGACACGCTGGAGGTGCAGGTGGAACTCAGGCCGGACAGCTTCTCGGACGACATGGGAAGTATGCTGGCCTTGAAACGCAAGTTGTCCGACCGCTTGAAGAGCGTGCTTTCCATCAGCGCGGAGGTGAAACTCGTGGAACCGAACAGTCTGCCGCGCAGCGAGGGAAAGAGTACCCGGGTGATAGATAAACGAGTATTGGCTTAACTTTAAAGAGGAAGACTATGACCATCAAACAGTTGTCCGTATTCTTGGAGAACAAGAGCGGGAGAATCAATGAAGTGACCAAGGTGTTGGGGGAGAACGGAATCAATATGCAGGCTTTCAGCATGGCTGAAACTACGGATTTCGGTATCTTACGCCTGATAGTGTCCGATGTGGACAAGGCGGTGGAAGTGTTGCGGGCGAAGAACTTTGCCGTGGTCCTCACGGATGTGGTATGCATCTGTTGTCCCAATGTGGCCGGTGCGTTGTCCAAGATTTTGGAGAAGCTGGCCGCGCATCAGATTTTCATTGAATATATGTATGCCTTTGCTCAGGGCGATCAGGCGAATATCGTCATCCGTCCCAGCAACCTTGAGGAGTGTGTCCGACTGTTGGCGGAAGAAGATTGCCACATTTTGGACCGGAAGCAATTGCAATAAAAGAATTAAGGGAAGAGGTTGCCTCTTCCCTTAATTCTTTTGAGCCGACACGGGGACTCGAACCCCGGACCCTTTCATTACGAATGAAATGCTCTACCAACTGAGCCATGTCGGCTTGTGATTTCGGGTGCAAAGGTAGGAGTTATTTTTTAAATACAAAAATAAAATCGCTTTTTTTTTAGTGTAAAGTGGAAAAAAGCTATCTTTGCTGTACTAATACCTCTATTTATATGAAGAAGACCTGGTGGATTTTCCTTTTTATATGGTGTCTGACAACCGACATCGCGGGGCGTGGTGTGGACAAGAATGCGATAGTAGAACGTTTGGAGCTGGTGAATGACCGTTTCATGGCTCGTTGGCCGATACCCGGCGATTCTATCTACGTGAAAAGGATGCGTCCGTCGAACATTTGGACGCGAAGCGTGTATATGGAAGGACTGCTGGCCTTGAACGAGGTGGCTCCGCAGCCGAGATACGTGGAATATGCCATGGATTGGGCTGTGTCCCATTTGTGGGGATTCCGGGGAGGGCCGCACACCCGTGATGCGGATAACCAATGTTGCGCCCAGGTGTATGTGGACTTGTATCGGCTGCATGGTGATGCCCAGGTGTTGGGGAATACGGAACGGATGCTGAACAACGTGGTGAACAGTACGAAGCGGGATGACTGGTGGTGGATTGACGCGTTGCAGATGGCTATGCCGGTATATGCGAAAATGGCTGTGGTGAAGCGTGACATGCGTTACTTCCGGACGATGATGGAGTTGTATGGACATACGCGGGATAAAACCGGACGTGTGGGACTGTTCAATCCGGTGGAAGGCTTGTGGTGGCGTGACGCCGACTTTCTTCCGCCTTATAAGGAGCCTAACGGGGAGAATGGTTATTGGAGTCGCGGCAACGGATGGGTGTTGGTGGCTTTGGCCCGCACTTTGGAGGAGATGGAACTGGCCGAGGAGGTTTTTTCCGGAAAGGAACGGGAGGAACTTGTGGATTATGAACGCCGGTTGACGGGGGATTTCCTTTCGATGGCCTGGGCGTTGAAAGAATGCCAAAGGGCGGACGGATTCTGGAATGCCAGCCTGAAAGATGAGTTTTATTATGGCGGGCGGGAGACCACCGGAACCTCTTTGTTTGTCTGTGGTATGGCTTGGGGGATACGCCGGGGGATACTTTCTCCGCAGGTGTTTGGCGGAGTGGTAGAGAAAGCTTGGGAGGCGGTGAGCCGTCATGCCGTGCATCCGGATGGTTTTCTGGGTTACGTGCAAGGGACTGGACGGGGGCCGAAAGACGGTCAGCCTGTGACTTACGACAGCCAGCCTGATTTTGAGGATTTCGGAGTCGGCTGTTTCTTGTTGGCCGGTGCCGAAGTGGTGAGACTTTTGAGTGATTAATCTAATATCTTATTCATTAACTTACTTGTATTTATGAGAAAACATCAGTTATGGGCGTCAGCCGCCATGCTTTTCTTGTGTCTTTGCAATGAACGGGCCGGGGCGCAGGACGTATTGGATTTGTCGGGACAATGGGAGTTCCAGGCAGACCGTGCGGATAAGGGCGTCACGGAAAAATGGTATGGTGAAGCCTTGGACGACCGTATCCTGCTGCCGGGAAGTATGCCGCAGCGTCTGAAGGGAGACCGTCCGTCGGTGCGGACGCAGTGGACAGGGTCGCTTTACGACAGTTCTTTCTTTTATAACCCTTTTATGGAACAATACCGCAGGGAAGAGAACTTCAAGCTGCCTTTCTTCCTGACACCCGACCGGCATTATGTCGGTACGGCCTGGTATCGGAAGACGGTCAATGTGCCGGCGGAATGGCGGGGCCGCAGGATGGTGCTGTTCTTGGAGCGTCCGCACATCGAGACCGAATTGTGGGTGAACGGTAAGAAGGCCGGAAAGGAAAACAGCCTCTGTGTGCCGCACTGTTATGATGTGACGGAGGTGGTGAAGCCGGGAGAAAACACATTGGCCTTGCGGGTAGACAACCGGATTGACGGCGTGTGCGTGGGGGCGGATTCCCATAGCGTGACCGACCAGACCCAAGGCAATTGGAACGGTATTGTGGGGCGTATCGAACTGCAAAGCACACCTTTGATTTATGCCGATGACATACAAGTCTATCCTGACATACACCAGAGAACGGCAACTGTGCGTTTGGTGCTGAAGCAGCATAAGGCCAAGGGGCATCCGGAAGCCACCGTGACGCTTTCGGCCAAAAGCTTCAATACGGACGTGGCCCATGAGGTGCAGGCTATGACACGTCAGGTGAAGCTGGATAAGGGAAAGGCGGAAGTGGAGATGGTGCTGGAGCTGGGCGAAGGAATGCAATTGTGGGATGAGTTCTCGCCGGCGTTGTATGAGCTGTCGGCCACGGTGGCTTCTGACGAGGGGACGGACCGTCAGACCCGTACGTTCGGGATGCGGGAGTTCAAGATTGACGGCAAGATGTTCTACGTGAACGGACGGGTGACCCAGTTGCGCGGCACGGTGGAGAATTGCGACTTCCCGCTGACGGGGTATGCCCCGATGGACGAGGCCTCGTGGGAGCGTGTCTTCCGCATCTGCCGCAGCTATGGCTTGAACCACATGCGTTTCCATTCGTTCTGTCCGCCCGAGGCGGCTTTCGCCGCGGCGGACCGCGTCGGCTTCTATTTGCAGCCCGAAGGGCCGAGCTGGCCGAACCATGGCGTGAAACTGGGCAACGGGATGTACATCGACCAATATCTGATGGAAGAGACCCGGCGGATGAACAAGGCGTACGGCAATCATGCTTCTTTCTGTATGCTGGCTTGCGGAAACGAGCCTGCCGGCAATTGGGTGGAATGGGTGAGCGGTTTCGTGGATTACTGGAAAAGGACGGACAGCCGCCACGTTTATACCGGTGCTTCTGTCGGTGGGGGTTGGGCTTGGCAACCCAAGAGCATGTACCACGTAAAGGCCGGCGTGCGGGGACTGGATGAATGGCGTCGGCGCGCACCGGAGACCGTGACGGACTTCCGGGCCAAGATTGACACGGTGAGTGTGCCGTTCGTGTCCCACGAGACCGGGCAGTGGTGCGTGTTCCCCAATTTTGATGAAATCAGCAAATATACGGGCGTGAACAAGGCCCGGAATTTCGAGATTTTCCGGGATATTCTGGAACATAACCACATGGGGCGGATGGCCCATAAGTTCATGATGGCTTCCGGGAAGTTGCAGCTGTTGTGTTATAAGCATGAGATTGAGCGCACCATGCGTACGCCCCATTATGCCGGATTCCAGTTGTTGGCCTTGAATGACTATTCGGGGCAAGGTACGGCACTGGTAGGGCTGACGGATGTGTTCTTTGACGAGAAGGAGTATTGTTCGCCGGAGGATTTCCGTGAGTTCTGCTCTCCGACCGTCCTGCTGGCCCGTATACCGAAGTTCACTTATTGGAACGATGAGACATTCTCCGCTGCCTTGGAGGTCTCTCACTTCGGGAAGGCGCCGATACGCGGCGCGGAGGCCGTCTGGCGCATCACGGACAAGTATGGAAAGGTTCTTGCACAAGATGCTTGGTCTCACAAAGACATTCCTTTGGGTTGCAACATAAGTTTGGGGGACGTTCAGGTGGACTTGTCCGCGTGCGACGCTCCTTGCCAGTTGGTGTTCGAGGTGGAGCTGAAAGGTGTTTATGATGATTTGTCCGGAAAGGAAGAGGAAGTTTGCAGCAAGAACCATTGGAACTTCTGGGTTTATCCGAAGGCCACGTTGGAAGAGCTGAAGGGCCAAGAGCCGGAAGAAGGCTTGTATGTGACGGACACGCTGGACGAGAAGGCGGAGCAGGTATTGAAGGACGGCGGGAAGGTGTTGGTTATGGCTGCGGGGAAAATCACGTATGGACGTGATGTCGTGCAACAGTTCACTCCCGTGTTCTGGAACACCAGCTGGTTCAAGATGCGTCCACCTCACACCACGGGGCTTTACATTGAGAATTATCATCCCTTGTTCCGCAACTTCCCCACGGATTATCACAGCGACATGCAATGGTGGGAGTTGGTCAACCGTCAGCAGGTGATGCAGTTCACAGAGTTCCCGGCAGACTTCCAGCCCATTGTGCAGAGTATAGACACGTGGTTCCTGAGCCGGAAGATAGGTATGCTGTTTGAGGCCCGTGTGGGTGGCGGGCGGCTGGTGATGACCACTATGCCGTTGGACGAAGAGGAGGCCTCTCCGGTGAAGAGCCAGATGCGCAAGGCCATCTTGGACTATATGGCTTCGGACGATTTCCGTCCGCAATATACGGTGGACTTGCAGTGTGTCAAGGATTTGTTTACGAAGGAAGCTCCGAAGGTGAATATGTACACCAAGGATTCGCCGGACGAGTTGAAGCCTAAATTGAATGTGACGAAGAAATGAGACGGTGGTGTTTGTTCGGTGTGTGGGTCTGTGGCGCGGCGTTGTCCGTGCTGCAGGCTTCTACGGGCCGTTTCTTCTTGAGGCTGGCGACGGACAAGCGCGTGCCGTTGCAACAGTTGGCAAATGAACGTATGGCAGGAGGGGCAGTGCCGTTGGAGACGTGCATGTCCCTTTCATCAGAAGACCGTTATACGCCGGAGAGAGGTTATGGTTATGACATCCTGCCTTCTCCGGAGCAAGGGTCGGACCGGCCTTATTATGTGTCCGTGCGGGTGCCGGACGGCAATTACCGGGTGACGGTCATGTTGGGAAGCCGGAAAGCCGAAGGGCGGACGACCGTACGTGCCGAGTCGCGCCGCTTGTTTTTGAATGATGTGCGGACGCGGAAAGGCGAGTTCCTGACTTTTACCTTTGTGGTCAACAAGCGCACTCCGCGGATTGCGGATGCGGAACGGGTGCTTATCAAGGAACGGGAACGCACCAAATTGAATTGGGATGACAAGCTTACCTTGGAGATTAACGGGGAGCGGCCGCAGTGTGCGGCTGTCCGCATAGAGCCGGATTCGGTGGTCCCGACCGTGTTCCTTGCCGGAAATTCCACTGTCGTGGACCAGGATGAGGAGCCTTGGGCCAGCTGGGGGCAGATGATTCCGTCTTTCTTCGGCGATAAGGTCTGTTTTGCCAACTATGCCGAAAGCGGAGAGTGTGCCGATACCTTTATCCGGGCCGGACGGTTGAGAAAGGCCCTTGCCGAGATGAAGCCGGGCGATTATATGCTGATAGAGTTCGGGCATAACGACCAGAAGCAGAAAGGACCCGGCATAGGGGCGTATTATTCATTCGCCACGAGCCTGAAGACGTTTATTGACGAGGTCCGTCAGCGGGGCGGAAAGCCTGTGCTGCTGACACCGACCCGGCGCAGGGCGTTCAAGAACGGCAAGATGCTTGATACGCACCTTGACTATCCGGAAGCCATACGTTGGGTGGCCGGTCGTGAGCAGGTGCCTCTCATTGATTTGCAGGAGATGACACGTGTCCTGTTTGAGGCGATGGGGGAAGAAGGAAGCCGGAAAGCCTTCGTGCATTATCCGGCCGGCACTTATCCGGGGCAAGCAAAGGCTTTGGCGGACAACACCCATTTCAATGCCTATGGGGCGTATGAGATTGCCCGTTGTGTGGTGGAAGGCATGAAGCAGGGTTCCCTGCCGCTTGCCGCGTATTTGCGCCTTGGATGTCCGCCTTTCAATCCGGCGGAACCGGATAATCCTGAGGCGTTCCATTGGGATGAGAGTCCTTTTGCAGACATACAGAAACCCGACGGCAATTAGCGTTGCCGCCGGGTTTCCGGTATTTGAGTTTAGAGGTGTTCAACATCCGCCGCAGCATCCTCCCCGACGGTGGTGATGCTTTTTGTGATGGCGGTGATGGTAGTCGCAGCAGCGGCCATCGTGGTCGCAGTCCCGGCATTCCTCGTTTTTCCGGCAACCGTCGCACTCCGGGCAGTCTGTCTTGCAGGTACAATCCTTGCATCGGCAGTCCTTGCAGCAGCATTCAGTCCGGTCTTTCTTTTTCTCTTCCTTGCCTTGCGCGGCGTATGCCGTGAAGGACAACGCGCCCAATAGGATGGCGCAGGTCAATAAGGACTTTTTCATCTTCTCTTCCTTTTAAAGGTTATAGCGGCATGTTGCCGTGTTTCTTTGGCGGGTTGCTCTGGTTCTTGTTCCGGGCCATCTCCAAGGCGCGGATCAGCTTGTAGCGCGTGTCGCGCGGCATGATGACCTCGTCCACCAGTCCGCGTTCGGCGGCACGGTAAGGATTGGAGAATTCCGCCTCATATTCTGTCACAGCCGTCTGCTTCTCTTCCTCGGAAGCCTTGCGGTAGAGGATGTTGATGGCCCCTGAGGCTCCCATGACCGCGATTTCGGCCTGCGGCCAGGCGAAGTTCGCGTCGGCGCCGATCATCTTGCTGGCCATGACGATGTAGGCCCCGCCATACGCCTTGCGCGTGATGAGCGTGATTTTTGGAACGGTGGCTTCGGCGTAGGCATACACGATTTTCGCCCCGTGGCGGATGATGCCGCCATGTTCTTGTGCCGTGCCCGGAAGGAATCCCGGTACGTCCTCGATGGTCACCAAGGGGATGTTGAAGCAGTCGCAGAAACGGATAAAGCGGGCCGCCTTGTCGGAGGCGTTGATGTCGAGCACGCCGGCCAGGAATGCGGGTTGGTTGGCGATGATGCCCACGGTCTGTCCGCCCAGGCGTGCGAATCCGATGACGATATTTTTGGCGAAATGGGGCATGACCTCGAAGAAGTATTGGTCGTCCACAATCGGCTCGATGACATCCTTGATGTCGTAGGGTTGGTTCGGGTCTTCCGGAATGACGGTCTGCAGGCTTTCCACCTTGCGGTTGATGTCGTCATTGCACGGAACGATGGGAGCGTCTTCCATGTTGTTGGACGGGAGGAAGCCGAGCAGTTCGCGGATTTGCATCAGTGTCTCTTCTTCTGTGGAATAGACAAAGTGGGCCACGCCGCTCTTGTTGCTGTGGGTGGAGGCCCCGCCCAGTTCCTCTTTGTCCACCACCTCGTTGGTGACGGACTTGACCACGTCCGGCCCCGTGATGAACATGTGGCTCTTCTCGTTCACCATGAAGATAAAGTCGGTGAGGGCGGGGGAGTAACATGCGCCGCCTGCGCAGGGGCCGAGGATGGCCGTGAGCTGGGGGATGACCCCGGAGGCCATGGTGTTCTGGTAGAAGATGGAGGCGTAGCCGGCCAGTCCGGTGATGCCTTCCTGGATGCGTGCGCCGCCCGAATCGTTCAGACCGATGATGGGCGCCCCGTTCTTCAGGGCCAGGGCCTGCACCTTCACGATTTTTGCCGCGTTGGTCTCGCTGAGCGAGCCGCCATGCACGGTGAAGTCGTAAGCGTAGACGAACACTTGCCGTCCGTCGATCTTTCCGTATCCGCAAACCACGCCGTCGCCGGGAATCTGTTTCTTTTCCATGCCGAACCGTGTGCAGCGGTGGGTCACGAGCTTGTCAATCTCGCAGAATGTGCCTTTGTCGAGCAGCGTGTCGATGCGTTCGCGTGCGGTCATGCGGCCCGAAGCGTGCTGTTTCTCCACTTTGTCCAGTCCTCCGCCTTGCGATGCCCGCTTGTCCATTTCCTCGAAGCGGGCGTATAGTTCTTCTCTTTTCATGCTTCTTTCTTGATTTCCAATTCGATTAATGTCTGGTTGTCTTGCACGGAGTCTCCTTCGGCCACGAGGATGTTTTTCACCACGCAGTCGGAGCTGACTTTATAATTGCTTTGCATTTTCATGGCCTCCAGCACGATGGCGATGTCTCCGGCTTTCAGTTCGTCTCCGGGCTTGACCGGGATGCTCACCACCTTGCCGGGCATGGGGGCCGTGATTTTGTCGGACTGCTCTTCGTCCGCGTTCTTTCTCATGCGGAGGTATTTGGCTTGCGTGTCCACCACGTCCACGTGGTAGGAGCGGTAGAACATGTTCACGTCGTAGCTCTTTCCGCCTTCCCCGCGGATCAGCTCCGCGTTGTAGGAGTTCCCGTCGTGCAGGATGGAGCAGCTGCCGTTCTCGGCCATGACGATATCCACCGTGCAGGGCTTCCCGTCGATGGTGAGTTCCACGTGGTTTCCGTCTTTGTTGACCAATGTCACGTCGGCGACACGGTTTCCGATATGTATTTCCATAATGAATGTTTCTCCTTATTATATTATATGCGTAAAACACCCTTTTGCAGTCCGAATTCGCGCCAGCGGCTGATGGGACGCGCGTCCACGGTGCGTACCGGCTTGTTCTCTTCCAGGTTGAAGAGGTAGTCCACGTAGGCCGCAATCATGGCCATGTTCTCGATTTCCTCGTTCTCTCCGTTCGACCGTTGCAGTGAGCGCGAGTATTTGGCCAGGAACGAGGTGTCATATTCGCCTTTGACGAAAGCCGGGGCGTACATGATGCGGCGCAGGTAGCTGAGGTTGGTCTTCAAGCCGGTGATTTTGAACTCGTACAGCACGCGGCGCATCCGCTCGATGGCATACTGGCGGCAGGTGGCCCACACGATGAGCTTGCCAATCATCGGGTCGTAGTAGAGGGGGATCTCGTAGCCTTCGTACACGTAGCTGTCTATGCGTACGCCGATGCCGTTCGGCTCCGTGAGCTGGTGGATGATGCCGGGGCAGGGGATGAAGCCGTTCTCCGTGTCCTCGGCGCAGATGCGGCACTCGATGGCGTGTCCGCGCTGGTAGAGGTCTTCCTGCTTGAAGCGCAGTGCCTCGCCGTTGGCCACGCGGATTTGCTCTTTCACCAGGTCCACGCCCACTACTTCTTCCGTGATGGGGTGTTCCACTTGCAGGCGGGTGTTCATCTCCAGGAAGTAGAAGTGGCGGTATTTGTCCACCAGGAATTCGATGGTGCCGGCCCCGCGGTAGTGTACGGCCTTGGCGGCGGCCACGGCTTTCTCGCCCATCTCGCGGCGCAGTTCCGGCGTGAGGAAGGGCGAAGGACTTTCCTCCACGATTTTCTGGTTGCGCCGCTGTACGGAGCATTCACGGTCGAACAGGTGCACCACATTTCCGTGGGCATCGCCTAAAATCTGGAACTCGATGTGGTGCGGCTCTTCCACGAACTTCTCCAGATAGACCGTGTCGTCTCCGAAGGACGACATGGACTCCGAGCGGGCCGAGTCGTAGGCTTCCTTCACCTCGTCCTCGTTGTGGATGAGGCGCATGCCTTTTCCGCCGCCTCCCATGGATGCTTTCAGCATGACGGGGAAGCCGATTTCCTTGCAGACGCGCAAAGCCTCGTCGGCGTCTTTCAGCGGTTCGGCCGTACCGGGCACTACCGGCACGCCGGCCGCGATCATGCGCTGGCGTGCGGCAATCTTGTCGCCCATGGCCTCCATCGTGTCTGCCGCCGGTCCGATGAAGACGATGCCGGCGGCTTCGCATTTGCGGACGAACTCGGCGTTTTCGGACAAGAAGCCATAGCCGGGGTGCACTGCGTCGGCCTTGCATTTCAGGGCCACGCTGATGATGCGGTCAATGTTCAGGTAGCTTTCGTGTGACTCGGCCGGCCCGATGCAGTAGGCTTCGTCGGCGTACATCACGTGTCTCGACGTACGGTCGGCCTCGGAAAACACGGCCACCGTGCGTATCCCCATCTCGCGGCACGAGCGCATGACCCGCACGGCGATCTCGCCACGATTGGCGATTAAAACTTTTTTTATCATTTCTTCTTTAATTAATCTGCACGTTCTCCTAATCCCACGAGTAAGAACAGTCCTTGGTCGAATGGCAGGTCTTCTGACTTGCCCCCTTTCTGAAACCTTCCCGGCCGTTCTTCCTATTTATATTATATATAAAGGCCAGTGGCGATGGTGATTCTTCAGAAGTTCGCGGAGCATCACAGCAGCGGGACTGTCCGGGATTTCCACCCGATTCCCTTTTAATCCATGACGCAGGCTTTGCGCCACAGAACCGATTCGCCTGCAAAGGTACGTCTTTTTTCCCTTGCGGCCTAATAGTTTCAACAGAAATTGTTGGGAGACGTGCTTTTGTGCGCGGAATCCGGAAGCTTGCTGCGGGAAACGGAAGGCTGCCTGGCTTTGGCATTCGGAGTTTCAAGGCTTGGAACTCTCCGTTTCAGGGCTTGAAACCCACTGTTTCAGGGCTTGAAACTCATTGCCTCATGGCTTGGCCGTTTTGAGGGCTACGGGCGGCGTGGCTTCGGCGTCCGGCGTGTTTGGGGAGGCAGGAATCCGGCCATTTTCCTTGGCGTATTTCCCTTTTTAGTTTTTTTTGCATAAAAATCGCGGGTTTTTTGCGGATTTTTCCGTCTTCATTCGTACTATTAATAAAAGAGCGAAAAGAATTTTATGAAACGAGTATGGTTCGGATGCTTGGGAGTGCTGTGGATAGGCATTTCCCTGGAAGCGAAAGTGGTGGTTTATCCATGGATAGAAGATTCGGCTTTGCCGGAAGACGGGCGTTATGAGGTGTATGTCCGGGGGACAAAGAGCGGCAAGGAATGGAGGGAGCTGCAGGTGTTCACTGTGGATGTGGACATGGACACCCGCAGCAAGGCTGCCATGGCGCAGTTTGATGCGGACGAGCCGGTGGACGTGAAGGTCGTGGCTGTGGGAAAAACGGTGGATGACGTGAAAATCCGTCCGTTGGCCCGTGGCATCTCTTATAGCAAGGCGGGGGAACATGCTTTGGTCTTCCGTTTGGACCGGCCGGCCAAACTGAGTGTGGAGTTCGGCGGCGACCGTCTGGGAAACCTTCATTTGTTTGCCAACGAGGTGGAGAAGGAGACCTATGCCGGAAAAGACGGGGACGACGTGATTGTATGGGACGGCGGTTCGAAGGACATCTTTCGCAAGAACTGCCGGCTGATATACTTCGGTCCGGGAGTGCATAAGCCCAAGGATTTGCCCAATAATGAGATCAACATCCCCAGTAATTGTACGGTCTATCTGGCTCCGGGGGCTTTGGTGAAAGCGAAATTCCGGGTGGATAAGGCCGAGAATGTGCGGATTGTGGGCCGTGGAATGCTTTTCCAGCCCTTGCGGGGGGTGGAAATCACCCATTCCCGCCGGGTGCATGTAGAGGGCATTACGGTCATCAACCCGCAGCATTATACAATTTTCGGGGGCGAGAGCCGGGATGTGACCGTGCGCAACATCAAGAGCTTTTCGTCCAGGGGGTGGAGTGATGGCATCGACTTGATGTGCTGCCGCGACTGGCTGGTGGATGATGTGTTCCTTCGCACGAGCGATGATTGCCTGGCTTTCTATAACCACCGTTGGTGGTATTGGGGCGGCTCGTCCGACCTGACGGTGCAGAACTCCGTGCTGTGGGCCGATGTGGCCCATGCCATTAATGTAGCCGGGCATGGAGATGACCGTTCGGCGGAAGGCGAATTGTTCTGCCGGGCCACGTTCCGCAACATCGACGTGCTCAACGTGGACGAGGACGACGACAACTATCGCGGGGTGATGTCGGTCTGCTGCGGGGACAAGAACCGGGTGGAGGACATCCTGTTCGAGGACATCCGGGTGGAAGACTGCGAAGAGGCCCGGCTGATAGACGTGAGGGTGCTGTTTAACGAAAAGTATAACCGCGAGCCGGGGGGGAGCATCCGCGACGTGACCTTCCGCAACGTCACCTATCAGGGTGAGGGCGGGAAGATGTATCCCATGCGGATAAAAGGTTACGATGAGAATTCGGACATACGGGGTGTCACGTTGGAAAATGTCGTGCTGGATGGGGAGAAAATGAAAGACCTCTCAGGCGTGGAGATGAACGGGCATGTGAACGATGTGCAGGTAAAATGATATTTTCACTTTACATTTAGCACCCCGGGGCGGTTTTCCCCGTGCTGATTGTTCGTGCAAACTGTCTTTCTCTTCAATAGCAGCAAAATAAAATTGCAGATATTCGCATTAATTCGTACCTTTGCCACTTAAATAGTGTATTTAGAATACCGGAAGGCATGGAACAGTTGAAACACGAGTGCGGCGTCGCGATGATCCGCTTGCTGCAGCCCTTGGAGTACTACCAAGAGAAATACGGCACTTGGATGTACGGGTTGAACAAATTATACTTGTTGATGGAAAAACAGCATAACCGCGGGCAGGAAGGCGCAGGCTTGGCCTGCGTGAAGCTTGAAGCCATCCCCGGCGAGGAATACCTGTTCCGCGAGCGCGCGCTGGGAACGGGGGCCATCACGGAAATCTTCTCCGCCGTGCAGTCGCGTTTCAAGGGCACCGGCGCGGAGCAACTGTCCGATGCCGACTTCGCGCGCCGCCATCTGCCTTTTGCCGGCGAAATGTACATGGGCCACCTCCGGTATTCCACTACCGGAAAGAGTGGCCTTTCTTTTGTCCATCCCTTCTTGCGCCGCAACAACTGGAGGGCCAAGAACCTGGCACTCTGCGGCAACTTCAACCTCACGAACGTGGACGAGGTGTTTGCTTCCATCACGGCGCAAGGGCAGCATCCCCGCATCTATTCCGACACTTACATCATGCTGGAGCAGGTGGGCCACCGGCTCGACCGCGAGTGCGAGCGGCTGTATGCCGAGGCCGCCTCGCAAGGGCTGGAGGGGACGGACATCACGCGCTACATCGAGGAACGGGTGGACGTGAACAATGTCCTGCGCACCGCCGCCCCCTTGTGGGACGGCGGCTACGTGGTGTGCGGCCTGACGGGCAGCGGCGAGATGTTCGCCATGCGCGACCCGTGGGGCATCCGGCCCGCCTTCTGGTACCGGGACGACGAGGTGGTCGTGGTGGCCTCCGAGCGCCCCGTCATACAGACGGTGTTCGCCCTCGAGGCCGATCAGATTCATGAGTTACAGCCGGGACAGGCGCTGGGCGTGCGGGCGAACGGCGAGACGGGGCTGCGGCAGATCATCGCCCCCAAAGTGGTGAAGGCCTGCTCCTTCGAACGCATCTATTTCAGCCGTGGCAGCGACCGCGACATCTACCGCGAGCGCAAGGCGCTGGGGCGTCAGTTGCGCGACGCCATCCTTCGCTCTATCGACGGGGACCTGCAGCACACGGTGTTCTCCTACATTCCCAACACTGCCGAAACGGCTTTCCTGGGGATGCTCGACGCCTTCAAGGCCTACTTGAACCAGACGAAAATCGCACAAATAGAGGCATTGGGCCATAAGCCCACGCACGAGGAGCTGGAGCAAATCCTGAACCAATATGTCCGGAGCGAGAAGGTGGCCGTCAAGGACATCAAGCTCCGCACCTTCATCACCGAAGGGGCGAGCCGCAACGACCTGGCGGCCCACGTGTATGACATCACGTATGGCAGCGTGAGGCCGCGCGAGGACAACCTGGTCATCATCGACGACAGCATCGTGCGCGGCACGACGCTGCGCGAGAGCATCATCCGTATCCTCGACCGCCTGCATCCGCGGAAAATCGTCATCGTCTCCTCTTCGCCGCAAGTGCGCTATCCCGACTACTACGGCATAGACATGGCGGGTATGGACGAGTTCATCGCCTTCCGCGCGGCCATCGAGCTGCTCAAGGACCGCGGCATGGCGCATCTCGTCGGGGAGACATACGAGCGGTGCAAGGCCCAGCTGGCCCGTCCCAAGGGCGGGATGGAGAATTGCGTGAAGGACATTTATGCCCCGTTCACCGACGAAGAAGTCTCGCGCAAGATGGTGGAAATGTTGCGCCCGGAAGGCGTGACGACGCCCATAGAGATTGTCTACCAGACGCTGGACGGGCTGCACAAGGCGTGTCCGGACCACGGGGGCGACTGGTATTTCAGCGGCGACTATCCCACGCCGGGCGGCGTGAAGCTGGTGAACCGCGCGTTCGTCGATTACTATGAGAATGTGTTTAAGGTCAATGATAATAGAAATTAAAGATTGTATTCCTGCAAAAAGATGAGAAACGTGACACTGATCCTCGACGACGGGAGCCGCTTCCACGGCAAGTCGTTCGGCTATGAGAAGCCCGTGGCCGGTGAAGTCGTGTTCAACACGGCCATGACGGGCTATCCGGAGAGCCTCACAGACCCTTCATACGCCGGCCAGCTGATGACGCTGACCTATCCGCTGGTGGGCAACTACGGCGTACCGCCCTTCACCATGGAGCCGGACGGGCTGGCCACTTTCATGGAGAGCGACAAGATATATGCCTCGGCCATCATCGTGGCCGACTACAGCGAGGCTTACAGCCATTGGAACGCCAAGGAGAGCCTGGCCGGCTGGCTGAAGCGCGAGCAGGTGCCGGGCATCACGGGCGTGGACACGCGGCAGCTGACGAAGGTGTTGCGCGAGCATGGCGTGATGATGGGCAAAATCGTGTTCGACGACGAGCCGGACAACTTGCCGGAAGCGCATTATGAAGGCGTGAACTTCGTGGACCAGGTGTCGTGCAAGGAAATCATCCGTTACAACGAAGGCGGCGGGCGGAAGAAGGTGGTCCTCGTGGACTGCGGCGTGAAGCACAACATCATCCGCTGCCTTCTCCGCCGGGGCGTGGAGGTCATCCGCGTGCCGTGGAACTACGACTTCAACTCGCTGGAGTTCGACGGGCTGTTCCTGGCCAACGGGCCGGGCGACCCCGACACGTGTGGCGAGGCCGTGGCGCATATCCGCCGTTTCCTGGCAGGGGAGAAGGTGCGACCCTGCATGGGCATCTGCATGGGCAACCAACTGTTGGCCAAGGCGGCAGGCGCACGCATTTACAAACTGAAATACGGCCACCGGAGTCACAATCAGCCCGTACGCCGCATTGGCACCACGCAGTGTTTCATCACCAGTCAGAACCATGGCTATGCCGTGGATTCGGATACGCTTGGCGAGGGGTGGGAACCGCTGTTCGTGAACATGAACGACGGGTCGAACGAGGGCATACGCCATAAGGAGCGGCCTTGGTTCAGCGCACAGTTCCATCCCGAGGCCTGCAGCGGTCCGGTGGACACGGAGTTTCTGTTCGATGATTTTGTGGGATTGCTAAAATAAGGAGGATGACGTTCATGGAAGACAATAAGAATAAGATAAAGAAGGTATTGTTGCTGGGGTCCGGCGCGTTGAAGATCGGCGAGGCCGGCGAGTTCGACTATTCCGGTTCGCAGGCACTGAAAGCCCTGAAGGAAGAAGGGATAGAGACCGTATTGATTAACCCGAACATCGCCACGGTGCAGACCAGTGAGGGCGTGGCCGACCGGATTTATTTCCTTCCCGTCACGCCGTTCTTCGTGGAGAAGGTCATCCGTAAGGAGAGGCCGCAGGGCATCCTGCTGGCGTTTGGCGGACAGACAGCGTTGAATTGCGGCGTGTCACTATATAAAGAAGGTGTGCTGGAGAAATACGGCGTGGAGGTGCTGGGCACTCCCGTGCAGGCCATCATCGACACGGAAGACCGCGAGCTGTTCGTCAGGAAACTCGACGAGATCGGCGTGAAGACCATCAAGAGCCATGCCTGCGAGAACATAGGGGAGGCCCGCCGTGCGGCGGCCGATCTGGGCTATCCCGTCATCATCCGCGCGGCCTATGCGTTGGGCGGTCTCGGTTCGGGATTCTGCGACAATGAGGATGAACTTAATAAACTGGCAGAGAAGGCTTTCTCGTTCTCACCTCAAGTATTGGTGGAGAAGAGCCTGAAGGGGTGGAAGGAGATAGAATACGAGGTGGTGCGCGACCGTTACGACAACTGCATCACGGTGTGCAACATGGAGAACTTCGACCCGTTGGGCATCCACACGGGCGAGAGCATCGTCATCGCCCCCTCGCAGACGCTGACCAACTCCGAATACCACAAGCTCCGCGCCTTGAGCATCCGCATCATCCGCCACGTGGGCATCATCGGCGAGTGCAACGTGCAGTACGCCTTCGACCCCAATTCCGAGGATTACCGCGTCATCGAGGTGAACGCCCGGCTGAGCCGTTCCTCCGCGCTGGCTTCCAAGGCCACGGGCTATCCTCTGGCATTCGTGGCGGCCAAGCTGGGACTGGGCTACGGCCTGTTCGAACTGAAGAACTCCGTGACCAAGACTACTTCGGCCTTCTTCGAACCCGCGCTTGACTATGTGGTGTGCAAGATTCCGCGCTGGGACTTGGGCAAGTTCCGCGGCGTGGACCGCGAGCTGGGTTCGTCGATGAAGTCCGTGGGCGAGGTGATGGCCATCGGCCGCACCTTCGAGGAGGCCATCCAGAAAGGGCTTCGCATGATAGGGCAGGGTATGCACGGCTTCGTGGAAAACAAGGAACTGCAGATTGCCGATATCGACTCCGCCTTGCGCGAGCCGACGGACAAGCGCATCTTCATCATCTCCAAGGCCATGTCGCAAGGCTATACCGTGGACCAGATTCATGAACTGACGAAGATAGACAAATGGTTCTTGCGGAAACTGCAGAACATCAAGGACACGTCCAACGCGCTTCATGCCTGCAAGAGCATCAACGTGGTGGACAACGGACTGATGCGCCGCGCCAAGGTGCAGGGCTTCACCGACTTCCAGATAGCCCGCGCCGTGGGGATGGAAGAGGAGATGGACATCGAGGAGGCTTCGCTCATCGTACGCGCCCGCCGGAAGGCTGCGGGCATCGTTCCGGTGGTGAAGCAGATAGACACGTTGGCCGCCGAGTATCCCGCGCAGACCAATTACCTTTATATGACGTATAGCGGCGTGGCGGACGACATACAGTATGAGCATGACAAGCGCAGCATCGTGGTGCTGGGGTCCGGTGCCTACCGCATAGGCTCGTCCGTGGAGTTCGACTGGTGCGGCGTGCAGGCCTTGGACACCATCCGCAAGGAAGGTTACCGCTCGGTGATGATCAATTACAATCCCGAGACCGTGTCCACGGACTACGACATGTGCGACCGCCTGTATTTCGACGAGCTGACGTTCGAGCGCGTCCTGGACATCCTCGACTTGGAGTCTCCCAAAGGGGTCATCGTGTCCACCGGCGGCCAGATACCGAACAATCTGGCCATCCGGCTCGACCAGCAGCGCGTGCCTATCCTTGGCACGACGGCCAAGAGTATCGACAACGCCGAGGACCGCGAGAAGTTCTCCGCCATGCTGGGCCGCATCGGCGTGGACCAGCCCGAGTGGAGCGCACTGACCAGCATGGAGGACGTGGATGCCTTCATCGCCAAGGTGGGCTTCCCCGTCCTGGTGCGTCCGTCCTACGTGCTTTCCGGCGCGGCGATGAACGTATGTTCCAATCAGGAAGAGTTGGAGCGTTTCTTGAAATTAGCGGCGAATGTATCTCATAAACACCCGGTTGTCATCAGCAAGTTCTTGCAGCACGCCAAGGAGGTGGAAATGGATGCCGTGGCGCGTGACGGCGAGATTATCGCCTATGCCATCAGCGAGCATATCGAGTTCGCCGGCGTGCATTCGGGCGATGCCACCATCCAGTTCCCCGCGCAGAAACTCTATGTGGAGACGGTGCGCCGCATCAAGAAGATTTCCGGTCAGATTGCCCGCGAACTTAGAATCAGCGGCCCCTTCAACATCCAGTTCCTGGCCAAGGATAATGACATCAAGGTCATCGAGTGCAACCTCCGTGCCTCGCGCAGCTTCCCTTTCGTGAGCAAGGTGCTTAAGATCAACCTCATCGAGTTGGCCACGAAGGTCATGCTCGGCGTTCCAGTGGAGAAGCCGCACAAGAGCCTGTTCGATTTCGATTATGTGGGCATCAAGGCCAGCCAGTTCTCGTTCAACCGCTTGCAGAAGGCCGACCCCGTATTGGGCGTCGACATGGCTTCCACCGGAGAGGTGGGCTGCTTGGGCGACGACACGGGCAGCGCGCTGCTGGCCGCCATGCTTTCCGTGGGCCAGCGCATCCCGGAGAAGAACATCCTGCTCTCCACCGGCGGGGCCAAGCAGAAGGCCGACATGCTCGAGGCGGCCCGCACGCTGAAGGAACACGGCTATACGCTCTATGCTACCGGCGGAACGAGCCGTTACCTGACGGAGAACGGCATCGAGAACAACTTGGTCTACTGGCCGAGCGAGCAGCGCGAGCCGCAGGCGCTCACCCTGCTGCACGAGCGGAAGATAGACATGGTGGTGAACATTCCGAAGGACCTGACCGCAGGCGAGCTGAGCAACGGCTACAAGATCCGCCGTGCGGCGGTGGACCTGAATATACCCTTGATTACCAATTCCCGTCTGGCGAGCGCCTTCATCCAGGCGTTCTGCCATATGGATGTCAATGAATTGCCCGTCAAGAGTTGGGATGAATATAAATAGGAATAAACATTAAAAACTATCAGTTATGACGTTCGATAGCCTTGTCGTGCTTTTGGCACTGGTCGGCATGTTGGCGGCCTTGGTGAAGGAGGTGATGCGTCCCGGCATGATACTCTTTACCGTGACGGCGGTGTTCCTCTGCTTTGGCATCATTACGCCGAAAGAGATGCTGGAGGGTTTCAGTAACAAAGGCATGATTACGGTGGCCTTGCTCTTCTTGGTGAGCGAGGGTGTCCGGCAGTCCGGTGCCTTGTCGCAGGTCATCAAGCGGATTCTTCCGCAAGGTAAGACCACGGTGTTCAAGGCGCAGGCACGCATGTTGCCTTCCATCGCCTTCATCTCGGCGTTCCTGAACAACACGCCGGTGGTGGTCATCTTCGCCCCGATTATCAAGCGTTGGGCCAAGATGGTCAAGCTGCCGGCCACGAAGTTCCTCATCCCGCTGTCCTACATGACCATTTTGGGCGGACTTTGCACGCTCATCGGCACGTCCACCAACTTGGTGGTGCATGGCATGATGATTGAGGCCGGCTTCGAGGGACTGGGCATGTTCGATTTGGCTTGGATTGGCATTCCCATCACGGTTATCGGTGCGGTTTACATCTTCCTGACCTCCAAGAAAATGCTGCCGGATGACCGTCCGGAGCCGGAGATCGTGGAGGAGGATACAGACCCTGAAGAACCCGTGCACCAGGTGGAGGTCGTGATCGGCTCACGTTTCCCGGGCATCAACAAGACGCTGAAGGAATTCAATTTCCGCAGGCATTACGGGGCGGAAGTGCGCGAGATCAAGCGTGACGGAAAGCCCCTTTCGGACGTGGCGCACGAACCTATGTTCGAAGGAGACACGCTGGTCTTGATGGCTGACGATTCGTTTGTAAAGACATGGGGTGACTCTTCTGCATTCTTGATGATTGCCAACGGACACGACAACGAGCCGCACGTGAGCTGCCGCAAGCGTACGTTCGCCTTGTTCCTGCTGGTGCTGATGATTGTGGGGGCCACGGTGGGCGAGCTGCCTTGGTTCCAAGAGACCTTCCCGGGGCTGAAGCTCGACATGTTCTTCTTCGCGGCCGTGACGGCTGTCGCCATGGCGTGGGCCAACATCTTCCCTGCGCGGAAGTACACCAAGTATATCTCGTGGGACATCTTGATTACCATCGCCTGTGCCTTTGCCATCAGCAAGGCCATGACGAACTCCGGCATGGCGGACTTGATTGCTAAGGCCATCATTGACCTGAGTTACAGTTTCGGGCCGAAGAGTACGGTCGGGCCTTATATCCTGCTGGGCGCGTTGTATCTGATTTCCAATGTCATCACGGCATTGATCACGAACAATGCGGCGGCGGCTTTGGGCTTCCCCTTGGCCTTGTCCCTTGCCACCCAGCTGGGCGTGAGCCCGATGCCTTTCTTCATCGCGATATGTATCTCGGCATCGGCGGACTTCTCCACGCCCATCGGTTACCAGACGAACCTCATCGTGCAAGGTATCGGTAACTACAAGTTCATGGACTTCGTGCGTGTGGGCTTGCCGTTGAATCTGTTGTGCATGGCGGTGTCGGTGTTGCTGATACCACAGTTCTGGCCGTTTGACTTATAAAAGGACATTCATGGAAGAGACGAAACATATTTATCCGATATTCGACCGGATGCTGACGCGCCGGGACAAGGAAGCGTTGCTGGGGCAGCGCGGTGTAATGGTGTGGTTCACGGGCCTGAGCGGGTCGGGCAAGAGCACAGTGGCCATCGGCGTGGAACGCGAACTGCAGCGGCGCGGCTTGCTTTGCCGCATTCTGGACGGCGACAACATCCGCAGCGGCATCAACAACAACCTGGGATTCTCTGAGGCTGACCGGGTGGAGAACATCCGGCGCATCGCCGAGGTGGGCAAGCTGTTCGTGGACACGGGCATCATCACCCTTGCGGCATTCATCAGCCCGAACAACGCTTTGCGGCGGATGGCGGCTGGCATCATCGGGGCGGAGGACTTCCTGGAGGTGTACGTGTCCACGCCGCTGGAAGTATGCGAGCGGCGCGACGTGAAGGGCTTGTACGCCAAGGCGCGCCGGGGCGAAATCAAGGAGTTCACGGGCGTGAGCGCGCCTTTCGAGGCACCGGAGCATCCCGCCCTGTCGCTGGACACTTCATCGCTGACGGTGGAGGAGAGCGTGGAGAAAGTGTTGGAACTTATATTGAACCATAAATAAAAGAAGGAGATTATGCCTGAGTACAAATTAAGCCATTTGCAGGAGCTGGAGGCTGAATCCATCCACATCATCCGTGAGGTGGCGGCCGAGTTCGAGAATCCTGTGATGCTATATTCCATCGGGAAGGATTCTTCCGTGATGGTGCGCCTGGCCGAAAAGGCCTTTTATCCGGGGAAGGTGCCTTTCCCGCTGATGCACATCGACTCGAAGTGGAAGTTCAAGGAGATGATACAGTTCCGTGACGAGTATGCCAAGAAGTATGGCTGGGACCTGATTGTGGAGTCGAACATGGAAGGGTTCCGTGCGGGCGTGGGGCCGTTCACGCATGGCAGCAAGGTGCATACCGACCTGATGAAGACCAAGGCCCTGCTCGACGCGCTGGCCAAGTACAAGTTCGACGCGGCTTTCGGCGGGGCGCGCCGCGACGAGGAGAAGAGCCGGGCCAAGGAGCGCATCTTCTCGTTCCGCGACCAGTTCCAGCAGTGGGACCCGAAGAACCAGCGTCCGGAGCTGTGGGACATCTACAATGCCCGTGTGCATAAGGGCGAGAGCATCCGCGTGTTCCCGCTGAGCAACTGGACGGAGCTGGACATCTGGCAGTACATCCGCCTGGAGAACATTCCCATCGTGCCGCTGTACTTCGCCAAGGAAAGGCCGGTGGTGAACATCGACGGACAGCTCATCATGCCGGACGACGACCGCCTGCCGGAGAAGTACCGCGACAAGATAGAGATGAAGAAGATACGTTTCCGCACGCTGGGCTGCTGGCCGCTGACGGGGGCCATCGAGAGCGAGGCCGACACGATAGAGAAGATTGTGGAGGAGATGATGACCACCACGAAGAGCGAGCGCACCACGCGCGTGATTGATTTCGACCAGGACGCGTCGATGGAACAGAAGAAGCGTGAGGGATATTTTTAAAGCGGGAGGAGTTTTATGGCAACATTGGATATCAAAGAGTTTTTGGACCAGGACGAGAAGAAGGACCAGCTGCGTTTCCTGACGGCCGGTTCGGTGGACGACGGGAAATCTACCCTTATCGGCCGCCTGCTTTTCGACAGCAAGAAGATTTACGAGGACCAGCTCCAGGCGCTGGAACGCGACAGCAAGCGCGTGGGCAACGCCGGGGACCACATAGACTACGCGCTCCTGCTCGACGGGCTGAAGGCCGAGCGCGAGGAGGGCATCACCATCGACGTGGCTTACCGTTATTTCTCGACCAACCGGCGCAAGTTCATCATCGCCGACACTCCGGGACACGAGCAGTACACGCGCAACATGATCACGGGCGGCTCCACGGCCAACCTGGCCGTCATTTTGGTGGATGCCCGCACGGGGGTCATCACCCAGACGCGCCGCCACACGTTTCTGGTGTCCTTGCTGGGTATCAAGCACGTCGTGCTGGCGGTGAACAAGATGGATCTGGTGGATTTCGACCGGAAGGTGTTCGACTCCATCGTGGCGGACTACAAGGCCTTGACGGACAAAGTGGGCATCGGGGACGTGACGTGCATCCCGCTTTCAGCCTTGGAAGGCGACAATGTGGTGGAGAAGTCCGGCCGCACGCCTTGGTACGACGGCCCCTGCCTGTTGGAATACCTGGAGACGGTGCCCATCCATACGGACCGTAATCTCGCGGATTTCCGCTATCCGGTGCAGTATGTGCTGCGTCCCAACCTGGATTTTCGCGGTTTCAGCGGGAAGGTCGCTTCCGGCGTGGTGCGCGTGGGCGACGAGGTGATGGCCCTGCCTTCGCGCAAGACGTCGCGGGTGAAGCGCATCGTGACTTACGACGGCGACCTGCAGGAGGCTTTCTGCCCCCAATGCGTGACATTGACGCTGGAGGACGAGATTGACATCTCGCGGGGCGAAATGCTGGTGCGTCCGGACAACCAACCTTGCGTGGGACGGCATTTCGAGGCCATGTTCGTCTGGATGGACGAGGAGCCGATGGACAGCGGCAAGCACTTCTATCTGAAACAGACCACCAATACCACCCGTGCCACGGTGGACAGCATCTGCTACCAGGTGGACGTGAACACGATGGAGCGGCGCGAGGCCGGCGGGTTCAAGCTGAACGAGATCGGGCGGGTGCGCATCACCACGGCCAAGCCGCTTTTCTTCGACGCATACGCCACGAACAAGGCCACGGGCGCGTTCATCCTCATCGACCCCGTGACGAACAACACGAGCGCGGTGGGCATGATTATCGCCCCCGTGGACGAGAAGGACACCGGGACGGAACGCCTGCCGGAACTGAACCTGCCGAAGCTGGGCATCGGGCCGGAACACTATGAGGCCGTCGAACGCGCCGTGAAGGACTTGGAGCGTCAGGGACTGGCCGTCAACATTATCAAAGACTAACCCTTAAACTATGACCGTACCATGGGATTATTGGAATTCAGCAAGCTTCCGGTGAACACGCTCGTAGGGGCGGACTGGAACACATTCAAGGAGATGACGCGGGGGCAGGAGATTGCCCCGGACAAGCGGGCCAAGTATGCGCTGACAAAGGCCGTGTGCCGGCTGCTGAGCCTGCTGGCCCCGGTGCAGGACCGGCGTTATGACCGGCTTTTGGAAACGGGGAAGCCCCTTCGCGACCCCGTGTTCATCCTGGGACACTGGCGGAGCGGCACCACGTTCGTGCACAACATTTTCGCGCAGGACAAGTCTTTCGGCTACACCACGACCTACCAGACCGTGTTCCCCCACCTGATGCTCTTCGGCCAGCCTTTCTTCAAGAAGACGATGGGCTGGCTCATGCCCGACAAGCGGCCCACGGACAACATGGAGCTGGCACCGGATCTGCCGCAGGAGGAGGAGTTCGCCCTGTCGAACATGATGCCGTATTCGTTCTACGACTTCTGGTTCTTCCCCAAGCGCTGGCAGGAATATTGCGACAAGTATCTCACGTTCGAGAAAATCACTCCGCAGGAACTGCGGGTGTTCAAGGACACCTTCGCGAAGCTCGTCCGCATCTCGTGCGCCAACACCGGCGGGCAGGCCTACCTCTCGAAGAACCCGCCGCACACGGGGCGGGTGAAGGCCTTGGTGGAGATGTTCCCGGACGCGAAGTTCGTTTACTTGATGCGCAACCCTTATACGGTGTTCGAGAGCACGCGCAGCTTCTTCACCAACACCATCAAGCCGCTGGAGCTGCAGCACATTGGCGAGGAGGAGATGGAACGCAACGTGCTGCTCACCTATGGGAAGCTTTACCGTGCGTATGAAGAACAAAAGAAATGTATCCCGGCGGGTAACCTCTTCGAGGTGAAATTCGAGGAGTTCGAGGCGGATGCCTTCGGCACCACGGCGCGGGCTTACGGACAGCTGGGGCTGCCCGGCTTTGCCGGGGCCGAGGCGGCCATCCGGGCCTATACCGACCGCAAGAAAGGTTACAAGAAAAACCGGTACGAATATAAGCCCCGCACCGTGCAGCTCGTGAACGACAATTGGGGCTTTGCCCTCAAGGACTGGGACTATGAGGTGAGGTAAGGCCACCGGACAGAAAAGAAGGTGTGTCGAAATGCACACCTTCTTTCTTTTACGCACAAAGCCCCGACTTTCACAAGCTGGGGCTTTGT
>CALUIS010000007.1 GCA_944320765.1 uncultured Paraprevotella sp.
TAATTTGTTCCTTAAAAGCAATATGGATTTTGTATAGTGCTGATTTTGAATATATTACAAAGGATGTATAGAAATTTAAACAGATTTACCACAGGGAAATCATCGTAATACAGTTTGAAATTAATGGATCCAGCTGTTTCAAAAATTCTGTTACGTTCTACTAAACGTTTCATACCTTGTATATTGGTACTCCAACCTCTATTCCCAGGAGAATATGTCTTCCCTTTAAATTCAAATGGATATACTGTAGAAGCACTTGGTGTTTGAGAAGTCAGGGGACCTCCTAAAAAAACTTTTGCGCCTTTTGGTATCAAATTGGGAGAGATACGTTCTTCAAGTAATATAGGGCGAAAAGTTCCATCAACTTCTTCAATTCTGTTATACCGTGCGCCAGGGCCAACGGAAAGAGATTTCGGTATAAATAATTTACGAGATTTCATGTTTGATTTATCTTTGGCATACCACAAGATAAAATCAGAAATATTATTAATAATTTGCTCACTCATACCACCGCTCTTTTTAGTAGTAATTTGGCTGACAAAATTCTCACTTCCAAATACCTCATCCATCAGATTCCGGACAAGATGCACATTCTCATCCGAAATCTGCACAAAGCAAGAGCCTGATTCTGTAAGCAATTCACGAGCCAGCACCAGACGGTCACGCAGATAAGACAAATAACTATGAATGCCCAACTCCCAAGTATCGCGGAAAGCCTTTATCATTTCAGGCTCTCCCGACAGGGATTCATCGTTGTCCTTCACATCGCGGTTGTTGAGCTTCATCTGCCAGTTGGAACCATACTTGATACCGTAAGGTGGGTCAATGTAAATCATTTGCACCCGTCCTGCCATGCCCTCGCGTTGCAGCAAGGAGTTCATCACCAATAGCGAATCACCTTGAATTAAGCGGTTGCGCCAGTCGGCATTATGCTGGTAGTACTCCGCGATCCGCTGAAGCTCGTCTTCATAGACCGTTTTCGGCAGTTCATTGCCAAAAAGGGAAGCCATGGCGGTTGCGTTTTCATCCGCCTTCAAGGTATATAGCTGATTAATCAGCATTTCCGGTCGAATCTCCTCATGGCGATACAGCGAGCGGGTATCCACCTTCAAGTCCGGCGACTGGGTTTCTTCGTTGTCATTCTCATATTTGCCCAGCCAATATAGTTCCGGATCGCGCCCGCGGTCAAAATCGTGTTTGAACTGCTTATACTGGCCTTCGCGCGACATGCTTTCCGCCACCAAAGACTCTTCACCGGCAAGTTCGGTTGTAGGAATGGATGCCCGATGTTCGTCGTCATGCTTGATCGCTCCTACGGGAGATATGTTGTTGTTTTTATTGCTCATAAGGAATTGATTTTATGGGTGAGTATAGATTTGATGTTGTCGATGTCGGAGACCTCCACGAAATCCCAGACTCCGTATGTCTCCAAGTTGTTGGCAGCCGGAAGCCAATAATCCTTGACATACTTCCGTTTGAAGTCTTTATGCCCCAACCGATCGTTGGACATGCCCGAAATCTCGATGATAAGATTCACCTCCTGACCGCTTGTCGTCTTGACCACCGCTATGAAGTCCGGCACATATAAATGTTCCACACCTCCTACCAGATAGGGTATCTTGAAGTCAAGAAAATGGTTTTTCACATAACGGACTACCTGCGGCAACTCTTCCAACGTCTTAGCAGCTATCTGTTCCCAAGAATCCGTATCGGCTACCACAAAGTTGACATGGCTTTTTTGTGTAGGATAAACCACTTTGGAAGTGGCACCAAATATATAGCGTGTGCTACCAATGGGGTTGTAATAGTTCAGAATTGCCTTTATCTGCTCCTTGTCCGTATTGGCTCGCCTGATTCCTTCATAAATGGAGGTAGCCGTTTCTTTCTGATTCCAGAAGACAACCAACCGCTTTATTTCCCGTGAACCATCTCCACCAATAATCTCGACCTGGGTATCGTACCATTTTTCAACAATCCGCTTCAACTGACCGAACAGTTGAAATTCACGTCCTTTCTCATGATCCGTATAATACTGCTGAATCAATCTTTGTGTGAGGACATAAACGACTTGCGCATCACGCAGTTCACGATAATCCTTTTTCAAGATTTTAATATCCTCACCTATGGGAGTAGACAAAATCGTTTCTTCGGGAATCTGCGTGAAATTGAGCTTGAATGTAGGTTCACCGGTATAGTCTGCTTCTATACGTCCCATCACATTCTCACTGCGGTAGCCCACTATATTCGGGAACCGGATTTCCAGTTCTTTTCTTTCCTCCAATGCTCTGATGACAGTCTTAGGCTTTTGCGACGGTGGAGTGCCTGCCCCACCCCCTTTGAAGGTCTTGAACGGCACCCCGATGATATGGGCATATTCGGGAGGGAACTTCCAGACGATGTTTTCTTTCCTATACCGCTTCAGGTTTTTCAGTTCAATCTCCTTTCCGTCTTTATCGTAAGGCACAAGCTCATAGCTCTGCCTACGCAACGCTCGTCCTGCAACCTGCTCACAAAGCAGTTGCGAACCAAAAGCACGGACACCGCAAATGTGCGTCACGGTATTGGCATCCCACCCTTCCGTGAGCATGGAGACCGAAACAACCAGACGAATATCTTGTCCCAACTTGCCCTGCTTGCCGACACTGTTGACCACCTCTCTCAAGATATCTCCGTCGGAAAGCGAATCGGCACTTCCGGAACCATGCAAAATGGCATATTCCTTTTTGAACTGTTGTATCTCGTCCGCAAAGACTTTCTTGAACTCGTCATCCACGACTGCACCGGCTTCGTCAATGGCAATGCTGTCAATGAGAAGCGAAGGCTGCCGTTTTACCGGGATGCCGTTTCTGTAATTGGAGAAAATCTCAAAATGCCCGTCTATATACACTGGATTACTTTCACCGTCTACCGTCTCATAACCGGCCATGTATTTGAACACTTCTTTGGAAACCGTCGTATTGTTACAAACGACAATAAACACAGGCGGTGCGGTGAAAAGATTCCGTGCGGCTTCATTGTCTTGCCTGATGCCTTTATCGTAATCTTCGTAGTCCTTGACGAATTGTTCAAGGGCAAGGTTGAGCAATGACGGAAGGTTAGGAGCTTTCTCTCCCAAGGGACGCTCCTCTCCATTTTCCTTTGCCTCCTTTTTAGCCTTCTTCTGACCTTTTTTAGGAAGATCTTTGCTGATGTGTTGATAGATATTGCGCAACTTGGGTTCTTCCAAGTCATGGGAAGAATCCATTTTAGGCAGGAACGGGATTTTCACAAGTCCGCTTTCAATAGCATCTACCAGTCCGAAATCACTGACCAGCCACGGGAATAACGAATAGGGAACATAGCCGGAACCTTTCAGGTAATAGGGCGTAGCAGAAAGGTCGTACACCTCTTGAACCTTATAGCCAAGCCGCTTCATCTGACGCAAGCCCTCATACCACACCATAGCTTTCTTGTTCTCTTCATCTGTTTCCTGCTCTTCCTCCGATTTCTTCTTAGAATCAGTACCTTTGGGAAGATAGCAATGGTGCGCCTCATCATTGATTACAACGATACGCTTACCCTTCATGTTCTTGCCAAGCATTCTGGAAAGGACAGAAGTAAATTCCTCTTTATCCTTTTGCTTGACCATTTCACCATTCTCATATTTGAGTTTTCCATCCAAGGGACTTGACTTCTTTCCAGAATAGACCTTCGGCTCAAATTGGTGATAATTGGTAATTGTGATAACAGCGTTCAGACCGCCAAGCAACCGAGCATATTTCTCTGGTATAAGACCACGTTGGTGATAGTAATCCAATTTATCATAGTTTGACTTTCCGGACTCGTCTATATAAAGCACCCCAAGGCGGTCGCGAATAGTAATACCCGGAGCAACAATCAAAAAATGGTCAGCGAACCGAGTATCCTGCGGATTTTCTTTCTTATTGATATAATGATACAGTATGAGCATGGCCATTACTACGGTTTTTCCCGTACCTGTGGCCATCTTAAATGCCGTGCGTGGAAGGATGTCCTCATAGTGGTCGGATATGGTTTCCCGACGCATATCCAACTCATGAAGAATACTTCGTCCGAGATTAGGATCACGAGGAGCCACTTCGTTCAAATAGATTGCCGTTTCCACCGCTTCCCGCTGACAAAAGAAAAGGGATTTGGTAAGTTCTCGCTCCGGATTCAAGAACCAATACGTCAAAAGGTCACGTGACGTACGGGTTACCTTGGGGTAGCCTTGTTCTCTCCACTCTTTAACGACCTGCCTGATTCCGTTGATGAATTGGGCATTTGCATCCTCCCTTGGTATATCTTCAGCAGAAAATAGAGATTTGGAGGACGACGTATCAGGCATGACCGTAAGATGAGCCGAATAGGGCCTCCTGCCTTCCAATATCTTGGAATAATCCAAATTACCATCAAGTGTAACATCATAATGCCACTTGGGTTCCTCATACGGATTATTCAGAATGGGACTTATGCTATCATTGGATATTTTCATTGATATAATGTTTATCGCATTAAAAATTCGCTTCCTTTGTCAGTTAATATATATCCTCCATCTTTTTTGGCTCCCTGCCGCTCGATCAAGAGGAACGGACCAGCAGATAGTTTCGAAATAATTCTAGTAACCGTCGATGCTGGTATTCCGGTAAATTGAGTAAGCAATTTCCTGTTAATAGGCTGTCTGTTTGATATTTCTTTAAGAATCAACATTTCTTTCTCATTTATAGCCTCATTTAATGGCTCATTTAATGGCTCATTTAATGGCTCACTCGCATTTTCAAACCCTTCCCTGCAAGGAATCTCAATCAAGAAATAGCTCCTATCCTCATCCGTTTCAATCCTTGCCGGTTCTGAACCATTCTTGCGTAACTCGTCCTGTATCGTAGGGATACCTGTTGCACGACCTTCTGACAATTGAAGTTCTTTCAAGTAGTCACCCAAACGGCGATTGCGGTAACGGCGTGACTTCAGGTGTTCGGCTTTATGAATGGCATCCAGACTGATGGAACGGTCTGGCCCTGCATAACTGAGAATGGAAATCTTTTTCGGTCCGATAGTAATCTCCACAGGCTCCCGTTCTTGATAATCCCTGTGATAAAGTGCATTGACAACTGCTTCCTCAATAGCCTGATAAGGGTAGTTGAAAAATGTAATTGACTCTGCCTTGTCTTTAGGCTTGATAATCCGCTTCTTGATGACATTCGTCCGGATATAGTCCAAAGTCTGTTTGATCATTTCCGGAACTGGCCCTACTATCTTGGGAACTTCTATCATGTTGTTTGGATTCTCAATGCACCCTTCCGGGAATATGACAATGTCCACCTGTGTCGTAGGAAAGAATTTCGCAGGATTCTTGCAAAACATCATCGTCGCTACATTTTTGAGTGTTTGATGTTCGGTCGGTCCTGTCAACAAATCCATCTGATCCAGTATTTCCACAAATGGCTTACTTTCAAAGTCATTTGCCAGACGACTTCCCACCGTCTGAAGATAATCCAGAACCAAAGCCGGAGAAATATCCGAGATCTCAATCCGCTCATTTCCTCTTTCATCAAAAGGCGTCCTATTAGCCATTTCCCTGAGTTCGTCAAGCACCTCGCCTTTTGCCTCAATGGTACTTGTCCCGCTGCGGATATACCATTTGCCTGGAGATTGTTTTGCCGTAACTCGCTCTCTTACATTATACGGGCGGTTAACCCCGGCAGGAGCCCATATCACAAGAACACTCTTCCCATCAACTTCTTGTACATCAATACGAGGCATATAGTAAGGTTCTATCTTGTTGTTATACCCAACCATGTCCTTCTGTATATCGTTCAATGCCTCAATAGGCACACCTGTAACCGGTCTTTTGGCAATTCCTGTCCGTTCTTCTTCCTCTATCCCCACTACGATATATCCACCGCCGATGTTGTCAAAATCATTGGCAAAAGCACAGATTGTCCGATAGATTTTATCAGGATTCCATCCTTTCTTAAACTCAATGCGGTTGGACTCTATCTTGCGCTTGTTAAGCAAGTCTTCTATATTAATTGGTATAGCCATACTATTGGAGATTGGTTGAATTATTTTTCTTTTCTACATGAATCAATTCTCTTACATCCACACTCAGAACTTCAGCGATACGAAACAATGTTTCGAGGTCAGGCTGCGATGTGTTTGTACACCAACGGGACACAGAACAGGTATTTTTACCAATCTGTTCAGACAGCCATTTTGCCGTCCTGTTTTGCTCAACAAGTACTACCTTTATCCTATTTAGTTGCTTCATACAGAAAATACTTATAGTTTGATGCAAATGTACAAAATTTAATTGTAAGAACACATATAAATGCAGGAGTTTTTTCCCCGAAGTATTTTGATTTATAACACAACAGCTAAATTTTGAACACTAAAATATGTTGAATATGTTTTTCTACGCAAAATATTACTTTTTGTATGACAATGATTTTTAGTGAAAGCTCGTAGGATAACAAAGAGAATTATACTTTCCACCAAATCTTTTTCGCCATTTTGTCAATATCCACCGAATTTTCTACTCGCAGACCGATATCTGACTAATGTTTCATAAAAAAGCGACATAAGAATGGAATTTATTTCGTAATTTTGTATCGATTTTGAGACAATATAAACACTAACAATGCGTAGATACAGAATGAACATATTATCAACAACCGCGATTCAGAGCAATAAACGCACTGAGTCTGTGTCGTGTGTTCATGTCTCACGCATTGAACCTCGTATAGTAAAAACTTTCCAACGAACATAACAAGTAACTATTGTACTTTGAATGAGGATATAAGCTGAATAGTTGGAGAGTCTTTACAAACTTTCCAACTATTTTGTTTTATGCCCATTTGTGACAGTCGCCTTTGTGATGCTCTTCTGTCATTTCCGTCTGATGGGCTATTGGTAACTTAATTATTAACGTGCAGTGATGCACACAAATTGAGAAAAGATGAACTATAAATTTGATGGCAGCAAAGTGTTCTTTACATCTGACACACATTTTTATCATGGGAATATCATTCGTTTTTGTAACAGACCGTTCAAAGATGTGGAAATGATGAACGAAACTATCATATCCAACTGGAATAATACAGTCGGGCAAGACGGCATCGTTTTTCATTTAGGCGATTTTTGTCTTGGCGGTTCTGCGGAGTGGACAAAAATGCTTGACAGATTGAACGGCAAGATATATCTGATCATGGGCAACCACGACTTGAAGAATATACGCCAAGGCTATATCAACAGATTTGAGCATGTTGCAATGCAGATGCACATAGAGGTAGGCAAGCAGAAGATATATCTGAATCATTACCCATTTCTATGCTTTGATGGCGGATATAAAGATGTGTGGCAACTGTTCGGACATGTTCACACGAGAAAGAACAATACAGGAATTGATGCTGCCCGGCTTCAATACCTCTACCCGACACAGTACGATGTCGGGGTTGACAACAATAACTTTACGCCAGTATCATTTGAACAAGTCAAGAGAATAATAACCAAACAAATTGAGAAAGGAGGACAATAAAATGAAGATACAATATATGAGCGACCTGCATTTGGAATTCTGTGATAATAGCAGGTGGCTGAAACATAATGAATTGCCGGTAACAGGCGATGTTCTGGTACTTGCCGGAGATATATTCTATTTGAAAAACAAGATTGCACCTCTAAGTAATTTCTGGAAATGGGCTTCTGAGAATTATCGTCAGGTGCTCATTGTGCCTGGGAACCATGAGTATTACAATTATTGTGATGTAATGGATAATGGATTGCAATGGAATTGGATGTTCAAGAACAATATAGGATACTATCAAAATCAGGTAGTAAGGATTGATGACACCGACTTTATCCTGAGTACACTGTGGTCACAGATAAATCCGAACGACGAATATTTTGTATGGAAGGGTATGAATGATTTCCGGCAGATAATGTATAATGGCAAACAGCTCCAGACAGAGGAGTTTAACCGAATGCATAACTTCTGTTTGGATTTCATAAAGCGAAGTCTGTCAGAAAGCACAGCAGAACACATTGTAGTGGTAACACATCATCTTCCCACATTGGAGGTTGTTGCTCCTCATCATAAAGGTTCAGTACTGAATAGTGCATTTGCTACTGATTTGAGCAAGCTCATAGCAGGCAGTCGTATTGATGCATGGATTTATGGGCATTCACACACAAATATTGATGCAGAAATTAACGGGACGAAAGTCATTTGCAATCAGATGGGATATGTGGTTGACAACGAACATATCTGCAATGGCTTTGATCCGAGCAAGTGCCTAATCTTGTGACAAGTAGATTCACCTAATACACTCTAAGGTCTCAATTTATCATATAGTTAATGAAAAAGCACCTATTTTCATATTATATGATATGTTGGGGCTTAATATTTTCAGTTAGTCACACGAAAAGAATTCTTGCTTGTCAAAGGACAGCAGTGTTATGATAGATTTGTGCAAAAATAGTGAGTTCATTTTATATTTCCGAGAATACTCGCCAATGAGCCATATCATCAACTGCATTTAGAGAATTGTTTTTTAAATGAAACACAAAAGAAATATGGCGGCAAGATGCTTCCCTATCGTTTTTTTGCTAACTTTGCAATACAATTAGTGATATCCACCCATGAAACTGATCATCCTGACACCTCCGGACTTTTTTGTGGAGGAAGACAAGATACTCTCGGCTTTGTTTGAAGAAGGCTTGGACTTGCTTCATTTACGGAAGCCTGGCACAGAACCCGTCTATTCCGAACGGCTGTTGACCTTATTGCCGGAAAGCCATCTCAATCAAATCGTCGTACATGACCACTTCTACCTGAAAGAAGAATTCAGTCTCAGAGGTATACATCTGAACAGCAGGAATCCGGCCCCCCCCCTCGGGTATAAGGGACATCTCAGCAAATCTTTCCACAACATGGACGACCTGAAAGCCGAAAAGAAAAACTTCAACTACGTTTTTCTCAGTCCCATCTTCGACAGCATCTCCAAGTCCGACTACACTTCGGCCTTCGAGATAAATGCCCTCAAGGAAGCGGCCGCGAAAGGTATCATCGACAAGAAAGTCATGGCACTTGGGGGAATCACCACGGAAAATATCGCCTTGGTAAAAGACTTGGGATTCGGCGGCGTTGTGATATTGGGAGACTTGTGGAACAGATTCAACATCCATTCCACCTTGGATTACAAAGAACTGATTAACCACTTCCGCAAACTGCGGAAAGTCGCCGATTGATACAGATTACCTTTAAAATTAATACGTTATAGAGAAATGAGTGCGAATAATTCATTTATGGTCTTTTCCGGAACCAAATCCAAATATTTGGCCGAAAAGATTTGTTCCAGCTTAGGTTGCCCACTCGGCAAACTGGTCATCACCCATTTTGCCGACGGGGAGTTCTCGGTATCGTACGAAGAGTCCATCCGCGGACGGGATGTATTCTTGGTGCAATCCACATTTCCAAATTCCGACAACCTGATGGAACTGTTGCTGATGATTGATGCGGCCAAACGTGCATCGGCTAGAAGCATCATTGCCGTAATCCCCTATTTCGGATGGGCACGGCAGGACCGGAAAGACAAGCCACGTGTATCCATCGGCGCCAAACTGGTGGCCGACATGCTGAGCGTGGCAGGTATAGACCGGCTGATAACCATGGACCTTCATGCCGACCAGGAACAAGGGTTCTTCGATGTACCGGTAGACCACTTGTATGCATCCAGCGTGCTGTTGCCTTACATCAAATCCCTTAACCTCAAGAATATCGTCATCGCCGCACCGGACGTAGGCGGTTCCAAACGTGCCAGCACGTATTCCAAATATCTTGAATGCCCGCTGGTGTTGTGCAACAAGACCCGCCGGAAGCCGAACGAAGTGGCAGACATCCAAATCATCGGGGATGTCAAGGGAGCCAACGTGATTCTGGTGGATGACATGGTTGACACGGCCGGCACCATCACCAAGGCCGCCAATATGATGAAAGAAAAAGGAGCGCTCTCCGTACGTGCCGTAGCCACCCACTGCATCATGTCCGGTCCGGCATCGGAACGTGTACAAGACTCCGCATTGGAAGAAATAGTGTTCACTGACAGCATCCCTTACTCCAACCGTTGTGCGAAGGTAAAGCAGATCAGCATTGCCGATATCCTGGCGGAAACCATCCGTAGGGTGGAGAACGACGAGTCAATCAGTTCGCAATATTTGATTTAACCCATTAAAATTACCCATAAAAGGCCGTCAGGATTCCGAGAGGAACTTCTGAATGGCCTTTTTCAAACAACATCCATTATGAAAACAAAAATGTGGTTCGCAATCGGCCTGTTGGGCTTGTTCGCCTCTTGTACCTCCAACACTTGCAAAATTGAGGGTACTGTCCAAAACGCACAAGACGGAGATACACTGTTCATGGCCCGGATGACGAACGGAAAGTTCGTACCTTCGGACACTATCGTCCTCCAAAACGGAAAATTCAGTCTGCAGGAAAAATGCGACTCGACTGTCATCGCCAGCTATTTCTATCACAACAAGCAAAACGACGAAGTGTACAGCAACATCTTCTTCATGGAGAAAGGCAACGTGCAGCTGACCATCGGACCGGACGGGAAGGCCATCGGAACGGAAAGTAACGACATCTACCAAAGTTTGTCCGACTCTGTATTTGCCATACACCAACAGATGAACGCCCTCTATTCCCAACACATCCCGACCGATGCAGACGAGAATTTCACTCCAGACTCGCTGACCGAACAGAAACTCGTGGAGCTGGACCAGAAGGCCAACCAAATCCTAAAGAGCCACGTGGAGAAATATATCGCAACCCCCTGCGGCTACTTCCTGCTGTTGTCTTGCTACGATATGTTCGAACCGGCCCAGATAGTCGAACTGGCCGGACAAGTTCCCGCACAATACAAAAACGACACCGCTTTGAGATTCCTCATGGAAGAAGCACAGAAAAGCGGAAAGACCGCCAACGGGACTTCATTCATAGACGTCATCATTCCATCCATCGACGGCGGGGAACTCAAGCTCTCGAATATCGTCAAGCAAAACAAGCTGACATTGGTAGATTGCTGGGCCAGCTGGTGCGGTCCATGCCGCGCCGAGATGCCGCATGTCGTGGAATTGTACGCAAAATATCATGAGAAAGGGTTGGAAATCGTAGGCATCTCCTTCGACGAGGAAGAGGAAGCATGGAAGGAAGCCGTCAAGGAAATGAACATGACGTGGCCTCAAGGCTCTGAGCTACAGTCTTGGGACAATGTCATGACACAGCTATACAACGTGACATCCATCCCCTACACCATCCTGATTGACCAAAACGGCACAATCGTCGCCCAACAACTCAGAGGACATGAGTTGGAAGAGGCAGTGAAAGAACATTTGGAATAAAAAAGGCTGTTGACAAGGCGTTCCTTATATCCACAATTCCTTCATTTAACACCAAAAGACTCCCGGAAGCCCTCAAAACTTCCGGGAGTCTTTCTAATCTTTGCACAAGAACGGATTCCTGAATCAATTAAACCACTTCACATAGCAGAAGTCCTGACGGTGAGGCAGGTCCTTATTCTGCGGGAACATACGGTAGGAAACCTTGAAGCTTCCGGCGTTGTTGATGGAATGTACCACCTCAAAGGTATACAAGTCGCCCTCGCGCTTCACTACTTTCAACGGCTCAACCGAATACACATGGTCCTGACCGTCCGCATCCGTGTGCAAGGTCACCAGTTCAATGCCGATGGCATCATCCAGGCCCTTCTCGTCCACCACGATACGGATGGTGTAGTCCTTACCGCTTTCTATCGTCCCGTTCACCAGGTCATCGCACTTGTCGGCTGACACAATCTGAATCTGGTCCCACTTGGAAGCCACCAATTCCTTCCAAGCCGCAATTTCCTTGGCCTTGGCATAATTGTCGGCGGCCAGTTCCTTGAAGCGGGCGGCCTCCTTGTTATAGAACTTGCTGTAATAGTCATCCAACTGGCGCTTCATCGTATAGTGAGGTGCGATGTGGGCGATGGAGTTTTTGATAGTCTTGACCCAACCTGCGGAATAGCCCTTGCTGTTGCGGGCATAATACAGCGGCAGAATCTCGTTCTCCAACAGGCTGTAAATCGTGGCTGCATCCAATTGGTCTTGATAAGCCTGATTGTCATACGTGCGTTTCTCGGTCAAAGCCCATCCCGCACCTTCACGATAGCCTTCGAGCCACCATCCGTCAAGTACGGACAAATTCAGCACGCCGTTCATCTCGGCCTTCTCGCCAGACGTACCGCTGGCCTCCAACGGACGGGTCGGCGTGTTCATCCAGATGTCCACGCCACTCACGAGACGACGGGCCAGTTGCATATCATAGTTCTCCAGGAAAATGATTTTGCCCAAGAATTCCGGACGCTGTGAAATCTCATAAATCTTTTTAATCAAGCCCTGGCCGGCACCGTCGGCCGGATGCGCCTTTCCGGTATAGAGGAACTGTACGGGATAGTGCGGGTTGTTGACAATCTTGGCCAAACGGTCAAGATCCGTGAACAACAGATGCGCACGCTTGTAAGTGGCGAAGCGACGGCCGAAACCAATCAGCAAGGCATTCGGGTTAATCTTGTCCATCAAGGAGATGACACGCGAAGGATCTCCCTGATTCTTCAGCCAGCTGTCACGGAATTTCTCGCGGATATAGTGAATCAGCTTTGTCTTCAACTCCATGCGGGTTTTCCAGATTTCCTCGTCCGACACGTCGTAGATAGCTTCCCAGATGCTCTCATTGCTCTGGTCGTTCATGAAGTTCTTGTCAAAATGCCGGCGGTAGAGTCTCTGCCAGGAAGTAGAAGCCCAAGTCGGGAAATGCACACCGTTCGTGACATAGCCCACGTGACTCTCTTCGGGGAAATATCCCTTCCAGATATTGGCGAACATCTTCTGCGACACCTTACCGTGCAACCAGCTCACACCATTCACCTCCTGACAAGTGTTGCAGGCGAAAGTAGACATGCAGAAACGCTCCGAATGGTCTTCCGGATTCTGACGGCCCATGCCAATCAACTCATCCCAGGAAATTCCCAAAGCCGGTGCATAACCGCTCATATACTTGCTGAACAAGCCTTCGTCGAAATAGTCGTGACCGGCGGGAACGGGGGTATGCACGGTGTACAGAGAAGAGGCACGCACCAGTTCCAAAGCCTGGTTAAAGGTCAGACCTTCCTGTACATAATCCAACAAACGCTGGATGTTGCACAACGCGGCATGACCCTCATTGCAATGATAAATGTCCTTATGGATACCCAGCTTTTTCAATGTCAGCACACCGCCGATACCCAGAAGGATTTCCTGCTTCAGACGGTTTTCCCAGTCGCCGCCATAAAGTGTATGCGTGATGGGCGCGTCGAACTGAGAGTTCATCCCGTTGTCCGTATCCAGAAGATACAACTTGATACGGCCCACGTTCACCCGCCATACGGAAACGTAAACCTTATAGTTCAGATAAGGCACCTCCACGATCAAAGGGTTCCCGTTCTCGTCCAACTGGCGTTCCAGCGGCAGGCTTCCGAAATTCTGCGCCTCATAGTTGGCAATCTGCTGGCCGTCCATAGACAAGGTCTGCGTGAAGTAACCATAACGGTAAAGGAATCCCACGGCACACATATCCACATTGCTGTCAGAGGCCTCCTTCAGGTAATCTCCGGCCAGCACGCCCAGTCCACCCGAATAAATCTTCAATACGTGGCTCAAGCCATATTCCATACAGAAATAGGCCACGGACGGACGGCTCTTGTCCGGCTCCACATCCATATATTCACGGAAAGCGGCATACACATCATTCATTTTGCGAACGACAGCGGAATCCTTTGCCAACGCCTCCATCTTTTCATAACTGAGACGCTCCAGCAGCAACACCGGATTCTGCCCCACCTTCTCATACAAGTCTTCGTCCAAACTACGGAACAGCATACGTGCGTCATGATTCCATGCCCACCACATATTACGGGCCAATTCTTCAAGCTTGTCAAGCTCTTTAGGAATCCTTGACTTTACATTCACTTGCTTCCAATTAGCTCCATTTGAACAACTCGCCTTAATTTTCATATACTATTTAAATTAAATTAAAAATATGATTCCATTCTCTCTTTCACTCTCCCCTGCGTTCCCTTGCCTTGCGCAAGGCGAAGTCATAGGCTTTATCATAATATTGAATGAAATTCTTCCACAATGCCTGGTCGGAAATACGGGCGGCATTCGCACGGACTGCCTCAACCTGCTCCGGCGTGAACGAGGCGTAAGACGCGATGGAATCCTTTATCGCGTCGGCCACTTCCGAGTGGTTATAGTCCGTCCGGCGTACGACCTGCACGCCGTCGGCCAGCTCCCCTTCCTTGCCCAGCAACTGGTTCACCCACATGCCAAAGCCTGACAGGTTGGTCGTGATGCAAGGCACATGGAACGCCACGCTCTCCAACGGGGTATACCCCCACGGCTCATAATAGGACGCATATACCGTGAGGTCCATTCCAATCAGGATGTCATAATACGGCATGTTGAAAATGCCGTCGTTACCATCCAGATAACAAGGCACTGAGATTACTTTCACCTTATCTTCCGGACGGTTCCACATATTATACCGTTTCAGATAATCAATCAGTTGGTCGTGCGTCATCTCATGCAGCCAATGGGTCAGCAAGGGCCATTCCAAAGGCGTATCATACTTCTTGCCCGAGGCCAGCCGTTCCTTCAGGTCCTCCCGCGCACAACTCACCCAACCCGGCACCTGCACGAAAGCCAGCACCTGCCGGTTCAGGTCCTTGTTCCGCAAAGAGCGGTTCAAGGCCTCCACATACAAGTCAATGCCTTTGTTACGGAACTCATACCGCCCGCTCGTGGAGATAATCATCACGTCGTCATCGAACTCCATCCCCAACAAGGCCCCGGCCACCTCGCGCATCTTCTCGCGCGCCTTTTTCCTCTTACGGGCAAACTGTGCCTTCGACGGCACGAAGTCCTTCTCGAAGCCGTTCGGCAAGACCACGTCCGCCGGCTTGTCCAAAAGCTCGGCACACTCACGGTTCGTCACCTCGCTTACCGTCGTGAAACAGTCCACGTGATGCGCCGTCTCGCGCTCGATGGAATGCTTGGACTGCACATTCAGTTCTTCTGCCATCTGGTTGCCGTTGTATGCGAATAGGTATTCGTATAACGGCTTATGGTTTCCGGCGATGGACCGCCCGATGGTCGTGGCATGGGTCGTGAATATCGTCGCGATTTCGGGGACATGCTTCTGAATATACAAAGCCCCCAGTCCGGTCATCCATTCGTGGGCCTGATAAACGACATTTTCACATTTCCCTCTCAGGCAATAATTATAATAACTCTCAACCACCAGCCCTGCCGCATACGAAAACATGGAAGCCTCGTCATAGTCTCCGTACGCATGAAGGGAATCCACGCCGAAATCCTCCCACAGACTTGTGTAAATATCGTTCTTTATAGCATAATAAGGCTGGAAATCCACCAATACCGCGATAGGTTGCCCGGGAATGTCCCATCTCCCGACCCTGACATGCAGATGGTCCTGCTCCGCTTTTTCGCGCCATGCGGCCAACAATTCCGAATCCTCGCGAAAAAGCGGGTTCTTCTTGTCACGCCATACGTCCGGCCCTATGAACATCACGTCGTCTCCTAATTTATCTTTCATGGTCTTAGCACGTGTGGAAAGCACTGTATATATACCGCCTACTTTATTACACACTTCCCAGCTAGCTTCAAAAATGAAATTAGGAACATACTCTTCTTTATTCATTTCTAACTTTTTATAAGACGGCGCAAAGTTACAAAAACCGTAGCAAATACAAAAGGAAATGGACTGTTATTAAACATGTTTCATCAAGAAAAAATTCTTCGGGTTCCTTTCTCTTGCATCGTGAGGACCACTTATTAAAGATAATTATTCCCAAAAAAGATTAAGAGGCTTGAGGCATCCCCCGACATACGCTATCTTTAAACCAAACTTTTTTGGACATGACGAAGAAACACATTATCACCTCTCTGGCCTGCCTCTCTGCCGTTTGGGCCGGAGCGCAAAGGCCATTCAAGTGCAGCCTCTACGACCTGGAGAACAAAATCAACCTTCATATAGACTTGTATGAAGAAAGCATCAACGTACCGGGAATGGAAATGTTCGGCCCCATGAACGGATACATGAACGGAAATGTCTATGGCATCTGGATGGTGACTTCCTGCAAGGTGGAGGACGAAAAGACGGCCACGCTCAGGCTGTCCAACGACCTGGGGTCGGAAACCCAGCAAGTCCGGCTGACCGTGGAAAACGACTCCACCTATCAGTTCGAGCAGGAAGACGGGGCTGTCATCAAAAAGGTGGTGAACCGCAAGCTGGTCAAGATTCCTAAGAAACTGACATTCATACGACAAAAATAGCCTCTTGCGAGAAAATGGAAAAGGGACGCGCCGCACATCCATTCGTGTCCGACACGCCCCACCCTTGTTTTCCACTATAAACCAAGCAGCTACTTCCGCTTGAATTGGAAGCCTAATTGCATCCCGTCATATCCGCCCGCCAGTTTGCTGACCAGTCCCAACGTACTGTTGGAAGTCATGCTAGTGATGTCCGTGAAAAACTCCAGCAGTTTATCGGCCTTGAACGTAATTTGGATATTGTCGCTCTTCACCGCCACATTGGCCGTCACCGGACGGCTTTGCAACAGCAAACTCTTGCGGCGCATGGACAATTCGTTCCCGTCCACCTTGTAATATCCATCCATCGTCTTGGAGCCGATTTTCATCTGATAAGTGGAATCCCCGTCAAAACTCAGCTCCACCTTTCCGGCCTCAAATCCGATTTTCGACAAATAGGTCTGCAACGTACCTTCCAGCTTATTGGCGATGAAACTGCCTCCCGCCTTGTTGAGCAAGTTGGAGGACTCGAACACCACCGCCGGACTTTCGTAAACCCATTCCCCCTTCAGGCTGGAGTTGTCCACGCTGGCCGTCCCAATCAGGTTCTGGAACAAGGATACCAATCCGCCCGCTTTCTGTTCCGTCTCTGTTTGCCCGGCAGAGTTGCCGCCCCCCAGCACACCTTTCAACAAATTACCCAACTGAGCCTGTGCGTTCATGCTAAACACCATGAACAAGCCCGCCAACATCCATTTCAAATTCAACTTTTTCATGTCTTTATGATTTAGTTTACAATTATTTTCTTCGTGCCTTTCTCCGTACGGAGGATATAAATGCCCTTTGGCAAGCCATCCATCGTCTCAGGCGACACGTCCTGCAACACGCCGTTCAGGGAATAGACGGCAGTCACTTTGTCGCCGCCTTCCTGCCTGGGTTGCCAGATAGCCTCTCCCTCCAATTCTATGCCGCTGATTTCCGCTTCGGGAGAATCCTCGTATTCATCATGCAAGGACCTCACCCTACATGTGAACGAAACGTACGCCCCGTCGTCCCCAACCTCTATCCGGCAGCTGCCGCCGTAAACAGAGTCCTTTTGAAACACCAACTGAGCTTCTGAGGCATCATCAGAAACACCGTACACCTCCACGGCATAACAAGCCGCACGGCCTGCCTCCGTCCATGCCAACGTGAATCCGTCTGACGCCATCTCACGGACTTCCAGGTTTTCAGGAGCTTCCAGCACCCCCTTAGGCATGAACTTGAATACAATATCCCCGTTCTCCTGTTCCCGGATTTGCCTGACGGGTTGGCTCATGAAACCGCCCGCATAGACCTCGCTGGCGGGAACGGTCTCATCCGTCAAAGCCCGGTTGACAGAGGTTCCCGGATAAGGTTGCCCGCCCAAGGCATTGATCAAATCCGCCGAACTTTGGGCGTTATACGGACCCACATAGCGGTTGTTGGCCGGAATGAACGTCATGCGTTGCCGTTCGCCGTCCACATTCAATCTGTTATTGGTCCAAGCCGAACGGTCGTAATCCACATGCACGACCAACATTCCATGCCCTAACTTTCCCAAAGCGCTGTCCCACCCCTTGGCCTGACGGTTTTCCAACACGTAATACTCGTCAGGGTTCGCCGGATTGACCACCTTATACCCCATACCGCCTTCCTCCAACGGATGAAGCCGCACGGTCGCACTTCCTTCCAATGTCCCCAAGGGCCTCCAGTTCAGGAAGTCCCGCTCGTATGCGGTCAGGCCGCATGGTGTAGCACCGTTTCCGCAATAATTGCCGGAATCCATCAGCGACCAATACGACATGCCCAGATTCAGGTAGTTCACGTCATACGTGTCCGGCAGGCCCAGTGAATGGGACACCTCGTGGCACATGGTACCGATGCCGGAAGGCCTCGTGGCTGTCACCGTCACGTTTCCGCTCCCGTCTTCCTCCGTGGCATCCACAGACAGCTCGCTGCAACAAGCCATGACAGACACCGTCACGCCGTTAATGGTACGGGGCTGAATCAGTTCCTTCGGCCAGATGGCATCCGACGATACCCCGCGGTCTGACTCTGGCAATCCAGCATAAATGAAAAAGGCCAAATCCACCGTCCCGTTCCCGTCATTGTCAAAGCGAGACTCGAAATCAGCCACCGAACCCATGGCTTTCTTCAAAGCCTCGCTGCAGAATTCGGTGAAATGAATGTCTTTCGTATCCCCGGAGTTCTGCCCGTAATAGGCCATCCCCTTGTCCAAATCCACCGGGCCGATGATTTCAAAGTCCGGAAGAAACGCACTGTCACTCTGCTGCACGAAGTAATCCCGTACGGCACCGGAGCTTCCCGCACCGGTATATAGAATGCCGTCCCGAGTACCGTTGCAATACTTGTCATAGTAAGCGGCTGTTTCTTCCGGCGTTTCGGCCACCGTGAACCTTTCATCACTGAAGTTTACCAAAATGACCGGAATCTTAGGACTTCCCACCGCCTTGATTGGTGCGGTTTCCAAGGAACCGATTCCCGTGTCACGGGCCGCCTTCTTGTATGCCTCCAGTTCTTCAGGCCGCCGGGAAGTCTTCACATACAGCCCGTTCTCGTTCCTCTCCACGATGTAGCCATCACCGCTTAAATAAAAACTCCGCCGTTCGTCTCCGCAAAAACGGATATACTGATATGTTCCGTCACTCATTTTGGCCCGGAACACCTGCATCCGTGCCGGGACAGCGAAAGACTGCACCGCAAACAGCAACAGCCCCCAAATATACAATAATCTCATAATCCAAATATTTGTGCCGCAAAAGTACAAAACTTTTTGATGATATATCTCTTTTGGGCTGTTTTTCTTACACGGGACAGTTTTTCCTCTTCCCTTTTCAGTCGTCCATCTCCACCGTCTCGGCGTTGAGCACGCCCTGCGCCTCCGCATTCAGATGAAACCTGCCACGGTCCAGCCGCCCCCGTTCTTCCTGCGCCACTTTTGCATAAAGCTCGCCGATAATGCCGTCCGCCAACCCTATGGTGGGTACATACACATATTCGGAATGGATGCAATCGGCTATGATAAGGAAGATTTCGGCTGCCGGCACAATCACGTCCGCACGGTCGGGCTTCAGTCCGAAGCGGTCCATACGCTCTTCCAACGAAAGAGGCTGCAACTCATTATGCAACTTACGTAAAGAGGCTATCGGAAGTTTGAGTTCCTTCTTGTTCTTCTCCTCCGCCAGACGGAACAGCTTGTTGATATTGCCACCGCTACCTATAATATTGATAGGCCCATATTGGGCATACATGCCTTCCATGTCCGCCTTCAGGCCATCCACGATCCCGTCTTTCACCGCACGGTTCAGCAGGCGGATGGTGCCGATGTTATAGCTCATGGACCCCACCATGCGCCCTTGGTGAATCAGCGTGATTTCCGTACTTCCGCCACCCACGTCGACATACATGTAAGTCCCCTCCTTGTCCGGCAGTTTCTCGATATGGTTGCCGTACAGGATACCGGCCTCTTCTTTTCCGGCAATCAGGTCGATGCGTATGCCCGTCTTCTTCTCAATCTTCTTGATCAGGGCCTTTCCGTTCTTGGCGTCGCGCATGGCGCTTGTGGCACAAGCCCGGTAGTCCACTACGTCATACATCCGCATCATCTGCTTGAAGCCTTTGATCATGCGCATCATCATCTCGGCGCGTTCCTTTCCGATTTTCCCCATGGAGAACACGTCCATACCCAGACGCAACGGATAACGGATAAAGAGTACTTTCCGGAATTTGGTCTCGCCCAACGGGTTGTGGTCGATGTTCTTGATCAGAAGCCGCGCGGCATTCGTCCCGATGTCGATGGCGGCAAAGTTCATTCCTTCCATCATGGTCATTCTTCTTTTTGCGATTTACTTTTCTCAGCTATTTGTTCAGCATAGTATGCATATAACTTCTCCTGGGAACGGAACGGTTCGGAGCGTTCCGGGTCCGTATAGAACAAGTTGCGCCCTGTTCCATCCACGATACGTCCTTTTTGATTGTCCATCATCCCCCACTCCACGATCCGTTTCAGCTCCGCACGGATAGCCGGATTGTACACCGGTGTCAGCACCTCCACCCGATGGTCCAGATTGCGGGGCATCCAATCCGCACTGCCGATAAAGTAACGCTCGTCTCCCCCGTTGCAGAAAATCAGGATGCGGCTATGTTCCAGATAACGGTCGATGATGCCGTGGATGCGGATATGGTCGCTCATGCCGGGAACGCCGGTAACCAGCGCACAGTTGCCGCGCACCAGCAAGTCCACGGTCACCCCCGCCTCGGAAGCCTCATAGAGTTTTTTCACGACTTCATCATCAGTGATATGATTGATTTTCACCTTGATATAAGCTTCTCGCCCTTGCTGGCGGTTCTTGATTTCCGTCTGTATCATCGAGAGGATGGTCTTCTTCATGGCGTTGGGCGACACCAGCAGCTCCCTGAACTTCACCGGCATGAACGGCTTCTCGATAAAGCGGAACACGTTCGCCACATCCTTCACGATAGCCGGCGCGGCGGTCATCAGCATGCAGTCGGTGTAGACCTTGGCGTTCCCTTCATGGAAGTTGCCCGTACCGATACAAGCGATGTCGTTGCCGCCTGTCATCTCCACCCACAGGAGCTTGGAATGCACCTTCAACCCTTCCACGCCGAAAACGACGTTGATGCCGGCGTCCTTCATCCGCTTGCTCCATTTGATGTTGCTGGACTCGTCGAAACGGGCCAGCAGCTCTATCACCACCGTGACCTTCTTCCCGTTCTTGGATGCCGCAATCAGGGCCTCCACCACCTTGCTGTCTTTGGCCAGACGGTAAAGCGTGGTCTTGATGGACTTCACCCGCGGGGAAATCGCCGCCTCGCACAGCAGCTGGATATAATGGTCAAACGAATGGTATGGCACATGCAGGAAGCGGTCCTCCTCCCGTATCAGGTCGAGCATGCTTCTCGCCCCGGTGAATTCCGGCAGGAAAAGAGGCTGCCATTTCGGATATTTCAGGTCGCTCCGCCCGCAGTCGGGGAATCTCATCAGGTCCTTATGGTTCTGGTAACGCCCGCCGGACAAAGTCGTGTCGAACTTGTCAATCGAGAGGTTCTGCATGATCTTGCGGTACAAGTCTTTGGGCATGGACGCGTCGGAAATGATACGTATCGGCTGCCCGTTCTTCCGGCTCTTCACCCCCCGCTGCACCTTCTGCAAGGTGCCGGCATCCAGTTCGTTGTTGTCCAGTTCCATCTCCGCGTCCTTCGTGAATTTGAAAGAATAAGCCTCGAAATGGTCATAATCCACGCTCACGAATATCAACGGCAGGCAATAACGGATGACGTCATCCATATACATTATATAATGGGTGCCGTCCTCTACCGGCAGTTCCAGAAAACGGCCGAACTTCTCCACCGGCACCCGGATAAGGGCGTATTCCTTCTTGGGTTTCTGGGCATCATCGTGCCAACGGGTCAGCCTGACCGCCAGATAAATGGTATCGTCCGACTCATTGGCCAGACGTTCGGCCTGCGACAGCCAGATGGGGTTCGTGAATCCGGCCAGACTGTTGCGGAAATAATGGCGGATGAACGCCTGCTGGCCTTCGTTCAGCTGCCGCTCGTTGATGATGCAGATTTTCTCGTCCGCCAGCTCCTTGGTCAGCTGCTGGACGACCTGCTCATACTCATGGTTATAGCGCGTGTTCAGCCGGTTGATTTCCTTGATGGTCCGGCAGGCCTCGTCCCGCTGCGACTTCATCTGCTTCACGTCGCTCTCCGCGATGCGGGCCAGCGTGGCCATCCTGACGCGGAAGAACTCGTCCAGGTTGTTGCTGTAAATGCCCATAAACCCCAACCGTTCCAGCAATGGCACGGAGGGGTTCTGTGCTTCCTGCAGGATTCTGTAATTGAAGTACATCCAGCTTACGTCCCGCGGAATGACGTTCAAGGTATTCTTTGCGTTCTTCGTTTTCATGGTTCTCATGCTACTACGTACAGTCATATGGCAAATATAGTTTAAATCTGACAATTATAAAAGCTTCTAACCGGAATTTCATGGAGAAAAATCCGGTTAGAAACTTTTTACGGTTCATTCTACTGTTGGAAACGCCGGAAGGCTCTCAGGTAGTGGCGCAGGCCACTGAGCATTTCCTGGGTCTCCTGCAAGAGGTTCAGGTAGACCAGCGACACCTTCAATCCTTGCGAGATGTCCATCTGAATCCGGTCTTCCTGCGCTTTCCGCAGTTCGGAGAGCCGCTGCTTGTAAGCCTCCTCTTCGGCCAGCAGTGCATCAATGTGGTCGTAGTCCTGGTCCTCGATGATGCGCTCGCTCCGCATCAGGTAGTCCACGATTTTCTTTTTCATCGGCAGGATTTCTTCGATACATTCCCTCGACAGCGGGTTGAAGTTGTTGTCCACATGCTCTTTGCAAGGCTCGGACATGCGCTTCAGGCAGTAGAGCATCTGCTCACCGCTGTTCGCCGCCAGATGGAACCAGGTGTTCTTTTCCAACGAGAGCTGCTTGTCGATGCGGCGCATACCAATCAGCTCACGCTGGCGCAGCTTCTTGCGGAGCGACTTCTCCGCGTCGATGTGCTTCACGGCACGGCGGAGCGTCTTCAAGTCCTCGTCCACAAAACCGTTCACCACATCCTCGTAGGTCTTCCATACGAAGTCCAGCATGTTTTGTTGGGTGACGGACACATGTTTCTTCAGCAGGTTCCAGCACTCGGCCTTGTCCTTGGTGGCCATCATGCTCTTGAACAGCTGCTCCTGGTAGTCCGCCTCGTCCTTGTCCTTCGACGAAAAGTTGCTCTTGATGAGGATAAACACCGCGGCAAAGACGAACAAGGCCATCACGACCGCGCCGCCGTAGTACATGGCAACCGTCACCACGGCGCAGGCGGTGAAGGCGATGCCGGCCGTGAGGAACCATCCGCCGATGACGTTCAGCACACCCGTGATGCGGAACACCGCACTCTCGCGCGTCCAGGCCCTGTCGGCCAAGGATGCGCCCATCGCCACGATGAACGTCACGTACGTGGTGGACAAAGGCAAGGTCAGCGAAGTGCCGATGGCAATCAAGAGGCCGGAAAGCACAAGGTTCACCGAAGCGCGCACGAGGTCGAAAGCCGCACCGTCGGCCAGGATGGCCTCATCCTTGTTGAAGCGGGAGTCAATCCAGCGAAGCACGGCCCGCGGGGTATATTTGGAGATGAAGTCGCCCAGATTGTTGGCACCGCGCACGATGCTGCGGGCCACACGGGACGAGCCGAACATCTCCTCGCCCTCGTCCTGACGGGACAGGTCCACTGAAGTCTTCACCACGTTCTGCGCCTTCTTGGAAGTGGCCAGCGCATACACCATCACGATGCCCGCCCCCACCAGGAAGTAGAACGGCGTCTGTGCGCTCCCGTTCAGGGAGTCCATCATATAAGTGTCAGCCATTCCCGCACCGTTGGCGGCATAATCCTGGTAGGCGGAATAAGCGGCCAAAGGCACGCCCACGAAGTTCACCAAGTCGTTGCCGGCAAAGGCCAGGGCCAGGGCGAACGTACCCAGCAGGATGACAATCTTGAACACATTCACCTTGCACCAGTGCAGGATCTGCATCAGCACCGTGCTGGCGACAAAGCAGCACAGGATGAACATCCCCGTGTTCTCGTCAATCCAAGCGTGGAACTCCGGGGTCATGAACGTGGTACCCTTCAGGCCGTTCAACAAGGCGAAATAGAGGATGCTGGTCACGGCGATGCCGCCGAAGATGCCAATTTTCCACGTCAGGTTCGACTTGTAGTTGAAGGTAAAAATCAAGCGGGAAAGCCATTGCACAATGGTACCGAAGATAAAGGCCACCGCCACCGAAAGGAAAATGGCCAGGATGACTGACAAGGCCTTGTCGGTGTTCAGCAAGTCGGCGAAGGTCAGCATCCCCGTGCTGTCCGACAGGATCTTGATCAGCGAGAGGATGAACGTGCCGCCCAACAACTCGAATACCATCGACACGGTGGTGGAGGTCGGCATCCCCAACGTGTTGAACACGTCCAGCAGCACCACGTCCGTCACCATCACGGCCAGGAAGATGCAAAGCAGGTCGTTGAAACTGAACATCTGGGGCTGGAAGATGCCATGCCGTGCGATGTCCATCATGCCGTTGCTCATCGAAGCACCCACGAACACGCCGATGGAAGCGATAATCAGGATGGTCCGGAAACGGGCCACTTTCGCTCCTATGGCCGAGTTCAGGAAATTCACGGCATCATTGCTCACGCCGACAATCAAGTCTATGACTGCCAACAGGAACAGGAACAGAATGAAACTAAAATAAACGATTTCCATAAAAATATGATTTGTGATTAATTTCCGGCTGCAAAATTACGGCAGGCAGATGTAAGACGTATGTCATTCATATTAAGATTGTGTTACAATCGCCTTCGTGCCGCTTCATGCGCCCGGTGTCCCGACCGGCAAACCATACCGTGCAGCCCTGAAACAGCGTTGCGTCATTGAGTGTTTTCCATTTGTTTAATAACTGTTTCCGTTTTGGGTACGGTTGATGGACAGCTTGTCGTTTCCTGCACCTCGGCATACGACAAGGGGTTAAATTCTCCCGTCTTGTCATGGATGCCAATCACAAGCTGGCCGCCACGGAAGTTGCTCATGGCAACCAGCTCGCAGCCTATATCATATTTGTCCAAGATGCGTTCCTTGAACTGCACCTTGCTTACTTCGCCGAGGCCTCTGAGCCGTAACATACCTGCTGTTGTCATTTCTTTCGGTATTTTAGGAGGTGCGGCATTCCTGCCGCACCCATTGTTCGTTTATGGTTTAGAACCCCTGCTCCTACCAAGCCCCGGTACTCCGCTACCAAGCCCTGGTATCCCGCTACCAAGCCCTGGTAGTCAGATGGCCCCAGCCGTCACGTCAATCCGAAACAAAATCATAAATCTCGCGGTAGCCGTCGAAGCACAGGTCCTCCGTATATCCGTTCCGCCGGAAGAGGTTGAGAATCCATTCCTGCTGTTCGGGCATGAGCGGCCGTTCTCCATGAAGATAGCGATAGTAAGTGCCGTGTCCGCCCAAATATTCCTTGACGCGGTTGCGCAGGGGCGTGCTGTCTTTCTGCTTCGCCTCGGCGAAGAGGGCCTTGAAGCCATAAGCGGCGCGGATGACGCGCGTTTGCCGGTAGTACTTGCAGTCGCCGTCCCGGCGGGCCGTAGGATAGACCGCCGCCCCGCATTCCTGCCCTTCCGGAATGCACTGTCCGGCCAGGAAGCGGGCGCAAGTGTCCGCCAGCGGGCAATCGCCTTGGAAGCAGCGGACGTACGACGGCGGAATCTGGTCGGGTGTCAACAGGATGTTCTTTTCCATAGCTTTATCTTTATTTCATTCCATTGCATTATGTAAGTTAATGGTTTCTTCAAGTCATAAACCTCAAGGACAAAGTTAACGCTTTTCCCGGGAAACCGCACCCGCCCCATCCTAAAAAATCAGACGGCCTGCTTATAAAAAGAGGAAATCTGCAAAGACTTGGCGATTTTTGAGCTAACTTTGCAAACGGAAAAAACAAACGGAATGAAACGCAAGATACTCTTCACGGCCGCCGCGCTGGCCTTTGCCGGCGCACTGCAGGCCCAAAAGGAAGCCCCCCGCAAGTGGTGGCAGGACATCAAGCAGAACACGACCTTCGGCGGATATGCCGTGGTCAAGGGCGCGTTCAACGACCAGGACCTGGACGCGAAGAACGAGTCGCACTCCACGTTCGACATCCGGCTCATACGCGCCTACGTCAACGGCAAGGTGTGGGACTTCAAGTACGGGCTGCAGATGGAGATGAGCGGCGTGCCGGGCACCAGCTCGCTGAAAGGGCCGCGGGTGCTGGACGTGTGGGCCGAATGGTGCAAGTTCGACTTCCTCACGGTCAAGCTCGGGCAGTTCAAGCGGTGCTTCACCTTCGAGAATCCCATGAACCCGTGGGACATCGGCTTCGGGGCGTACTCGCAGGCCGTCGACAAGCTGGCGGGCATGAACGACCGCATCGGGGAACACTCCTGCAACGGGCGCGACCTGGGCCTGCAAATCCAAGGCGACCTCTTCAAGTCCAAGAAAGACGGCCATGCCTTCCTGCACTACCAGGTCGGGGCGTACAACGGGCAGGGCGTGAACCACGCCGACCGCAACGACAACAAGGACATCATCGGCGGGCTGTGGGTGTCGCCCGTGAAAGACCTCTGCATCGGTGCTTTCGGATGGACGGGCGAATACAGCCAGGACGTGAACGGGAAGAAAATCACCGTGGACCGCAACCGCATGGCCTTCGGCGTGAAATATGAGTCCGACTGGACCGTGCGCGGAGAGTACGTGACCAGCCAGGGACACAAGATTTCCGACTACACCGTGGCCGACGACGGCACGACGACGGTGTCAGGGCGGGACAAGGCCGACGGATGGTACGCCACCGTAGGCGCACCCGTCACCCCGCATTGCAAAATCTACGGCAAGTGGGACGTCTACCGCGACCGCAAGGACCACGACTCGCAAAAAAGCCTCTACCAGCTGGCCGTGAACTATTACTTCCACAAGAACTTCAAGATACAGGCCCTATACGGCTTCGTAGAAGACAACACCTACAGCGGCGAACAGCACTATAACACAGGGGAAATCCAGGTGTACTGGCGTTTCTGAACCGTCCCTAAAACTTCCACAAGACATGAGAAAAGACATCCGCACCTCCTGCCTCTGCTCCCTCGCCATCCTGCTTCTGGCCGCATGCGGCGAGGACCGCACCTACGAATATCTGGCCAAGACCGAGACCGACAACTGGATCGAGGACCGGATGCAGGAAATGTACCTGTACTATCAGGATATGCCCCAGCCCGAGATGGAGGACTACTTCAAGTCGCCGGACGAGTTCTTCGCAAGCATCCTGGCCCCGCAGGACAAGTTCTCCTACATCGAGATGCCGGCGGAGACCCAAACGCGCAACAACATCCAGACGGTGACCTACGGCTTCGACTTCGTGCTGACCAGCGACCCCACGGGCACCTCCTCGCGGCGCACGGCCCGAGTGTTGCAGGTGCTGCCCCAGTCGCCCGCCGCCCTCGCCGGACTGCAACGGGGCGACTACATCGTGCAGGTGGACGGCAACAACGTGACCACGGAGAACAGCTACCGCCTGCAAAGCGGAGAAGGCGTGACGCTCACCGTACTCCCGTTGGTGGACAACGAAGAGGAGGGCTATATGGAATGGGGCATCGACACCCTGCTGTTCACGCTGACCCCTTCCGTAAGCCTGGAGAACAACCCGGTTTACCTGGCCAAGGTCATCGAGCAGGGCGGGCAGCGGATAGGCTACCTGATGTACAACGAGTTCAAAAGCGGCCCCACCGAAAGCGACATCACCTATATGGAACAGATGCTCCAGACTTTCCAATGGTTCAAGCAACAGAACGTGACGGACTTCATCCTGGACCTCAGATACAACCAGGGCGGACAAGTGAGTTGCGCCCAACTGCTGGCCGCCCTGCTGGCCCCCTCCGGCGCATTGGGGCAGGAGTTCGCATGGTTCGAGTTCAACGACAAGCAGCAAAGCTCCAACTACAGCCTTCTTCTTCCCTCTGAATATGCGGGTTATAATCTCAACCTAAACCGTCTATTCATTATCTCTGGACTGTACACCGCCTCCGCCTCGGAGATGATGGTCAACTGCCTGCGCCCCTACATGGCGGTGCATCTCATCGGCACCCAGACCGTGGGCAAGAACGTGGCCATGACGCGCATCGAAAGCCCGTACGAATTCGTGATGTACCCCGTGACAGCCACGGTCTACAACAAGGACGGACAGTCCGACTACACGGAAGGCTTCGCACCGGAATACCTCATCACAGAACTGAACTATTATCCATGGCATGAACTGGGCGACCCGGACGAGCTGCTGCTGAAGAACACGCTGCAATGGATTGCCGGAGGGATTCCGTCCGATGCCGAGAACCTCGAACAGCCGGAAGAAGGCGGGGAAACCGAAGAGGCCGCTCCCGCCGCCCGCCTGAGGCACGATGCGGAGCCGGGCTATTCCTCCATCCTCAAGCGCGGATTCCCGGCAGCCATCCTGCCCGACCGTCCATGATGAACGCACCACAAAAATAAACGCTTATGGTTCAAATCACCGTATCAGACGAAATCAAGGCCGTATGTCCGGAGTTCGTGGGCGCGGCACTGGAAGCCCGCTTCACCAACACGCCCTACTCCGCCCCGCTGTGGGAGGAAATCAGAACGTTCCAAGCGGATTACTGCCGGAAGTTCACGACCGAGTCGCTGAAAGACATGCCGGCCATCCAGGCCACCCGTGCCGTCTACAAGAAATGCGGCAAGGACCCCAGCCGCTACCGCCCCTCCGGCGAGGCACTCGTGCGCCGGATGCTGAAAGGGCATGACCTGTACCAGATCAACACGGCCGTGGACCTCATCAACCTGGCCTCCATCGCCTACGGATACTCCATCGGAGGCTTCGACGCCGACCGGATCGCGGGCGACACGCTGACATTGGGCATCGGACAGACCGGCGAACCCTACGAAGGCATCGGGCGCGGGCCGCTCAACATCGAAGGCCTGCCCGTGTACCGCGACGGGGAAGGCGGCATCGGCACCCCCACCAGCGACCACGAGCGCACCAAGCTCACCGGAGAAACCACCCGGCTGCTGGCCCTGGTGAACGGTTACGACGGCAACCGGGAACAGGTGCTGGCCTGCGCGGAATACATGCAGGAACTCCTGAAGAAACACGCCCAGTCGGACGGGGGTGAAATCCATATTTATTAGCCATATCACGGTATCCGGCCTTATAAAAGATTCCATAAACAAACAAGAATGAACAAAAGAGAATACGCGCAAGCCAACAAGAAATGGCTCTTGCAGAAGTCGCAGGAAGATGGAGTCAAAGCACTCCCCAAAGGTATCTATTACCGGGTCTTGGCAGAGGGGAAAGCCGATGGCAGGCATCCGAACCTGCGTAGCATCATCACCGCCCACTACACCGGACGGACAATAGACGGGCGGCAGTTTGACAGCAGCCAGGGCGGTGTGCCACTGGCCATCCGCCTTTGCGATCTCATCGAAGGATGGATTATCGCCATGCAACAGATGTGCGTGGGCGACAAATGGGAAGTTTACATCCCTGCAGAAATGGGCTACGGCAAATCCTCACAGCCTGGCATACCGGGCGGCTCCACACTGGTTTTTGAAATAGAACTCATAGGCATAGCCTAATGTATGCGGAGAGGCACTCTGCCCTGAATGTTCCGCACCCCTGGATTATGCACTCCGGCGACTCAACAAGTGCGGATTCACGGCAGACAAGCCCACTTGCAGGAAATGCCCTATACACTGCCATAGAAACGACATGCGGGAAAAGATAAATAAAAATCACGCTACGGAACGGACACCTAATCATTTTTTCCCTATATTTGCCACGTAACCCCAAAACAACAGGACTATGATTAAAATATATGGCATGGACACTTGCCCGGACTGCATCTACGTGGAAGAGCAGGTGAAAGGAAACGGACAGTACGAGGTGATTGATATCGGGCGGCACGTGAAGCACCTGAAGGAGTTCTTGCGCCTGCGCGACAAAAGCACGGCATTCGACGCGATAAAACGCATGGGGGCGGTAGGCATACCTTGCTTTGTGCTGGAGGACGGCACGGTGACCCTGAAACCGGAAGACGCCGGATTGCGCCGGCGGCCCAAAGAAACGGAAGGAGCGTCATGCCGCCTGGACGGAAGCGGATGTTGAACTGACAAAAGGAACAGGCTATGGAAACATTCAACGATGTGATTTCCGAAGACCGCCCGGTGCTGGTGGACTTCTTTGCCACATGGTGCCAGCCATGCAAGATGATGCACCCCGTACTGGAACAAGTCAAGGCTGTCCTTGGCGACAAGATACGCATCATCAAGGTGGATGTGGACAAGAACAGGGAGGTCTCGGCCAGATACCAGATACAGGCCGTGCCCACCCTGATGCTGACGCGCGGCGGACAAGTGTTGTGGAGACAAAGCGGCATGGTTTCAAAGACCGACCTGCTGGCCGTCCTCGACCCTTTCCTGCAATAGTGCGGGAAAAGGCCCGGAGCGGGTCAGGACGGGGAAACCGCCGTCGGTGCCACGCCGAACTGCTTTTTGAAGGCGGATGAGAAATGGGACTGGTTCTTGAACCCTACCAAGGCGCAAATGTCCACGATCTTCTTCCCGCCTTCCTGCATCATGGCATAGGCCACGTCGAGGCGCTTCCGGATGAGCCACCTCTCGGGTGTCAGGTCACTGATTTTCCGGAAGTCCCGTTTGAATGTGGCCAGACTCCGTCCCGTATAGTGCGCCAAGTCCGCCACTGAGAACTCATACATGTAGTTCTTGTCCATAAAATCGAGGATATCTATCTTCCACGGCTCGTTGAAATCGAACAGCAGGGGGGCAAAACGTTCATCGATATGCAACAAAGCCAAAAGCCCTTCCTGCAGCTTCAGATGCATGAAATCATCGTGCGGCTTCACGTCCGGGTCGAAATAAGGAGTCATGGAAGAGAAAAGGCTGGTGATTTCCGCCGTCCTCGGCAACTTGATGACTTCCGGCTTGAGCTTGGGCGCATCCGCCGGCAACTTATACGACCCGGACTTCGTGTACATCTCACGCAGGAAATTCCACTTGAAATTCAAGAAGATGCCGCAATAGCGTTCACCGCCGCACGGTTTCTTGTACAATGTGATGTGATGGTCGCGCGGAATGAAGACACACTCCCCCTTGCCCACGTGAATGGACTTCTCCCCGTTGTCGAGTACCATCTCTCCGGAATAGACATAATTCATCGCATACTCCCGCGAGCGGTGGATGCAGCCTCCCACATCATCGTAGAAGAAACTGTAGAACACATCCTCGTAGTTGAAGATAAGCTTCATCGGGTTTTGCCGGCGTTCCCCAGCCTGTTCCTTCTCCATATTTACCTCCCTTGTTCCTCCGCAAATTTACGAAATTCCCGCCAATATCATCTCAGATACTCGCGATAAAAGGCCTCTATCCTGTCAAACGGAATCTTGTCAAGGTTGTCGTACAAGTCCGTATGGACCGCGCCGGGAACAATGAGCAGCTCCTTGTTCCCGCCTTTCAGTTTCTTGTAAGTGTCCTCGCTGAAATAACGCGAATGGGCCTTCTCACCATGGACCAGCAATACGGCACTACGTATCTCTCCGGCATACGACAAGATGGGCATGTTCAGGAAAGAAAGCGTAGAGGTCTTGTTCCATCCCCCGTTGGAATTCAGCGAACGCTTGTGATAGCCGCGTTCCGTCTTGTAATAAGCAAAATAGTCCTTCAGATACTGCGGGGCCTCGGCAGGCACCGTATCGGGCAGGCCGCCAGCCAGTTCATACGTGCCGTTGCGGTAGTCCGCCGTGCGCTGCGCGTTGAGTTGCCGGCGAAGTCCATTGCGGGCATCCGCATTGTCGGCCGCATCAAAATAACCGTTGGCGTTGACACGGCTCATATCGTACATCGTGGCCGCGACCGTAGCCTTGATGCGTGTGTCGACCGCCGCCGCATTGACCGCCATGCCTCCCCAGCCACAAATGCCGAGAATGCCGATCTGCTCCGGATTCACATCATCGCGGGTGGAAAGGTAATCCACGGCCGCACAGAAATCCTCCGTATTGATGTCCGGAGAAGCCACATAGCGGGGTTCGCCGCCGCTCTCGCCCGTATACGAAGGGTCAAAAGCGATGGTCAGGAATCCGCGTTCGGCCAACGCCTGCGCGTACAGCCCCGAAGCCTGTTCCTTGACCGCGCCGAAGGGGCCGCAAACGGCAATGGCCGGCAGTTTGCCTTCCGCGCCCTTGGGTACATACAAATCAGCTGCCAGCGTGATGCCGTAACGGTTGTGGAACGTGATTTTACCGTGGTCCACCTTGTCGCTCTGCGGGAATACCTTGTCCCAGCCTTGTGCCAAATTCAGTTTCTTTTCCATATCGTTCTCTGTTTTCTGTTGTTCCTTTGTTTCCTGCCTGCTTCCCGGTACGCATGATCCGACGAGGAAAGCCAGGCATATTGTTGCAATTGATGTCCTCACCATAATGTCAGCTTTTGAAGTGTACGGTGCAAAGGTAGGATAAAAAACACATCACGCCATTGCTGTAAGGCTCAAATACCTTTGTTGAAAAGTCCGGTTTCGCGAAGGCGAGAAGCATCCCGGCAAAGGCAAATCAGAAAACTTCGTTTTCATTTGCCTCTGCGCCCGCCTTTCACTACCTTTGCACCATGGAATGGATCAACAGTCTGCTTTTCGAGCATAGTGCCATACAGGCCATCATCGTGCTGTCACTGGTCACGGCCACGGGGCTGTGGCTGGGAAAGATTCACTTTGGGGGAATCTCTCTTGGCATCACCTTCGTGTTTTTCATGGGTATTTTGGCCGGACACGTGGGCATCTCGCTGGACGAACAGATGCTGGACTATGCCGAAAGTTTCGGACTGGTCATCTTCGTCTATTCCCTCGGACTGCAGGTCGGACCCGGTTTCTTCAGCTCGTTCCGGCATGGCGGCGTGCCACTGAACCTTTTGAGCCTGGGCGTGATTTTCCTTGGAACGGCCCTGACCGTACTGCTGAGCTATTCCCTTTCGCTGCCTCTGCCCGACATGGTGGGCGTATTGTGCGGTGCCACGACCAACACACCAGCCCTCGGCGCGGCCCAACAGACCTTGAAACAAATGGGCGAACCGGACAGCACCGCCGCCTTGGGCGCGGCCGTGGCCTACCCCCTCGGCGTGGTGGGCGTGATCCTGGCCATCCTCGTCATCCGCAAACTGCTGGCCCGGCCTGACGACCTGAAGGAAAAAGAGCCGGAATCCATGAACAGTCCCTATGTGGCCGCCTTTCAGGTACACAACCCGGGCGTATTCCACAAGACATTGAAGGACTTGGGGCTGCTCAGCCACACCCGTTTCGTGGTGTCCCGCCTGTGGCGCGACGGGAAAGTGACCATCCCCACCGGCACCACCGAGCTGCAAGAAAACGACCGTCTGCTGGTCATCACCACGGAAAAGGAAATGCCCACGCTGACCCTGCTCTTCGGCGAACAGGAAAACCGGGACTGGAACAAAGAGGACATTGACTGGAACAGCATCGACCGCAACCTGGTATCGGAACACATCGTAGTGACCCGCCCGGAAATCAACGGCAAGCGCCTGGGGGCGCTCCACCTCAGAAACCTCTACGACATCAACATCAGCCGCGTGCTGCGCAGCGGCGTGCAAATCCTGGCCACCCCCGACCTCATCCTGCAATTAGGCGACCGGCTGACGGTCATCGGGGAAAAAGAAGCCATCAACCGGGTAGCCGGCATTCTGGGAAACTCCGCCTCCACCCTGCGTGAACCCAATCTGGCGGCCATCTTCATCGGCATCGTACTGGGCCTCGTATTGGGGTCCGTCCCCCTCAGCCTCCCGGGCATCAGCACGCCTGTGAAGATGGGGCTGGCCGGCGGCCCGATCATCATGGGCATCCTGGTGGGCAACTTCGGCCCGCGCCTGCACATGCGCATCTACACCACACGGAGCGCCAACCTGATGCTGCGCGGAATCGGCTTGTCTCTCTATCTGGCCGGAATCGGCATCGACGCCGGCGCCCACTTCTTCGAGACCGTGGTCCGGCCGGAAGGCATTCTTTGGATTGGCTCGGGCTTCCTGATTACCGTCGTACCTATATTATTAATGGCCGTCATCGCCATGCGGGCCTGCAAGATGAATTTCGGCACCACCTGCGGAATGCTTTGCGGCAGCATGGCCAACCCGATGGCCCTGAACTACCTGAACGACAGCTATCCTGGAAACGACGCATCTGTCAGCTACGCTACGGTCTACCCCTTGGGCATGTTTGTGCGCGTCATCCTCAGCCAGGTCGTGTTGATGATGTTCCTGTAAAGATTCTCCCAACCCACGCCGTCAAAATCATCGCTTTTGGGTATTGCGCCAACCTGAAGGCAAGGTTAATTTTGCAGCATAAAGGAAGGAATGCATAAGCAAGCACTCAGATATGCTTCAGCCATGAGAAAAAAATTCATTGACCGAATCCCGCAGAACACCCGCAAACCGGAAGGCTTTTGGAGAAGGACGCTACTCAGAAGTATAAATCATGACCATGCCGCATGGGCGCGATGGGGACTTTCACATCTGGATTGGCATCACACTTGGAACGTGCTGGACATCGGATGTGGAGGCGGAGCCAACATCGCCCGCATGATGTCATTGTGCCCGAAAGGTCTCATCTATGGCATTGACGCTTCGGAAGAAAGTGTCGATTCTTCCCGGAAATATAATCGTCCGGAACTGGACAAGCGATGCTTCATCTTGCAAGGAACGGTCGACTGCCTGCCTTTCGATGTAGACACATTTGATGTCATAACCGCGTTTGAGGCCCTCTATTCCTGGCCAGATCTGGAAAAAGCTTTTAGCGAAGTGTACAGGGTGCTAAAGCCCAATGGATACTTCATGATTTGCTGCGAGTCCAGCGATCCGTCCAATACCTTTTGGCCCGACCACAGAGAAGGACTGAAAGTATACCCTGCCGATGAAATCGAAGTTCTGCTTTCAAAAACCGGATTCATAGATATTCAGATATTCAAATCGGGAAAAGAAAGTATCTGCATCACTGCCCGCGAAGACAACGAAAGCGACTTTTAAGCTGTATGCGAAATTCGTCCACCTCATTCCGTAACCCGCCCGACACTCACCTTATTTACAGTCTCCAATACCCGCTCTCTGAAAAACGGCAATTGCTCACAGCCGCCTGAAGACATAGGTCAGCACGAAATCCGCCGAAGTCTCGTAATGCACGGGGAACATGCCGGCCTTTCCGTCCTGCAGATGATAGAAAAGGGAGAAATCGCCCTCCCCGTCCGGGCGGACGGCGGAAGCCGGACAATGCAACCCCTCTACGGTCATATCCGTGCGGAAGTCAATGCCGTCCTCGTCCAATATCTTGAAGACAGCCTCCTTGGCCGACCAATGGAGCAGCATCTCATACGTGGTGTCGGCCTTCTCGTCCGGTCCTATCAGCCGCTCCTTCAGCCGGACGATACGGTCCGAGAAAGCCTCAATGTCGATGCCTGTCTCATACTCTTCAGAAAACAGCACCGCCGCATATCCGGACGTATGGGAGATGGAAAGCTGCAAAGGACAGCCTGCAAAAAAAGGACGCCCGGAAACCCGGTAGCTGATAGGAAGCTCCTCTCCGGTCAAGGCATACACCAACATACGCACGGCCAGATACTCCAGCCTCCGCTTAGGGGAAGCATAACGGGCAGCCTGTCCGCGATGATACTCTCCCAAAGGCAACATCCGGCACAACTCGTCAGGGGATTCCGTGATTTTCCATATCCCCCCCCATCCTTTTCCACACTCTATTTTCTGAAAAAACGGCATGACTCCATCTCCTATGACTCGCTTCCTGATTCAGGCAGTTCCGGAACACCCACTTTCACCTTGATTTTCAGGATGCGCCGGTTGTCCATCTCCAAGACCTCGAAACGGAAGTTCTTATACCGGATGACCTCATGAAGCGCGGGGAACTCGCCCTTCAGCTCCAACAACAGTCCGGCCAGCGTATCCGCCTCGCCTTCCACCTCCTCGAAAAAGTCATCGTCGACCTGCATGACCTTGAAGAAGTCCGTCAGCAATATCTTGGCCTCGAAGACATAAGTGTCGGCACTCAGGCGCACATACTGCCGCTCGTCATCATCGTACTCGTCGTTGATTTCCCCGACAATCTCTTCTATGATGTCTTCCATCGTCACGATGCCGGAAGTCCCTCCGAACTCGTCGACGACAATGGCGATATGCACCTTGTTCTCCTGAAAGTCACTCAGCAGGTCATCTATCTTCTTGGTTTCCGGCACGAAATAGGCCGGACGGAGCAACGACTGCCAGCGAAAGTCGGACGGCTTGTCCAAATGGGGCAACAAGTCCTTGATATAAAGTATGCCCTTTATATTGTCACGTGAATCCGCATACACGGGAATTCGCGAATAATTGCTTTCCACGATGCACTTCAACACCTCCGGATAGGGAGTCTTGATGTCCAGATCCACGATGTCCATGCGGGGAGTCATGATTTCCTTGGCCATCTCTCCGCCAAAACGGATAATGCCCTCCAGCATGTTCTGCTCCTCCGCAATGTCTTTCTTGTCCGTCAGTTCCAGTGCCTGCTCCAACTCGTCCACCGAGATGGAACGGTTCTCCTTATGCACCACCTTCGTCGCCAGCTTCCTTGAACGCACCAGCAAGGATGCCACCGGCCAGAACAGCCTCTCCATCCCGCCCAACAACGGTGCCGCCACACGGCATAACCCCAACGCATGCTGCGCGAAATAGATTTTCGGCATGATGTCGCCGAACAGCAAGACCAAAAGGATGAGCACCACCGTCACGCACAAGAACCCCAACCACTCATGTCCTCCAAAATTGACGGTCCGCTGAAAAAAGCAATCAAGCAGCATGACCACCGCCACATTCGCGAAATTGTTGGAAGTCAGTATGGTGGCAAGCAAACGGTCCGAGTCTTCCTTCAAGGAAAGAATCTTACGGTCTGAAAAGCGCTTGCTTTCCTTCATCGAGTCCACTTCGGCAGGAGACAAGGAAAAGAAAGCGATTTCCGCCGCCGACACTATGGCGGAAACGCCCAAAAGCAACACCGCCAACACCAAAACCACCACTGCTCCCGTATCGGGAGAATAAAACTCTATCTGATCAAACAACGCCGGAAACCGGGATAAAAACGATTCTGAGTCCAAAACCAATCAATTAAGTTCAACATTAAAACGGCAAATCCTCCTTGCCGCCTTGTCCTTGTGCGGACACGCCGCGTGAGGCAGATGCCGGAGCCGCCGCATTCGCTCCTCCGGAATTCCGGGGAGTGAGCATTTCCATATTGTCCGCAAACACCTCCGTAATATACCGCTTGACCCCGTTCTGGTCATCGTAAGAACGGGAACGGATTTTGCCTTCGATGAAAAGCTTGTCCCCTTTGTGGACATACTTCTCCGCCGTCTCGGCCAAACCTCTCCACAACACCACATTGTGCCACTCCGTGCGCTCCGGCACTTCCGTGCCGTTCTGCAGACGGTAGCCGCGCTCCGTTGTGGCCAAAGCCAACGTGGCCACAGCCACACCATTATCCAAATAACGGACATCCGGGTCTTTCCCGACGTTGCCAATCAACATCACTTTATTCAAAGACATGCTTTTTCTTTTTTAACTAAAAACCGTCCCAAAATTAATAAATAAAACATCTTCCACCAACATTACGGGACATTTTTTCAAAAAATCCGCCCTGCCCTCACGTCAGACTGAAGCGTTCCAGCCACTTCGCCACCAGTCGGGGAAACGCGAACCCCGCAAGTTCCCCGGCCCGGACCCAAACGGCTTTCCTTCCCAAGTCGGCCGGCTTTTCCGGCAACTCCACCACCTGCAAGTCGCACACCAACGTGCGATGGGTCAGCTGATGGCGCACCCCTTCGCAGAGCAAGGTCCTCACCGCCTCTTTCCGGCATAAAGATACCGGCATCCCCTCAAGATCCCATAACCGTTCCGGAGGACAAGCCTCCTCCGTCTCCATCAGCCAAGGCTCATACAAGCCCTTCCAGATGTCGTTCCCCTCCCGGCGGAACAAAGCCGTCTCCCCGCCTACCTTTATATATATATAATGCAAATAACGCTCCTTCACCGCCAGTGAACGGGACTTGACGGGAAAATCCCGCACCCTGCCGTCACGGAACGCCACGCACCCGTCCGACAACGGGCATACCCCGCAATCCGCCCCCTTAGGCACGCACTGCATGGCCCCGAAATCCATCAAAGCCTGGTTGTATCCGGCCACCAGACCGGTTTCCGGCAACAATTCTTGGGCCAACGCCGCAAAATACTTTCTCCCGCGCCCGGTGTCAATCGGCTCTTCCACCCCGAAAAAGCGGGACAGCACACGGTAGACATTCCCGTCCACCACGGCATACGGCAACCCGAAAGCAAACGAGGCGATGGCCGCCGCCGTATAATCCCCCACTCCTTTCATCTTCCGGATGTCCGGATAAGTGTCGGGAAAGCCGCCCCGCTCCACCACCTGGCGCGCCGCCGCATGCAAGTTCCGCGCCCGGGAGTAATATCCCAGTCCCTGCCAGCATTTCAGCACCTCGTCCTCCGAAGCGGCCGCCAACGTCCCCACATCCGGGAAACGCTCCACAAAGCGCAAAAAATAATCATGCCCCAGACTGACCCTCGTCTGCTGGAGGATAATCTCCGAAATCCAGACCACATAAGGGTCACGGGTGCCGCGCCATGGCAAAATCCTACCATTTTCATGATACCACGCCAAGAGCCTGCAAGCAAAATCCGAACCGTCTTTTATCATGTCACAACGAATAAACAATGCAAAATTAAGTGTTTTAAGATGGCAAAACGCAAAAAAAGGAGTTTTTTTCAGGGATATATTTTCTTTCCTTGCCAAAAAGCTATATATTTGCATCTCAAAAAATTAGGAATTAGACAATTACAAACATTTATTTTTACAGAAAGATGACAAAAGCAGAAATTGTAAACGAGATTTCCAAGAAGACGGGTATCGACAAAGCGACCGTACTGACTACAGTGGAAGCCTTTATGGAATCAGTGAAGGAATCGTTGATCCAGAAAGAGGAAAACGTTTATCTTCGTGGCTTCGGAAGTTTCATCCTGAAGAAAAGAGCCAAGAAGACGGCCCGCAACATCTCCAAGAACACGACAATCATCATCGACGAGCACAATATCCCGGCCTTCAAGCCTGCCAAAGTATTTGTCGATGCCATCAAGAAGTAATATAAGATATAACACACATATTTATTAACTTATAAAATTTAAAGCTATGCCAAGCGGAAAGAAAAAGAAAAGACACAAGATGGCTACACACAAGCGTAAGAAAAGACTGAGAAAGAACAGACATAAGAGCAAGTAGCCAACGCTTGTCTGTAAAGTGAATAAGGAACAAACTTGGACGGGCTCTTTTATAGATTCCGACAAGTTTGTTCTTTGTATAGGCAAGGCTAAATGAATCAAACCGTAAAAACAAAAGAATGACAAGCGAAGTTATAGTAGACGTTCAACCCAAGGAAATCTCCATCGCACTGCTGGAAGACAAAAGGCTCGTGGAGTTTCAGAAAGAAGGGCGCGAGGCCTCTTTCGTCGTGGGAAACATCTACCTGGCAAAGGTCAGGAAACTGATGCCGGGCCTGAACGCATGCTTTGTGAATGTGGGCTATGAGCGCGACGCCTTCTTGCATTACCTTGATTTAGGCCCGAAATTCAACTCTTACACCAAATACCTCAAGCAAGTCACCAGCGACAAGAAAAAGCTGTACCCGATAGCCAAAGCCTCCAACCTTCCCGACCTGGAGAAGGAAGGAAGCGTGCAGACCACCCTGCAGCAAGGGCAGGAAATCTTGGTGCAGATTGTCAAAGAACCCATCTCAACCAAAGGGCCGCGCCTGACATGCGAGCTGTCCTTCCCCGGACGATTCCTGGTGCTGATGCCTTTCCAAGACAAGGTGTCAGTGTCTTCCAAAATCAAATCCGCCGAGGAACGTGCGCGGTTGAAACAGCTCATACAGAGCATCAAGCCCAAGAACTTCGGCGTCATCGTCCGCACGGTGGCCGAAGGGAAGCGCGTGGCCGAACTTGACTCCGAACTCAAAGTCCTGCTCAAAAGATGCGAGGACACTTTCATCAAAGCCCAAAAGGCCTCCAAACTGCCGGCCATGGTTTTCGAGGAAACCAGCCGCACGGTGGCCATGCTGCGGGATTTGTTCAACCCGTCGTATGAGAACATTTACATCAACGACACGAGTGTATTCAACGAAGTCAAGAACTACGTCACGCTGATTGCCCCGGAAAGCGCGGGCATCGTGAAGCAATACACGGGAAAGCTCCCTATCTTTGACAACTTTGACGTGACCAAACAGATCAAGTCCTCATTCGGAAAAACCGTATCTTACAAGCATGGGGCTTATCTGATCATCGAGCATACGGAAGCATTGCATGTCGTGGACGTCAACAGCGGAAACCGCTCCAAATCAAAGGACGGACAAGAAGCCAACGCCCTGGACGTCAACCTCGGGGCGGCGGACGAACTGGCCCGCCAATTGCGGCTCCGCGACATGGGAGGTATCATTGTGGTGGACTTTATCGACATGAACCTGGCGGAAGACCGGCAGAAACTGTACGAACGCATGTGCGAGAACATGAAGAAGGACCGCGCCCGCCACAACATCCTGCCGCTGAGCAAATTCGGCCTGATGCAGATTACGCGCCAACGGGTGCGCCCGGTCATGGATGTCAATGTGGATGAGGTCTGCCCCACGTGTTTCGGCAAGGGCACCATCAAGTCCAGCTTCCTGTTCACCGACGTGTTGGAGAGCAAGATACGCATGATGGCCCAAAAGCTGGACATCAAGAATTTCACGCTCCACGTGCATCCCTACGTGGCGGCCTACATCAACCAGGGCATCGTCTCGCTGAAACGCAAATGGCAGATGAAGTACGGGTTCGGGCTGAAAGTGATACCCAGCCAGAAACTGGGCTTCCTCCAGTATGAGTTCTACGACAAGCACGGGCAGGAAATCGACATGAAAGAAGAAATCGAAATCAAGCATTGACAGGAAAAGGTTGCCTCCGCGAAGAAAACGGGACGGCAACCTTTCTTGTATCCTCTCCACATGCCCTGTCCTCTCACGAGCCGGCCAAGGCCTTCCTCACCTCCTCCGCCATCACGGCCGCCCCTTGGGCGTTCGGGTGAATCCCGTCGGGGATGAACCATTCCCGGTGTCCGTCGAACACGGAATGAAGGTCTATCACCTTCAGCCCGTTCTTTTCCGCCAGGCGCCGGAGCATCGGGATGACGCCGTTGACAATCACGCTGTCCGAGATGTCGAAAGAAGAGGTCATGGCCTTCACCGGATAGGCCAGATAGATGTCCGGGCGGGAAGGCAGGGCCTTGTACTCGTCAATCATCTGCTGGGCGTCCTGCATGAACTCATCCTTGTACTTCCAGTTCTGCGGCTTGCTGTCGTTCGTCCCCAGCTTGATGACCACGATGTCCGGATTGAACTCCTTGCTCAGCCGGTAAGCGTCGTTCGCCATGTAAGGGCAGTCCCCCTTCTTCAGCATTGTATGCCCGCTCACCCCGAAATTCTTCACGACATACCCGTCTCCCAGCTTCCGCCCCAGCACGGCAGGATAGCCGTTCGTCTCGCTCAGGGCGATGCCGTAGCCGTCCGTGATGCTGTTCCCCACGCAAGCCACGCGGACCGCGTCCTTGTCCGGAGCCTTCAGCCCCTCCAGCCATTCCGCCAGGTCGGAGAGCATCTGCCCGTGGTGGGCGAAAGAGGGATTGAACCCCCATCCGTGTCCGCCGTCCGGATAGACATGCAGGGCCACAGGCACCTCGGCCTGCGACAGTGCCGTGAAATACCGGATGGAATTCGACACCGGCACTCCCAGGTCGTCCGCTGACAGCAACAATATGACCGGCGGGGTCAGATGCCGCCGCACGTGACGCTCGTTGGAATGGCGGAGCCGGCTCTCGTCCGACGGCTCCCCGCCCAGCAAAGCCCGGACAGACCCTTCGTGCGTCTCGCCCCGCCCCATCGTGATGACAGGATAGAACAGGATCTGGAAGTCCGGCCGTGCGTCGAACGGGGCCTGGGTCGCCAGCGTGGATGCCAGATGCCCGCCGGCCGAGAAGCCCATGACACCCACGTCATACGGGTTCACACGCCATTCCCCCGCATGGCGGCGTATGACGCGCATGGCCTCCTGCGCGTCGCTGGCCGGCACCCCGGGATGCCCGTACGGCAGGCGGTATTTCAGCACCGCATAAGCGATGCCCTGCCCGTTGAAGAAGGACGCCCAGTCATACCCTTCATGGTCCAGGGAAAGGAACTCATACCCGCCGCCCGGGAAGGCCAGCACCATCCGCCCCGTCATCTTGGACGAATCGGGCAGGAACACCCGCATCTCCGGCGAATAGATGCCTTCCGCCCGGTTCTCAGGACCTCCGTCCCGTCCATTGCTGTCGGGCAAGCCCTGTTCCCACAACTTCACGTCAAACCGCGCCTGTGCGCACATCCCCACAGGCCACACCATCAAAAGTCCCCCAAGAAGACCCGTCCAAAAACGTCTTTTCATATCATTCAGCTTAAGTAGAAAAACAAATCAGGGACAAAAATACGAATAATAGTCTTATGATGCAGGTTTTATTTGCATTTACTCTCCAAAATCCGTATATTCGCGCTGTAATTCATCCATGAAGCATGAAAAATCTCATACCTCTCTTCGCCATCATACTTTGCTGCTCGCTGGCCCACCCCGCACATGCCCGGAAAAAGGACAGGCACGCCGCCAAGGAAAACGCCGTGCTGGCCCTGGCCGAACCCGACATGATGGCCACGCCCAGCCGCCCGCACCCCATCGTGGCCCCCATAGAGGAAGCCTACCGCCACCATGTCAACAAGAACGAACACCGCTACGGCATAGACGTGTCGCGCTACCAGGGCAAAATTGACTGGCAGACGGTGAAGACGGACAAGAACGTGGGATACGTCTACCTGAAAGCCACAGAAGGGGCCTCGCTGGTGGATGTCACCTACCGCTACAACTTGGACGAAGCGCGGAAAGCCGGGCTGAAGGTGGGATGCTACCACTTCTTCAGCCCCACCGTGGCCCCGGAAACGCAATTCGACAATTTCTCCGCCAACGTCAAGCTGGACGAGCAGGACCTCCTGCCCATCATCGACGTGGAGACACGCGGACGGTGCAGCCTGAAACAGTTCTGCGACAAGCTCACGCGGTTCCTGGGCATGGTGGAGGAACACTACGGCGTGCGCCCCATCATCTACACTTCCAGCAACTTCTACAACAAGTACCTGGCCGGGAAATACACGGACTACAAATACATGATAGCCCGCTACAAGGACGAGGTGCCGGAACTGACGGACGACATCAAGTTCGTGATGTGGCAGTTCACGGCCAACGGCCGCATCAACGGCATCAACGGTCCCGTGGACCGCAGCCGCTTCATGGACGAGTACCACCTGGGGGACATCCTCATCCGGCGGTGAACGCACGGGCAAGCTCCCACGCACCCGCAATTTGCCAAACTGACACTTTGCCGGACGGAAGGCACGAGAATCGCGTATTCCGCCCCTCGGGGAAGGCAACCCCGAAATACGGGCGTATTTCACGGGTACGGAACATACGAAATGAAAGCCTTTCCGCGCATCCGCTTGCAATTTGGCAAAGCATGAAGCCCCCGCGCCGCACGACGGCCGGGCAAGCGTCAGCCCCGACGGGGAAAAAGTGCCAATCTGACACCGCAATTTTGCCATGGCACACGCTCAATCTGGAGAGGAAACAGCCTCCCAAGCCTCCCGTTTTTCGTTTTCCCTGACAAGAACATCCCGTTTTGCAGCGTGTGTCACGCCGCTTTGCGGCAAGAAATTTGTTTCTTTCAGCAAAGACGGAAATTTCTTGCCGCAAAGAAATCGGGATTTGGGCGGAGAAATGCCCGTATCGTGCAGTTCCAACGCCCGTTTTTTAACAATTCAAGTTCTCGTTGCCGCTTCCCGCAATCCGGGCGCGTCACGGATTGCGGCATAAATCCAGCATTTTGAAAGCAAATCCGCCCAAACCATGACACTACGGATTCCAGAAAAAAAGGACGCGCCATTCCCATTCCGCCGCAACAGGCGGCACGGGAACGGCGCGTCCGGTCAAGTCAGGAACCACACTCCGCCCGCAACATCAGCGCACCGGCGGCGGAAAGGACCTCTTCTGGCTCTTCCAGGAACGCGAAGGACTCTTCCTCTACGACCTGGCGGAAGACCGCATCGTGGCCCAACACTCCTCACGGCGGACAGAATACGTGAAAATCATGGAAAAGGCCGGCGGAAAGGACGGGATATGGGTCTGCCCGGAATACGGGCGGGAAGCCCTCCGGTTCACATACCGGGACGGAGGCATACGCCTCTCGCGCCGCTTGGACTTCTCGGGAGCGATGGGCGACGCCTGGGTCACCTGCCTGCGGGAGACGGAAAAAGGAACCTTATGGATCGGCACAGACCGCGGCCTGTTCCGCCACGACCTGAAAAAAAATGCCACGATCCGCCTGAAAGGCATCGACGGACACGTCTCGGGAATATGCGAGGGGACACGGGGCACCATATACTGCTGCACGAGAGGGAAAGGCATATACGCCGTCGGGAAGGACGGCAAGGCCCGCCGCTACGCCATGAGGCAGCCCTTCAACTGCATCGCATACGCGGATGACGGGACATTATGGCTCGGAAGCGACGAGGGGGAACTCATCGCCCTGTCCCCGCGCGATGCCCGCATACGGAACCACACCCGGAACTGCGACCTGGACGGAGACATGGTGAACCGGGTACTGGCAGACGAATACGGGCACGTATGGATAGGCTGCAACAAGAAAATCATAGAATACTCCCCCACCCACCGGACTTACCACGAATACCGCACGGCCGACGACGGGACAAGCCTGTGGCGCGTCATCCCCACCGCCGTGTGCCGCGGGAATGACGGGACCCTGCTTTTCGGGGGCATCCCCGGCATCTACAGGCTCCGCCCGTCCAACAGCCTGGACAAGGAAGCCGCTCCGGAGGCCGCAAGAATCACGGACGTGCTCATCGACGGGCAATCCCTCCTCTTCGACTGCCACAAGCCCCTCACCCAACCCTTACGGATTTCCCATGACACCAAACAAATGACCATCTGCTTCTCGTCGCTCCAACACCGCATCGCCCGGCAAATCCGCTACGCCTACCGCCTGAAAGGCTTTGATGAAGAATGGCAGAAGGCCGGCGACGACAATCCCCGCGCCATATACCAGAACCTGCCCAAAGGGACATATACGTTCGAAGTGAAGGCCACCGACGGGAACGGACGCTGGGGGGAACCCGTCACGGCCCTGCGCATCGAACGGACACCCGCATGGTACGAAACCTGTTGGGCATACGTCCTTTACATCCTGCTCCTATGCGCCCTGACCCTCGGGACCGTAAGATACTGCCTGCGGCGCGCCCAAAAACGCAATGACAGATTATGGGCGGAGGCGGAAGAACTCCTGAACATGCGCGACTACCTCACCGACAAACTCGACGGACAATGCGAGGAGGCAGAAAACCTGAACAAAATCTTTGTGGAACGCGCCCGGCAAATCGTGGAGCATCATCTGGCCGACCCGGACATGGGCGTGGAACGGCTGGCAAGCGAGATGAACATGTCACGCTCCACATTCACCCGGAAAATCAAGTCCATCACCGGAAAAACGCCCTCGGAATTCATCCGCCAGATCAAGATGGCCTACGCCCGGAGGATGGTCCTCGCGCAAGACCGGAGCATCAGCGAAATCGCGACCGCCCTGGGATTCTCCGACCGGAAACATTTCACCACAAGCTTCAAGGAAGAATTCGGGATGCCGCCCACCGCATACCAAAAGACACACAAGGACGAAGCCTAACCGACGGCCACCGCCCGGCAAGCCAACACTATGTAAGTGGCGTAAAGCACGGTCTGGAACACGTCCAGGTCGGCGACCGCATAGCCGGTGGAAGTGTATTGCGAGGTGATGAAATTCTTGTCCGGCGACATCCGCCGCAAGAACCAACCACAAGACACGGAGGCAAGAAGCCCGACAAGGATGCCCCACAACATCCCGAACAGGATGTCGCCGGGATAGTGTACGCCCAGATAGATGCGCGAATAGGAACAGAGGGCCGCCCACAAGAACATGGAGAAAGTCACCCACTTATGGCGTATCAGCAGCGACACGAACACACACACGGCAAAAGTGTTGGCCGCATGGCTGGAAATGAAACCGTAACGTCCCCCGCGGTATCCTTCCACCACATCGACCAGATACATCAGCTGCGGGTCCTGCGCCGGACGGAAACGGGCGAAAAAAGGCTTGCAGAACGAAGAGGAGAACTGGTCGGCCAAAAGGATAGACAACGCCAGGAACAGCACGATAATCCCCACCGCCCGCATGGAATTGTTCTTGACCAGCACATACAGCAGCACCGCGCCGACCGGCAGCCAGGCCACCGTACTGGTGATGCCCCACATCATCTGGTCCCAAAACAAAGAGTCACTCCCGTTGAGCCATAGCAGCAGCCGCTGGTCCAGCCCGATCCAATCCTCCAAGCCCATGTCAGATTACCTCCATCTCCTTTGCCGGCATCCACCCGACCTTTCCGTCGGCCAGCCGTATTTCCTTCCATTCCTTCATCGTGTCGTCAATGATTTCCACGCGTGTGCCCTCGTGCAGCACGAACAGGTCCGTACCCGACTCGTCGGGCGTGCTTTTCACCACCACCGAACTGGCCATCACCACGGCACCCGTACGCGCCTCCAGCCGCTTATGCTGCGTCCAGGCGAACACATTGGCCAAGGCCGCCACAACCACCATGGCCAAAGCGCCGAAGAAACCGGCCTTCTTCCAGCTCACCTTGTTTCCCAGAAAATACAACAGCACCAGGACACATGCCAGCACAAAAGCCGCCACCCCCGTACGCGCCCAAGCGTCCATGCCCATCCAGTCAACCACATTCTTGTACCACGTGATGAAGAACATCTCGCTCTCGGGCGTGATCTTGTCGATGGTTTTGGAACGCGCCAGTTCCAGGTTGAAACGGATGTCGGAGTCTCCCGGGTCCAGAAGCGCGGCACGCTCGTAGTTCAACACCGCCCGGGCGATGCGGTCCGTACGGTAATAACAGTTTCCCAGATTATAATACACATCGGCACTCTCCCCTTTTTTCAGCAACGCCGTGTAGACGGATATGGCATCCTCGTACTTCCCCGCCGCGTAGGCACTGTCGGCCTCCGCCTTCGTCTGGGCCTGGAGAGGCATCATGCAAACCAGCCCCAGCATCCCCGCCAAAAACAGCTTCTTCATCGTTCTCATCCTTGACCTAACGTTTAATCGAACTTTCCATCTTGTCTATCACTTCCGTGGCGGAAGCAAAAATCTTGTCCATCGCCTGCGAAGGGTCGCCCGGCGCATAACGTGCGAACTCACAGTCGTTCATCGTGGCCACCAATTGCCGCACGGCCGCCTCTTCCGCCCCCTTGGCCAGCAGCTTCTCGCTCACATTGTCCTTGTTCAGCTCGGCCACGGGAAGGTTCAGCTTGTCGCCCGCATAGCCCCACAAGGCTTTCAGCACCTCGTCATAGAATTCCGCCGGCTTGTTGGCTTTCAGCAACAAGGCCGCCTGCTTCAGCCGCCTGGCGGCCGCCTTGCTGGCTTTCTTGCCACGCATCCTGGCCACATTGGCGTTCTCCTTGGCCTGCTTGCGGAATGCCACCACAAGCCCCGCCAGCACCAGCAAGGGAACGACATAGCTCCATCCGTAGGCCGCCGTGCCGTAATAGGCGCTTCCCCTCTGCCGCAACTGCACATCGCCCTGGTGGATGTAACGGATGTCGGAAGCCAGAAGTTCCACATCCTCACGGTTCGTGTAATTGCCGCTTCCGCCCCCGCCTTTTCCTTTCTCCACCTCAATGGCAAAGGTTTCGGACTTCAAGGTCTTGTAAGCTTTCTCCTTCGTGTCGAAATAGCAGAACTCCACAGCCGGGACTTCATATTGGCCCTGATGGCGGGGTACGGCCAGATAGTCGAACACCTTGTTGCCAGACACACCGTCGCGACCCACTTTCGTCTTGTCCGTGATCTTGGCGTCATAAGTCTCAAAGTCCTTGGGGAACCTGGCTTCCGGGGCTTTCATCAGCTTCATGTTGCCCTCGCCGGAAACCACCACGCGGAGTGTCAGGGCATCGTTCGCTTTCAGCTTGTCCGGTGTCAGGGACGCGCTCATGTTGAACTGCCCCACCGCGCCCGAGAAGTTGGCCGGACGCGGAGAAGGAAGCGGGTCCACCTCCAAGGTCAGCGACGGGGCCACAATGGTCTTCTTCACTTCCACCATCGCGCTTCCGCCGTTGAAAAACGCGTCAATCGGGTCGATGTTCCGGTTCTGCTGTATCACCACCCCTTCAAACTTGATGGAAGGAATCGTCAGCTTTCCGGTACGCTGGGGGAACAGCACGTACTGCCTCCACACGACCGTGCCGTAAGTGCGCCCGTTGTGGTTCTCCATCTTCAGGCTCTTCTGCTGTGGCAAGGGAATCTCCTGCGTGTGGAACCCCTCCAAGTCGGGCATCCCGCCGGCCAGCTGCGAAAGGTTGACCAAGGAATAGACCTTATAGGTCAGCACCACCGCCTCTTGCTCGTACAGCCGCTTCTTGTCCGCCGTGACCGTGATGAAGAGGTCTTTTCCCGTAATCTTGTCGCCCGCATTCTGCATCTGCATCCGCTCATGCCGCGAACCGCCTTGCCGCGTGGAAGCCCCCCCGCTCCCCGGAACCACTTGGATGCTCACGGTGTTGGAACGGTACTTTTTCCCGTCCACAGTGGCCGTGGCGGCAGGAAGCGTGTAGTTTCCCGCCTTCAAGGCGCTCAGGATATAAGTGTACGTGACGGAACTGCTTTGTGACGTGCGCCCGTTGATCATTTGGAAACTGGACTGCGACGAGCGGCTGGGTCCCATATCGATGCTGAACCCTTTCAGCTCCGGAAGGTGGAAGTCGCTCACATCCTGTGTGCTGACAGTGAAGCTCAGGCGGAATTGCTCGCCTTCCTCCACCACTTCGGGGGCCGAAGCCTTCACTTGGACTGCCGCCCGCGCTTCCACGCCCCACAGGCATAGCCACAACAACAAAACAACATATCTCTTCATTCCCATATTCTTCCTCTCATTTGGTCCTTACCACTGTTTCTCCAACTTTTTCCGACGCGGCTGGGCCATCGCCTTGCGGATGCGCTCCTGCGTCTCCTTCTCGTCCTGCATGACGGCATTCAGCAACTGCTCGGCATTTTCCTTGGACATGTCCTCCTCATTCTGCCGGGCCTGCTGTTGCTGTTCCTGTTTCTGCTCCTCTTTCTTATCCTTCTTCTGCGGGTCTTCCTTCTTGCCGTCCTGGTCCTCCTCCTTGTTCTTGTCCTTACCGTCCTTGTTATCCTTGCCGCCCTGTTGGTCCTGCTGCGGGTTGTTCCTCAACTGATGCTGGCACAAGACAAGATTGTAACGGGTCTCGTCATCGGACGGATTCCTGCGCAGCGCGTTCTTGTAACACTCAATGGCCGGTCCGAACTGCTTCTGGCTCTGGAGTATCACCCCCATATTGTGATAGATGGAAGCCAGGCGTCCCTTGTTGGTCTCCACCTTCACGGCCTGCTCGTAGGCTTGCATGGCCTCCTTGGGCTTCTGCTGGCGCAACAAGGCGTTCCCCAGATTGAAATAAGCCTGCGGGGAACGGCCGTTCAACTCAATGGCCTTCCGGTAATCCACCTCGGCCTTCGAGTACGCGCTGTCGCGGTAAAGCCGGTTTCCACTCCTCAGATAATCGCGGTCCGTGTTCTGGCCCCACAACACCGAGGCCATGCAGCACAGGCACCATGCCAGTCCATATTTATATATCGCTCGCCACATCTCTTCTTCCTTATTTACGAAACAACTTAATCTGCCTGAACAACGGGTTCTTACGCTCCACAACCAACACATCCAACACCAACAGCAGCAAGGCCAGCAAAGCCACGGCCTGGAACTGCTCGTCGTATTCGGAATACACCGTGCTCTCCATCTCCGTCTTGGCCAACTTGTCCACGTATCCGGACAGTTTCTCCTTGGCCGACGAGCTGTTGTCCACATAAATGTAGGCGCCTTGCCCGGCCGCCGCTATCTCACGGCACATCTGCTCGTTCAGCTTGGAAACCACTACGTTGCCTCCGTTGTCCGTGATGTACTGCGTGCTTCCAGGCATCGGTATCGGTGCGCCTTGCGGTGAGCCGATGCCCAGCACGTAGACCTTTATGCCTTTCTCGGCGGCCGCCCTGGCCATCTCCACGGCCCCACCCTCGTTGTCCTCACCGTCCGTAATCACGAAAACCGCCTTGCTGGCCTTGTCATCGGGGGTGAAACTCTTCATGGCCAGGTCGAGGGCCTGCTTGATGTCCGTACCCTGCGTGGAAATCAAGGAAGGCTGGATAGTCTCCAGAAACATCTTGGCGGAAACGTAGTCGCTCGTGATGGGCAGCTGGGTGTAAGCCTCTCCCGCATATACGATCAGCCCTATCTTGTCGTCCGTCATCTGGTCCACAATGCTGCTGACCAACATCTTGGATTTCTCCAGACGGTTGGGAGTGACATCCTCCGCCAACATGGAGTTCGAGATATCCATGGCAATGATGGCCTCGATGCCCTGCCGCTTCCGCGTGTCCACTTTCGTCCCGAACTGGGGGCGGGCCAGCGTGAACACCAGCAGCGCCCACGCCGCAAGCATCAGCCAGGCTTTCGCCTCGCGGCGGACGGCAGACACATCCGGCATCAGTTCCTTCAACAACGCCACATCGCCGTAACGCCGCAACCGCTTCCGGCGGTGATAGTCCGTGGCATAATGCACCGCCGCCAATACCGGGACCAGCAGGAGCAAATACAAATATAAGGGTTCTTCAAAACGAAACATAAGTCCGACGCATTTTTAAGGTATTCTCTTCAATATAGTCGCACGCAGCAGAATCTCAAGCAGAAGGCTGATGGCCGCTATCCAGGCAAACAGCGCATAGGCTTCATACCGCTTGCTGTATTGCTTGACATTCAGCTTGGTCTTCTCCAGCTTGTCTATGTCCTTGTACACTTCCTCCAGCTTCCGGTTGTCCGTGGCCCGGTAAAACTCTCCGTCCGTCTTGCCGGCGATGGCCGAGAGCGTCTTGGTGTCTATTTCCACCGGAATGTTCAGATACTGCACGCCTCCGGCCACCGGCATCGGATAAGGCGCCAGCCCGTTGGTCCCCACACCGATGGTATACACCCTGATGCCAAAGCTCTTCGCGATTTCCGCCGCCATCATCGGCGAAATGTCTCCCGCATTGTTCGTCCCGTCGGTCAGCAGGATAATGACCTTGCTCTTGGCCTTGCTGTCCTTCAGCCGCGAGACCGCATTGGCGATGCCCATCCCCACTGCCGTGCCATCTTCTATCATCCCCCGCTGGGCCATGTCCGCCCCCACGCCGCGGAAAAGGTTGAGCAGCACGGCATGGTCGGTCGTCATGGGACATTGGGTGAAAGCCTCGGCGGCAAAGACGGTCAGCCCGATATTGTCGTTCGGCCTTCCGGCAATGAACTCAGAAGCTACTTGCTTGGCCGCCTCCAGGCGGTTGGGCTTCAGGTCCTCCGCCAACATGCTCGTGGAAACGTCCACCGCCAGCATGATGTCGATGCCCTCCACCTGTGTGTTCTTCCAACTGTTGCTGGTCTGCGGACGGGCCAGCACGCAGACCAACATCACGAACGTCAGCAGGCGAAGGATGAAAGGCGCATGAATCAAATGGTTCTTATAACTCTTGGGCGCGTAGCGGTAGGCCGTCGTGTCCGGCACCCTCAGCGTCGGTTCCTTTTTCTTGTTCTTCAGCACATACCATAATATATAAGGTATGAGCAGAAGCAACAGGAGGAAATATCCAATATTCGCAAACGTCATAATCCCTCTCTTTCTACGACATCAAATCATACATCATCCATAAAATCCAACCCAGCAAAGCCACTCCGGCCGCCGTGAAGAAGACCAAAGCCACACGCATCCACACCAGCGCGCGCCGGCTGCGCTTCTGCTCAACCGTCACCTCATCCGGCTCTGGCTTGGCATTCGCATCGGCCTCAACCTTGGTCTGGTTGATAAATTCTATCGCGTTCACCAGGTTCGCGTCGTTCTCATTAATCAACGTACTGTATTTGGCAAACTTAACCAAGTCCGCAGTCTGAAACAGTGTGCGCAACTCATCCAGGCTCTCACGGTTCTGCTCTTTCAACAGCCGGTCGATAATTTCCGAAGAAGTCATTTCCATGGCGTTAAAGCCATAACGTTTCTCGATATAAGTACGGAGTATCGCCGTCAGGCGCGTGTAATATTCCTTGGAATCCTCCTTTGCCCAGGCTTTCTCCGCCTTAATCTGGTCTATCTCCTGCATGGCCTTGGTATGCGGCAGGATTTTCGGTGCCAGCTTGACAATCTTGACAATCGGCTTGTTGTCCCGGTAACTGATATAGAAATAGGCCAAAGCCAACACCCAAAGAAGCAGGAGGACGGAAAGCCAAAAGACACCCGACCAATCCGACCACGAGAAAGGCACGTCCATGATTTCCTTCGGCCCGTAGAAACGGTCCACATGCACCGTGTCCACCGGAACCGTCAGCACCCGCAAGGCCAAGCTCTTGGATTCGTACTCCTTCCCGTCGACCTTCACCACGAACGGCGGCAGGTAATACAAAGCCGAATCAAAAGAAGTCACCGTATATTCCCGGGAAACCAGCCGGCGCGCCCCCTCGTTCAGCCGCTGCGTATCCGCCGGGGCTATCTCCACGACTTCCACACCCGGCACCAGCATGTCGCCGGCCTTCAAAGGAGGCATTTCCAGTTCCGAGCCGGCATCCAGGCTGACATCCAGCGTGATGCGCGTCTGCTCCCCGACCCACAGTTCCAAAGAATCCATCCTGACATCCACCGTGACCTGCGCCTTTGCCGGCACGGCCAGCATCACCAGCCACACCACCATACAAGCCAGGCGGCAGGCCACGTTCTTATATCCAAAATGATAACCTTTCATTCTCAGTTCCGTTTGGCAAATAAAGTCATCAACGACGATACATAATCCTGGTCCGTGCGGATGGACACCGAATCCACGTTGCTCTTGGTGAAAGTCTCCTGCAACAGGAGCTGCCGGTTCTTCCACCACTCGCGATGGGCCTGCCTCACCTTCCGGCTGGACGTGTCGATATACTGCTCATGCCCCGTCTCGGCATCGCAAACCTTCATCAATCCCACCTCGGGCAGCTCCGCCATCCGGCGGTCAAAAACCTGTATGGCCACCACGTCGTGCTTCCGGTTGGCGATGGTCAAGGCTGTGCGGTAATCCTTCCGGTCGATGAAGTCGCTCAACAAGAAAGCGGTACAACGCCTCTTAATCACGCGCGTCAAATACTCTACCGCCTGCCCTACGTCCGTAGACTTGCTCTCCGGCGAGAAATCCAACAGTTCACGGATGATGCGGAGAATGTGCTTGCGCCCTTTCTGGGGCGGAATGAACTTCTCTATCCGGTCTGAAAAGAAGATGACCCCGATCTTGTCGTTGTTCTGAATGGCCGAGAAAGCCAGCGTGGCGGCAATCTCCGTCACCATCTCCCGCTGCATCTGGGACACCGTCCCGAAATCCAAGCTGCCGGAAACGTCAATCACCAACATGACGGTCAGTTCCCGTTCCTCCTCATAGACCTTCACATACGGATGCCCCCAACGCGCCGTCACATTCCAGTCTATGTCACGGATGTCATCCCCATACTGGTATTCGCGCACCTCGGAGAACGCCATACCACGCCCCTTGAACGCCGAATGATATTCGCCGGCAAAGATATTGCTGGACAGCCCCCTCGTCTTGATCTCAATCCGGCGGACCCGCTTCAATATATCACTTGTATCCATTCCAGACGTGCATTAGGGCACTTCCACCTTGTTCAATATCCGGCTGACGATTTCCTCACTGCTGACGCTATTGGCTTCAGCCTCGTATGACAGGCCGATACGGTGGCGCAGGACATCATGGGCCACGGCGCGCACATCTTCCGGAATCACATACCCCCTGCGCTTGATGAAGGCATACGCGCGGGCGGCCAAAGCCAGGTTGATGGAGGCACGCGGCGAACCGCCGAACTCGATATAATCCTTCAGGTCCTTTAGGCCGTATTGTTCCGGATAGCGGGTGGCAAAGACGATGTCGGCCACATACTGCTCGATTTTCTCGTCCAGATAGACCTCGCGCACCACGTCGCGGGCCTCAATGATTTCCTTCGTGGACAAGATGGGGCGGACTTCCGCCTTCCCGCCCTTGATCTGCTGGCGGATGATTTTCTTCTCCTCCTCCAGTTTCGGATAGTCTATGATAACCTTCAGCATGAAACGGTCGACCTGCGCCTCCGGCAGCGGATAGGTGCCTTCCTGCTCGATGGGGTTCTGCGTGGCCAGCACAAGGAAAGGCTCGGGCAGCTTGTAAGACTCCTTGCCGATGGTCACCTGGCGTTCCTGCATGGCCTCCAGCAATGCGCTCTGCACCTTGGCCGGCGCACGGTTGATTTCGTCCGCCAACACCAGGTTCGCGAAGACGGGACCGCGCTGCGCCACGAACGTCTCGTCCTTCTGGCTATACATCATCGTACCCGTCACATCGGCGGGGAGCAGGTCCGGCGTGAACTGAATCCGGCTGAACTTGCCGTCTATCAAGGACGCGAGCGTCTTGATGGCCAATGTCTTGGCCAATCCCGGAACGCCCTCCAACAACACATGCCCGTCACTCAACAAGCCAATCAACAGGGATTCCACCAAATGCTTCTGACCTACTATCACCTGGTCCATTCCGGCCATCAGGTTTGTCACGAAAGCACTCTGTCTCTCAATCCGCTCGTTCAACTCACGAATATCTATAGCTTCAGCCATATCTGTTTTATTTTGTTTATGAATTATACCCTCGTTTTCGCGACCCAAAATTAAGCTTTTTGGCACGCACGGACAATATTATACTATTAAAAAAAGTTTCTCAAATATCTATTTAAGAAACTTTTCATGACGGTTAACGGCGTTTTAGCCTCAATTTGGGGATTTCCAACCACATTCCCTCCGGGACGATATCCGGATTGGCGATTTTATTCTGCACGACCAGATAGACCGTGAAGTCCTTTGAACCGTAATACTTCAAGGCCAGGCCGCGAAGCGTCTCTCCGCTCCTCATGCGGTGGCGTTCCTGAATGCCCACAATCTCGTAAGCCCCACCTTCCACCTGAGGATATTCCACCTTAGGCTGCGGCGGAGTTTCCTTTTTCACAACCGTGCTTACCGTATCAGCCCGGGTCCCACTATTTTCCGGCTTCAACGAATCCGCCTCCATCTTCAACGAATCCGCGGCCTGCTTACGGGGAGAAGCATTCTGTCCGGACTTTACCGTCAGAGATTCCGCAGGCTTGTCCGGTAAATCCGCCTTTTGGGACGTCCCCTCTCCGGAATGCAGCTGGCTGCCGGCATAATAACTGACGGCCATCAAAAAGAGTACCAACAACACCAAAAAGAACATCATCCACGGAGTCAGATAAACCCTATGCCGTCCATGCTCCGGGGCCACCTGCACAATATGCTGGTGTTCCACCTTTTGGTGCTCCACCTTCTGCACCTCTATCTGCTGGGATGCCACATGAACATTGCTTACATGCCGCTCGTCCTGTCCCGGCCGCACGTCCTGTATTCCACACGCCTCGGGTTCTTCCTGCCCCGGGTTTTCAAAAATCGGAGCTGCCTCTTCCTCCCCATCATCCGCCTCGCTCTCGCCCGAAGCTTGGGCCTCATCGTCCTCTACAAAAGACTCCTGAAGCTGCTCTTCCGCTTCATTCCCCGTTTCCTCACCGGCCCCTTCCGACATAGGACCTTCAGCCTCATCTTCCGGCCCCTCCTCTATAGAAGCCGTCTCTATCGGCAAAGCCGTTTCATTACTGGTATTCCCGGACAAAATCCTTTCCTTGCCATAAGAATCCACAGAATGGTCCTCCTCACGGCCTTCCGCCACCTGCGGCTGCTCCCCTGGCTGCCCGTCGGCCATATCCTCCACATTCCCATCCTGCCCGGCATGATAGATGCGTTCCACCCCCTCATCATCCATCCGTTCCATATCCTCAAGGTTCGTACCCTCGTTCAGGATTACGGTCTCAAACTGGGCGAACGGCTTGTTGACAGCATCCCGCAAGACCGGGTCCGGAGTAAAGTTCACCTTCGTATACTCCTTGATGACAATTCTCTCACCCGTATTCACATCTACGCTCTCACGGCTGTCCACCGTGACCAACTTAAAAGTACCCAGCCCCTTGATCTTGACAATCTTGTCTGTCTGAAGGAACTCTCCCACCAAGTCGAACACCGTACGCACGAACGTCATGGCGTCTTCCTGTGACAACCCTTTCCGCCGCACCAGCCCCTCGGACAAATCCTGTACCAACACTTTCTTATCCATGACCTACAACGTTTATTGCATCTTTTCCTTAAAAGACGCGCTGGGTTTGAAATTAACGACCAATTTGGGCGGGACGAGCATCCGCTGCTGCGTGGACGGATTGACGACCACCCGCTCCTGCTTTTTCTTCACCTCAAACGTCCCCACATTCTGGATGGAAATGACATTCTCATCCTCCAGCTCTTCCGTCATCTCGGAGACCAAGGTCGCCACCAAAGACGAGGTATCCTTCAGCGTATAGCCCAAACGACGGGACAATTCTGCTATGAAGTCCTTGTTATTCATTCGTCCAAACTTTAAAAACGCCGCGTCCCGTACAAATCGAAATCATCGGCATCCGTTATCTTCACATCATAAAACTCTCCGACCGCCAAGTCACCTTCTGCCACCGGGACCAACACTTCCGGATCCACCTCCGGAGAATCGAATTCCGTACGGCCCACATAATATTCACCCTCCGCACGGTCGATAATGACCTTGAACACCTGTCCGACCTTCCTTGCGGAAAGCTCCGCCGACACCTGTTGCTGCAAGTCCATCAACTTGTCCAGCCGCGCCTGCTTGACCTCTGCCGGTATCTCATCTTCATAATGCTCCGCAGAGTAAGTGCCGTCCTCCTCGGAATAGGCGAAAGCCCCCATCCGCTCGAACTTCACCTGACGGACAAACTCAAGCAACTCCTTGAAATCCTCCTCCGTCTCGCCGGGATGCCCCACCATCAGCGTCGTCCGCAGGTGTATGCCCGGCACCTCCTTGCGGAAACGCTCAATCAGGTCGTAAGTTTCCTGCCGCGTCACATGGCGGTGCATTTTCTGCAACACGTTGTCACTGATATGCTGCAAAGCAATGTCCATGTACTTGCATACATTCTTCTTCTCACGCATGACACGGAACAAGTCTTCCGGAAAATCGGCCGGATAAGCATAATGCAGCCTGATCCATTCCACACCGGGAATGTCGGCCATCCGCTCCACCAATTCCGGCAACATCCGCCGACGGTACAAATCCACGCCGTAATACGTCAGCTCCTGGGCTATGACCTGAAACTCCTTCACGCCCTGCGCCACCAGCATCCGTGTCTCCTCCAAGATGTCCTCCATCGGACGGGACTTGTGCCGGCCTGTGATGATGGGTATCGCGCAATAGGAGCAACGGCGGTCGCACCCTTCGGAAATCTTCAGATAAGCGTAATGCGGAGGAGTGGTCAGTTCACGCTCCAGACGGAACTCCGGCTTGTAAGCCTTACCCAAGTCTGCCAGCAGGTCCTCCCAATTGAACTTGCCGTAAAACTTGTCCACCTGCGGAATCTCCTCGCCCAGCTCCTTGAAATAACGCTCCGAGAGGCATCCCATCACATACAGTTTCTTCAGCCGCCCTTCCTCCTTGGCCTGGCAAAACTCCAGAATCATGTTTATGCTTTCCTCCTTGGCGTCCCCGATGAAGCCGCAAGTGTTGATGACGGCAATCTCCCCCTCGGGACACTCACTGTCGTGTGTCACCTTATAGCCGTTGGCTTCAAGCTGCCGCATGAGTTTCTCCGAATCCACCAGATTCTTGGAACACCCCATGGTAACGATATCGATTGTATTCTCCTGCAATGCCATTCTCTTTTAAAAGTCAATAAAAAAGGATTCCCTCAATTGTCGAACAAGGACTTCACGAATTCCTTCTTGTTGAAGGGCTGCAAGTCGTCCACGCCCTCGCCCAGTCCGATATACCGCACCGGAATCTTGAACTGGTCCGAAATGCCGATGACGACCCCTCCCTTGGCGGTCCCGTCAAGCTTGGTTATCGCCAGGCTTGTCACTTCCGTCGCCAATGTGAACTGCCTGGCCTGCTCGAAAGCGTTCTGCCCCGTGCTGCCGTCCAGCACCAGCATGACGTCATGCGGCGCGTCAGGCACCACCTTCTGCATCACCCGCTTGATTTTGGAAAGCTCGTCCATCAGCCCTTTCTTGTTGTGCAGGCGGCCGGCCGTATCGATTAGCACCACGTCCGCGCCGTTGGCCACGGCCGACTTCAACGTGTCGAAGGCCACGGAAGCCGGGTCGCTGCCCATCTGCTGCTTCACGATGGGAACCCCTACGCGCTCAGCCCAAATCTCGAGTTGCTCCACAGCTGCCGCACGGAATGTGTCCGCAGCCCCAAGGTAGACTTTCTTGCCCGCCTTCTTAAACTGGGAAGCCAGCTTGCCGATGGTAGTGGTCTTTCCCACGCCATTCACGCCGACCACCATAATCACATAAGGTTTCGTGCCTTCCGGCAGCTCAAAGCCCTCCGTGTCGTTCGTATTGTTTTCCGTCAGCAAAGACGCGATCTCGTCCCTCAGCAATTCATTCAATTCGTTTACGGTCACATATTTGTCCCGTGCAACACGCTTTTCAATCCGGCCGATGATATTCAATGTGGTATCCACTCCGACATCCGATGTCACCAAGACTTCCTCCAAACGGTCCAGCACATCATCGTCCACCTTGGACTTGCCGGCCACGGCACGGGCCAATTTTCCGAAGAAACTCTCCTTCGTCTTCTCAAGTCCCTTGTCGAGTGTCTCCTTTTTTTCTTTAGAGAAAAAGCTGAATATTCCCATACGTCTTTTATTTAATGCACATTACGAGTACAAAGATAGCACAAGTTTTTTGAAATCGGCCCATCCGGATACAAAAAATCCCCTCCATTCGACATGGAAGGGATTTATTCTAAACTGGATGAATCACGAATTAATTCTTGAAGAAATCCTTCACAGCCTCGTTAGGCACCATCCGCTCGTCAAAGATGTAAGCGCCGGTCTCGGAACTCTTCACCATTTTAATCACCTTAGTGTAGGAACGTCCATCTGTCTTACCAGTCTGGAGAGTTGCCACTGTTTTTTTTGCCATAGTATCCTAATATTATTTTATTTCCTTATGAATCGTCATTCTCCGGAGAATCGGGTTGTACTTCTTCAGTTCCAATCTCTCGGGAGTGTTCTTTCTGTTCTTCGTCGTCACATAACGGGATGTTCCGGGAAGGCCGCTCTCTTTCATCTCGGTGCATTCCAGAATCACCTGCACCCTGTTGCCCTTAGCTTTCTTTGCCATAAGTCCTACTCTCCTTCAATTAAGCAATTACTTTAATGGATTTCCAATCACAATATCCTTTGGCCACCGCATTGGTCAACGCGGCATCCAAACCTACCTTGTTAATATATCGCAGACCAGCAGCACTTATCTTCAAGCTAATCCAGCAATCCTGTTCTACATAGTAGAATTTCTTCGTAAACAAGTTCACTTCAAACCGTCTCTTGGTACGACGCTTTGAATGAGAAACGTTGTTGCCAACCATGGCCTTCTTCCCGGTAATTTGACAAATCTTAGACATTTCTATCTTCCTTTCTGTTTATTTCTATTAGCTTCTTTCAAACAGAGTGCAAAATTAGCACATAAAAACCGAATATACAAGTCTTTTCACAAAAAAATCACTCGTCCTCTGCCGGATGGCGCTTTTTCAGCAAGTCCAGCAAAAGCTGAAGCGCCACCAACGTGGCCTTGGCCAAATTCATGTCGCGTCCCTCGTCGCCTTCCAGTTTTTCTACGATTATCTCGTCCTTGTCTCCCACGGCAATCCAGATTGTACCTACCGGAGCCTCATCGCCGCCACCGGGACCGGCATAGCCCGTGATGGCGACGGCATAAGTGGTCTCCATCGCCTTCAGCGCACCCTCGAACATGGCGCGCACCACCTCCTCGCTCACGGGGCCTTTCTCGTCCAGCAATTCGGCAGGGACACCCAGGAAGCGGGTCTTCACCTCGTTGGTGTAACATACAATCCCGCCCTTGAAATAAGTGGAGCTGCCCGGCACGCTCGTAATGGCCGCCGAAATCTGCCCCGAAGTGCAACTTTCCGCCGTGCAGACCGTCTCGCCCGCTTTCCACAGCAACGGGCTGATCTCGCGGCTTATGATTTTAGCCTCTACGTTCATCATAATATCTATGGTTTTATTTTAATGTTACTCTTGAATATGCCGGCAGGTCGATGCCGCAGAAGTCTTGGTCCAGATACTTGAAGTATCCCGTAATGGCAATCATCGCCGCGTTGTCCGTCGTATAGCTGAACTTGGGGATGAAAATCTTCCAGCCATATTTGGCCGCATGTTCGCGGAAAGCGTTGCGCAAGCCATTGTTGGCCGACACTCCGCCGGCCACGGCCACCTCTTTGATGCCTGTGTCCTTGGCCGCCTGCCGGAGCTTCTTCATCAGGATTTCCACAATGGTATGTTCCAACGAAGCCGCCAGGTCCTCCTTGTGGTGTTCAATGAAATCAGGATCGTCCTTCAGCCAGTCGCGCAAGGAATAAAGGAACGAGGTTTTCAGCCCGCTGAAGCTGTAGTCGTAGCCCTCTATATGCGGTTTGGCAAAAGTATAGGCCAAAGGATTTCCCTGACGGGCCAGCCTGTCGATGACCGGCCCTCCGGGATAGCCCAGCCCCATCACCTTGGAGCATTTGTCTATCGCCTCGCCCGCCGCATCGTCTATGGTCTGTCCCATCACTTCCATGTCGTTATAGGCCTTCACCCTGACAATTTGGGAATTCCCGCCGCTCACCAACAAGCACAGGAACGGGAATGAAGGTTGGTCGTGGTCATCCTCGCTCTCCTTGATGAAATGCGCCAGCACATGCCCCTGCAGGTGGTTCACGTCTATCAAGGGAATACCCAACGCGCGTGCGAACCCCTTGGCAAAAGAGACACCGACCAGCAAAGACCCCATCAGCCCCGGGCCACGAGTGAAGGCCACGGCCGAAAGTTCCTCTTTCGCCACGCCCGCCCGCTTCAGCGCCTGGTCCACGACCGGCACGATGTTCTGCTGGTGGGCGCGCGAGGCCAGTTCCGGCACCACGCCGCCGTAAGCCTCATGCACCGCCTGACTGGCCGTGACATTGCTCAGCAGCACTCCGTCGCGGATGACGGCGGCCGAAGTGTCGTCGCAGCTCGACTCTATTCCTAATATTGTAACGTGCTTGTCTCCCATCGCTCCTCCTTTGCTTATATTAATAGGTAAGGATTTCAAGGCCATGCTCCGTCATGACGAACGTATGCTCCCACTGTGCGCTGGGCAGCTCGTCCTCGGTCACTACGGTCCATCCGTCCTCTTCGTCCACAAACACACGCCAGTCCCCCATATTGACCATCGGCTCTATCGTGAATACCATGCCCGGCACCAGCAACATGCCTGTACCCTTTCGCCCGAAATGCTCCACGTCCGGCTCTTCATGGAATTCCAGCCCGACCCCATGCCCGCACAAGTCCCGCACGATGCTGAACCCGTTTTTCTTGGCATGTTTCTCTATGGCATTGCCGATATCCCCCACAAAGCCGAAGGGCTTGGCGGCCTGCATCCCGATTTCCAGGCATTCCCGGGCCACATCCACCAGCTTCTGCTTTTCCGGTGTCGTCTGCCCTATCACGAACATACGCGACGCGTCGCTATAGTAGCCGTCCAGAATCGTAGAGACATCCACATTGATGATGTCCCCTTCCTTCAGCACCTCGAACTCGCTCGGGATACCGTGGCACACGACTTCGTTGACCGAAGTGCAGACACTTTTAGGGAATCCCTCGTAATTCAGCGGGGCCGGGACCGCCCCGTGGCTCACCGTATAGTCGTACACCAGCCGGTCTATCTCCAACGTGGTCATCCCCTCATGGATTTCCCGGGCCACGAGGTCCAGCACGCCCGTATTCACCACGCCGCTCCGGCGGATGCCTTCAATCTGCTCGGGGGTCTTTATCAGTTTGCGCGAAGGCACCAGGCAACCCCGGTTCTGGAACGACAAGACTTTCTTGTCCAGCTCTGTCATTTCCGCCCCTTTCGGCACGAACCAGTTCCTTCTTATTCTTTTAAACATCTTCCAATCCGTTTTTTATCATGCAAAAGTACGATAAAAAAATCATTTGAAAGCGCAAACCAACACTAAATCTTCCTTGTTTTTACATTTGTTTGTCATCCTCAGGCCCGGCTTCCGCCCTCACGGCCCCGCCCGTTTCTCCAACCTGCCCCCGCGCCCGTACGGCATCGAATTTGGCCTTCATCGTAGGGTTGTTGCGCGTCAGTTTCTTAATCGTCAGGCCCTCCGCCTTGTCGTTGGCCAACCGGAGGTTCCGCTCCGAACCCAGCAGGGACTCTTTGATTTTCTGCAGATGGTCGATAGACTTGTCTATCTCCTCCACCGCCTTGCGGAACTTGTCGCTGGCCAACCTGTAATTGTAGCCGAAACGTTCCTTGAAATCGTTCAGTTGTTCCTCGAAACGAGTCACGTCGACCGACTGGCTGCGGGCCACGGCCAACTGGCGCTGGTACTCCACGCTTTTCTTGGAAGTCTGCACCAGCAGAGTAATCAGCGGGATGAAGAATTGCGGACGGATGACGTACATCTTCGGATAACGGTGGGACATGTCCACTATCCCCGTGTTATACAGTTCGCTGTCCGCCTCCAGCAACGAGACCAGCACCGCGTATTCGCAATGCTTCGCCCTGCGGTCCTCGTCCAGCTTCTTCAGGAAATCCTCATTCTTATGCTTGGCGGCCGTCCCGTCCATCTCGTTCTTCATCTCGAACATGACAGACACATACTCCATCCCGTCCTCATAATCCCGGAAGATAAAATCCCCCTTGGACCCTCCGGAAGCGTCATTGTCCTTCTCGAAATAGGCCTGCGGGAAGAGCGGGCGCACGCGGTTGAACTCCGTGCTGCAATGGATTTCCAACGACTCCCCCACCATCTTGGTGGACATGCGCGACTTCAGGTCCTTGTAATAGTCCACCATCTCCTGCTTCTGCCGGAGCTGCTGCTCGTATCCATCCCTGAGATGGCGTTCCCTGCTGGCGGCCTCCGCCTTGTACAACGTCATCTGCCCTTTCAGGTCGGCGATTTCCGCGTCTTTGGCATACAAAGCCTCCCGCGCCTTTCCGCCGGCCTGAAGCACGGCTATCTTCCGGCGGTCTTCCTCCTGCCCGATCTCGGCTTTCAGTCCGGCAATCTCATTCTCCTTTTTCGCCAGCACGGCCTCAAACTCCAATTCCTTGGCCCGGGCGATGCCGCCGACCTGCTCCTGCAGGCGGGCTATCTCTTCCGACCTCCGCGCCAGCTCCTTGTCTTTCTCCGCCATACGGGCCGCGAACGAACGTTCGGCCTCCGCCGAGTCGGCCAGCCGTTCCGCCTGGAGGCGGCGGTGAAGCTCCGTCATCCGACGGTCCACCTCCTCCTGAAGTTCCGCATTCCTGACTTGCCCCACGATAAAGGCATAGCCGGCCTCGTCCACTTTAAATACTTGCCCGCAGTTCGGGCATTTGAGTTCTTTCATGTGATGATAGGTTAGCAATATGCGATGAATGTCTTAACGGTCCCAACGCGCCTCTTCCACGCTCAGGGAAATGGAGGCGGCATCGGACAGCTTGAAATGCAGCATCCCGCCGAAACGGCTGCTGAAATTGTCCGCCCAGGGCATCGGGATCCAGCCCCCGCGCCCCGGGGAAAAGGCTTTGCTTCCGTACGCATAGACGCTCAAGCGGTCCGTCAGCTTGTACCCGAGCATCAGATTGATACCGAAACGGTTCCGGTTGAATCCGTTCCACGACAGGCGGTCATAAAAGCCTCCCGCAGCCAGCACCAGACGGTCGGTCAGGCTGTACACGTACATCGCCGAGACACCGGTCCCGAACCCCACGCCGGGAAAACGGTGCTTGCCGAAAGAAGCCGCCACGCTCATGTCCAGACTGGCATTGAACCCTTCGTGCAGGCCCCACAGCCCCCAATATCCGCCGTAATACCCCAACGGGAAATAGGCTACCGCCCCGTCACGATTCAAAGGCGGCAAAGAAAGGGACGGACGCCACCGCGACGTGTCCGCCACGAGAGAATCCCGCCCGGTGCCAGACCGTGCCGCCGGCTTCAAGGCATCCCCGCCCGCCAACGGCTCCATTTGAGCGTCCGGCGGGAGGACAAGCCCCGACGAACCGGGGACAACCATCTCCTGGGCGTGCGCCCCGAGGGCAAACGCCATCCATCCTGCCAAAAGAATCGTCTTTCCTTTCTTCATCCTTACCTCCTTTCCTTCACGCTCGCGCCGGCCAACCGCTGCCCGGAAGAATACCAAGCCTTGGCATTCGAGTACCAGGCCTTGGTACTACTGCCGCAAGCCGCCGACGTTCCTAACGCACCCTCAGCACGTCGTTCACCTGCACGGCGTAATCGTCCGGCAGGCCGTTCATCTCATACAGGCTCTCCAGACGTATGCCGTAGCGCTGGGCGATGGTATACATCGACTCGCCGGCCTGCACCACATGGGGCACGTCCTTGTATTTCTTGGCGGCCTTTTTCCGCTTGCGTTCCAGATAAAGCACGTCGCCCGCCTGGATACGATACCCTTTGGGCAGTTCGTTGAACTTCCGGATGTCACGGGCCGACACGCCGGTCTCCTCCGCCAACAAGTCGAACGTGTCCCCCGAGCGGGCGATGACATAGTAGTTCTCATTGTTCTTGTACACCAAATGCGAGGGCAACGACTCGCTGTCCAGCTGACGGTCAATGCCGCTATAGTCATAATGCAGCTTTGAAGACTTATATTTATCGAACTGGTCCAAATCATACCGCTCAATCAAATCGATGAGCAATGAGGCGTAACGCGGGTTCGTGGCATAGCCGCAGCGCTTCAGCCCCTTCGCCCACCCCTTGTAGTCCTTCATGGAAAGCTTGAACAGCGAGGAATAACGCGCCTGCTGCAGGAAGCGCGAGTGGTCCTCGTACGACTCTTCCACGCTCCGGTATTTCCGGAACCTCTCGTTGCGCGCGTCATCGTCCTGCAGGACATAAGGCCCCTTCCAGGCCTTGCCGCACTTGATGCCGAAATGATTGTTCGCCTTCCGCGCCAACGTGCTGGTGCCGGCCCCGCTCTCGAGCAAGCCCTGCGCCAAGGTGATACTGGCCGGAATCTTGTAGCGGACCATCTGGTCCACCGCCATCTCTTTGTAACGCTCTATATAGTCAAGATATTGCTGGCTGACACCCTGGGCTTGCGCCAAGAGGGCCGTCAGGGCGAATATCGCGGAAAGGCAAACAGTCCTGAATCGCATACTTCTGTCTTAATGAATGATTAACGTGGCACAAAGTTACCTCTTTTTTCTTCTTTCAAAATAAAAAAACTTATATTTGTGCATTATTAACCATAACCGGAACGGCCATGAAGGAAAAAGAAATCATCTGCAAGTTCAAGATTTACGGTTACGAAGAGCTGGCAGACAGCGACCGCGAGTTGGTGGACCGGGCCAAGGATGCCACGAGAACCAGCTATGCGCCTTATTCAGAATTCCGCGTAGGTGCCGCCGCACGGCTTTCCGACGGCACCATCGTCACAGGCAGCAACCAGGAGAACGCCGCGTTCCCCTCAGGCACATGCGCCGAGCGCACCGCCCTCTTCTATGCCAACGCCGCGCATCCGGACGAAAGCGTCGTGGAACTGGCCGTGGCCGCATACACGAACGGCACGTTCCTGAAAGCCCCCATCCCGCCCTGCGGGGCCTGCCGCCAGGTCATCCTGGGAATAGAGGAACGCTACAAACGCCCCATCCGCATCCTGCTCTTCGGGACGGAAGGCACTTATGTGACAGACTCCGCCAAGGCCTTGCTTCCGCTACAGTTTACGGGAGAAAGCATGAAAGAATAAGATATTTTTTCGTACCTTTGCACCCGTCATTGCACTTTTGGACATTATAATATTAATAAGGTATAAGGAAGAATATGATCAGCGTAACGAATCTTGCCGTGCAATTCGGGAAAAGGGTCTTGTATAAAGACGTAAACATAAAGTTCACCAACGGGAACATCTATGGAGTCATCGGGGCCAACGGTGCCGGAAAGTCCACTCTGCTCAAAGCCATATCAGGCGAGCTGGAACCCACCAAAGGCAACGTGGAAATGGGGCCGGGCGAACGGCTCTCCGTCCTGAGCCAGGACCACTTCCAATACGACCAGTTCACCGTGCTGGACACGGTGCTGATGGGACACACCGTGCTGTGGGACATCATGAAACAACGTGATGCCCTCTACTCCAAGCCGGACTTCTCGGACGAAGACGGCATCAAGGTGGCCGAACTGGAAGAGAAATTCGCCGAGCTTGGCGGATATAACGCCGAAAGCGACGCTGCCGCCCTGCTCAGCGGATTGGGCATCAAGGAAGACAAGCACTACATGCTGATGGGCGAACTGAGCGGAAAAGAGAAGGTACGCATCATGTTGGCCAAAGCCCTTTTCGGCGAACCGGACAACCTGCTGCTGGACGAGCCGACCAACGACCTGGACCTCGACACCGTGCAATGGCTTGAATCCTACCTTTCCGAGTTTGAGCATACCGTATTGGTGGTCAGCCACGACCGCCACTTCCTTGACTCGGTCTGCACGCACACGGTGGACATCGACTTCGGCAAGGTCACGCTCTTCGCCGGCAACTACAGTTTCTGGTACGAATCCAGCCAGCTGGCCTTGAGGCAGGCCCAGAACCAAAAGGCCAAGGCCGAAGAGAAGAAGAAAGAACTGGAGGAATTCATCCGACGCTTCTCGGCCAACGTGTCCAAGAGCAAGCAGACCACCAGCCGCAAAAAGATGCTGGAAAAGCTGAACATCGAGGAGATACGCCCCTCCACCCGCAAGTATCCGGGCATCATCTTCCAAATGGACCGCGAACCGGGCAACCAGATTCTGGAAGTGAAAGGCCTGCGCGCCGTCACGGAAGACGGCACCGTGCTTTTCAACGATGTGAACTTCACCGTGGAAAAGGGCGACAAAATCGTGTTCCTGAGCCGCGACCCGCGGGCCATGACCGCATTCTTTGAAATCATCAACGGCAACCGCAAGGCACAAGGCGGAGACTACAAATGGGGCGTGACCATCACCACGGCCTACCTGCCGCTGGACAACACCAGATTCTTCGAGAGCGACCTGAACCTCGTGGACTGGCTGTCCCAGTTCGGAGAGGGCAACGAAGTCTACTTCAAGAGTTTCCTGGGACGTATGCTCTTCTCGGGCGAAGAAGTGCTGAAGAAGGTCAACGTGCTGTCGGGAGGTGAGAAAATGCGGTGCATGATAGCCCGTATGCAGCTGAAAAACGCCAACTGCCTCATCCTCGACACACCCACCAACCACCTGGACCTGGAGAGCATACAGGCTTTCAACAACAACCTGAAACTCTTCAAAGGAAACATCCTGTTCGCCAGCCACGACCACGAATTCATCGAGACAGTGGCCAACCGTATCATCGAGCTGACACCCAACGGCATCATCGACAAGATGATGGAATACGACGAGTATATCGCCAGCGACCACATCAAGGAATTGAAGGCACGAATGTACGGAGAATGAAAAAAGTCTCCGGCATCTCTTATATGGCAAGCTTTTTGTAGGACACCGGGGGACAAGAACATCCTAAAAACATTGAATCATGAAACAAAATGAGAATATGAACGAAGAAGAGGTAAAAGGACAGCAGGCAAGCACACAGGAAGAAACAGCCGGCAACCCGTCCGACGGAGAACAGAAGGAAGAGGCGGCTGAAAAGGAAATGACGGCAGAAGACAAACTGGCCGCCGCCGAAAGCAAAATCGCCGAGCTGCAAGACAAATACCTGCGTCAGGTGGCTGAATTCGACAACTACCGCAAACGCACCATCAAAGAAAAGGCCGACCTGATCCTGAACGGTGCCGAGAAGACCATCACGGCCATACTCCCCGTTCTGGACGACATGGAGCGTGCGCTGAAGAACATGGACAAGATGGAGGACGTGGCCGCCGTAAAAGAAGGCATGGACTTGATTTTCCAGAAGTTCGTCAAAATTCTGGGCGAGCAAGGAGTGAAAAGGATTGAGACGGAAAACGCGGACTTCAACACGGACCTGCACGAGGCCATCGCACAAGTACCCGCCCCGTCCGATGAGATGAAAGGAAAGGTCATCGACTGCGTAAAGACCGGCTACACGTTGAACGACAAGGTAATCCGCCATTCCCAAGTGGCCGTAGGACTCTAAACCCTATAATTAAGACATGGCAACGAAACGAGACTACTACGAAGTGCTGGGCGTGTCCAAAAACGCCTCGGAAGACGAAATAAAGAAAGCCTACAAGAAAATGGCCATCAAATACCATCCGGACCGTAACCCGGGGGACAAAGAGGCCGAAGAGAAATTCAAGGAAGCGGCAGAAGCTTACGATGTGTTGCGCGACCCGCAAAAACGCGCCCGTTACGACCAGTTCGGCCCCGAAGGCGTGAACGGTGCCGGAGGCTTCGGAGGAGGCGGCATGAACATGGATGACATCTTCTCCATGTTCGGCGACATTTTCGGCGGACGCGGCGGTTTCGGAGGCTTCGGAGGAGGCGGAAGGCCGCGCAAGCCCCAATACCGGGGAGGCGACTTGCGCTTGAAAGTCAGGCTGACACTTCAAGAAATAGCCACAGGGGTGACCAAAAAATTCAAGGTGAAGAAGAAAGTCACATGCTCCCACTGCCACGGAAGCGGCGCGGAAGGGAGCGGAGCCACGGAAGCCTGCCCCACATGCCATGGAAGCGGCTATGTGATAAAGACGCAACAGAGCATCTTCGGCATGATGCAGACCCAGACCGTCTGCCCGACATGCGGAGGCGAAGGCACTGTCATCAAAAACAAATGCAAGGAATGCGGGGGCGAAGGCGTAGTCAACGGCGAGGAAGTCGTTGAAGTGAAGATTCCCGCAGGCGTAGGAGACGGCATGGTCGTCACTGTCACAGGAAAAGGACACGCCGCCCGCCGAAACGGAGTGCCGGGAGACATCCAAGTCTATATAGAAGAGGAAACGGACAAGAATCTGTTACGAGAGGACAACAACCTGATATACAACCTCCTGTTGGACATTCCGACCGCCGCGCTGGGAGGAGATGCCGAAATCCCGACCATCGACGGAAAAGTGAAAATCAAAATCGAGCCGGGCACACAGCCGGGAAAAGTCGTGCGCCTGAGAGGAAAAGGCCTGCCGGCCGTACAAGGTTACGGCTATGGCACGGGAGACCTGATTGTGAACATCAGCGTCTACATCCCCGAGACACTGACAAAAGAAGAACGCAAGTTCCTCGAAGAGATGAGGACGAGCGACAGCTTCGCCCCGCGCGAATCCATCAAGGAAAAGATATTCAAGAAGTTCAGAAGCTATTTTGAATAACGGCGACAAAGAGTGAGATGACGTATAAGGAAACCACGGAATATCTGTTCAACAGCGTCCCCATGTTCCAAAACGTGGGCGGCACGGCCTATAAAGAGGGGTTGTATAACACCCGACTGTTGGATAAACATTTCGGGCATCCCCACACCCGGTACAAGACCATCCATGTGGGAGGCACCAACGGCAAAGGCTCATGCAGCCACACGCTGGCCGCCATCCTGCAAAGCGCGGGTTACCGTGTGGGACTTTACACGTCGCCTCACCTGACAGACTTCAGGGAACGCATCCGCGTGGACGGGGAAATGATTCCGGAAGACGAGGTCATATCATTCGTCACAAACGAACGGTCCTTTTTTGAACCGCTCCAACCGTCCTTCTTTGAACTGACCACAGCCTTGGCCTTCCAATACTTCGCCAAGGCGCAAGTGGACGTAGCCGTCATCGAGGTGGGCATGGGCGGACGCTTGGACTGCACCAACATCATCACCCCCGATATATCCGTCATCACCAATATCAGCTTCGACCACGTGCAGTTCCTGGGAGACACGCTGGCTCAAATCGCCGGAGAGAAAGCGGGAATCATCAAAGCGGGAATCCCCGTGATTATCGGGGAAACCTGCGATGAGACGCGAGATATATTCGTCCGTAAAGCAATGGAAGTCAATGCCCCCATAGTTTTTGCAGAAGAAAAACATGAAATCATTTCTTCACGGGACGAAGGACGTTTCCGTATCTATGAGACCCGGCACCATGGACAGCTGAAAGGCGAACTCTGTGGCCTCTGCCAGGAGAAGAACACGGCCACCATCCTGGCCGCTGCCGGCAAGCTGCAGGAAACAGGATACAAAATCCAGGAAGACCATATCCACACCGGGTTTGAAAACGTATGCGAACTCACAGGATTACGCGGACGCTGGCAGCAAGTGGGAGAATCCCCGACCATCATTTGCGACACGGGACATAATGTGGGAGGACTCGCTTATATCACACGGCAACTGCAAAACACCCGTGCCGACCATCTCCATATCGTGATCGGAATGGTGAACGACAAAGACATCCGGGGCGTCCTGCAACTGTTGCCCCGGCACGCCACCTATTATTTCACCAAAGCGGGCGTCAAGCGCGCACTGGACGAACATGCCCTGCAAAAGACGGCCGAAGCGGCCGGCCTGACAGGAAGCTGCTGGCCGGATGTGGAATCCGCATTCCAAGCGGCCATGTCGTCCGCGACGGAAAAAGACCTGGTTTTCGTAGGAGGAAGCACCTTTGTCGTGGCCGACTTTTTATCCTTTTACCGCCCGGAACGCGCTTAATCTGCAAATCTTCTCTTTTCTGCCTCATATTTTTCAGCTTTTTCTTTTGCGGTAAGAAAGTTTTTTTCTTATTTTGCATAACGATAATTTAACTTTAAATCAAAAGTCCAATGAGCATTAAAAATATGTGCGGCCTCAAGAGAGAAGACTTCCAGGCAGAAGTTCAGGGCAAACAAACCGATTTGTTCATCCTGAAAAACAAGAGAGGATGTGAAGTAGCCATCACGAATTATGGCGGTGCGTTAGTGGCCATCATGGTTCCCGACAAGAACGGAAACATGGCCAATGTCATTCAAGGACACGACAACATCCAAGACGTCATCGCCAGCCCGGAACCGTTCCTCAGCACCTTGATCGGCCGCTACGGCAACCGAATCTGCAAAGGAAAGTTCACGCTGGAAGGCAAGGAATACTCGCTGGCCATCAACAACGGGCCCAACAGCCTCCACGGCGGACCGACGGGATGCCACGCCCGCGTATGGGACGCGGAACAAACGGACGGACAAAGCCTCTCACTGCATTATGTCTTTGCAGACGGCGAAGAAGGATTCCCCGGAAAAGTAGACATGACGGTCATCTACTCTTTCACCGATGACAACGAATTGGTCATCGATTATAAAGGGACAACGGACAAGACGACGGTCATCAACATGACCAACCACGGTTTCTTCAGCCTGTCGGGCATCGCCAACCCCACCCCCACCATTGAAAAACTCCAATGCCAAATCAACGCGGATTTCTATATACCTATTGACGACACGTCCATTCCTACGGGCGAAATCCGCTCCGTCAAGGGAACCCCATTTGACTTTACTACCGTACATGAAGTCGGCGAGCGCATTGACGCCGACGACGAACAGACGAAAAACGGTGCCGGATATGACCACTGCTTCGTGCTGAACAAGAAAGAGCCGGGCGAACTGAGCTTCGCGGCCAAAATCCACGAGCCGTCAACGGGGCGCACCATGGAAGTATACACCACGGAACCCGGCGTGCAAGTCTATACGGACAACTGGGCCGACGGCTACAAAGGCCAGTTAGGCGCCACATTCCCGCGCAGAAGCGCCATCTGCTTCGAGGCGCAACACTTCCCCGACTCCCCCAACCGCCCGTATTTCCCCAGCGTCGTATTGAAGCCGGGCGAGACGTATACCCAAAAGACTGTCTACAAATTCGGTGTGGAAGAATAAATCAAATTATAAACCAACAAATTCCTAAAAACTAATTATCAAATGACACAAAAGACACAACCGAACTATACGTTCGCCTTGACGATTGTCATCATCGTCTGCTTCCTCATCGGATTCGTGACGACGATGAACAACTCGATGATTGAGTTCTGCACCAACGCGTTCAAATTGAATAATTTCCAAAGCCAATTGGTCAACACGGCCTTTTACGGGGCATACATCATGTCTATCCCCTTTGGCCTCATGATGAGCAAAATCGGATACAAGGCCACATTGGTGTTGGGTCTGGCCGTCGTAGGCTTGGGATTCGTCATTAACTTTTTATGCATCAACGGCAATCTGGACGGATCGGTCAACACGATTTATTGGATGTTTCTGGCCTGCATGTTCGTGGTAGCCTTAGGTATCGTGATGTTGCAGCTGGTGGCCAATCCGTATGTCATGGTGCTTGGGGCTCCTGAAAAGGGCGCGTTCCGCATGACGTTAAGCCAGGCGTTGAACTCCGTTGCCACGACGGTGGCACCCATCTTCATCGCCACAGTCATCCTGAACAACAAGAAGGCTGAGGATGCGGTACCCAGCGACATACCCTACCCTTATCTGGGCTTAGGCCTTTTCACGCTTTTGCTGTGCGTCATCCTCTATTTCCTGAAATTGCCCAGCATCAATGAAGGCGAGCAGGCCGCCGAGGCATCCGGCGTGCAGAAGGAATACAAGAGTAGCGTGTTCAAATACCCTCACGTATGGTTGGGCGCATTGGCCATCTTCATGTATATGGGACTTGAAATCGGCGTGCCGTCCATGTTGGCCGCCTATTTCAAGAATGAACCCAGCCTGGCAGGCCTGCAGGCCACAGACTACCTGATGTACTACTGGGGAGGCATGATGGTGGGCCGGTTCATCGGTGCCGGCATCCTGAGCAAGTTCCAGCCCCGCGTGTTGCTCACGGCCTGCCTCATCGGCGGTGCGGCTTGCGTCGGCATCTCATTCTTCTTGTCGGGCATGGCAGCCGTATGGGCCATGTTGGCGGCAGGACTCTTCCATTCTGTCATGTGGCCGTTAGTCTTCAACCTCGGCCTGCAGGAACTCGGCCCCCACACGAAAGCAGCTTCCGGCATCATCAACCTCGGCGTTATTGGTGCGGCCACACTGACACCCATCATGGGTTGGGTAGCCGACGAGCCGTCATTAGGCGTGGGCATGGCCATCTGCATGATGTTCATCTACTACCTCTACGTGATGTGGTTCTGCTGGAAGGGTTCCAAGATAGGACTTAAAGCATAAAGACAAATCTCTTTTTATTAACCTTATAAAATAAACGGATTATGAAACTGACAATAGATGATGTAAGAAGCCGTTTCATCGAACACTTCGATGGGACAACCGGTTCTGTATATGCCTCTCCGGGCCGTATCAACCTCATCGGTGAACACACCGACTATAATGACGGGTTCGTATTCCCCGGAGCAGTCCAGCAGGGAATGATTGCCGAAATCAAGCCGAACGGCACAAGAAAGGTACGCGCCTACTCCATTGACCTGAAGGACTATGTGGAGTTCTCGCTGGACGATGAGAAAGGCCCGAACGCCAGCTGGTCGCGCTACATCTTCGGCGTATGCCGCGAGATGATGGCACTGGGTGTCCCCGTGGAAGGCTTCAACACGGCCTTTGCCGGTGATGTGCCTCTGGGTGCGGGAATGTCTTCCTCCGCCGCATTGGAGAGCGTGTATGCCTTCGCCCTCAACGATATGTTCGGCGGCAACAAGATCGACAAGATGACCTTGGCCAAGGTGGGACAGGCTACAGAACACAAATATCTCGGCATGAACTGCGGCATCATGGACCAGTTCGCGTCCGTATTCGGAAAGGCCGGGAGCCTGATGCGCCTGGACTGCCGGAGCGGCGAGTTCGAATACTTCCCTTGGAATCCACAGGGTTACAAACTGGTGTTGGTCAACTCTTGTGTAAAGCACGAACTCGTAGGTTCTCCTTACAACGACCGCCGCAAGAGCTGTGAGAACGTAGCAGCCACCATCAACAAGCACCACCCCGAGGTGAAGAGCCTGCGCGACGCCGACTACGCCATGCTGGACGAAGTGAAAAACGAAGTTTCAGCTGAAGACTTCATGCGCGCAAAATATGTCATCGGAGAGAAAGAGCGCGTATTGGCCGTTTGCGACGCTTTGGAAAAGGGCGACTACGAGACTGTAGGACAGAAGATGTACGAAACCCACTATGGACTGAGCAAAGAATATGAGGTTTCTTGTCCGGAACTGGACTATCTGAACGACATCGCCAAGGAAGAAGGCGTCACCGGTTCGCGCATCATGGGCGGAGGATTCGGTGGTTGCACAATCAACCTCGTCAGCGAAGAGCTGTATGACAACTTCGTGAAGGTTGTGAAGGCCAAATACAAAGAAAAATTCGGCAAAGAGCCTGTCATCATCGATGTGGTCATCGGGGACGGTTCCAGAAAACTTTGCTAATTCCTAATTTAACTTCTGATGTGAAAAGGGGGCGCACTTGACGGTGTGTCCCCTTTTTAATAAAGAATAACACAATAAAAGGAGAAAAAAGAAGTGTACGGCGTACACCATGCGCAAAAAAACATATATATTTGTAACCGGAATACGAAAGAAATCCGTATCTTTACAACCAATATGAATTATTAAACATTTAGCCATGAAAAATGTTAGAAATGCATTCTTAGGCGCAGGACTTCTCACAGTCCTAATGGCTTCTTGCAGCCAACCACAACCTCAAAGTAATTTAACCGTTTCGGGGCTTGACCCTCAGAACTTTGTCGCGGAGGTCAACGGCAAACCGACCAGTCTGTACACGCTCAAGAACTCCAAAGGCATGGAAGTGTGCATCACCAATTTCGGCGGCCGCATCGTATCCATCATGGTTCCGGACAAAAACGATTCCCTGCGTGACGTGGTACTGGGATTCGACAGCATCGCCGACTATATCAACAAGCCCAGCGATTTCGGCGCGGCCATCGGACGGTATGCCAACCGCATCAACAAAGGCAAGATTGTCATCGACGGCGACACCATCCAACTTCCTGTCAACAACTTCGGACACTGCCTGCACGGCGGCCCGAAAGGGTGGCAATACCAGGTTTACGAGGGACAGCAAGTGAACGACAGCACCGTAACCATGACCATGCACTCGCCGGACGGCGACCAGAGCTTCCCGGGAGCGGTGACCGCCGTAGTCACTTATACCGTGACGGGCGACAACGCGCTGGACATCAAGTATGAGGCCACGACCGACAAGAAGACAGTCATCAACATGACGAACCATTCCTATTTCAACTTGTCGGGCGACCCGTCCAAACCAGCAACCGACCACATCCTGTATGTCAACGCAGACAACTACACTCCGGTGGACAGCACTTACATGACGACCGGGGAGATTGCCACGGTCAAGGAGACTCCAATGGACTTCACTACTCCGAAAGCCGTGGGCCAGGACATCGACAAGTTTGAATTCATCCAGCTGAAGAACGGCAACGGATATGACCACAACTGGGTGCTGAACACCAACGGCGACATCCGGCAGCTGGCCGCCAAGCTGACCTCCCCGGAAAGCGGCATTTCCTTGGAAGTGTACACCAACGAACCGGGCATCCAGGTATACAGCGGCAACTTCCTGGACGGCACGCTGAGCGGCAAGAAGGGCATCGTCTACAACAAACGCGCCTCTGTCTGCCTGGAAACACAGCACTACCCCGACAGCCCGAACAAGCCGGAATGGCCTTCCGTCATCCTGGAGCCGGGACAGACCTACCAGAGCGAGTGCGTATTCAAATTCACCGTAGAAAAATAATATCATTAACATAATCATAATCAAACAAAAGCGAAACCATGAATTGGACAACAAATGAATTCGTCTGGCTCGACTGGGCGGTACTGGCCATCGGAGTGCTGGCCATCGTATGGGCGGTCTACCGCTCCATCAAGAAAGACAAGGAGAAGATGAAAGGCGCCGACAGCCAGGATTACCTGTTCGGGAAAGGCGAACCTTGGTACATTATCGGTGCGGCCATCTTTGCGGCCAACATCGGTTCCGAACACCTCGTGGGCCTGGCCGGCACGGGAGCGAAAGACGGCGTGGGCATGGCCCACTGGGAAATGCAGGGATGGATGATCCTGATTCTGGGATGGCTCTTCGTGCCGTTCTACCAATTGCTGAACAACAAGATGGGCAAGATCATCACCATGCCGGACTTCCTGAAGTTCCGCTACACCCAGCGCACCGGCTCGTGGCTGTCCATCATCACCCTGATTGCCTACGTGCTGACAAAGGTTTCCGTAACGGCCTTCACCGGCGGTATCTTCTTTGAATACCTCCTCGGGCTGCCGTTCTGGTACGGTGCCATCGGCCTGATTGCCATCACAGCCGTGTTCACGGTGTTCGGCGGCATGAAGGGCGTAATGACCCTGTCGGCCATCCAGACCCCCATCCTCATCATCGGCTCGTTCCTCGTGCTGTTCCTCGGCCTGAACATGTTGGGCGACGGCAGCATCACTGAAGGATGGTCGCAGATGATGCATTACTGCAACGCCGCACATGACGGTTTCGGAACGACGCACATGTTCCACACCGATCCGGCCGACCCCATGTATCCGCAATTCCCGGGCTACGTGGTGTTCTTCGGCGCGGCCATCATCGGTTTCTGGTATTGGTGTACCGACCAGCACATCGTGCAACGTGTGCTCGGCCAGACGAAAGGCGAAAGCAACGTGGCCGTCATGAAACGCGCCCGCCGCGGCGCCATCGCAGCCGGCTTCTTCAAGATTCTCCCCTGCTTCATGTTCCTCATCCCCGGCATGGTGGCCTACGCGCTTTCCATGAAGGGCGGCACGGGCATCGAGATAGACATCACCAACACGCACGACACGGACGGCGCCTTCGCCATGATGGTGAAGAACATCCTGCCGGCCGGCGTGAAAGGCATCGTGACCATCGGCTTCATCTGCGCCCTCGTGGCTTCGCTGGCCGCATTCTTCAACAGCTGCGCCACACTGTTCACGGAAGACTTCTACAAGCCCATGAAGAAGGGCATGAGCGAGAGCCACTACGTGTTCGTGGGCCGCGTGGCCACCGTAGTAGTCGTCATCCTCGGCCTGGCTTGGATGCCCATCATGATGAACATGGGCAACTTGTACTCCTACCTGCAGGACATCCAGTCGCTGATTGCCCCCGCCATGGTTGCCGTGTTCTCGCTGGGTATCTTCTCCAAGAGAATCACCCCGAAGGCCGGCGAATGGGGACTCATCGGCGGCTTCCTGATCGGCATGCTGCGCCTGCTCACCAACGTCCTCACCAATTCGGGCAAAGCCACGATGGACGGTGCCTTCTGGGAATACACCACATGGTTCTGGCAGACCAACTGGCTGGTATTCGAAATCTGGCTGCTGGTGTTCATCATCATCGCCATGTTCGTCATCTCGGCCTTCACTCCGAAACCCAGTGCAGAGCAAGTAGCCGCCATCACCTTTACCAAAGACTACAAGAAACAGATTCGTGAAAGCTGGGGCGTATGGGACATCGTAGGCTCCCTCGTGGTAGTCGCCCTCTGCGGCCTGTTCTATTGGTATTTCTGGTAATCGACCGACAATGGCCAACTATTATAATGTAAATCCCCGGTTCTACGTTTCCGTAGACTGCATCATATTCGGCTTCGACAAGGGCAGCCTCAAGCTGCTCTTGCTGAAGCGGGATTTCGAGCCGGCAAAAGGACAATGGTCACTGATGGGTGGATTCGTGCAAAAAGGGGAAAGCGTGGACGACGCGGCCAAGCGGGTGCTTGCTGAACTCACGGGGCTGAAGGACGTCTACATGGAACAAGTGGGAACGTTCGGAGACCTGCACCGCGACCCGGGCGAAAGAGTCATCTCGGTGGCTTACTACGCCCTCATCAACATCAACGAATACGACCGCGCCTTGGTGCAGCAGCACAACGCCTACTGGGCAGAGATGACGGAAATCCCACCGCTCATCTTCGACCACCCGCAAATGGTGGAACGTGCCAGGACGATGCTGAAAAGGAAAGCCTCTTCCGAACCGGTCGGCTTCAACCTCCTGCCCAAGCTGTTCACCCTTTCGCAGCTGCAAAGCCTATACGAAGCCATCTATGGCGGGCCTTTGGACAAACGCAACTTCCGCAAGCGCATCGCGGACATGAACTATATCGAGAAAACAAACCTGATAGACAAAATGGGGTCCAAACGCGGGGCGGCCTTGTACCAATTCAACGAGGAAGCCTACCGCAAGTCCCCGAACTTTAAAATATGACAGCTATGTTAGAAGAACTGAAAGAAAAAGTGTTCCAGGCCAACCTTGATTTGGTGAAGCAAGGACTGGTCATCTTCACTTGGGGCAACGTTTCCGGCATCGACCGCGAAAAGGGCCTCGTGGTCATCAAACCCAGCGGCGTGGACTACGACACGATGAAGGCGTCGGACATGGTCGTCGTGGATCTGGAAACCGGAAAGGTAGTGGAAGGCGACCTGAACCCGTCTTCTGACACCCCCACCCACCTCGTCCTCTACAAGGCGTTCCCCAACATCCAGGGCGTGGTACACACCCACTCCACATACGCCACCGCATGGGCGCAGGCCGGCAAGGACATCCCCAACATCGGGACAACCCATGCCGACTATTTCCACGAGGCCATCCCCTGCACGGAAGACATGACCAAGGAAGAAGTGGAAGGCAACTATGAGCTGGAGACGGGCAACGTCATCGTGAAGCGGTTCATCGGCATCAATCCGGACCACACCCCGGGCGTACTGGTGAAGAACCACGGCCCGTTCAGCTGGGGTACCAGCCCGGCCAACGCCGTGTACAACGCCAAGGTAATGGAGCAATGCGCCCACATGGCATTCGTGTCCTTCATGGTCAACCCCGGCACCACGATGAACCCCTTGCTCATCGAGAAGCACTACAACCGCAAGCACGGCCCGAACGCTTATTACGGACAGAAGAAGAAATAACGGACTATTAATAAACAACAAATCTTTAATCACTAAAATTTATCATCATGAACGCATTTGATCAGTATGAAGTATGGTTTGTGACAGGCGCACAGCTCCTGTACGGTGGTGACGCGGTGGTAGCCGTAGACGGCCACTCCACCCAGATGGTAGACGGACTGAACGCTTCGGGCAAGCTCCCCGTCAAGGTCGTATACAAAGGCACCGCCAACTCTTCCAAGGAAGTGGAAGCCGTGTTCAAAGCCGCCAACAACGACGAGAAGTGTATCGGTGTCATCACGTGGATGCACACCTTCTCCCCGGCCAAGATGTGGATTCACGGCTTGCAGCAGCTCAAGAAGCCCCTGCTCCACCTGCACACCCAGTTCAACAAGGAGATTCCTTGGGACACGATGGACATGGACTTCATGAACCTCAACCAGTCCGCCCACGGCGACCGCGAGTTCGGCCACATCTGCACCCGTATGCGTATCCGCCGCAAGGTGGTCGTAGGCTATTGGCAGGATGCCGCCACCCAGGAAAAGATTGCCGTGTGGATGCGCGTGGCCGCCGCATGGGCCGACGCACAGGACATGCTCATCATCCGCTTCGGCGACCAGATGAACAACGTGGCCGTGACGGACGGCGACAAGGTGGAAGCCGAAGTTCGTATGGGATACCACGTGGACTACTGCCCGGCCAGCGAACTGATGGAATACCACGCTCAGGTGAAGGATGCCGACGTGGACGCATTGGTGCAGACTTACTTCCAGGAATACGACCACGACGCGGCTTTGGAGGACAAGTCCACCGAAGCTTACCAGAAGGTTTGGAACTCCGCCAAGGCTGAGCTGGCCCTCCGCGCCATCCTGAAAGCCAAGGGTGCCAAAGGCTTCACCACGAACTTCGACGACTTGGGCCAGACCGACGGCAGCCACTTCGACCAGATTCCGGGTCTTGCCTCGCAGCGCCTGATGGCCGAAGGATACGGTTTCGGTGCCGAAGGCGACTGGAAGTCCGCCGCCCTCTACCGCACGGTATGGGTGATGAACCAAGGCTTGCCCACGGGCTGCTCCTTCTTGGAAGACTACACCCTGAACTTCGACGGCGAGAACAGCTCCATCCTCCAGGCACACATGTTGGAGGTTTGCCCGCTCATCGCGGCCAAGAAGCCCCGTCTGGAAGTACACTTCCTCGGCATCGGCGTACGCAAGAGCCAGACCGCGCGCCTCGTGTTCACGTCCAAGACCGGCAAGGGCTGCACCGCTACCGTGGTAGACCTGGGCAACCGCTTCCGCCTCATCGTGAACGACGTGGAATGCATCGAGCCGAAACCTCTGCCCAAGTTGCCGGTGGCTTCCGCCTTGTGGAAACCCATGCCCAACTTCGAGGTAGGCGCAGGCGCCTGGATCCTGGCCGGCGGCACGCATCACTCCTGCTTCTCATACGACCTGACGGCCGAATACTGGGAAGACTACGCCGAAATCGCAGGCATCGAGATGGTACACATCAACAAGGACACGAGCATCGAAGAGTTCAAGAAGGAACTCCGCATGAACGAAGTCTACTACATGCTGAACAAGGCTTTGTGCTAAGCCATCCGGCATGGAAACCTCAATTAAAAGTGCGCGGCCGGCCATAGCCGCCCGCACTTTTAATTTCTCGTATAATTATTAACCATAATCTTAAAGTGGGTTTAAACATGAATTCAGACGCAAAATCAATCATCCAGTCAGGCAAGGCCATCCTCGGCATCGAGTTCGGCTCCACCCGCATCAAGGCCGTCCTGATTGACCCGGAGAACAAACCCATCGCCCAAGGCAGCCACACGTGGGAAAACCAGCTGGTGGACGGGCTGTGGACCTATAGCATCGAGGCGATATGGTACGGCTTGCAGGACTGCTACGCCGACCTCCGCGCCAACGTGAAAGCACAATACGACATCGAAATCGAAACCTTGGCCGCCATCGGCATCAGCGCCATGATGCACGGCTACATGGCATTCAACGAGAAAGAAGAGATTCTCGTGCCTTTCCGCACGTGGCGGAACACCAACACCGGACAGGCGGCGGCGGCCTTGTCGGAACTCTTCGTCTACAACATCCCCTTGCGGTGGAGCATCTCCCACCTCTACCAGGCCATACTGGACAACGAGGAACACGTGAAGGACATCAGCTTCCTGACCACGCTGGCCGGCTACGTGCATTGGCAAATCACGGGCCAGAAGGTGCTGGGCATCGGCGACGCCTCCGGTATGCTCCCCATCGACCCCGAGACCAAGAACTATTCCGCCGAGATGGTGGCCAAGTTCGACCTGCTGATTGCCCAGAAGGGCTTCGGCTGGACGCTGAAAGACATTCTCCCGAAAGTGCTGCTGGCCGGTGAGAACGCAGGCTTCCTCACTCCGGAAGGAGCCAAGAAGCTGGACGTGTCCGGCCACTTGAAGGCCGGTGTTCCCGTCTGCCCCCCCGAAGGGGACGCAGGCACGGGCATGGTGGCCACCAACGCGGTGAAGCAGCGCACGGGCAACGTGTCGGCCGGCACGTCGTCCTTCTCCATGATCGTGCTGGAAAAGGACTTGTCCAAACCGTACGAGATGATCGACATGGTGACCACCCCGGACGGAAGCCTCGTGGCTATGGTGCACTGCAACAACTGCACGTCCGACCTCAACGCCTGGGTGAACCTCTTCAAGGAATACCAGGAACTGCTGGGCGTGCCCGTGGACATGGACGAAATCTACGGCAAGCTCTACAACCACGCGCTCACGGGCAGCGCGGATTGCGGCGGACTCATTTCCTACAACTATTTCTCGGGCGAACCCGTCACGGGACTGGCCGAAGGACGCCCCTTGTTCGTGCGCTCGGCCAACGACAAGTTCAACCTGGCCAACTTCATGCGGGCCCATCTCTATGCTTCCGTCGGCGTGCTTAAAATCGGCAACGACATCCTCTTCAAGGAAGAGAAAATCAAGGTGGACCGCATCACGGGCCACGGTGGCCTGTTCCGCACGAAAGGCGTGGGTCAGCGCATCCTCGCCGCAGCCATCAACTCCCCCATCTCCGTCATGGAAACAGCCGGAGAGGGCGGCGCATGGGGCATCGCCTTGTTAGGCGCATATTTGGTGAACAACGTGAAGAAGCTCTCCTTGGCCGACTTTCTGGACGAGCAGGTGTTCGCCGGAGACGCCGGCGTGGAAATCTCACCCACGGAAGAAGACGTGGCCGGATTCAACGACTACATTGAGAGATACAAGGCAGGACTCCCCATCGAAGAGGCCGCCGTACAGTTCAAAGCATAAATCCTTTATTTAATTCTTAAATAGATATGAACAGCAAACAAGTAATGAACCACGCAGCCGACAACATCCGTATCCTGGCTGCTTCCATGGTGGAAAAAGCCAAATCCGGACACCCGGGCGGTGCCATGGGCGGTGCCGACTTCATCAACGTGTTGTACTCGGAGTTCCTCCAGTACGACCCGGCGAACCCGAAATGGGAAGGCCGTGACCGTTTCTTCCTCGACCCCGGACACATGGCCCCCATGCTCTACTCGCAGCTGGCCCTCATCGGCAAGTTCTCGCTCGACGAGCTGCAACAGTTGCGCCAATGGGGTTCCCCCACTCCGGGCCATCCCGAAGTGGACGTCATGCGCGGCATCGAGAACACTTCCGGCCCGCTCGGACAAGGCCACGTGTTTGCCGTGGGCGCGGCCATCGCGGCCAAGTTCCTGGCCGCCCGCACCGGTAACCCGACGTTTGCCAAGGAAACCATCTACGCCTATATCTCCGACGGTGGCGTGCAGGAGGAAATCTCGCAAGGCGCAGGCCGCATCGCCGGCTGCCTCGGGCTGGACAACCTCATCATGTTCTACGACTCGAACGACATCCAGCTCTCCACGGAGACAAAGGACGTGACCAGCGAGGACACGGCCATGAAGTACCGCGCATGGAACTGGAACGTCATCGAAATCAACGGCAACGACTGCGACGAGATACGCGAGGCCCTGAAGGCCGCCAAGGCTGAGGACAAGCGTCCGACGCTCATCATCGGCAAGTGCGTCATGGGCAAAGGCGCCCGCAAGGCCGACAACACGTCATACGAGCACAACTGCAAGACGCACGGCGCACCGCTCGGCGGCGACGCATATAAGAACACGATGCTCAACCTCGGCGCAGACCCCGAGAACCCGTTCGTCATCTTCGACGACGTGAAGGAACTCTATGCCAAACGTGCCGAAGAACTGAAGGGCATCGCAGCCGCCCGCCACGAAGAGGAGAAGGCCTGGGCCGCCGCCAACCCGGAAAAGGCCGCACAGCAGGCTGAATGGTTCAGCGGCGCGGCGCCCAAGGTGGACTGGGCCGCCATCCAGCAGAAGGCCGGCGACGCCACACGCAACGCCTCCGCAGCCGTGCTGGGTGCATTGGCTGAGCAAGTGCCCAACATGATCTGCGCTTCCGCCGACCTGTCCAACTCCGACAAGACCGACGGCTTCCTGAAGAAGACCCACGCCTTCACTTCGGGCGACTTCAGCGGCGCCTTCTTCCAGGCCGGCGTGGCCGAGCTCACGATGGCTTGCTGCTGCATCGGCATGATGCTCCACGGCGGTGTCATCGCGGCTTGCGGCACGTTCTTCGTCTTCTCCGACTACATGAAACCGGCCGTCCGCATGGCCGCGCTGATGCAAGTGCCCGTCAAGTTCATCTGGACGCACGACGCCTTCCGCGTGGGCGAGGACGGACCCACCCACGAACCCGTGGAACAAGAGGCCCAGATCCGCCTGATGGAAAAACTGAAGAACCACCACGGACAGAACTCCCTGCTCGTGCTCCGTCCGGCCGACGCCGAGGAGACCACGGCCTGCTGGAAACTGGCCATGGAGAACACCGACACCCCGTCGGCCCTCATCCTTTCCCGTCAGAACATCGAGATGCTCCCGGCCGGCAACGACTACAGCCAGGCAGCCAAGGGTGCCTACATCGTGGCCGGTTCGGACGAGAACCCGGATGTCATCCTCGTGGCTTCCGGCTCCGAAGTGTCCACCCTCGTGGCCGGCGCCGCCCTGTTGCGTGCCGACGGCGTGAAGGTGCGCATCGTCAGCTGCCCGTCCGAAGGCCTGTTCCGCAGCCAGAGCGCGGACTATCAGGAGAGCGTGCTGCCCGCCGGTGCCAAGATTTTCGGCCTCACCGCCGGACTGCCCGTCAACCTCCAAGGCCTGGTCGGTGCCAACGGCAAGGTGTTCGGCTTGGAAAGCTTCGGCTTCTCCGCTCCCTACAAGGTGCTCGACGAGAAGCTCGGCTTCACGGCACAGAACGTGTACAACCAAGTTAAAGCGATGCTCTGATGATGGAGGTAAAGACTGTGGGTCTGGCGTCAGACCATGCGGGATTCGCCCTCAAGCAGTTCGTCAAGCAATACTTGGCCGAGAAGGGCTACGCCTACCGCGACTTCGGCACGGACTCCGAGGCCAGCTGCGACTATGCGGACTATGCCCACCCGCTGGCGCTCGCCGTGGAACGCGGCGAATGCTACCCGGGCATTGCCATCTGCGGCAGCGGCGAAGGCATCAGCATGACCCTGAACAAGCACCAGGGCATACGTGCAGGCCTGAGCTGGATTCCGGAAATCGCCCACTTGTGCCGCCAGCACAACGATGCCAACGTCCTGGTCATGCCGGGACGCTTCATCGACACCGACATGGCGCGCAAAATCATGGACGAGTTCTTCGCCACCGACTTTGAAGGCGGCCGCCACCAGAAGCGTATCGACAAGATGCCGGTGAGATAACCACGCACGCGGCATGGACATAAGCAATCCGCCCCGCCTTTCGCGACGGGGCGGATTTTTCATAACCTCCCGCACCCCGCAAGAACTTACGGACAGGCATACAAACGAAATAAGGAGAGAAAATCCGGGAAGTACATCCGGTCTTCGGGATTTTGTGTTACCTTTGCATCGGTAACCCATAAACGAACGAAAACATGAAAGTAGGAGACAAAGTACTCATCTCGCCCGACCTGACCTTGCAAAAGGATTGGATGCCGGGTACAATCATCCAAGTAGAGAACAACCCTTTCGTGGGCGTTGTGGTTTCCGTAGAGACTGAAGACCGAAACGTATTCTTCGGTCGTGAGGATTTGTTCAAGCCCGCAAAGGAGGAAGTATGTTTGCCATAAGTTTCGACATGACAGTCTCGATTCTCGAAGAGCATTATGGCAAGCCTTATAACCGGGCCTATTACGAGATAAAGGAATGCCTGAAGAAAAACGGCTTCGAGTGGATTCAAGGCAGCACTTACCTTACGGCCAACGGCAATCTAAGCAATCTGTACAAAGCCATCAATGACCTTTGCAGGTTTGACTGGTTCAAAAAGTCGGTTCGCGACATCCGTGCCTATAAGGTGGAGGATTGGTCCGATTTTACACAGATTGTAAAAGAGAGCTAAACCAGAAACGCATCGACAAGATGCCGGTGAGATAACCACGCACGCGGCATGGACATAAGCAATCCGCCCCGCCTTCCGCGACGGGGCGGATTTTTCGTAATCTGACAATATGGCAGTCCCGCACTCCGCGAGAATCGCTCATCCGGACGCGCCGGCAGACCTTGCCGGAAATACGCGAATCTCACGCGGTCTCCCGGAAACAGGATGTCAGCCGAAACCGCCTCCGACCGACAAAAGGAAGGGCCGTCCGCCATTCCGACCGCACGACTTACACCGGCATGTCAGCCCATTGCCCGCTTCCCCCATCATCCCGTCACTCCGCTTTTGTACGGAAAAACAAGCCGGATAATCGGAAAAACGCCCCCAAAGCCCCACTTTTCACGCCTTTACAGAGAGATTTTTCCCGCTTTGCGGCAAGAAATGTTCGTCTTTGCGGCAAGAAACAAATTTCTTTCAGCACAAAAATTCAGGACAGTCCGCCAAGGAATTAACATTTCGCCGCTTTTTGAGGCTTGGAAATGCTCCATACGAACATTTCTCGCCGCGCCGCGCTTCCAGAATGCGCCGCTCCCCCGTTTTCTGCGTCCGGGGGAACGACCGTTTCCTGCCATTTTGGCAGGTTTGCTTCCCCAAAAACATCCCCAAGAGACGCGTCCATGCAAATGGCGGAAACTGTTTGAAAGATTTTTATGAAGAGAAAGTGCGTGCATTGAATGGAAAAAGCATATCTTTGCCTTGGCAATCACAAAAAGGACATCCTCAAAAAAGGAATAACAGCAAGGACACATGGAAAATGAAATCAACGACTTTGTGGAAGCGCTCGCCCGCTTCGTGGAACAGGAGCTGAGCCGCGAGCCAGACCCGGTTTACAGCCAGAAGGCCGTCAAGATTGACGATGCGCGAAACCATATCTTCCGGATGATGGAACCGGCACGGACGGATGAGTCCGAAGACCTCTACGCGCTTGCGGACCTGTGCCGCATGGACGAGGACAACCTACAGGCCGTCCCGAACCGGGGGCGTATGCTCCGCATCGCCCGCAACTATTGGAACTGACGCGAAGCGACGAGGCGGCAGTATGCCGTTGACATACACAAAAAGGGATGTGCCTCCCGGCACATCCCCCTCATTAACTAACCTTAGAGTTATATTACTTATAAAAAAGATTCGTGACGAGAAAGCCTTTCACAAGGCCTCGCTCTCATCAAAATGTAGTGTTGCTTTTTTAGAATGTCCAACCCAAACGGATAGTCGGTTCGATGTCGAACTTCACGTTCGTATGACGCTCCGAATCCTTCATCTTAGTGGTCGGCTGGTCCGTAATCTTGCACTCGCCTTCTTGAGTCTTATAAGATTCGATGTAAAGGCCAAGTTCCGTACCGATGTAAAGTCCTTTGTAAATGTAGAAGTCCAAACCGGTGAACACGCTGGCAGCCACGCCAAAATGCGCACGGTCCTGAACGCCACCACCCGCTGCGGGAATATAGTTGCTATATTCATATTCGATGGTCTGAACCTGTCCGCCGCCCAAATCATTCGTTTCCTCAGCCTTTGCAGAAGCGAAGTGCTTGAAGATGCCAATCTGCGCACCTGCATACAAATCCAGTCTCTTGGCTACGTCAAAGTGACGCTCGTAACCCAGGTCGATGTTGAAGTCGCCTGTCTTGCCTTTCGTGTAATCATCCTCGCTGTCATCGTCTTTCGTCTTCGTGCTGCCAAAGCCAAAGCCCACGTTCAGGCGCAAAGCGTCATTGTCGGTGATAAAGTAACGGAACTTCAAGGCATCCAAGGAGAAAGTGTTGCCATCTTTCTGGAACGGGCTGAACTGAACTTCAGTACCGAAAGAACCAGCTTTTGCCTTTTCTACGTTCTGCGCGGAAACGTTCGCAGAGAACATGGCCAACACGGCAGCCACAACCAAAGTAATCTTTTTCATTTCTTTTCTCAAATTTTTGTTTAACGAAAGTCCCCCTTGTTTCCCAACCTCCACCCCGTGGGGACGTATGCGGAATGCAGGATTTTCTCATTTTACCTCATGTTCCTGAAAGATATTCCCTGAAAACATCTCTCAAAAGCGCGGCAAAGATAAGGCTTTTATCTTGAACAGCCAACGTTTTTGCCCAATAAAACATAAATTTCATTATTTTTCATGAAAAACTGTCCCAAAACGGACATAAAGTGACCGTTCCGCCCGAGAGAACGGAACGGCCTCTCTTGTATCCCTTCATGCCGGGGCTTCCCCGACGGCTTTATACCAACGCCACCAGCGCGTCATCGTCCACGGAAGCCAGCCCCTTGGCGCGGATGACCTCCTTGGTGCGTCCCGCATCGTCCGTGCGGAACACCAGGATCCCCTTGCCGGCCAACAGGAAAGAATAAAGGTAGGAAATGCCTATCCCCTCCTCCGCCAGGACACGGACGGCATCGGCGGCCCGCCCCGGACGGTTGTCCAGCGTGATGGCGAACACCTCGGACACGCTGGCCGAAATTCCGCCCTGTTTCAGGACTTCCAACGCACGCGAAGGTTCGGAACAGATGATGCGGTAAATGCCATATTCCACGGTGTCCGAAATCGTGGAGGCTATCAGCTGTATGCCGGCCTCCTTGAACAGGTCCAACACCCGGAGAAGCGTCCCGGACTTGTTTTCCACAAAAACTGATATCTGATGTACTGTCATACCTTATATATATTATATTAATGTTTTCCGCAAGTCTCTCACCCGCACGGCCTTCCCCTCCTGCTGCGGCAACGCGCCCTTCGGCACCAGCCTCACCATCGGGGTCAGCAGGATTTCATCCTTCAGCTGGCGGGTGATTTCGCGCGTCAGGGCCTGCAGGCGCGGATAGTCATCGCTGAACTCCTTCAGTTCCACCTCCACGGTCATCAGGTCGTTGGCCTCTTCGTTCGTAAGGGTAATCAGGTAGTTCGTCCCCAGCTCCTCGAACTGCATCAGCACAGTCTCAATCTGGATGGGGAAGATGTTCACGCCCTTGAGTATCATCATGTCGTCGCTGCGGCCTTTCATGCGGTCCAGCCGCTTGTGGTGGCGCCCGCACGGGCAGTCGCCCGGCAGGATGCGGGTCAGGTCACGCGTGCGGTAGCGCAACAGCGGCATGGCCTCGCGGTTGATGGTGGTCAGCACCAGCTCGCCCACCTCGCCTTCCGGCACGGGTTCCAGCGTGACAGGGTCCACAATCTCCACGATATAGTAGTCCTCCCAGATGTGCATCCCGTTCTGCTCCCGGCACTCAAAAGCCACGCCCGGACCGCACATCTCGGACATGCCGAAGGAATTGTAGGCCTTCACGCCCAGCATCTTCTCGATCTTTCGCCGCTGCTCTTCCGAATGCGGCTCGGCCCCGATGATCAGGGTGCGGAGCTTCGTGTCACGCGCCGGGTCGATGCCCATCTCCTCCATCACCTCGTGCAGGCGGCTGGCATAGCTCGGGATGGCGTGCAGGGCAGTGGTCCCGAAATCGGTGATGAACTTGATCTGCCGCTTGGTGTTGCCCGCCGCGGCCGGCACCGTCAGCATGCCCAGACGCTCCGCACCGTACTGGAATCCCAATCCTCCGGTAAACATGCCGTAGCCCGACGAGTTCTGGAACACGTCCCCACGGCGAAGCCCCACCATGTAAAGGCAGCGCGCCACCGCGTTGGCCCACTCGTCCAAGTCTTTCTGCGTATGCAATATCACCGTAGGCGTACCGGTCGTCCCGCTGGAAGAATGCAGGCGCACCACCTCGCTCATCGGAACGGCCGCCAAGCCGAAAGGATAATTGTCCCGCAGGTCCTGCTTGGTGGTAAAAGGAATCTTCCGCAGGTCATCCAGCGAATGAATGTCTTCCGGCCGCAAACGGGATTCGGCAAAACGCTTCTGATAAAATGGGGATTTCATACAACGGCGGAGCGTGCGGAGCAAACGCTCGAACTGCAAGGCCTCGATCTCCGTCCGTGTCAGTGTTTCTAATTCTTCATGCAAATACATTTCCGTTTGTGTTTTAATCATGATAGGGCAAAGTTATAAAAAACTATCGCAAAAGCGCACCGCTTTCCTTATATTTTTTCACGACGACACCCCCTCCCCTTCATCTACGGCACAAAAAAGGGCTCCGCCGAGCCCCTGCTTTCGCTAATCTTAAATCTAATACTATGAAAAACACAATTCAAAGTTAGCTCCTTTCCGCGACTTGTGCAAGTCCGGGGATTTCCGGCCACATGTTACATAACATGTTTTATGCTTTTTGCTAACTTTTTCAACCTTTGCGCCCTCTATCACTAAAGTTTTTCGTAACTTTGAAGCCATTGAAAAACCTATCAAACAAATACCTTATGAAAAGACTGCATCTAAAAGCCCTCATCGTGGCGGCGGCACTGGCCGGACCGGCCACGGTTCCCGCCCAAGTGGCCACCCCGGCTTACTCCATCGAACAGACCTTCACCATCCCGCAACCGGACTACCGTCTCAGCCCGTACACGGGGATGACCCGCCAAGGCTGGATTGACGCCGCGGAATATCTGCTGGAGGGGGCATTCACCTACATCCGCTCGCTGGACGACCCCATGTACTTCCCCAAACAGCTCGACAAGACTTATCCGAACGACGAAGGCCAAGTCCCCACCGCCAAACTGGAAGGTCTCTGCCGCACCTTGTTCGTGGCGGCGCCCTTGTTGCGCGAGAATCCGGACCTTACGCTCAACGGCATCAAGGTAGCGGATTATTACCGCCACCAGTTGCTGAACCTGATCCGTCCGGACAGTCCAAGCTTCATCCGCCACCGCAACGGCGGACCCAGCCAGATCCTGGTGGAATTCGGAGCTTTGGCCATCTCCTTGTCCGTAGCGAAAGACATCCTGTGGGAACCGCTCACCCAAGAGCAGAAAGACCAGTTGGCCGCCACGATGCTCAGCTATGGCAACGGGCCTACCATCGGCTCGAACTGGATGTTCTTCAACGTGTTTGTCATCAGTTTCTTCAAGGAACAAGGCTATGCCGTCAACGACCAGCGGATGAAAGAAAATCTGGAAAACATCCTCAAGCTCTACCGGGGCGAAGGATGGTACAACGACGCGCCGGCCTACGACTATTACAGCATGTGGGCCTTTCAGATGTACGGCCCCATCTGGGCACAGATGTACGGACACTTCTATCCCGAATACGCTGCCCAGTTCATGAAGAACCAGCATGACATGATCGACAACTACCCATACATGTTCAGCGCGGAAGGCCAGATGAACATGTGGGGCCGGAGCATCCCCTACCGTTTCGGGGCTGTCGTGCCGCTGGCCTTGCTCAGCTACCAGAAAGACCCGTCCGTCAACTACGGATGGATGCGCCGCATCGCCTCTGCCACCTTGTTGCAGTTCCTGCAGAACCCCGACTTCCTGGAGGACAACGTACCGACCATGGGGTTCTACGGCCCCTTCGCGCCGGCCGTGCAGATTTACAGTTGCCGAGGCAGTGTCTACTGGTGCGGCAAAGCTTTCCTGAGCCTGCTTCTGCCGGCGGACGACCCGTTCTGGACCGCCAAGGAAAACAACGGGCCGTGGGAAAAGGAGTTCAAGAAAGGCCATGTGTACAACAAGTTCCAGCCGGCCACGGACCTGCTCATCACCGACTACCCGAATTGCGGGGGGGCGGAAATGCGCTCCTGGTGCCATGAGACGGTGGCGGGCGACTGGCAGAAGTTCCGCAGCTCGGAGAATTACAACAAACTGGCTTACCATACCGAATTCCCGTGGATGGCGGACGGTCCGGACGGAGAAGTGTCGATGAACTATGCCACGAAGAACGGCAAGGGCCAATGGGAAGTGTTGCGCCTGTACACCTTCAAAAGTTTCGAGGACGGCATCTACCGCCGCGACGCCGAGCTGGAGACCAACCGCGACATACGGTACCGGTTGGCTGACATCCCGCTCCCCAACGGCGTGCTGAGGGTGGACAAAATCACCACTCCCGTGCCGACCACCGTCCGGCTGGGACACTACACCCTGCCAGAAAAAGCCGGAAAGCCATTCGTGGAAGAAACATCCGGAAAAGTGAAAGACGCCGTGATCCTCGGCAACGGAGAATACCGGCTTGCGATGGTTCCATTGCAAGGCTGGCAGACCACTTCGACAAGCTATCCGGAAGGCCTGCACCCCGTAAGCCGCAAATGCGGCCTCATCATGGCGGAAAGCGAAGTCAAGCAGGAGAAAGTATTCGTCACGCTGATGCTCTGGAAAAAAGGGAACAAGAAGTTCACCAAAAAGGAGCTGGCACCCGTGAAAGAGGTGAAAGTATCCGACGACCTCAACACCGTCGACATCACCTTTGCGGACAAAAGCACCAAGCAGGTCCGCTTCTGAAAACATAATGAAAAAGACTGCCTCCCTTAACAGTTTTTCGCGGAGGATTGGCTTCCCATTCCAAAAGAAAAGAATATCTTTGGGACACAAAGCATAAAACCAATAAAAACAGAAAGCAACCATGATGAGAAAACTTGGATTAAACTGTCGGCAAGGGCTATGGACCGCCGCTTGCATCATGCTGATGGGAGGAATGGTATCCTGCGACCGCCAGGCATCCCCAAAAGAAACACCGGACGGGAACCGGATAAAAGCCGAATTCGCCATCTATGAACAGGATCCGTCCGCCATAGGGTGCAAGATTTCGGCCAACTACCCGTCGGACAGCACGGACGCCACCGGAAGAGTCATCCGGGAATGGATTAACGAGCAGCTGGGCGGGACATATACCGGCAGCCTGAACGACGGGAAGCAACTGGTGGAATACTACGGAAAGGAACAGGCCGCAAGAATCCGGAAGGACATTGAGGAGTTCGGGGAGAACTCGGCCATGGGCCAGTCCGTCTATTACGTGCAGTTCAAGAAAGTGTTCGAGACCACCAGGTTTGTGACCTATACGGAAGAGACGTACCAATATGCAGGCGGCGCACATGGCAGCGAAAGCACCGTCGGACAAGTATTCCGCAAGCCGGACGGCCGCATGTTCGGATGGGACATGTTCACTGCCGACGGGAAGGAAAAACTGAGGGACATGATAAAGAACAGACTGAAAGACAGGTTCTTCAAGGCGAAAAGCGATGAGGAATTCTACAACATGCTGCTGGCCGAAAACGCACGTTACCTGTTCCCGCTTCCGGAGAACGCCCCCCTCTTGCGCCCCAACGGCGTGGAATTCATCTACCAACAGTATGAAATCGCACCCTATGCGGCGGGAATGCCGTCCTGCACCCTCCCCTACGACTCGGTGCGCAACCTGGTTACCGTGACCATGCGCCCATTGATTGAAAGCACGACGGACTCCATCGCCGCGACCTACCTCAATCCCGGACAATAACCAAAATAATAAGTAGAGACGCGACCAATCGCGTCTCTACTATCTTTCCTTTAATTCTTGAAACTATGGATGGGGGCCGGAATCCGCCCTACACGGCCGACAAAGGCGTCGCATCCGAACGCGTTGACAGGCATGACAGGGGCATACCCCAGCAGGCCGCCGAACTCCACAGTATCGCCCACCGTCTTGCCTATCACCGGAATGATACGCACCGCCGTTGTCTTCTGGTTCACCATCCCTATAGCGGCCTCATCGGCAATGATGCCGGAAATAGTGGTGGCCGGAGTGTCCCCCGGAATGGCAATCATGTCCAGCCCCACAGAGCAGACGCAGGTCATGGCTTCCAGCTTTTCCAACGTCAAGGCACCGCATTCCACCGCATCAATCATCCCTTGGTCTTCGCTGACCGGAATAAACGCGCCGCTCAGTCCGCCCACGTAGGACGAAGCCATCACCCCGCCTTTCTTCACTTGGTCATTCAGCAGGGCCAAGGCAGCCGTAGTCCCCGGCGCCCCGGCACGTTCCAAACCAATCTCCTCCAGGATCTCGGCCACGCTGTCCCCCACGGCCGGCGTGGGAGCCAACGACAAGTCGATGATGCCGAAGGGTACCCCCAACCGCCGGGAAGCCTCTTGCGCCACCAACTGCCCCACACGGGTAATCTTGAAGGCGGTCCGCTTGATGGTCTCGCAAAGCACCTCGAAGCTGGCCCCGCGAATCTGGCTCAACGCATGTTTCACCACGCCCGGACCGCTCACGCCGACATTGATGACCGCATCCGGCTCGGACACGCCATGGAAAGCCCCCGCCATGAAGGGATTGTCATCCGGCGCGTTGCAGAGCACCACCAGCTTGGCACACCCCAACGAATCTTTCTCCTTCGTGCGCCGCGCCGTCTCCAGCACAATCTCGCCCATCAGCCTCACCGCGTCCATATTGATGCCGGTCTTCGTGGAACCGACGTTCACGGAACTACAGATGCGTTCCGTCTCGGCCAAAGCCTGCGGGATGGAACGGATCAACAACTCGTCGCTCCGCGTCATCCCTTTGGAAACGACCGCCGAATATCCGCCCAGAAAGTTAATGCCCACCTCCTTAGCTGCACGGTCCAAGGCATGGGCCACCTTGACATAATCCTCAGGCGTATGGCAGGCGGCCCCGCCCACCAAAGATATAGGGGTAATGGAAACGCGCTTGTTCACGATGGGAATCCCGTATTCCTTCGAGATGTCCTCTCCGGTCTTCACCAAGTCCTTGGCCAGACGTGTAATCTTATCATATATCTTGCGGCAAAGCACGTCCACATCCGCATCCGCGCAATCCAACAGGCTGATGCCCATCGTAATGGTACGCACGTCCAGATTCTCCTGCTCGATCATCTGGTTGGTCTCCAGCACTTCGTATATATTAATCATAACGTCTCAGCTTCCGGGTTAAATACGATGCATCTTGTCAAAAATCTCCTCGCGTTGGCATTTCACCTGCACGCCCATGGACAAGCCGATATCCGCCAGCTCGCCGGCCAGCACCTCGAAACTCTTCCCCACTTTCGACAAGTCCACTATCATCATCATGTTGAAATACTCTTGTACAATCGTCTGGGAGATATCCAGGATGTTGGCCTGGTTCTCGGCCAGGTAAGTACAAACCTTGGCGATGATGCCCACGGCATCCTTGCCCACAACTGTAATAATTGTCCTATTCATCATCTTTCGTCGGATATAAAAAACAGTCTGTTATTCTCGAGCGGCATACGCAATCTTGCCGAATAACAGACTGGATAAAGTTCTACAAACAATCCCTGACGGCTTATCCGTAAACAATCTTGCCGTTCTCGTCACGGTTCTCGTCGATAAACGACTTCTGGTACTGCACCATACCGCGCAAGGACATGCCCATGCTGGAGAATCCGCCGTCGTGGAAAAGGTTCTGCATCGTGACTTTCTTGGTCAGGTCGGAGAACATCACCACGCAATAGTCCGCACACTCGTCCGCACTCGCGTTGCCAAGGGGCGACATACGGTCGCTGAAGTCATACAGGCCGTCGAAACCTTTGATACCGCCACCAGCCGTGGTGAACGTCGGCGACTGGGATATCGTATTGATGCGCACACCTTTCTCGCGGCCATAGATATAGCCGAAACTGCGGGCAATGGACTCCAACAACGCCTTCGCGTCGGCCATGTCATTGTAACCGAAGAACGTACGCTGGGCCGCCACGTAACTCAGGGCCAGAATGGAACCGTTCTCGTTGATGGCATCCAGTTTCTTGGCCGTCTGGATCATCTTGTGGAAAGAGATGGCCGAGATGTCATACGTCTTGCCCAACAGATTATAGTCCAAATCGTCATACGTGCGCTTCTTCCGCATGTTGGCACTCATGGCCACCGAATGCAACACGAAGTCAATCTTCCCGCCCATCGCTTTCTGGGCCTCCACAAACAGATTCTCCAAGTCTTCCACGGACGTGGCGTCGGCCGGAATGACTGTCGCATGAGTCTTCTCCGCCAACTCCGCAATCGTCCCCATCCGGCAGGCCACCGGCGTATTGGTCAACACGATCTGCGCACCTTCCTCCACGGCACGTTCCGCCACTTTCCACGCGATGGAAGCGTCGTTCAACGCTCCGAAAATGATACCGCGCTTACCTTTCAATAAGTTATAAGCCATAGCAATAACAAAATTATTCTTCTAAAACTTGTTGGCAAAGATACGAATTGTTTCGCACTTACGGGGAATAAACGCGCAAAATCTTACGGACACCAGCCCTTCCAAGCGTGAATCCCCCCTTCCTGTCCTCCCGGGCAGCCTATTCCGCCTCTTCCGGCTCGAACACGTTGTATAACGGCACCCGCCAGAATCCAGCATCACGGTACCACTTCTGGGAGGTGAAATACTCCATTTGGGCCGCTTCCGTATAGAACAATCCGGGAATCTCGTCCGGCACATAAGTGTTCAGCCCGCAAAAGGCCCCGTCCTTGACGGGGATTTCCGGCATGGCTGTATAGTCGTTCACGGAGCTGTAGTCATTATGCGCCTTATAGATGACCGCATCATCCAGCACCCGGCGGACCTCTGCCACATAGCGGCACGCCCCTCCGACGCTGTCCACCCATTCCCCATAATCATACAAGGGATAGCCGTTCTCAAAATGCTGCAGCCGGTCACGGTCCAGTTCCCTCACCCGCTGGTGTACAGTCTCGTCCTGGAACAAGGAATCCATATACAAGGCCAATGAATCCATACGTGACAAGTCGGTCAGGCTCACGGACACGAAATTGTCCCATTCCACTCCGTTGTTACGGAAGTAGGTCATATACCCCTCCGCCGCACGGCTCAGCCCGGAAGCGTCCATCCGTAGGATATAGGGCAGGACCTTGTCGTACGGAAAACCTTCAGCCGGAACGGAATTGGGTGCCGCCAGGAAATAGCGGGCATTGCCCTTCAACTCATAAGCTGTCTCCACGCTGGCCATCATACAGGCATCGAACAAAATCAGGTCCAGACGGGGACAGCCGTCCAACGCCTGACGGATATCCGTTATGTTCATGCCCAGCCCCTGGCTTCCCTCATAACCGAAAGAACGCTTTCCTACCGTCTGCTGACGATACAGGCTTCCGTCCGCGTGGGACGAGAAAGTCACGCCATAATGCCGGGCCGGATATTGCGCCAGCACGTCATTGATGACATCCTTCATGACGGAGGGGTCCACAGAATACTGGTCGGGGTAAGTCTTCACCGTCGTCTGCCGCACATTCCCGCTCCGGTCCTTTGCAATCTGGTAAAGCGTCGGCGTGGAACTGATGTCGGCATATACCAACACATTCGCATCCACATCGGACAGGGACAGCCCTGTCTTCAAATCCTCAATATTGGCCAGCAAAGAGTTTTTCAGGTCATTCTGCCCTACCATATATAATAAAAAGGTGGTCTCTTTCGGCTCCTGCCCCTCATCATACCACGAGTCATCCATCTCATCCTCGCACGAAAGCAAAGACAACCCCATGGCTCCCGCCAGGAACAAAGGCCACCGGCTCGCATTCATTCTCATAATATCCCTTTTTTAGCGTTCAAAGGTACAAAGAAGTCATACATCCTCTTCTCCGCCGCATCCTTTTTAAGAACTTTTTTATTTTGAAGCATCCACCACCGGCCACCCGTCGGCATCCCACGTCATCTCGCGCAGGAAGAGCAAGCTGGCTCCGTCCTTCGACCGGCTGTAGCCATGGGCCATGAAATAATCCTTCCCGTCCAGATGATAGGCCGCGCTATGCCCGATGGCCACGAAATCCTCATTGCCGGCCACGACCAGGCTTCCGCCTCCTTTCGTCAGTTCACGTCCCTCCCTGTCCACATACGGGCCAGTGACCCGGGCCGAACGCCCCACCACGACCTTATAGTCGCTCTTCAACCCTCTGCAACAGAAATCGTACGACACGAACAAATAGTAATAATCCCCATGCCGGAAGATGAAAGGAGCTTCCACCGCATTCACCTGCCGCGGCGGGACTGAAGAGAGAGAATCCGCATAAAGGCGCGTACAAATGGTATGCCTCTCCTCCGGAACCGCAAGGGACGACAAGTCCTCCGTCAGCCGGACCAGCTGTATCCCGCCCCAGAAAGACCCGAAAGCCATCCACGGCGTACCGTCACCGTCAATGATGACATTCGGGTCGATGGCATTGAAATTGTCACGGGTATGCGACACGATGACCGCACCGGTATCGGTCCATGGCTCGCTGGCGGACGGATCCAGCGTCCTGCGGTAAGCATGGCCTATGGCAGACGTGTTTTTCCCAAAAGTGGAACAGGAATAAAACAAATGGTAGTTGCCTTTATAATAAAGGATGTCCGGTGCCCACGTATGGCCGCGATACCCCTTGATGCTGTCCATAGCCCAACGGGGCGGTTCCGGAAACACGCCACGCTCAATCTGCCACACGGACAAGTCTTTCGACGAGAAAGAAGAAATCCCCTGGCCGGTGCAATACAAATAATAGGTGTCTCCCTCCCGGGCCAGCACCGGGTCGTGTACCATAGGCTCCTTCATGGCCCGCCCCTTGTCAAGCCCCTCATTCTGCTGGGCAAATCCCCACATGCCGGAAAGCCCCATCATACAAAACAACAATATCCGTCTCATGAAAATCAAGATTAATGGTTTCTACTCTTACATTTCTTGCAACAACCGGAAAACAGCCTGAGTGTATTCCGGCACATTCCGGGCTTTCAGGATTTTCTTGCGCGCCTTCCGGTCTGCATCCGGACACAAGTATTCCCAAAAGGTCTTCATCCTGGTCAGGAGCTGCTTCTCCCCGCCCTCCAGCGTCCGGGCATAATGGTCCAACAAATCGCCGTGCAGCCCCCGCAAGGCCGACATCCGCCTCTCCTTGTCCCATCCCGTCCCACAGCGATACTCCGCCGCCAGCCAAGGGGACGCCAACAGCCCACGCCCAATCATGACACCGTCCAGATACGGCATTTCACCCCTCAGCGCATCCAGTTCGTCCAACGTGGAGACACCACCATTATAGACGACCGGATGGACACACTCCCGGGCAAAACGGGCAAACGCCTCACGGTCGCAATCCCCTTTATACTGTTGCCGTCCCGTCCGTGCGTGTACGACGACACCGGACAAACGCGCCTGATTCAACACAGGGAGAAGGGCCATGCACTCCGAGGGGTCATCGTATCCCAGACGCATCTTGACCGAAAAGGAAAGTTCCGGATGACGCTCCGCGATCCGCAGCAAATCTTCCACACGTTCGGGATAAGGCAGAATGCCACAGCCTTTCCCTTTCTTGGCCACCACCGGGAAAGCGCATCCCATGTTCAGGTCGAATTCCTTATACCCCCATCCGCCAATCTGTCCCAAGACCGCATCCGCCTCGTCGGCCGAACCGGCCATGATTTGCGGCACGAGACGTGTGACCCTGTTGGCCTCCGGATTCAAATCCCTCATGTCTTTCCTTCTCACCCCTTCGCGTTCCCACCGGACAAAGGGAGTATAATAAGCCTCCACTCCTCCGAAACGTTTTTCAAAGCTGTTCCGGAAAGGCACGTCCGTATATCCCTGCATGGGAGCCATATAGATTTTCAGTCTTTCATCCGTCATGGTTTGCCTGATTCTTTCGTTTGTTCCAAAAGCCGCTCTATCTCTTCAAACTCACGGCCCTTATTCTGATACAGATAGACTTGATACAGCAAAGGCCCCCATCGGTCGGCCTTGTCCGGGGAAAGCCCGCGCACCCGCTCCAAAGGCTTCTCCGCGCGTGCATAATATCCCACCATGTCCATCTTGTACCTCTGATATGCGGCACTTCTCAAATCCTCCTGCTTCATGGCATCGGAAGCCCTCTTCGCCATCCGGCAATAAGCCAGCCCCTTGAAAAAGTTGGCCTCTATGTCCATGCTGTCCAACGTCAGCACCACATCGCAACTCTCCACACAACCGTCATAATCCTTCTTGCGCATACACGCCAAGGCTTTGGCATGCCAAAATACCTTGTTCTTCGGGTCATATCGGATCATCAGCTCCGCGAAAGACAAGGCATCATCGTAGCGTCCCTTACGGGTCAGATATTCCTGCAGGCTGGTAAAGAAATACACATGGTCCGGAAAATTCAAGAGTCCGCGCTGCAACTCATGAAGCCAGGCGGCCGTATCATTCAATGCCAGATAGGAGCGGCAAAGGTACTCTTCCACATAGTTCCGGTTCCTATGGAAACGCATGGCCTCGGGCATGTAACGGATGACATCCCCGTATGCGCCGATGTGATACCCTACGGCTACCATCCAATAGGCCACACGGGCATACATCGAATCATTCTGTGCGAGAAAGTCTTCCCTCAGCAAAGGATATCCGGCGGAAGACAAATACAGGCCCAGGAAACGGTGCGCTTCCTCATAATTCCTTTTCCGCAAATAGAAACGTCCGGCATTCAACAGGTTAGGACGATGCTCCAACAGCCTTTTGCGGACCTTGGGCCTGAACTTACGTTTGCCCCCCTCTCCCATCGAATGTTCGGCAGAGTCACACTTCGCGAGATAGCGATAGGCGTTATAAATGCTGTTATAATAAAGTGTAGTGTCATACGCCCGTTTCAGATACACTTTCTCATTCTCTATGTCATTGAACCGGCATTGGACCAATGCCGCCATGTAATACATCTCCGCCTTTTTCAAAGGACGCTCTTCCTTGGCAAGCGCATCCAACAGGTTCTTCTCGGCCGTATTCAAACGCTCCGTCACCTTGCGGGCCTCATCCCCGTTCTCCTCATAACGGGCATTCCTGATGACCTGGCGTGCCTCGCGCACCACGTTCGCCCCACCGGCCGGCAGCATCCGACCGAAAAAAGCCAGCATTATGATAAAAAGCAATCTCCTCATCCGAAAAAAGCCAAAAGGGGCGATGCCTGCCGTCCTGCCAGACATCACCCCTGATTTATAAAAGCAGTCCTTTCCGCTTATTTGAGATAGATGTCCATTTCGGCCTCTTTCTCCTTGTCTCCCGTCACATAGTAAATCTGCTTCAGGTTATAGGCCCATCTGTTCGGCTCGTCCGGCACCAGCTCCCGCATCTTCAGGAAATAGGGTTCCGCTTTCCGGTACCAGTCTTTCACCTTGTTGATTTCCTTGTCATAGTCGGCCTGCGTCTTGAACTTCATGGTGGAAATCTTGTCGTTGATGCCAGAGCCTACGTTGCAGCAGCATACGCCCGCATTATAGTAAGCGTCGGTATACTCCGGGTCAATCTCCAAGGCTTTCACGAAGAACGGCAACGCTTCCTCATATTTCTTCTGCCCGAAGAAAACCACGCCCTTGGCATAGTTGGCCAAAGTGCTGTTCGGGTTCTTGGCTATCAGCTCTTCCGCAAAAGACAATGCCCCGGCATTGTCATTCTTCTTCAGATAATAGGCAATCAGGTTCTGGGCCGTGGTCTCGTCTTCCGCGCCATACTGACGGGAGACGGTCACCCACTGTGCCGTGTCGCCGCTCTCTTCCAATGCCTTCAGGTGCAGCTGTCTCACGGTCTTGGCCTCCTTGTCATACTTCAAGGCCTCGTCCATGTAAGTCCCCACCTTGTCATACTCCCCGCTCTGGTAAGCCGACAGGCAGGCATAATAAGCCACCTCGGCCTTGTTCACCGTAGAATCGTTCTGCAAGGACGGGTCACCGGCCAGTGCTTTGATTTCTTCCGGATATTTCATCCACTTGTCGAAAGCATCGTAAGCCTCCTTGGACTTTCCATTCTGCAGGTTGAACACACCGGCGTAATAGACGAACAGGCGGTATTGCTTCAGCTTGGCCTTGTTCTCCTCCGTATAGGTCTGCTTCTCGTCATTCTCACAGCACTTCTCATAAGCATCGATGCAGGCAAACAGGTTCTTCACGAACTTAGCCGTGTCCAAAGGCTGCTGTGCCGCCGCCTTGTTCAATTCGTCACTGAAGATAAGCTGATAGACATTGCCCTGCACATTCCAAGCCAAAGCCATGTCCTTGGTCTCCCCGCTGTTGAAAGCTTCCGTAAGGAAACCTTGTGCCTGATCCAAGGCCGCCGTGTCCATCGGCTTGCCTTCGCTAATCGCGGTTGTCACCTGGTTGACCAGCCCCAAAGCTTTCTTCACCACACGGTTTTGCGCGAAGATGCCGGTCGAAGCGACCAACAACGCGATGGATAATACATACTTTTTCATACATTCACAAATTAAAAGTTTATAACTCACTCTTCTGTCTCTTCCGAAGCCTTCCCGTCAGCCGGCTGCCCGGATACGGTTCCGTCATTCTCCGTCATCGGCATGGCATCCGGTTCCGGCCCAACGGCCTCGTCCTCCTCTTCTTCCGTCTGGGTCTGCACCTTGCAGACGCTGCTGATCTGGTCGTTGCGTTTCTCCAGGTTAATCAGGCGCACCCCTTGCGTGGCGCGGCCCATCACCCGCACATCGGCCACTTTCAGACGGATGGTAATGCCGCTCTTGTTGATAATCATCAGGTCGTTCTCGTCCGTCACCACCTTGATGGCCACCAGCTTGCCGGTCTTTTCCGTGATGTTCAGGGTCTTCACGCCCTTCGCCCCTCGGTTGGTCACGCGGTAGTCCTCAATGTCTGAACGCTTTCCGTAACCTTGCTCGCTGACCACCATGATGGTTTCGTTCTGCGGGTCGTTCACGCAAACCATTCCGACGACCTCGTCCTGCCCGTCCTCGTCTATCGTCATGCCGCGCACGCCGGTAGCCGTACGTCCCATGGCGCGCACCTTGCTCTCGTGGAAACGGATGGCCCGCCCGTTGCGGTTGGCCAGGACAATCTCGTTCTCCCCGTTGGTCAGGCGCACGCCGATGACGCGGTCGTCCTCACGGATGGTGATGGCGTTCACACCGTTGGCACGGGGACGCGAATATTCCTGCAGGCAGGTTTTCTTGATGATGCCGTTCTTCGTGCAGAACACCACATAGTGCGACCTGCAGAACTCGGCGTCGTTCAGGTTCTTGATTCGCAGGCACAAGTTAATGGCGTCGTCCGGGTCGATATTGAGCATGTTCTGGATGGCCCGTCCCTTGGAGTTCTTGGCCCCTTCCGGGATCTCGTACACCTTCATCCAGAAGCAACGTCCCTTCTGCGTGAAGAAGAGCATCGTGTTGTGCATCGTGGCCGGATAGATGTATTCCACGAAGTCCGTGTCGCGCGTGCTGGTACCCTTGCTGCCTACGCCGCCACGCCCTTGGGCATGGAAGTCGGCCAGCGGGGTGCGCTTGATATAGCCCATGTGGCTGATGGTGATGACCATCTCGTCGTCCGCATAAAAGTCTTCCGGATTGAATTCCTCGCTGGAGTAGACGATTTCGGAACGCCGCTCGTCGCCGAACTGCTCCTTCACCTCTACCAACTCGTCCTTGATGACCTTCATGCAAAGGCTGTCATCACTCAGAATCTGCTTGAAATATTCGATTTGCTTCAACAAGTCGTCATATTCTCCCCGGAGCTGTTCCTGCATCAGGTTGGTCAGCTGGCGCAAGCGCATCTCCACGATGGCCTTGGCCTGCACTTCGTCCAACTCAAAACGTGCCATCAAACCTTCAATAGCAGCCTGCGGATTCTGCGCCGCCCGGATGATATGCACCACCTCGTCGATGTTGTCGCTGGCGATGATCAGACCTTCCAGGATGTGCGCCCGTTCCTCCGCCTTCCGCAAGTCATATCTCGTGCGGCGGATGACCACATCGTGACGATGGTCCACAAAATTGGAGATGCAGTCTTTCAGGGAAAGCAGCCTGGGCCGCCCCTTGACGAGCGCGATGCAGTTCACGCTGAAGCTGGTCTGCAAGGGGGTCATCTTGAACAGCTTGTTCAGCACCACATTGGCATTGGCATCGCGCTTCACATCCACCACGATGCGCATACCCTCGCGGTCGGACTCGTCGTTTACGTTGCTGATGCCGTCGATCTTCTTGTCGTTCACCAGGTCGGCAATCTGCTTGATCAGCTCCGCCTTGTTCACGCCGTAAGGGATTTCCGTCACCACAATCTTGTCATGGCTCTCTCCCGGCTCGATTTCGGCACGCGCCCGCATGACGATGCGTCCGCGTCCCGTCTCGTACGCCTCACGCACGCCCTGCATCCCATAAATGAAGCCGCCGGTCGGGAAGTCGGGGGCCTTGACATGCTCCATCAGCCCGTCGATGTCTATGTCGGGATTGTCGATGTAAGCCACGCAGGCGTCAACCACCTCCCCCAGGTTGTGGGTCGGGATGTTGGTGGCCATACCCACGGCGATACCGCTGGCCCCGTTCACCAGCAGGTTCGGTATCTTGGTCGGCATCACGGTCGGCTCCTTCAACGTGTCGTCGAAGTTGTTCGTCATGTCCACGGTCTCCTTCTCCAGGTCGTCCATCATGGCCTCGCCCATCAGTTGCAGGCGCGCCTCGGTATAACGCATGGCCGCCGCGCTGTCGCCGTCCACGGAACCGAAGTTGCCCTGTCCGTCCACCAAGGTATAACGCATGCTCCACTCCTGGGCCATGCGGACCAATGCCCCGTAGACGGAAGAGTCACCGTGCGGGTGATACTTACCCAGCACTTCCCCGACGATACGGGCACATTTCTTATAAGGTTTGTCGTGTGTGTTGCCCAATTCCCGCATACCATATAATATACGCCGGTGGACGGGCTTGAAACCGTCGCGCACGTCCGGCAAGGCGCGGGATACGATTACGGACATTGAGTAGTCGATATACGACTTGCGCATCTCGGTCTCAATGTTCACTTTTATGATTCTGTCTTGATCCAACATTATTTATTTGTGTTACAATATAAAATCTTCCTATGCTCCAAAAAGCACGTAAAATTACTACTTTTTGAGAGAATACGAAAGAAAACGGCCAAAAATTAACGGCTTACGGCACCACGCGCCTTCCTGCGGACCGGCACGGTTGCGTTCCGCCCGGAATTCCGGCCGAAACGCTCCCGCCGCGACATGCGGACTCCGCCAGCGTACTTCCCACAGAGTACTCGAATACTCTCCACAGAGTACTCGAATACTCTCCGCAGAGTACAATTACGGCCTCCGCAGGGTCTCCGCCCGGCCACTGCCACAGAAACGCCGGAAATGGGGACGGAATTCCATCCCATTCCAAAGAGGCACGGACAAATCCGGCCAGCCACGACACGCGAGCCTCCCCGCAAATGGACACGAAAGCAATATTTTTCTTAAAGTTGCGCCGCGAGAAGCTTTTTTGGCACAAGTTTTGTATGCCATTCCCAATATTATAAGTATATTTGCGGCGGAAGCCACTAAGAGGAGGAATTTGCACAGCATGAACAATCAATTTTCACCCAAAATCTCAGAAGTCTTAATCTACAGCAAAGAAGAAGCCATACGCCTGCACAACGACTGCGTGGCTCCGGAACACCTGCTGCTCGGACTGATCCGTGAAGGAGAGGGAAAGGCCATACAAATCCTGCGCCTGCTCAACCTCGACTTCAAATCGGTGAAACTGCGCGCGGAACAATCGGTACAAAACACTTCTGCCAACGGCACAGACAACAGCGCCGAAATCATCTTGAGCGAAAAAGCGGCCAAAATCATGAGGCTCTGCCTGTTGGAGGCCCGGATGCTCAAAGCGCAAGTGGCCGACACGGAACACATACTTTTAGCCATCATGAAAGAAAAAGACAACAACGCGTGCCGCATCCTGGAGGAAAACGGCATCCGCTATACGGACATATTGAACCTCTTCACCCAAAAGACGGAAAAGACGGACATCCAGTCCGGCTTCGGATTCCCGGACGAGGAAGAAGAGGAAGAGGAGTACGAACGGAGAAACCCGAACGGCGGGAATCCGATGAACGAATCCAACGCCGCCCGCACACAAACGGCACAGCCCCAACGGAAATCGGCCAACAACACGCCGGTGCTGGACAACTTCGGCACCGACCTGACCCGCGCCGCGCAAGACGGCGTGCTGGACCCCGTGGTGGGACGCGAAAGGGAAATCGAACGCGTGTCGCAAATCCTGAGCCGGAGGAAAAAGAACAACCCTATATTAATAGGTGAGCCGGGAGTGGGCAAGTCCGCCATCGTGGAAGGACTGGCCCTGCGCATCGTGCAGAAGAAGGTGTCGCGCACGCTGTTCGACAAGCGCGTGATTGCCCTTGACATGGCGGCCGTGGTGGCCGGCACGAAATACCGCGGGCAGTTCGAGGAACGCATCCGGAGCATCCTCACCGAACTGCAGAAGAACCCCGACGTCATCCTTTTCATCGACGAGATACACACCATCATCGGCGCGGGTTCCGCCCCGGGCAGCATGGACGCGGCCAACATGCTGAAACCGGCATTGGCCCGCGGGGAAATACAGTGCATCGGGGCCACCACGACCGACGAGTTCCGCAAGAGCATCGAGAAGGACGGCGCGTTGGAACGGCGCTTCCAAAAGGTGATGGTGGAACCCACCACGCCGGAAGAGACGCTCCAGATTCTGGAAAACATCAAGGACCGCTACGAAGACCACCACAATGTGCGCTACACCCCCGAAGCCCTCAAGGCCTGCGTACGCCTCACGGAACGCTACATCTCGGACCGCTGCTTCCCGGACAAGGCCATCGACGCCATGGACGAGGCGGGATCGCGCATACACATCACCCACTCTCCCGTCTCCAAGGAAATGGAGGAGCAGGAGAAACGCATTGATGAAATCCACACCCTGAAGAACGAGGCGGTGAAGGCCCAGAACTTCGAGCTGGCGGCAGACTACCGCGACCAGGAAGCCAACCTGCAGGAGGAACTGAACCGCATGAAGGCGGAATGGGAGGAGAAACTGAGCCGCGAACGGGTGACCGTGGACGAGGACCAAATCGCCGAGGTGGTGTCCATGATGACGGGCATCCCGCTCCAACGCATGGGACAGGACGAAGGACACAAGCTGAAGGACATGGCCAGGAACCTGAAACAGGAGGTCATCGGGCAGGACGAGGCCATCGACAAGCTGGTACGCGCCATCCAGCGCGGACGGGTGGGACTGAAAGACCCGAACAAGCCCATCGGCGCCTTCATGTTCCTCGGCCCCACCGGCGTGGGCAAGACTTACCTGGCCAAGAAACTGGCCGAATACATGTTCGGCAGCGAGGATGCCCTCATCCGCATCGACATGAGCGAGTATATGGAGAAGCACACCGTGAGCCGCATGGTGGGCGCCCCTCCGGGATATGTGGGGCATGAGGAAGGCGGACAGCTCACTGAAAAAGTGCGCCGCAAGCCCTACTCCATCCTCCTGCTCGACGAGCTGGAGAAAGCGCACCACGACGTGTTCAACATCCTGCTGCAGGTGATGGACGAAGGACGGCTGACGGACAGCAACGGCACGACGGTGGACTTCAAGAACACGGTCATCATCATGACCTCGAACTGCGGCACACGGCAGCTGAAGGAATTCGGCAAAGGCATCGGCTTCAGCCGTCCGGACGACACGGTGCTGACGAATAAGGAATACGGCCGGACCGTCATCCAAAAGGCCCTGAACAAGCAGTTCGCCCCCGAGTTCCTGAACCGTCTGGACGACATCATCAACTTCGACCAGCTGGACCTGCCGGCCATCAAGCGCATCGTGGACATCGAACTGAAACCGATAGCCAAACGGGTGAAGGAGATGGGCTACAGCCTGCAGGTGGAAGAGGATGCCAAAGACTTCCTCGCCCGCAAGGGATATGACGTGCAATACGGCGCACGACCGCTGAAACGGGCCTTGCAGACTTATCTGGAGGACGGCATCTGCGAACTGGTCATCAATGAAGAGCTTCACGAAGGCGAGACGCTGACCGTACATGCCGCCGACGATGGCAAGCTCGCCATCAGCCACGGACCGGCTGAAGAGTAACCACAAATATATGTTAAAGTGCCAGGCAGAACCGATGCTTGGCACTTTTTTTGTACACTTACGGTTGTCCGCCCGATGGCGGGCGCACAACAAAATCAAACAAAACAGATAAAAACCAAATATCATGCAAAAAGGAAACATTGGGGTTACGACAGAGAACATCTTCCCCGTCATCAAAAAGTTCTTGTACAGCGACCATGAAATCTTCATCCGTGAAATCGTTTCCAACGCCGTGGACGCCACGCAAAAGCTGAAGACACTGGCCAACAAAGGCGACTTCAAGGGCGAGACCGGCGAACTGAAGGTATCCGTGAACGTGGACAAGGACAAAGGCACCATCACCGTGAGCGACCGCGGGCTCGGCATGACGGAAGAGGAAATCGACAAATACATCAACCAGATTGCCTTCTCGGGCGCCAACGATTTTTTGGACAAATACAAGGATGACGCCAACGCCATCATCGGACACTTCGGACTGGGCTTCTACTCGGCCTTCATGGTGAGCAAGAAAGTGGAGATTGTCACCAAGAGCTATCAGGAAGGGGCGAAAGCCGTGAAATGGAGCTGTGACGGCAGTCCTTCCTATGAGATTGAGGAGACGGAGAAGGACGACCGGGGAACGGACATCATCATGTACATCGACGATGACTGCAAGGAGTTCCTGGAGAAGAACAAGATTGACGAGCTGCTCCACAAGTACTGCCGCTTCCTCCCCGTACCCGTCGTGCTGGGCAAGAAGACGGAATGGAAGGACGGCAAGATGGTGGACACGGACGAGGACAACGTCATCAACGACACCACCCCGATATGGACCAAGAAACCGTCGGAACTGAAAGACGAGGACTACAAGAAGTTCTACCGCGACCTTTACCCGATGAGCGACGAGCCGCTGTTCTGGATCCACCTGAACGTGGACTACCCGTTCAACCTCACGGGCGTGCTTTATTTCCCGAAAATCAAGAACAACATCGAGCTGCAGCGCAACAAGATACAATTGTACTGCAACCAGGTGTTCGTCACCGACAGCGTGGAAGGCATCGTGCCGGACTTCCTCACCCTGCTCCACGGCGTCATCGACTCGCCGGACATCCCACTGAACGTCAGCCGCAGCTACCTGCAGAGCGACAGCAACGTGAAGAAGATTTCGGGCTACATCACCAAGAAGGTGGCCGACCGCCTGCAAAGCCTGTTCAAGAACGACCGCAAGGAGTTCGAGGAGAAGTGGGACGACATCAAGATTTTCATCAACTACGGCATGCTCACCGAGGAGGACTTCTACGAGAAAGCCAAGAACTTCGCCCTCTTCAAGGACTGCGACGGCAAATACTTCACCTTCGAGGAGTATCAGACGCTCATCAAGGACAACCAGACGGACAAGGACGGCAACGTGATTTACCTGTACGCCCAGAACCAAGAGGCGCAATACAGCTACATCGAGGCCGCCAAGAACAAAGGCTACAGCGTGCTGCTGCTCAACGGCCAGCTGGACACGCCGATGGTATCCATGCTGGAACGTAAGATTGAGAAGAGCCGCTTCACCCGGGTGGACGCGGACATCATCGACCGCCTCATCGTGAAGGAAGATGCCAACAAGTCGGAACTGGAAGCCGGGAGAAGTGCCAATTTGTCAGCCGTGTTCAACTTCCAGATGCCCAAACTGGACAAGACGGAGTTCCACGTGGAGACTCAGGCCATGGGCGAGAACGGTATGCCGGTCGCCATCACGCAAAGCGAATACATGCGCCGCATGAAGGACATGGCGCACATCCAGCCGGGCATGTCGTTCTACGGCGAGATGCCGGACATGTACACGCTGGTGCTGAACACCGACCACCGGCTCATCAAGGAGGTGCTGGAGGACAGCGAGAACGGCACGGCCGAACAGCTGAAGCCCATTGAGGCCGAACTGAAGGGCCTGCACGCCCGCGAGGCCGTGCTCCATCAGCAACAGGAAGGCAAGAAGCCCGAGGAAATCGACCAAGCCCAGAAAGACGAACTCGAGAAATGCCACAACGACATCGCCGCCGAGGAGAAGAAGAAGAACGACGTGCTGGCCGCATACGGCAAGGACAACAAGAAAGTGCACCAGCTCATCGACCTGGCCTTGCTGCAGAACGGTATGCTGAAGGGCGAGGCGTTGAGTAACTTCGTGAAACGCAGCATCGACCTGATTCAGTAAAATGCCTTATTGCCTTGTATATGACCGCAGGCCGGGGAAATACCCCCGGCCTGCTTCCGTTTTCGATTGCGATAAACTGATTGCGATAAACGCTCAATCATCTCAAAAAAAAGGACCTATATTTGGCTGTTACGGAGAAAAGCACTACCTTTGCAGTCAGAAAAAACGAGGAGGCTCCTTAGCTCAACTGAATAGAGCATCTGACTACGGATCAGAAGGTTACAGGTTTGAATCCTGTAGGAGTCACAAAAACTCTTGCAAACAAGCCAAGTTTGCAAGAGTTTTTTGTATACTTACGTCATCAAGGAATGCATCAATTGTGCCTGCTCTTCTTCAACGTGAAGATGAACTCCAAACCATGCCCCGTGCCGGTGGGACGTGCGTTGATGTTCCCGCCATGGAACAGCACGGCATTCTTCACGATGGCCAGCCCCAAGCCGGTTCCGCCCAACTTGCGACTCCGTCCCTTGTCCACGCGGTAGAAACGCTCGAAGATGCGCCCCAGGTGCTGCGGTGCCACCCCCACCCCGTTGTCGCTGAAGGAGAAGTAATAGCTTTCCTCATCCTCCGAATAGCACACGATGTTCACGTGCGTGCCGTTCCCGGCATACGCGATGGCGTTGTCCATCAGGTTGCGGAAGATGGAATAGAGCAACGAAGAATTGCCCTGGATGACCATCTTCTCCGGCACGTTCACGTCCACCGTCATCTGCCTTTCTTCTAGCTTCAGGGCCAGTTCCATCACGATGTTGTGAATCATGGGGGCGATGTCCACCTCCGCCACATCTATCAGCTGTCCGGCTTCTGTCATGCGTGTCAGGGTGGAGATGTCCTGCAAGAGGTTGGTCAGTCGGTTGCTTTGCGCGAAACTGCGTTCCAGGAATTTTCTGAGCATCTCAGGCGGAAGGTCGGGATTGTTGAGGATGGTTTCCAGATAACCCTGGATGCTGCTCACGGGGGTCTTCAACTCGTGGGCTATGTTTTGAGTAATCTGCTGCTTCATGCGGGCCTGCTCCTCCTGTTTGGTAATGTCTGAGATGGAAATCTCGAAACTGTTGTCCACGAACAAGGCCACGGAGAGGTTGAACACATAACCGTTCTTGTCGACCACAAGCAATTTCTGCCGCAACTCGCCCTGAGTGAAGTTCTCGCGGGACATCCGGATGAACTCCACCAAGGGTTGCAGCTCCTTCACTTGGAAAGCCTCCTCCACCGCCCCGATGTTGCGGTCGGATATCAGGTTGATGTACTGCATGAAAAGCCCGTTAGCCAGCACCACGTCCCTTCCGGCATTGAAGATGGCCAGCCCCTCGTTGGAAATCTGCAGGTGGGTGATGAGCTTCTCGCGCTCGCGGAACAAGTCGTCCTTGGTCTTGCGCAAACGGGTATAGATATCCACGATATGGCGGGAAATCTGCCCCAGGTCTGTGTTGCCCAACCCTTTCAGGTCGTCCGTGTCCACCGCCTCGTCCTGGTCGGCCCGGTAAGCGAACTTGCGGAGCTGCGTGATCATCGCCCCCAACCGCTCCGTCAGGTTGTAGAACACCAGCAGCAGGATGGCCGAAAGCAGAAAGGTAAACCACAAATAACCTTCGTCCGCGTTCAGCATGTCAATCAGATTGGTGTCGTAAGGCAAGGCGCTGCGCACGAACAGTTTCTTGTCCGGAAAATAATTGGCGGAATAGAAGAACGCGCCTCCCAAGGTTTCCGAGGTCCGCTTGATGGAATAACCGTCCCCGTCGGCCAGCGCGTCGCGTATCTCCTCACGGTCCAGATGGTTGTCCGGTGTCTGTCCCGAAGGAATGTCGTTGTCGAAAAGCACCTTTCCGCCGCTGTCCACGATAGTGACCCGAAGTTCGCGCAAATGATGCCGACGGCTGTAACGCTCCACATAGCCTTCCACGGAAAATCCCGGGTCCGAAAGATGGTCGTACAAATCCACGTTGAACATCGTCAGGGTGGAGTTCAGCAGCTCCACCTTATGCTGCTTCTCGCGATGGTATTGGTAATAGAGGAATCCCGCCACGAACACACAATATATCGCCGTGACGGAAAAAAACAGATATTGGCTGAACGACAGGCACGTCCTTTTCATCTCAGTCCTTCACCGAAGTGTCAAAACAATAGCCGTATCCCAAACGGGTCACGACGTACTTCCCATAGCCGTCCAGTTTCTTGCGCAGGCGGGTGATGTTCACGTCCACCGTACGGTCGAGCACCTCCGCATCGTTGTTCCAGATGCGCCGCAGAATCTCCGCCCGCGAAAAGACACGCCCCTCGTTTTCCAGCAGCAGCCGGAGAATCTCGAATTCCGTCTTGGTCAGCTGCAGGGACTCGCCGCCCAGAGTGGCTTCCTTCTTGTTCAGGTCCAACTTCAGTTCCTTGAAACCGATGTAGGCCGCAGGCACGGTCTGGCGCGGTGCCGTGCGGCGGAGCACGGCCTTGATGCGCATCTGCACCTCACGCAATGAAAAAGGCTTGGAGATATAGTCGTCCGCCCCCAGCGTGAACCCTGTGACGGCATCGTTCTCCGTGTCGCGCGCCGTGAGGAAAATGATGGGGATGTCGCGCGTCTCGCGCACCTGCTTGAGCATCTTGGCCATTTTGAAGCCTGAAATCTCCCCCATCATCACGTCCAGCAACAAAAGGTGGAATTTCGTCAGGTCCATCCGCAACGCCTCTTCGGCGGAATTGGCGGTCTCCACCTCATACCCCTCGTTCTCCAGATTGAACTTCAGGATGTCGCACAAATCCTCCTCATCGTCCACCACGAGTATCCTGTAATTTGTATTCATCAGACTTTATTTCCTTTTAGTGATTGTTTCTCGGATGCAAAATTACAAGAACATTGTTACACGATGATGAAACTTGTGTTACAATACGGTTACGACACCTTTTTCCTGCTGGAACCTGCGGCACGCACGCACCCAATGGCGCATGTGCCCGATGATTTCCTGAGTCTCCTGCAACGTACTCATATAGAGGTATTCTATCTTCAGGTTCTCCATATCTCCCTTGCGGATGCGCTCCTGCTGTATCTTCCGGAGCTGCGAGAGCTGGGTTTTCATCTCGTCGCCGAACTGCCGCACCTGCAGGGCCTGTTCGTAGTCTCCCTTCTCAATCATCTCGGCAATGATGCCCATCAACTTCTCCACCCGTTCCCGGATAGGCGTGAACTCCGCCACATACTCCTCCGGCATGGGGTTAAAATTGTTGTCCACATGTTCCAAAGAGGGTTCGCACATACGCTTCAGGCAATACAAGCTCTGCTCGCAACTGTTGCAGGCCAGATGGAACCAGGTGTCCTTCTCCACCGCCTGCAGCGGATCGATTTTGCGGAGTCCCACCAGCTCCTTCCGGCGGATGACCTTCCAGTTCTTCCGCTCGTCGTCCAGACTGTTCAAAGTCCGGCGCAACAGCTTCACGTCTTCCGTAATCAGGCCGGAAGTGGTCTGCATATAGGCATCGGAGATATACCGCACCATCTTGGACTGGTAGACACTGATATGCTTGTTCAACAACGCCCACGCCTCGTCCTTGTCGTTGGTCTGGGCCAGCTCCGTGAAAATCTCATCCTGCTGCACGGCCGCCATCCGCTTCTTGTAGCTCCGGTTGTTGTTGATGAGCATCAGCACCACCACGACCACCAACAGGACCATGGCCACCACACCGCCGAAATGGATGACCAGCGTCACCGTAAAGCACAGAAAAAACGCCGCACCGGCCGTCATGAACCAGCCGCCAATCACCGACACCACGCCCGTGACGCGGAACACGGCACTCTCACGCCCCCACGCCCGGTCGGCCAAAGAAGACCCCATGCCCACCATGAAGGCCACATAGGTGGTGGACAACGGCAACTTCAAAGAAGTACCCACCACAATCAGCAAACCGGCCAGCACCAGATTGACAGAAGCCCGCACCAGGTCGAACGCCGCCCCGTTGGGCATGATGGCCTCGTCCGAATTGAACCGCGAGTCTATCCACGTACGCATCTTGCCCGGCATGTGTTCCACTACAAACTCATTCGCATTGATGACGTTTCTCACCAGGCGGCGGGCAAAACGCGACGAACCGAACATCTCGTTACCAGCCGTCTGACGGGACAGGTCCACGGAAGTCTTCACCACATTCTGCGCCTTCTTCGAGGTCAGCAGGGCGATGGTCATGATGATGCCGGCCCCCACAAGGAAGAAGATGGACGTACTGGCCGACTCGTTCAACGCCCCCATCATGTGGGTGGAAGGGTCGGCCCCCGGGGTGGCCATGAAATCCTGGTAAGAGGAGAAGCCGGCCAGCATCACTCCGATGAAGTTCACCAGGTCGTTCCCCGCAAAGGCCATGGCCAAAGAGAAAGTACCGAAAAGCACGATGATTTTGAACACGTTGACCTTGCACCAATGCAAGACCTGCATCAACACGGTAAAGCCTATAAGGAAGGAAACCAGAATCTCGTGGGTATGCTCCGCAATCCAGGCCTTCACATCGGCAGTCATGAAGGACGCGCTGCCGAAGCCTTTCACCAAAAGGAAATAGGCGATGGACGTGATGGACAAACCGCCGAAAATGCCGATGGCATACTTCAGATGCTTCGTATAATGGAAAGTGAAAACCAAGCGGGCCAGCCACTGCACCACCAAGCCAAAGACGAAAGCGATGGCCACCGAAAGGAATATGGCCATGATGACCGTGAAGGCCTTGTCGGTGTTGATCAGTCCCGCATAAGTCAGGCTGGAGTCATGGAGCATCTTGACCAAGGCCAAAGCCGTGCTGCCGCCCAGCAGCTCGAACACCATCGACACCGTGGTGGAGGTCGGCATGCCCAGCGTGTTGAAGATGTCCAGCAGAATCACGTCCGAAGCGACCACGGCCAGGAATACGCACATCAGTTCCGCAAAAGAGAAGAACTCTGGATGGAAGATGCCGTGCCGGGCAATATCCATCATGCCGTCGCTTGTGGTCGCACCCACGAAGATACCGGCCGCCGCTATAATCAGAATGGTTTTGAAACGGGCCACTTTTGAACCGATGGCCGACCCCAGGAAGTTCACGGCATCGTTGCTCACTCCGACGAACAAATCAAAAGTGGAAAGGGCAAACAGGAAGATAACAATCCCCAGATAAATGTATTCCATACAATCGCTTCTTTTTGATTCGACAGCAAAGATAGCGATTTTCTATTGGCTTCTGTTACGTTTCTATAACATTTTTCACAGAAAATGTAATGCCGCCGCAACATGTGTTACTCGAAACGGATGGATTTGGCCGGATGGATACGGGATACCAGGAAGCTTGGAACGATGAGCGAAAGCACGCAGATGAGAAGGGTCGCCACGTTAATGGCAGCCACATAACCTACGTGAAACAAAACCGGAACGGTATCCACATAATAAGTGGATGCGTCCAGATGGAACACTCCCCCATAAGCCTGAAGCAGCACCAGTCCGATACCGATGACATTGCCCCAAAGCAACCCGCGCCCGATGATGAACACGGAAAAATAAAGGAAGACATGACGGATGACGCTGTTGGTCGCCCCAAGGGCTTTCATCACCCCGATGAAGTTCGTGCGCTCCAGTATGATAATCAGCAAGCCGGATATCATGGTGAAACCGGCCACCGCGACCATCAAAGCCAGAATGACCCACACGTTGACATCCAACAGGCTGAGCCAGGCGAAAATCTGGGGATAAAGCTCTTGTATGCTCAGGGCTATATAGGCCCCGCCGTAGGTGTCCGTCTGGCGGTTGACACGCTTCACCAGTTCCCGGGTCACAGCCTCAACCCGGTCAAGGTCCGTCACCGCGATTTCCAGTCCGCTATACTGGTCCGGCTTCCAAGCATTCAGGCGGTTACAGGTATAAAGGTCGGTAAAGACCATCGCCCCGTCAAATTCCGCCAGATGGGTGCAATAGATGCCGGCCACTGTAAAACGGCGCGTGCGCACCGAGTTCTCAAAGAAATAGGCAAAGACCTTGGAACCCACCTCCAGGTGCAATTCGTCCGCAATTTGCCTGGAGATCACGATTTGATTGGAAGCCACCGTATCGGAAAAGGCGGGAAGCCGTCCTTCTTCCAACGCCGTTCTCAGGAATGTCCCGTCAAACTCGCCCCCCACCCCGTGCAGAAGGATACCTTTGAAATCCTCGTCCGTTTTCAGGATTCCTTCTTTGTTGGAAAAACGTTGCACATGAGCCACTCCGGGAATTTGCCCCACTTCCTCCATCAACTCCGACGGGATGCCGATGGGACGCGGAGAACTGGCTGCCACCGACTCATAGTTCAGGATTTGTGCATGGGAACCGAATCCGGTGACTTTCGCACTGATTTCCTTCTTGAAACCCATTGCCACAGCCACCGCGACTATCATGACCGCCACGCCGACCGCCACGCCGGCAGTCGCTATCAGGATGGCCGGACGCGACACTTTTTTCACATCCCCGCGGCCGTGAAAAAGCCGGCGTGCTATGAACAGGCTGAAATTCATCCTCCTCCCTGAACCTTATTCCACCACTCTCCCCGGATAGGCCTCCAGTGCCTTGCGCAAGACAAAAAGTGCCCGCACCAGATCTTCCTTCTTCAGCACATAGGCGATACGCACTTCATTCTTGCCCGAACCGGGAGTGGTATAGAAACCGGCCGCCGGGGCCATCATCACCGTCTCCCCTTCATAGTTGAATTCCTTCAGGCACCAGGCACAGAAGGCTTCCGCATCGTCCACCGGCAATTTAGCCACCGTATAAAAGGCACCCATAGGTATGGGAGAATACACGCCGGGGATGCGGTTCAGCCCGTCAATCAGGCATTTGCGCCGCTCCACATATTCGTCATACACCTCCCGCCCGTATTCTTCCGGCTCGTCCAGCGAGGCTTCCGCCGCGATTTGCCCGATGAGCGGGGGACTCAGGCGGGCCTGGCAGAACTTCATCACCGCCTTGCGCACTTCCACGTTCTTGGTAATCAGCGCACCGATGCGGATGCCGCACTCGCTGTAACGTTTGGACACCGAGTCTATCAGCACCACATTGTTCTCTATCCCCTCCAGATGGCAGGCCGAGATGTAAGGCGACCCGGTATAGATGAACTCCCGGTATACCTCGTCCGAAAACAGGTACAGGTCATATTTCTTCACCAAGTCGCGGATTTGGTTCATCTCGCGGCGCGTGTACAGATACCCGGTCGGATTGTTAGGATTGCAAATAAGTATCGCGCGCGTACGTTCATTAATCAGTTCCTCGAACTTCTCCACCTTGGGCAGCGAGAAGCCCTCCTCTATCGTGGTGGAGATGGTACGGATGACAGCGCCCGCCGAAATGGCAAAGGCCATGTAATTGGCGTATGCCGGTTCGGGAACGATAATCTCATCACCCGGATTCAGGCACGAAAGGAAAGCGAACAGCACGGCTTCCGAACCTCCGGAAGTGACGATGATGTCGTCCGCCGTCAGGTGAATGTTATACTTGGCGTAATAGCCCACCAGTTTCTGCCGGTAGCTCAGGAAGCCCTGGCTCGGGCTGTACTCCAGCACCTTGCGGTCGATATGCCGGATGGCCTCCAGTGCCGCTCGCGGAGTCGGCAGGTCGGGCTGCCCGATATTCAGATGATATACGTGTATTCCCCGGCTTTTGGCCTCAAAGGCCAACGGTGCCAGCTTACGGATGGGCGACTCCGGCATTTCCTGTCCCCGGACGGATATTTTAGGCATTTTGGTTTGGTTTTGTTCTTTTTACTTTAAATTCATGCAAAGATAACACTTCGTAAGAAAACAGCCAACGATTCCGCCTAAAAATAAGGAAGGCATCCCCCGCGGTGGTTCAGCCCGGCACAAAAAAAGGCAACCGCCCGGCTGCCTTTTGTACGCCCTCAGGGATTCGAACCCTGGACCCATTGATTAAGAGTCAATTGCTCTACCAACTGAGCTAAGGACGC